>LWDK01000041.1 GCA_002083485.1 Proteobacteria bacterium SG_bin7 | reverse complement strand
AAAGCAAAAGAAAAACTAATCAGACAAAAAAGTTATGATATTATATGACGAAAACAGGAAAGTGAAACAAATAGAAATTCACCTGTCGAAAGTCCTTTTTTGACTACATTTGAAGTGGCCTCTAAAGCCGTAAATTTAGTTGCGAGGCGAGAGTGACTCTGAAAACTCTCTCATTTGTTTTTTTCAATGAAGTCAGCAAGGGTCTCCAAGAATTTGGCTTCATCACTTCTATGTATAACATGTCCCGCATTTTCAAATTTTTGAATTTTGGCTTGGGGAAGTCTCTCAAAAGCCCTCAAACCGTTCGCGGAAACTGCAGTTCCTTTCTTTGGATTTGCTACCATGACCAAAATGGGAGCTTTAATATCCCGAGCTGGAGTTAGTAGATTTTCGACATTTCCTTGCACGCCATAAATCACTGAAACATGAGGACGAAACAAAAGTTCAATACTGCCGTCGGTATTTTCACGCGCCCGGCGATAGCTTAGCGACTCTGCTTCATCGCCAAATAAGGGTGTCAAGGAAGCAATTAATTCGGCTCGGGACGCAAATTTCTTTGGAAGAGCCCGCATTTGTGCAATTTCGTCGGAGTATTTCTCAAGAGAACCACTCCCACGACTTATGAGCTCCATATCTTCAATAATTAAAGACTTCACAACATCGGGATACATGAGAGCAAGTCGGGCCGCGGTACGCGCGCCCATAGAATGTCCAAGCACGTGCGCTTTCTGAACGCTCAAATGATCGAGCAACACTTTTACATCTCGCGCTAAAACTTCTGAGGAATAATTATCTCCTTTTTCTACCGACTGACCATGGCCGCGCTGATCAAGAACGACAACACGATATTTTTGTGCCAGAGGTCGCGTCACATTAAAGAAAGTCTGCATGGCAGAGTCGAGTCCCGGAATCATAACGATAGTCTCAGAATGCTCACCCCCAAAAACTTTGTAATTTATTTCACCAGTTCTGGGATTCAATGGCTCTACCGCCTCCGCGAATAAATTATGACATTGAAAAGAATTTGCCAGCACAAATTTTGCGCTTAATAATATGGTCACCAAAATAAGATACTTCATAAAAATAAGCTTCCACAAAAAAATCCCGAAGCCTTTTTAGACTTGACCGCTAATTGCCGTTCCAGCCATTCGTCGACAAACAGGTTCTGTATTTTCTGAGATGTAGTGGCAGATAAGGGACTCGCCAAACGAGCTTGCCGTAAGCTTTTTACAAGTGCCGTCGATTCGTGGTCCACTGTTAATATTTTAAGAAAGTCGACAACGATACTAGGAATCATACGAAAATTATATAAGGTTTTAAATATAAGATCACCGCGCTCCGGAAAAAGTTTAACAAGAGCGGTGAAGTAAAGATTGAAATCTTTTAATGACACCGTGCTGAGCTCTTTTTCAAGTCTTGGTAAGAGCCGTTTATCTCTTAGATTTAATCGAATCATATACTGAAGTGCCATAGACGGTAAAATCACGCTACCGGTTTTTGGGTCAGCATTAGGGTATAAAATGGCATTCACTAAATAGTCGGCAACATCAGAATCACTTAAGCCCAACTCAACGAGCAGTTTTAGATTTCTTCCCTCATTGCGGGAAAGAATATCAAACATGGACTCTTTTTTTTCAAAAAACCGGCTTAGTCCTGTTCGCTCTTTCGGCGCTTTTAATTTCATCGCCAATAATTCTAAGTCACCTTTACCATAACTCACTCGAAGAGTGCGCGCTGCCGCCAGTTTTGTCCATTCCGAGCAGCCCTCTGTTAATATGAGCTGCTGAAGCGTCTCAAAGCCGACTCTGCCCTTTAGGTGAGTATGAGCTAGCTGCATTCGCAACTCCTCGATTTCGCGCAAAGTTTTTGGTCCAATTGCTTCCCAGCCAATGAAATCAATAAGAACAATCTCGCGGACCTCTTTATCACTAATATTTTCTTTTTGAATCAATGTTGCAAATGTAAACTTAATCCAATCCACAAATTCAGTGATGGGCAAGCCCTGCGTCTTTAAAGCGCTGCCGAGATACGCCTTCTCTTTATCAAATCTCGCCGTTTTTAAAACTTCGTTTACTGCTTGAACGGCGAGATTCTTAAGGCCTTCCTGCGAAGGGTTGTGATTATTTAAAATCATCAATGCCGCTGTCCAACGTTGAAAGCCACGCCCTTCCTGCATCAGTAAAAGCATTTCATTTTCAATTTCAGGTGAAATTTCTATACCATAAAAAAGTGATACATCAGTCAATCCACGGTTAAAAATTTCTTCGATATCAATAATGGTAGCCAATGGGTAAGTCTTTAACACCATCGTGACCTTAATGCGAAAGACATCTAACAGCGATTGCCGTTCCTGAATATTGCCGACCTCAACCCTTAGGCGTGAAAAAACATTGATGAGGGAACTCACAACGTAGGCGGCATCTTTCTTTTCGACAGCCATTAGCGGTTGAAAATTAATCTGGTTTAGATTTTCCAAACAAATTTTTGGATCGGCAAACAAAACCCGTGTACGTCCAATGGCATTAACATAACCCTGTAAAGCTTCTTTAGATTCAAATTTTTCTAAAAAATGATTCTCTAAAATGGCGCGATGAAGGAGGCCCAAAAGGCGCTCTTTATCTCTTTTTCCGAACTTATCAGAGCCCAAAGAAAAATCTTCGTCCTTTTGTTTGCCATCTAGATTTAAAAGCGAACTGAATTGCATAATATTGTCAAAAACAATTTTTTTGCCGCGCTCACCTTGTTCGAATAGCATCAATGCCCAATAGCCACGAATTTCGGTGTCAGAATGATTTAGAAACTGCCCTAGTTGCTCAAGATTATCTTTAGCCACAGGACTCGGTTTGATTTCAGCAGCAAATATTCCACCTACGGCTATCCGTAGCCGTTGTGAATCTAAAGATAAGAGAGCCCCTTGCCAGAGCGGCAAAGCTTCACGACTTATTTCCAGGGTTTTGGCAGCAACCATAACTTGATCGCGCAGAAACAATTCATCTTTTCTGTCAAGGTTCTCAAGCAAAAGCGCCAGTTGCTCATTACTTTTAATATCAAAAAAATCAAAAAACAGAGCTTTTTGGATTTCACGATTTCGCGGGCGGGAATTTACAAAAGCACGTACTAGAACAGTCTCTTTGAGCGCCTTCATTAAAATATAAGCCTCGGATTGTTCAATTTTTCGATCCTTCGTCGCCGCTAATACCTCTGCAAGCGTCGGCTGAAAAGTCATGACGTTGCCAATCGCATGAATCTCCTGAGGAGTGAATTTAGAAATTGCTACACTCTTATAAAAGCTCATTAGACGTTCGACGCTGTCAACGCTGCGCATTTCAACAATGGCTCGAGATAAACTTAAGACCTGGCGAGTATATCCTTCGGTGGCATCAATCGCATCGCTGTTTTTAATGACATAAGCACGTGGTGTATAGGGATAAGAAATAATATCGACACCAAATGCCTCAGCGAAAGAGTCATGAATGTCATCGAAATGCCGGCCGACTTGAGTCCCAGCCCATTCGGTAAAAACACGTTTACCTTCGCCCCTAGTAATATCAACAAGTTTAGCTTCTCCTCTAATATGAAGTTTCGCGACAAGGTCACCCGTAGAGTCACCAGTCCAATTGACGGCAAATTTCACATTATTTTTATTTACTGCATAAACACCGGCACCAGCAGATCCCGAGGCCGAAGGAATATTTCCCTGACTTACAATATTTTTAAAGGCATCGTCTGACCGAGTACCATGGTAAAGATAACCATCGGGAAGCTCACGCATGATATCTAAATAAAATGCGTCTACATTAACACGTAAGGTTTCAAGATTTTTTGTTATCAAGCCTTGGTCATAATTTTTAGCGTAAAGAAAGTGGTTGATAACTTTAATTTGCGAATATGCCTCTCCCAGCTTTCCGACGTTAAATTTTTCCATTAACATTTTGGCCGCGGTAGGATTCGCGTAAGAACGAAATGCTTTGCTAATCGTGCCATTTAACCACTCTACAAATTTAGGTTGTCGTACATGTTCAGTGAGCTCGGCTTTCTCCCACGCATTTTGAATAATATCTGTAGTCTGCTTTATATTTTCTGCAGAAACTCCCTTTAGGGGATCAACTTTCGGAAATCCCCTGCCGTAGTTGTAATAATAATCCATCGCTAAAAGACGAATAAAACGCAAAGCCAAGAGTACGGGGTGGTTGATTTTCTGGCGAGCATAAAAAGTGTTTTCAAAATCGTCGGGATTACCGTAATGTACGCTCAATTTTCCGGAAAAAATTTCAGCAACGCCATTACCGAACTGTGGCAAGTGACGTAAACCATTTTTGCCAATCGCAATTTTTTCTGCCGGAATATAGCCTTGAATAACCTCATTTCTACCAATTTCAGTATTCATATTGATACGGTCAGGGTTAATAGAATGAATCCCCGTAACGCCAAACTCTTTTCCGTTTGGAGTCGCGTGAATATGCGAGGCAATGTCAATATCGGAATCTTGCATCATAAAGTCTCGTGTTTCGATTTTAATCAAACCTCTTAGATGCTTTATGACGGTTTCAGCCTGAGTACGCGTTGAGATTCCGCTGAACTGCTTTTTTACCCAATAAAGGAAATCACGTGATGACCCCCCAAAAATTAGGGCCCGCGGATCATTTTTCCAAATGGCTTGATAGGCATCGACTTTCGGCGAAAGCTCATTCACAAGTTGAATGAACTCAGCCTCTGAAATTACCGAAACCGTTTTGTCGTTAGCATTTGAAAAAGCGGGTCCTGCCGCCAACAAAAAACTCAAAAAAATAAAAGAAAAGTATTTCATCATAAAATATAGTCCGAACACCAAAGAGCAAAAGGCGTACTCATGAGCTATGGTTATATTATTTTTGAAAACACGAACCCCGCTAAAAACTTTCAATTTGCGGCTCCTGTCAAAGATATAGTCAGTCAAGTGCCGCTATAGAGCCCCTAGTTTGAGTATTTACGGGCACATGAGATGCAAAGCTTTGCGGAATGTCTAAAAAAGGATTGAACATGTCTAACATATTTATATTGAGAATTTTTGCAGTTACGATTTTTGTGTTTACGACCTTTCCCGTTTTCGCAAATCAACCGGATTACGCGGCCATCAGTGCTGCACTCACTCAACTCAATGGAACCGATCACCACGCGGCCAGCCAAGGCGCAAAGGACCTAGCAAATTATCCTTACATTGAAGTCGCAAGCAGCTTGATCAAACGTTTACAAGGCGAAGTGACGTCCACGAAACCCAACTCTCACATTATTCAAGCGTGTATTGCTTCACTCGATAAAATGGCTAGTAGTTCAGACACTACAGTTCTTACACAAATTCTCGGTACTTTTAACACTAACCACGCTAACCTAACTTGGGCTCGCCATGTGGTTAATTCATTGCAAACCCTTATCGTTAAAGCCTCTAGCAATCGAAAAGTACTACCACCTTTACCGATAATTCAAGGTGGAGCGGCAGCCAAAAACCAAGCCCCTGTCGCGGCGGCAAGCTCCAATAGTGGTAGTCCTGGTCAGAAAAAACCAACGTTCAAAGATGAACTCCAAAGCCGTAGCTCCTCAAAGGCCGCAGCAATTGTACTTCAGGGCTCATCCCGCTTTTTAGGAGACGAGGAAAGAGAAAATCGAGCCAACGGTAAAAACCGTACCGTGCTCTACCGCGATGACGAAGCAGATCGCACGATCGATATCCTTATACGCATTAGAGGAAAATTCCCCGTTCTCATTGGCTTAGCCGGAGTTGGTAAGACCACGATCGTTGAACGTATAAATCAAAAAATCATTGACAAAGACTTCCCACAAACCGCGACTTATCAGAAGCATTTACAGGACGCAGAAGTTATCGAAACCTCGGCTTCAAAGATTTCATCAATGGCTAAGTCAAATGACAATAACTCACAAGCCGAAGCCATGCGCGTCTTCATGGAGGCTGTAATTGAACTCGAAAAGGAAATCGGCCGACCACTCATCATATATATAGACGAAATGCATATGCTGCAACAGCCGCAAATCGAAGCCTTACTCACATTTCTTGATTCCCGCACCCAAAGCGTGCGTATCATTGGATCAACCAACTCTGAAAAACTTGAAATGATGATTAAGCGCAATGAAGCATTCAAACGTCGCAAAGAAGATGTCCCTGTTGTAGAGTTTACTGAGCAGCAGACAAAAGATCTCATTCGTAATTCCACGGGGAAAGAAATTGAAAATGAGTATAACGTGGTGATTTCTGATGAGGCCATCGAAGCGGCTGTACGCCAGGCACCTAGCGCCCGCCCCGATAACCGCCGCCCCGAAGGTCCTTATAAACTTTTACAAGACGTTGCAATAGCACTTCACCGTAAAAACAAAGGTGCAAACGTCACTTTAAACGACACCGACATCTACGACATGGTAAAAAAAATCACCGGCATGCCGGTAAACCCGCATGACACAAGAGAATTTGATGCGTTTATCGAGGACGTGAAAAAAAGGGTCAAATCTCAAGTCAAAGGACGTGACAAAGTTATAGATCGCATTTTCGATACCCACATCACCGATCTTTTGGTTTCAGATTCCCGTCGCCCCAAAGTACTTGTCGATATTGGAACCACTGGAACTGGCAAATCTCATTTGGGAGAACAAATTGCGGTTCAACTATTCAGAAATAAATCTCATTTCTTTGAAATTGATGGCACAGCTTTTCAAAGCGGCGGCTTTGCAGACAATTCGCTTTTCGGCGCCCCAAATGGAGTAATCAGTAGCGATCAAACCTCTGGAACACTCATGGAATGGTTAGACGATCCGTCACGCGGCAAATTTGGTGGCGTTATCGTTATCAATGAAGCTGAAAAAATGGATCCGTCCGTTTGGAAGCGATTTATGGAATTTTTTGACAAAGGGCAAATTCCCGGCGGAGACGGCCGTCATCGTTTCTCTAATCGCCATATCGTTATTTTAACAAGTAATCGTGGTGCCAAACTTGTTTTTCCTGATGCGGCAGAAAATTGGACAGAAAAAGAAATCGATCAACGCGTTGAAAACATGACCTCTGAACAGCTAAAAAAATATTTTACTTCTGCGACTGGCGGTAAAGATGATTTTCGCTTACCTCCTGAAGTGGTAGGTCGTGTCGACGAGTTCATAGTTTCGCGCCCATCAACACCGGGTACTGCTGTCGAAGTTGGTCGTCTCGTTGCTGATTATAAAATCGAGCAATTTAAAGAAAAATACGGAATCACTCTGACCATTTCGGACAAGCTCGTAGAGTTCCTCGCGCTTTCACGCTGGAATATCAACGATGGAAATCGTCCCGTAAAAAGGGCGGTAGAGGAATTTATAGCTAAATCTTTTTCAGCCGCGCGCCGCGCCTGGAATCTATCGAAAAACTCAAAAGCAAATTTGGATTTATACATACCTCATCCAGGAGCCCAAGCTCAAATTCAAATTACCACTGACAATCAAAAACCCATTTTTATTTCTGCTCCTCAAAAGAAAATAGACAATCCGTTTTTAGATAAAGAACTTATTTCACAACTTCAAAATTTGCCAAACGTCATGAAAGCCCAAGTCATTGGACAAGACCAAGCCATTGAAAGTTTAGTACAGAGTATTTGGGCCCAAAGAATGAATAAACTTCGCCGTCCTATCTCGATGTTCGTCGTTGGACCTACAGGACTGGGTAAAACAGAATTGGGACGCGCTCTTGCCAACGGTCTTTACGGCGCCAGTGAACGCGTCGGGATTTTATCTCTCGGTGACGTTGCCAACGAAATCGATTTTAACATGAAGATGGGCCCTCCTCCTGGAATCATGGGCTCGGATCAGCAATGGGAATTTGAAAAATTATTGGCTGCGAATCCCGAAGGTGGTGTAATTTTATTTGATGAAGCATCTAATATGGGTGGCGCAGACAAAGCGCAGAAAACCGCACTTTTTAAACGCCTCTATCACATTGTCGAGGAAGGCACTTGGCAATCCCCCGCCAACAGCAGTTTGGTCTACGACCTTAGAAAATATGTTTTTATTTTTACCGGTAACGACGCCGAGGTTCTCTTTCAAGGCTTGACCGACGATGATATGCGCTTAGCAACTTGGAAACAAAACAAATCGCGCGACAAAGTTCGCGCTCTTTTGCTTGAAGCGGGAGTCCCCGAGGCATTTATTGGTAGAATGTGTGATTTGATTTTAATGAAACCATTGATCAAACCAGAACAAATCTTAGTTGCAGAAAAGATCATACGTATTGAGACCGGAAAGTTTCAAAAAAATTACCCAACGGTAAAAATAAAATATGACGAAAAATTTGTGGCGCAAGTCGCTGAAAGTTTCTTTACCCATGACAAGGGCGGAAGATCGGTGCGCGACATCGCCGAGCAACGGTTAGCGGCGCTTATTTCAATGCTCATGGTTGAAGCTGGAGTCCAACCAACCGCGGATCAAGGTGAAGTCGAAGTTGAGCTTTCGCTGAGTGACAATTTAGGCAAAAAACCTTTTATTCGTAAGTCGTTTACTCGCAAGGTAGAGCTGGGCGCTTCAGTAAAACAAAATGGAAAATACTTAGGTACAAAGTCATTTGACCTTGCTGAATTTGCCAATTCACGTCCACTTTTTGGACCCGAAGAAGCGAAATCTTTTGCCTTTCACGAAGTTGGTCATGCGCTAATGAATGACCCCAGAGTCACGGGACATCAATTAGCCTTCGTTACTATCTACGGCGGGAAAGCTAAAGATGTAAATTATCTTGGCTATGCTCGTTACGAGCCGGTAGAAAACTCAGTTGTTAGTCCAACAAAAGATTCCGTACTTTTTGAGATGGCCGGCTTATATGCAGGAAGCCTTGCTGAGGAACTTGCAGGTTATAAAAAGTCTGCTGGCTGGTCCAACGATTTAGAAAAAATGAAAATGCTTGCCGAACGTTATTTGATTAACTTTGGCTTTAGCGAAAAATATTTAGGCGTTAGACTCGACGAACATAAGAAACCAATATTAAGCGGCCATCTCGCGGCAGAGCTTGAAAAAGACAAAAATCAATTAATTGAAAAAGCACGCCTCATCGCTGAGGACATTCTTAAAGACAATTGGTTTTTCGTACGCTCTGCGGTGGCTGAACTTCTCCAAAAAGGTAATATGTCAGGAAAACGTTTTGAAGAAATCGGAACATGGGTCACCAGCAAAGAAAGTAAAGGAAAGTCCACGCGCCGAAGCTATGAAGAATATATGGCAAGACAGAAACCCAAGACAATGGCAGAAACAATGTCGCCAATGATTTCGAGAGTGGCAGAGAGATTTAATAGCTTGATGTCACGACCCAGTCCTGACATTTGCCGGGGCTTATTTCAGTAGAAAGTAAACCTTTGTGAGAAAGTTGTTACGCACGTTTCTTAGCTTTACTCTTGTCGCCAGCTCTGTGTCGGCGCAAACCGACACAGATGAGGCTTTTTCTAACCTCGAAAATTTTAGCCACTCGGACTCGATCGAAGCCACAAGTGAGTTTCTTGCGCCCTTAGACAACTCTTCTGTCGCACTCGACGAAGTTGAAAACACCGATGTGGAACGCGCGGAAAAAGAACTTGGCTACATTTCAGAGGAACATCTTGAGAAACCCGAAACGAGTATTAACGGGGTTTTTATTAGTTTAGCACTTCTGGGCGGCGGTCAGAAAGCCCTCGAAAACCTGATGACAAACCTTTATCGCCAACTCGCTGTCAAAGGTGAATTGGAAAATGTAAAAATACTTTTTAACTCAAGTCCAATTCCGGAAATTCAAGTGCGCGTTGTTAACCTTCACAAAGAGGAATATGATCGCCAAGAAGCATCTTTGAAACTCCAGTACAGCGGCGTAAAACTAGATATTGAACTCGCCAAATTTGAGTATTTACTGAAAAGATCACCTGTTAATGAGACACGAATTGCAGTGACCTCTGGGGCCTTAGCATTTGTAAAAAATGTTGATGAACTCGCCGCCCTTTTTGCCAAGGGCTTGGCCAAAGTAAATCCTCGAGTGTTGGGCTTTTCAGACGATCCCAATTTCTATCGTAACATCGAAAATATTGCGGCGCTCTCAAACGCCGGTTCCAAGGCGCAGGAAATTGCCAAAATTGACCTTTCAGTTATTGAAAGATTAATGGCGGCAGGGTTTAACCCTTGGGCTCTCACCGAGTTTGAACGTCGCGTTCATGATTGGATTGAAAATGAATTTGGCCAGAGGAAATATCTTTTAAGTCAGGATGCGGTCCAAAACATCAAACAATTGCCCGGAGAGTATCGTTCTCTACGACTACAAATTCAAAAAGACTATTTGGCTTATCTATCTAAGAAAAAAGATATTTTAGACTTAGTAAGTCGGCACCAAAATTTTCCTAAAGAACTGGACCGACTACGTACACGCATTAAACTCTTCGTTTACCCACTTTATGTAAACCTCTTGAAGTGGAGCATTCCAGTAGTAGGGGCTATTGCGTTCTCCTATTTACCAATTTATGAAGCGGCCATGGCGTCTATTCAGGCAACTAGCGATTATGTTGTAACGTCAAACTCCTTTCAAAGCTTTCGCAGTTTTATCGAACCAGCGCTCGATCTCACCGCCCCACTGAGGAGTTATGCTGCCGACCACATGGTCTTTCTCAGTGCTATCGGCGCTGGCGCGCTCACTTATAAATTTTTTGGACCACCGCCAAGTGAAATTGTTCCTGTGTCTGTCAAATTTGCCAAATATACACGACAAACCACTAAAGACCTGGCTAGCAGTGTCGGCACTATCGGCACCTCATTATATAACAACACCGGCTATCTGTATGCTAGTGCTTGGAGTGGAACTCAATATGTTAGCAAATTGCTTTGGCAACACATGCACGCTCTTGTCGCTGGCACAGGTAATCTCGCTAGGCAAACAGTTCAAGGAATTCCTGGTGCTATTGTTAACGTAGGAAAATTCGGGTTGCATATTGGCGGACAGACTCTCCTACTTGGCAAACGCTTAACGCTCTTTACTTATAATAAAGGTCACACCGGAATATTGAGCATCACGCGAGGGACACAGAAGTTAGTAGATAGTGCAAACGTAAGGTTACAAAAAATGCGGGATCAAAAGTCAGACTTCGAAAAACTCCGAGCCTTTTTAGCTAACCCAGAAACAAATCCAAAAGAAATTTTTCCGTTTTTAAAACAAGCAATCTACTTAGCAAATTTGAAGTTTCTCCCCCGAGCTTATAGGTCCAAAGCTCATCCCCCGGCTACCTCTACGCTCCCAAACCTGGTAGCGACCTCTGGTGTCGCTTTAGATTATGTCAAACGGCTATGGGATATTCTCGATGATTTGGTGGAAAAAGATCTTGTGCCCAAAGAAGATCTTAGGAGTTTCAATAACAGTAGCGAAGCAGCTGATTTCGTCAGAAACCATGGACTTAATCCAAGCCTTCATGGCCTCTTTGTAAAATACTACGAGACACTAAATAAAAAAAACATCTTACAGTTCGAGAGTCTTCTTTCGCATAGTGACTCTTACTACCTTGGCTTCCTTTATTCGACTTTACTGAACGCAGCCCCCCAGACACCGGAAGAAGCATTTAAGGTGATAAAATTGATTGTCGATAAAAAACCTGAAATTCAAAAGACTGCGGTTTTTAAAATTTTTCTAAGAGAACATAGCCACGATATTCTTCGTTGGTTACTATCGAAATCTATCTCTCATAGAGATCTCGTTGATTTTTTTAAAGTTCTAAAAAATGATAGCGAAATACATCTAGTGGCTAACTACACCTTTGGCGCAAAAAAACTCACCTCGGAGGAAGAGGCGAAGTTTTTCGCGTTTCTTAAAGATGATAAAAAGTCCGTGCGTGGGTTTGGGGGATTACGAGATCTCAAACTTACGATTCCACGCAATTGGTTAAAAAACGCAGGCTCTATAACTGAGTTGACTGCTTATATTGACGAAAATTTTAAAAACGATGTGCTAAGGTCTTATCAAGAGGAGCTCTTTTATGGCATTATCAAAAGGCCAGAACTCTTTAAAACCAAAGAAGATATCCTTCTATTCTTAAACCGAGACTACTATTGGAGGGAACTCTATATCAATACCCCTTACTATTCACCTGCCGAAGTGGGGTTTGTTCCGTACATAAATCAGCTAAAACATCGATATCAAAATATTTGGCGTTATAAGCAAGTTGATTCTGAACTAACACATGACCTAATTACTAAGCGGCTACAAGCTCTTGGGCAATATCCAAGTACATTTGAAGGCCGATTAGAATTATTTTTGTTGTTAACTTCGCGCGGGGTTTCCTTAACGACAGATTTAATCTTGCAGGACCTGTTGCAAAACGCCAATGAAATGCAGGAAAAGGAACTTTCCAAACTCGCACTCACAGATGGCCGAGCCTTTGACCGATCTATTTTCGAAGAGTTTGCGGCCCGACAGTTTCTCAAGTCTGAAGTCTATCAAACTCTTGTTACTTACAATAATGAGACTCCAAATGATCGTAAGCCGCTTCTTCTCGCCACTATCGAGAAACTGCAAGAAAATTTCCCCGAGGGAGGAATTCGGTACGTTTCAATTCTCGAAGACCTATCGGTAAAGATTCTAAGTACGCAAGAAGAAAGCAAAATCATTCACGACGCAAAATTTTGGCCAAAAGCCACAAATACTAGTGAACAAAAAATAGATCCAACTTTTAGCGCAATGTACAACCTTATTAAAGTGGTCACAAAGTGGAAAAAAGAAGATCAGTTCGCTTTCTTACTTTTTCTGCGTGGCGATGATAACCCTACCCAAAAAATCCACCGAGCCTTTTTGAACTTAGGACCTTT
The DNA here is from genome assembly GCA_002083485.1 of Proteobacteria bacterium SG_bin7. GTDB lineage: Bacteria > Bdellovibrionota > Bdellovibrionia > Bdellovibrionales > SG-bin7 > SG-bin7. The sequence continues at coordinate 40,263 of LWDK01000041.1, read as the reverse complement.
TCGTATTCGCCGAACTTATCAAAATTTACCAATATGGGCACGCTCTACGATCGTAGAAATGCTTCTGGAAGAAGGCATTCTCAGAAACGAAAGTTTAGAAAAGGGCGTGGGTAAGAAAATCATAGACAATTTGATTTCTCATGGAGATAAAGATACGCAGAAAGCGGCTCGAGAAATTCTTTCGGCCTTTCTCTACGCCCTCGGAAAGTTAAGCGATGGTAACGACGGCTTTCAGAAAAAAATCCTGGGATACCTCTATGCCCTACCTCGAGATAAAGATGCAACAATTGGCCACACCTTAAAGCAAATACTTGAGGTTTTTGGAGCAACAGGAATTAAGGTCGGGCAATTTCTTGTGGCTGCCGATTTAATCCCCGCGGCTACCCCCATCCTTCGCGAGTTGCAGGAACGCGCAGATATTCCAAACCGCGAAGATATTTACGCCGACGCAAGAGAAATTTTAGGGACTGATAAATTGCCCTTCACACTTCGCCAACTCCTCGGCGCAGCTTCTCTAAAGTATGCCTATCTCGCAACAGATTCAAAGTCACAGCAAGACATCGTAATTAAGATATTCCGTGCCAGCGCCGTTAACCACGTACGCACAGAACTGGTACTGTTAGATTCTATGGCCGAGTACTTAAATAAGCGCGGCTACCGCTATGGAATCTTCAAAACTATCGTCGATGCCGCTCGACGCGCGGTCGAAAAAGAACTTGAAATTACTGAGGAGAGTAAAAAATCGGCGCGCGCTAAAAACTTTATTTACATCGACTTGTCGGACGAAAAAATAAAAATACAAGTCCCTAAAGAACAACTTATCAAAGATCGCATGCTTGTTTCAGAATATGCACGCGGCGGGTCTTTTAACGATCTTCCGGAGTACCTAAGAAAAATAGCAGCCAAGAAAATTTCAGAGATAGAAAGCAAAATCTTATTCGGAGACAGCGACACTATAGAATTTGATCCAGACCGACACGCAGGAAACTATCGCATTTACTTTCAAACCTACCACGGCCGCGATCATATGGTTCTTGAGCCAATGAAGACAGATAGCGAAACGAGAGAAATATATCCGATAGATTTTGGACAGCTTATCAAAATGAAAAAAGACGATCGCCAAAAAATTATCAAGCTCTTCGCACTTTCTCAAATCATAACTCAACTGGGACCTAATGAGTGGACTGCGCAAGAGATTACCCATATTTTTTCTTTGAATTCCGAGCAAGCGAAGCTTTTAGGCAAAAAACTACGGCGTTACTTCCCAGAGCCTGAGTTCAAAGACAAAGTCACAGCCTATTTTGCTCTGCTATCAGCAGTAAAAGATGCAGGATTTAAAACTTTTGACATATCGTACGTCGACTTTATTCGTGCCATTATTCAATTGCAACAGTACGAAGCCTACCTTGATGATAAATCGGTTTCTCCAAAAACGAAATTTACCGAGCAGGTCATAGCCGAGGCTGAAAAATATAAGGCAACAATGAAATTGTCCCTGAAACAAAAAATTATGGTTTCAAGTTTTGAAATGTGGAATCGCCTAACAACAGGCAAAAGCAACACATGCAAAAAATTATTTTAGGCACATTTTTTCAGATCACCTTCTTTCTCGCACCACTTGCTTCGGCGCTTTCTCCCGAGCAACTGGAGCAAAAAATCGCGCAAAAAATTGCGACGGTTGAAGAATTTAATTTCATCCGTCAAACTGCTAAAGCCATGGGCCTTCGGGTCTGGCTCTTTGGCGGCACGGCCGCAGGTTATGCCCATTATGTGAAGTGGGATTCTTTACGCCAAGAAGGCGACAAGCGCTATCAAGGCGATCGTTTCGACTATGATTTCACGAACATTTACCGTTCGACGCAAGATTTAGACATCGTCGCAGATGGAACAATCCAGCAAATCGATGAATTCGCGACTCGACTCTCTAATGAATACCCGCATTTTTTGGGAGGAAAAGCCAAATGGGAGGTACGAACTTTGCGCTTCTCCCGAGGTGCGCCTGGCGAAATGGGGTATAAAGAAGCGCTTCTTAACGACTATGATTTTTTAAATCAAAATACCGATTCCAATTCTACAGGAATGATTGAGATTTCAAAATCTAGAGAACCCGTCGTTCGCGACCTTAGGGACTGGAACTCACAAAGAAGTTTTTTCTTCACTGATGTGCTTAATAGTCATGTGCACTTTTACCGTTCACCTCGCCACGATTCTACTGCACGTGCTAAAGCCGGTAATAATCCAGAAATCTTTTCAGTCATCCGTGCGCTCACCAAAGCTTTTCAATATGAACTTACCTTCACCCCTCAGGACGAAAAGGAAATTCAAACCATCATAGATCAATTTATTCCAACCGAAATCAAAGATAATAACTCTCAACGACGATTAATTGATATGGGAAAAAAATTAATTAAACATGCAGTTAATATCGAATATGCATGGAATACTTTGGAGCGCCTTGGACTTAGAAAAAAATTAATGTCTTTCGACTACCCGACAGTAAAAGAATCTCTTGCCTGGTGGATGAACAAAGAGCCATTGCGAAGCTACGAAGTCGGTCTTGGCAATGGCAAAACCGCTGCGGAACTGGGAATTAAGATTGTCGCTCACGAGTCCAATACCTTTTTATCCTATGAAAGTATAACCCGCGCCCACACGGGCGACCCGAATTTTTTGATTTCTCGAGAGGGATTTATTGGCGAAGCTGCCGCCTATGGCAACGGAGTTTATACTCGTATCGGCCGGCAAGGCGCTGCCCACACAGGACTCACAATCCGTCTCAAGGTAAATCCCCAAGCTCGCCTGGGTACTGATTTTACCATGTCTAGTGACTACGTTATCTTTCACAATAAAAAAGCTTTCACGGTCATTCCAGAATCCATTGACTTATCACCACTTGCTTATTTCGAGCTCTTAAATAAAGGTGAAGCCTTTCCCGAATCCGAGCGGGCCCTACTTGAAAAATTCAAACGCAAGTGGACTCGTTCTTCACAGACTTCTGCCGGAGATTTAAAAAAGATAAGGTCTTTTGTCGCCGACGCAACTGAAAAATGGAGCAAGTCACCTAACTCCCCCCTTCCACTTATCTTGCAAGAGTTTTTTTCATCAGCAATTTCTGAAGGCAGCGAACGAGAGCTCGAAAAAATCTTACATTACAATAAGTATCACGCTCAATTAGCTCTTTTAACGGAACCAAGAATTGTACACAATCCGAAATGGTCTATCTGGATGAAAGACGTTATGAGTCAAAAACAGAAAACTGCTCTTGAAATCTTGGTAAAACCAGGGCCGTTTTCTCATCCCGAAGCTCCGCAAATGATCGATAAAATAATTTCCGATAATCAAGTTTCTATGCACGAAGCCTATATCCCACTTGCGTATAACTCCCACATACAGCAACATCCAAAATTTCCAGAATGGATCTATAAGTTAATTGAAACGCGCGGCTACTGGGGGCGCGCCAATTCTTTTTGGGCTGGGACTTTAAAGTCTCCTTACATTTTAAATACTCCCTATTGGGAGAAAACCGTGAAGCTATTTATCGATAAATTGAAACATCGGTACGACAGCGGCATTTATCAAATGCTCTTAAGCGACGAGGTTACTAAAAATCCATCCTGGCTCGAAACCGTAAAATACGCACTCCGCTCACTAAAGGAAAAACATAAAGTTCCTGAGACTTTTCTAATGAATTGGTCATTGCCCAATTGGCCAGAGATTATCGATCTCGTGATAGAAGAGGGCTATGATCTAACCAGCCTTCATCGCTGGAAGATGGCCCCTGACAACGTACCTTCTCTTTTTGAGCATCCGAATTGGCCAGATCTCTTTGAAAAAATAATCACTTCTTATCCTCCAGTAGCGCCTTCAATATTTTCCCTACAGTCCTTCATCCGCGATATTCTTGGCAACCCAAAAGCCATTCGGCATCCGCGATGGCTTGATTTGATGAAGCACGTGCTGAGAACTAATCCTGCTAGCAATAGCGTGGGAATCGGTCTGGTACTATCAGAAGATCATTTTCGTGGCCAAGAAAAATGGTATGAGTTTGTAGACTACGCGCTAAAGAGCGAATATGGCGTTCTTTTGAATAAGAAAATAGACCTTAAGTATCGACTTAATTCCGTGAATAAATTAAAGTGTAGGTCACTCTTTTGATCCCAACGCCACCTTGCGGTGGCGTCGGTTATTACCACCTCCAGCGATAGAAATAATAATTGTATGGATACGACAAGTAATTGTAATAGCCATAATAGGGGTAGTAAAAATTATTGTAGGAGTAAGTGGGATAGTAAGGATAGTACCCATAATTATTATAGTAAGGACTATAATTCCCATAATAAAAATTATTGTAACCGTATCCATAAAAATACGGACGGCCAAAACCTATGTAGAACCAGTTACTACGCGAAGTATCTCGGTCCAATTCACCCCGTATAGGTTTGTTTGTCTCAACACCGACGAAATTTCGGTTAGCGATTGTACTTACCGTACTCGCATTCGCTCCCAACACTTCTGTTGAACGTAAAACATCGACTGCGCCCGTTTCCGAGTTATGTCGAATCACCAAAGTCGCAGGAAGATTTCGTCGCGCCTCATTCAATCTGCCAGCGGAAACCTGATTCCTGGCATCGACCTCCAAGATTGCACCAACGCCAGAGCTAGAATACCCCATTAAAACCATCAGCAAATATATTAACACTCTCATATTCCCCCCTTTTGTAAAGTTATCTTCAACGAAGCATAATCAGTGCCAAGTTGAATTTTTTTTAAATTAAGTGCCAAATTGAGTCTACCACCCTCCCCCAAAGCGACATAATGATAGCCTATTCGGCCAAAAATCAGGCTACTAGTTTGCATAGCAAATTTCGACTTAATCCATGAAGGGGAACGTTTATGAGATGGGTATTGCTTTTTTGCGCGTTCACACAAGTGAGTTCTGCTGCGACTATAGACTTCGACTACTCCCGATTCGGTGGTAATTTTCTAATGAATATCACTAAAAATATGTGTAACACAAAAGCTGAAGTTATTTTTGATGGTCCAAGAATGGTAATGCTAAAGTCATGCGTAAACAAAACAGAGACAAGAATGCGCGTTTTCATTTGCGAAAATGATGACCGAACGCCAAAATGCAAAGTAGACACATCTATTAAACAAGAGGGATGTGAAAAAATTCAAGCTCAGTTCATGGCATCGGGAGATTTCTTCTTATCATACCCCTGCTCTAACGAGGTATATCTATTTCGAAGAGATCCATCCAAGCCCGCCCCTGTAGTTAATATTGGAGCCAATACTCAAACTGAAGCCAAGACCAAAGACGAACAACAACCCGATAAAACCGAACAACTTGAGAAAAAAGAAGAAGGTCGATTCGACTAGGAGCTACTATGAAATGGATCTTACTTTTTTTCTGCAGCTTTGCTTTCGCCGGCGATCCCGACTTTTCAGGGTTTAGTGGATCGTTTCTGATGAAGCCATCTCAAAACCGTTGTACTTCAAAAGCTGAAGTCCTGTTTGACGGAAAGAAAATGGCCATGTTTTATATGTGCGAAAATAATACTTATCCTTATGTCCAAGCTTATTTTTGCGAATCTGACGGCCGAGCCCCAAAATGTAAAACAGATACTTCTATGCCGCCGAAGGACTGTGACAAAAATGAAATTCAATTCTTTTCATCAGGAAATTTCTTAGTAGCAAACCCATGTCAAAAGGAAACCTTTTTGTTCATTAGAGATCCGTCACAGCCAGCCCCTTCAATTAAAGAATCTAAATTCCTCCAAGAGGCCAATTCTCAAAACAAACAACAAAATGAGACCCGACCAGAAAAGGAGCGATTTGATTAACGCTGTACCACGCTACGGGCAAGTCATATTTACAATCATATTACTACTAACAAAATCCAAATATTATTTTAGTAGGTTTTTATCTCAAAAGGAGAACAAAAATGAAAAAAAGTATTTTATCCGTTATAGCAATGTTAGTCATGAGCAATCAGTCTCGTGCTGCAAAAGTAATTGTCGAAGTTCCTGAGAGTACTCACCAAATTGAATTTCTTAACGTCAGAGTAGCGTCTCATTTTTTCCATAAAGTTCGAGTTGAAGGCTGTGATGCAAGTATTCAATTAGAAGGTGGAAGCGACTGTACTGAGGATGTTAAGGTTGACCATCCAGTACTCGTGATTTCTTATCGAATCAATACCCATACTATTGAGAATGATCCTGTTGATGGCGGAAGCATTTCTGAGATGATGCTTTCTCTAAAAAACATGAGCGAACAAACTAAATCTGCTCTGATTTCCGGATCGGCTGAAGATCGACTGGCTCTTATAAAGAGGCTTGCCACTGTCAAATTTGTGGAAGAGGAAAACATGCAGCTTTTATCTTGTGAAACACCATTTGAGGGTGGCTCAATTTGCCCAAATATAGTGAGCTCTGAAGTTACCAGAAAATCATTAATTGTAGAGTTAAATTAAACTTAACAAAATAATATTTTCTAATCAATCCGCCCTCGACCTTGAGTCGGGGGTATAAGTATAAATACATTCTTAAGTAATTTTTAATTAATGCGTTGTTTTGTAGCAAAATCTTAGCTGTGACTTGAGTCACAGTCCTGATTTTTAGAATCGGTTTGTTGACCCTTCTTACGACATTTATACTTTTTCATATGACTACGCTGACTACGTTTCTAGACCCTACTGTCGATACTGACAAAGAATTTAGTTTCCTATCGAATCACCTAAAAACTATTCGCTGCGAATCGCAAGAAAATATTTTTTCCAAAACTGGTAGAAGCGAAGAATTTAAGATTTTTGTCGTGCGCCAAGGGCTGGTTAAATTATTCACCCGATTTAATACGTCCCAGTCATTAGATCTTCTGTATCCCGGTTTATTTTTCGCCAATCAAAATGGATCAGCCTACAGGGTAGACCCGATTGCGACCGAAAACACAGAAGTCTGCTTCTTAGATGACAAAGTTTTAGACGATCTCATTACTAGCGATAGCCGATTTATTAAAAATTTAATGATCATGTTTGCCAACCATGCCAACAAATTCAAAGCCACTTATATATCGGCCCAAAAAAATCAAGTTTATGCGCGTTTGGCAACCGCATTGATTTCTGATTTTGCCCATCGAGGATCGCTTTTCAACGGAAAGGTACGAGCAAAAAAAGTTCTCTCCCACGAGGAATGGGCACTCCATCTGCAAGCAAGGCGCGAGTCAATTTCACGCGCCTTTAAATGCCTATTTGACCAAGGCGCAGTTTCCAAACATGGTAACTATATGTTTCTTGAGGATAAAGAAAAGCTAGAAAACTTGTCAGCTTTGCACCAAAGCCCTTACAATTAAGTGTTACTTAACAGTAATCGTAATCGTTTTGCTCCACGCTTCACCGTAAGATAAATGTGCACCATCGGCGAACTGGAGCGTTAACGTGTGCTTGCCTTTTGGCAAAGTAAGTGTCGTTTCAGATTCACCTTTTCCAAAATGTAGATTTTTTTCATCTTTAGGCACGGGAGTACCTTTGGGTATTGGTTTTCCGTCGACAATCAGATGATGATGACCGGTTTTCTCAGACATCACACCCGCAGGCTTAACGTCCATACCAGACACTGAAAATTTCAAACTGATTTTGGACTGAGTCTCATCCCCATCTTTGGGTGAAACAAAATCAACACCCTCTTTTTCTGCCGAAAACGAAAAAATCGGGACAATCGAGATAAAAATTAAAATTAAAAATCGAGATAGTTTCATAGCGCCCTCCAATCATGAAGAGACATTATGTATTAGTAATTTATGCGTGACAAGGTTTTCCGGTGGGCATGAATTAACCTAGCCAGTTTAACCTGGTCTGCTCTAGGGAAGCATCTTGTCGATTCGATAGCCATTTAGGATCGTTATACCTTTCTAGAGCATATACCTGATACTCATGAATTAAATTTGAAGGATTCTCAATTCCCAATTTATTCTTCTCTTCTAAAAAGGCCTTGAAGAGTGGCTTTGATTGTATAAAGGCCAATTGAGAGATCGTACTAGAGTAGAGCCCGCACAAATACTGGACCCAAAGAAATCAGATTTAATTTTGTCGGCGACTCGCCCCCAATCTATAAATACAGTTACAAAACCAAAAGTTCCATTGTTTCTAGGCATATCAAATTCTCGTTTTTTGACATGCTTGCACACGAAGCTGCACATACCGTCTTATTAAACTGGTTTCCGTTTAACAGGAGAAGTCCAATGATCGAAACTATACATGAAGGATTCGCTGACTACCTCGCTTGGCTAGCTAATGGAATGTCTGACAGGTTTTTGGAGGCCGTTCAGTTTGAAAGAACTCAAAGTAAACATGAAAGTCGAAAAGACAGCCTTGGTCTTTTTTTAAAGCTTGTAGAGGTAACGAAGCTCCACGCGTCAGACGCTAGGAACAACATCGGCTTGAGCAGTATCTCGAAATTTTTAAGCTATCTTTCGAACTCTATGCCCGAAACCTTGACCACTCTTCTAGATGACGTTGAAACAAAATTTTTTAGGATTTAACCTGTGAAAAAGGTAAAGGAATTTTTTTCAAACATCAACCATTTTAAAATTCACTTCATAATTATCTTTCGCAAAATCTGCCTTAAAAACCCCATTTCAGAATTTCTGAATAAAGCAGTAGCAAAATTTAAAAAATTTCCTGGAGACCACGCCGCATATGCTCTTCACTTGTGTCGGGCGTAATCGGTTAAAGGTCTGTTACCTTCTGCGCTTCCAAACCTCCGATTTATTTTACCAAATCACATTTCAAATTTCTTAATTCTGGCAAATCCTTCTCAAGGCCAGTGGCATCGGTAACTTGTATCCGCGCCAAGCCTGACGCAAAGCCAATTTGAATTTTTGTTTTGAATTCAACATCGTCTTTATGTCCCGCCATGGAAATGCTTATATTTTTGTTTTTGGTTTTATCGTGTATAGCTTTAAAGTATTGTTCAATGGTTACATTTGGATCTGCTTGAAAATAAGCGACATCTTGGTGATTAAAGTCAATAGGCACGAGAGTCCCAACTCTCTCAACAATAACCCTTATTGAAGGTGAAATCGAGCGGGGATTCTGAGTTAGATAAAATGTTGCGTTGTTCGCGCGAAAATAAGCAATCGCCATAAAGGGGTCAATTTTGCTAAGGTCCTGCACCTTTTTTGAGATATCGCTCGAGCATTTAATGTAAGGTTTTTTGAGCTGTTCATCAATCGCTAGAAAACTTTCCCCAGACATAACCCGACCAACGATACGACGAACACGGAGCGAATCGCTTTCTGCAGTTCGAATTTTTAAGAAATCGTAGATCGCTTCATGCAATCCAAAGGCGATTAAATTTGTCTGGTCCATTTTGCTCACTAAATCCATATTAATTTGCCATTGTGATGTATTAGTAAGCCTGGCAATCTGCTCAAGACGACACCCTGGTTGATTTGGCACCATATCCTCAAAAGAGTCTTTGGTATCCGCAAGTGTGACGCCATGAAATCGCTGGACATTCGCAAAATCACTTAGCCCCACAATTCCTTGAGCTGTAAAAGTCAGTTCCGCAATTGTTTGTTCGCTCGATTTCCAGACCTTTCCATCAGGTTTTATTAGGTCAGCTTCAGAATACATGTTTTTTGCGCGCTCAATTACAGACGCTAAATTTGTTTGCAAATCGCCCGTTAACACGAGAGCTTTTCTGTTGCGGATCACCCGCTCCTCCCATAAATCAAGTAGCTCTACAGAGGTCACATTGCCATTTGAATCGCGACATACAAATCCCTTACCGCCTCCGCCTTCTCGCCCAGCAAAAGCCGAAATACTACTAAAAATCAGCGTGATAAATATTATTGTTTTCATAGTTATTGCTCCTCTTCTGAATTCAATTTGCAGCTTAACTCATAGGTTTTAGCATTGCGGTTTAGTAATTGAATTCCTCTTTCTAGAGTTAAGCCCAATTGAAACCAGGCTGGTGGTGAGTATAAATTAGCGTGAAAATATGCATACTGACTTGGAGTTGATTCGTTTGATTCCAGCTGTGATAGATTTACATCGTAATTACCAAAGAAACCGGGCGATAAACTTACATGAATTCTGTCACATTCGCGGCTAAAATAACTCGTGCTCGGTCTGAATGGATTTTTTTCAGGATTGTTTTTGCTAGCACCGAGTATATCCGTAGTCAGAATAAATGAAGTACCACAAACTTCGTGAGTTCTGGCATCCATAGGATTTAGACGAATGAGCTCACAAGTAAACTCCATAATTGGCATTGAATCTGAAACAAGCTTCAAAATGCTTTTTTCGGTCATAATCGATGTTAATGTACTTGAAATTTCATAACTCTCTCCTTCTAAACCAAGAATACCTAAGTATTCATGGAGAACGAGAATGGCTTTTCTGACGGGAGCCAACTTGGTCCAGTTAGGTCTGTTGACCTCAATCTTTTTTTCGTTTGGAAAGTTAAGTGCCTCGCGCTTTCTGCCGTCCTTTTGTAAATATCTTGACGTCATTATGACCTGAGTTTCCGCCACCGCATTCTGGAATTTTAATGCGTCTACTCCAGGTAGTTTTCCCGCTAATTCATCATGCAGCTTACTTGAAATAGCCCGACCGATGGACTTAAACTCTATTTCAGCGGAATCTCCAGCTCCGCCTTCTCGTCCGGCGTGGGTTACGTTTGAGGCTAATAAACTAAAAATAATTAATAATCTCTTCATATCTTTTCTCCTATATTGGTATTTGTAATCGGAAATAGTGATATCGCTAACTGGTAAACTTCAGAAATGTCCCGGTCATTTTCTAAGAGTTCACAAAGATCGCGACGAAATTTTTTTATTTTCTCAATAGCAATTGGCAATTTTTTTGGATTAACTGGCATCGTCATGGAAGTATGATTCCGAACTTTAGGCGATAAAGTTTCAAGTGCCTGGATTGACATTTCCAAAATCTGTTTTTGTAGCCGCTTATTTGCTGCCGAGGTCAAATTGCTATTTTCAATGTTTGTAGAAAAACCATTTGACGTGTCAATCCAGTTCCCTTTTTTATCAACCCTGATTAGGTCGACTCGGCATAAACGCTCAAAAGCCGCATTGACTTCCGATTTAGTTATGCCAAGACAGCGCGCGATCCAAGCGCGGTCACTTTTAAAGGTTTTGATTTTCATCAGTTCTAAAATTGCATAATGGTACCAATCCGAAATAATGGCATAGGTATCCATCGTTAGCTGCTGGTAATTTTGATCAGCAGTCGGCGTCTGACCTTTGACATACTTTTTTACTTCAGAAAGTTCTAAACCCAATGCCAGTCCCAGGCGCTCAATGCTGGCAGGGGTAATCGTACGTTTACCGTTAAGCATATCTGATAAAGCTGACGGAACGATTCCCAAAGCTTTCGCGAACGCCCGCAATGAGTACTTAGGGTTTTTACGACACCGTTCTATGAGTTCACGCTGCAACAGTAAGCGAAAATCATTTGATGTCGTTTTAAAATTTGAGCTTTGTGTTTCCATGGGTGCAATATACAGGAGGAATTTTATTTCCCATAATTTTTGTGGTACAAAGTGTACCAGAGTTTTGGTACACAAAAAAAATTCAAAATTGGTGACAAAATTTGTTAGAAGTCAGTTTTTGAAATGAGCCATCGGTCTAAAAATCGTAAGCGTATGGCTCTAAGTTATTCGTTTACAAGAATTCCCATCGCTTGAATTTTTGCCTTTAGCTTCGGATGAATGCTTTTAAGCAAAAATTTTCCTTCTGGAAGTTTGGAAGTAAAGTAGGTTTTGTCGGTCGTATTCAAATCCAAAATGTACCCTTCATTTCCTTTGTAGTACTCCGAATAACCAAAAATAATTTTGGGCGAAAGTTCCGCCTAGAATCTCGTCCTCACTTTCGCCATAGATTTTGGCGAGGTTTTCTCCAGCTTCCTGTATTTCACAAATTGCTGTGGAATCTTTTAAGAGCTCAGTATAAGCCAGATTCATTACGAAAAAAGCTTCTATTTCGCCAAAGAGTTTCGCTCGGTAAATATCGCCCAATAATTCTTTATTTTTTGGATCAGCATCAAAGCGTCTGTAAGTCTCTTCGAACTCTTGAGCCTGGCAAATGTGGGTCATTTCATGCAAGTAAACAAAAATTACATTTTCGGCCGATTTAGTTAAATTGAACTCCAAAATTTTTTTAAGAATACGATTAGATCCACTACCAACCTCTTCGGTTACGACCTGCATTGATTGGTTGCCTAAAGCTGGATCTTGAAAGCGTAGCTCATATGAAAAACCAGGCGTTTTTGCAAGACGAGCCCGGCAATTAAGAATGGGAGCAAGCTTTGTTTGAGCAATAATGGCATCAATCCGCTCAACAAAGTTCGCGGGCTCTTTGGCTCGCATCTCCTGAGTTGAGAAATCTTTTTTGTATTGGTCGAGTAATTTTCCAACTTTCGAAGAAGTCTGCGGACGATTTTTATCAAGGCATCGCTTTGCAATTATTCCGGGCTCGAATTTTAAGCCATAAGTATCGGCAAAGGTCACGTGTACCTGCGACATTACAAACACAAACGACAGGATTGATAGATATATCTTCATAAATTAATTCCTAAATCAAAATTCCAGATTCATCACTAAATTTGGTAGCATGCCTTTTGCCGATAGCGCTTCATATTGTCCTAGCATCAAATCTACTTTTTTGAGAATGTCGAGATCGTCTACCCAGTAGTCTCCTGAGTTTGTGGCGACCTGACCACCTGAATCTCTAAGTAGAAATTGCTCGCGGCAGTTATTAGCATGACATATTTTTCTCCATCCTGATACGACAAGGACGTGCTGTTGGTCACAGCTAGCATTAATGCAGAATTCCCAACCTAGAGCGCGGTTTTTATTTAAAGCCTCCTTCACATGAGGCAAAAATAAATCTCGATTTTCCGGAGAGATCTTAAAAAGTGATACTTCCGCTGAAGGAACACCCCACTAACTCGGTACAACGGGTATGGCGGCAACGGTGGTAGAAATATTATCCAAAACAAAATTCCGCATTATTTAATTGCGTGGAATGTCATGCTCGTCATTGTTACTCGGAGCGAGTTTTTTCAAACTCGCGCACCGCAGTGGCTAGCTTGGATTTGACTTATCTACTTACAAATAGACGAGCTAAAAAGAAATGGTAAACTGGGATATTAGTTCACCATTATTAAAGCGAAAGTTAAAGCCAGTTTCATCTTTTAATTGAAGACCATTGTAGGAATTCACTGCTTTGTGTAAGTACATACGTGATTGCGCTAATGATAGACGCCCGTAAAAAATCCAACTGAAAAGACTCCCCAATAGATGCTGGGGTTAAAGTTTCCCTGATTTGATGACGACGTTGAAATTCCATATACAACAGCGGCTCCAACTCCACCCCAGAGCCATGCGTTTCCACGTCGAGCATAGGATTCGTGAAGCTCTGCCAGCTCGCGCGCCTGAGTATTCTTGCTCATGGCTTCAGAAATGGAGTAAACTCCCCAACTGTCGCTAATTTCTTTTCCATCGATGACAACTTTGTCCATTGAAAACATATGGCCGTCATGTTCGAAATAGGCTTTAACCTCGGCTTGAGACGTTGTCGCAAAGACACTAAAAATAAAAGTAATAAATAAAATCCTCATAAGTCCCCTCGTAATTGTTACCTGTGCGCAAATAGGACGGCCCATCTATTTCGCGAAGTATTCACGATAAAACTTTAACAGGTAGTTTCTCAATTTTGTATTGCCGCTGGGTTCACTGGCGTAGTCTGCGCAGTGGTCGTAAATATGCAATTGCAATACTGACCCATCCCGGCGCCGCACTTCTGTCATGCTAAGTCCATCGGTATGGCAATTGTCACGTAGTGGTGTTTGATATGGTAACCAACCTTCAATTAAATTCTGAAGGTCCATCAGCCTTGAGACCTCAAGAATGCCAATTTGTTTTGAATCACATTTTGTGTCATTTCCAGAGAATTTAAAAACACTCCCATTTTCTGTGACCCAGATTCCGCTAATATTATCAGAAAAGAAGGACTCATCGCTCACGTAAAGCACGACTGAATTTTTGTAGTCGCCAAGACACGCATGTGATTCGGATGCGTGGGCCTGTATATTTACTAAATAAAGACAAACAAGTAGCAAATAGTATCTCATATAAATATCCTCAGTATTAAACTAATTTTTAATTTCGATTTTAGTTGGCCCATCAGTTACGATTTCAAATTTTGAAAGTCTTAAAAGTTGCGCCCTCATGAAATTTAAGTTCTCAGTAATCATAGTTAGTGCCCTTTTAAGATCCTTTTTGTTTTGCGGGCTAACAAGAATTACGGGATACTCAATGCGTTTAGTGACAGGTGAATTAGAATCAACATCCTTTACCTTAAGTTCGGTTCGACCTTTCATAGACGTTAAGATGGACTGCCATTCGCCATCTTCGGTCGTTGCACAGTAGCTTGTGGCGAAATGAATTCGAATCATAGCTGTCATATATTGATCCCAACCTTTTCCATTGAGGACGGATAGGCCGCCTGGCAAAGTGCTGTTTGAGAATAAATGAAGCCTTGAATAAGTTGTCTGAAGATTACTTAAAGCCATACAAGTTTTTCCGTAATATCCTTTTTCATCAGCGATTTGGATGTCTTTAATAATTTTCGCCAGGTTATCTAATTCATATTCGAAATCCGAGGTTGGAGCACCGAAACGCTGAGATGGGTTTAGGTAGATCCCTAGCAATCGCTGCAATAATACGGCTTCTTCCTCTGTAGTGCCATACCAATGCGTAACTTCATGAGCTAGTAGCGCAACGACGGATTCAAAATAATTTTTGTAAGTGAGTTTTTGCGAAAGTGTTTTTACACTTACACATATTTCGTTTGGGCTATCGACATCAACCACGCTCGCATCAACGTCTTTTTGTTCTCTGTCTTTACAAGCTCTGTCTCTCAATATTTTAAAATCTGCCACCTTTAGACGTTTAAACATCTCCTCATAAAAGGGCTTAAGCTTCTTCGCTACATCCATGGCCGGTGATTGCTGGGTATCTGGAGACTCGCCAAAATGGGCCAATAAATCAAAATAGTTAATCGCCATTTCAACAAAGAGCTTCATCTTAGGAATTTCGGTAGCCAAAAATTCCATATCGACATTTTGCTCCGAAAGAATTTCCCCTCCGCCGCCATGAGTTCCCCCTTCGGCTTCCGCTGCATAACCTGATGAGAAAAAACTACAGGATAAAGACAAAATAAGATTTATTATAAGACTAAAAGGTCTCTTACGAACTACTGATTGCATTCTGGGTCTCCTTGTGAAACTGTTGCAATTGGTGTGCAACCTACATCGCCCCAAGGTGGACATCTAGATTTATTAATTTAATTTTTACTACAAAAATTAAAGAAATTGCTAATTTATCCGATAAATACTTGAAAATATGGATATATTTGATTTCAAAGATTATAAGGAATTTACCCTAAATAAACTTAAGCAATTCGCTAGGTTAGACCGGGGACAATCGCGAAAGCTAGCTCAGCATCTTAATGTAAATTCCGTGGTAATAAGTCAGATTCTAAAAGGAGAGCGAGATTTTACCGAAGATCAAAGTTTCGAAGTATCAGACTTTCTCGGTTTAAATGAATTCGAGCGAGAGTATTTTATTTTATTGGTGCGGTACGCTCGTGCCGGCACTTATAAATACAAAAGCCATCTCAAGAAAAAGTTGCAAGAAGTCAGTTCTAAATCAAAAGATCTTAAATCTCGTGTGACCGCAACCACCAAATTGACCGAAGAATCCAAAGCCCTTTTTTACTCGAATTGGTATTACATCGCAATCAGCTTAGCGACGGCCTTGAAAGATTGTCGAACTATCGAATCGATCTCTCAGCGTCTAAATTTATCTCGCCCGGTGGTTAGAAAAACAATGGACTTTCTAATTCAAAATGGCCTCTGTGTAGAAACGAAAAGTGGCTACGAAATGGGTTCTCGAGTTACACATCTTGAATCCACATCTGGTTTAGTTACCCGTCATCATACAAACTGGAGGCTAAAAGCGCTTGAAAAAATGGGTGGCATGGATTCTGAAGAACTTTTTTATAGTGGACCCATGGTTATATCTCAATCATTGCAGACAGAAATCCGGAAGCGTTTAGTTCAAGTTATTCAAGAAAATGTTAAACTCATTAAAGACTGTCCTGACGAAACCTTAATGTGTTTAAATATTGATTGGTTTAAGATTTAGGAATGCGTCGACTAGTTTCTTGAGGTGGTACCGGATAATTTTAAAGTCGACATGATGGTAGTACTCTTCTCAAGAACACTTGGCGTTTGATTTTTTACTATTTTTATCATGTATTCCCCCTCGATATCGCCAACGAAATTAACACCTACTACCTCAATTTTTTCTCCAAAAATAAGCTCATTGAGGGATATTTCAAAAAAATCTGCAATCTTCTTCAGTGTTTCAAGATTTCGGGGGTGCACACCGTTGCAATAATTATGGAGTGAACTTTTACTGATATTTAATTTTATCACCAGAGATTCTTGGGTGAATTTCCGTGAGGCCATAAGCTTAGCGAGATTTTTTGAAAATTGAACCTTTACCCCGTCCTGCAACATCTTCCATTTCCTTCGTCAATTTATCACAGACAAATAATATGCTATATATAGCATGATGTATATTGATATCAACATGATTTGTGCGTTATAGTATTATTTTACCTTATGGGTAAAGAGGTAGAAGATTGGCTCACAAATTTAGGTAATCAGGTAAAGAAACGCCGCAAAGATCTGGGCATTTCACAGCAGGAACTTGCTGTACGCTCTCGACTATCCATCGGAACGATCGCCAGAATTGAAACACACGCTTTTAGAAATCCAACCCTCGAAACCATTGAAGCTATTGGTACTGCGTTGGAACTAAAAGATAGTTTAAATCTTCTCAAAAATAAGAACTGAAAAGAATGTGTGGGCGATACGGTCGCCAATTTCAACTGATCAATAAACGACTTTATCATGTATCGCATAATATTAACAGGCGTTCCCATATTTGTTTAATCGTCAGGTATTGTATTTTGTTTTTGTGTTTGCGAGCGTATTTTCGGCATGAGCTTTGCTAAGCATCTCAGAATTGGTATTGAATCAATTCTAACGGAGGTTAGTCATGCGAATGGCCACAATTAGCAGCATATTTTTGACATTTTTTGGCATTATCAGCCAAGCGAGCGATTGGGAAACAGGTGTAACTAAATTAGCATTAATCCAAAATATTGGAAGCACTCAGATCTCGCGAGACTTGCAGAAAGCAACCTACATAAGCGCCAAAACTTTTTTTGACGAAAATGGTCTTGGACTTAACTATTTAGTTTCCGGAGGTAATACCTATGGCGCCACGACTGCATTTAAAGCTGATGAATGGGGTTGCGGAAAGCGCGTAACCGCCACAATGAATACAGCAAGGGAAGAAATTTTCTTCACCTTTGACGATTATTCATCAGCAGCCTTAAATCCTCTTTGCCCTAAGGATCACGTCAATCCACGATCACGATTGATTGTAACCGTTATTGAAAAAGCGTCAAACAGTGCATCAACCTCGGTTCTTGAATCTAAATAAGCTGCTTGGGGCTTCTGAAATTTGGTAGGCCCAAAGCTACTTGAAAAAGAATCCAATGGAATCAGGGACGCACACAATTACAGCATTTGTGGATTGAGCTCTTACTTATATTCAATTTTTCCGCCAAGGTCGCGAGCGTTAATTTTCGTGAAGTGATCTTGGCGAGGTTTGCGAATTGAACTTTTACTCCGGACTGCGACATTTTTGCGTTTCCTCATTTTAGTCTCTGCAAAAAAAAGCATTAGAGCTGGCAACAGCCGACAGAGCTCATTTATCATCAACGGCAAAAAGATGAATAAAATATATCAACTAAATCCCGTAAAGTGACTGCTTCAATAAAGCCCACCCAATCTACGACCTTTATTTTCATTTTTTTCGTTGGGCAAACCTCGGCAATGGAGATAAACCTTGAGCCGTTTTTTCCAAAGCGGCTTTCTGAACTACACGGTGAATTTCTTTTATAGCTTTTGTCCCACCATAAAGACCAACTAACAAAACGACTGCACCAATAATTTCTTTCATAAGAATGCTCCTAAATTTTCTTTGCCTGAGCAAAAATATTTGCGTTTACAAAATTAAAAACCGCCTCAATATCCGAATCACTCATCTTCCGAAGCGCGATACCGAGCTTGTATCGAACAGGAATATTATTTGCACGTTTGTCATCGCCGGTGAAATTTCGAAAGCTCAGCGGACTGTAACCATAGACCTTCATCAAATGATTTTTAATATCTTCAGACACAGATTTTTCGCCATTTTCTAAATCAGATAAGTGGCCGAAAGAAATTCCCACACTCTTTGCAGCTTCTATTAAAGTTAAACCAGCTTTATTTCTTAGGTATTTCAAAATAGAACCGTCGAATACGATTTCCTTCGCAACCTGCTGATTGATCTTGGATCGTGAAATCCACGCGCCGAATTGCTTGCGATAAGCTTCGCCATTATAGAGACCGACAATTCTTTCGAATTCAATCTCATCAAGACGCACCAATCCCTTGCCATTTTCAATTTGGCTAATCCACCCTGAGCTTCGCCCAATTTTCTGAGCGGCATGTTTGACCGTGAGCCGATTTATTTCTCTTAGCTTTCGTAAAATAACTCCGTAATGATCCATAATGGACCTCCTTTTCATTGAGAAAAATATTTTTAAAAATGAATTTTGGCGAAATATCGCCGAGGTTCAGAATTTCTGAACAAGAGCACAATTGTGCTTGAACGAGACAGCGGTGGCAGGAAAATGGAAGGGAACTACAGGGGCTTCAGCGGTCGGGAAAGGGCGTTTTAGAAACGGTCGAATTCGACTCTTAATAATTTTAAATACTTAGAACTTCTGTTTTTTTTAAAGTTCGGTGAACTATTCGAAAATTTAATGGTCGGCGCGACGCCATTATACTCGAACAACCAGATGCAATTAAAACGTATCTGGTAGGTGGAAAGGCGCCAAATTGGATTTAGCGGAGCTCGCGAAACTACGCTGGATCGAAAAATTGGAAATTCCAGAGCCGTGATCGGATGTTGACCTAGGTCGGTTCCTTAGTCGTCAACATATTCGAACACTGCGTAAGATTTTGAAATAAGAGGTGAATTCAACCGTAGGAAAAGTAAATGCTCTCAAGGAGCAAAGAAATGATAGCAACGTGCTCACTGTCTTAACTTTTGGCCAAAAATCGCTGGCTTTCTGATTTTACAAATTTATCGGCATCGGTTGGGCGACCAAATCGTTCAGGCGCAGAAGGTCAGGCAACTTCCAAAATCATTACGTTTTTTGTCACCCTCGACGTATTTTTAGAAAAGATTGATTTATATAATAAGATCTTAAACTTATGGCTGGGTTCAATTTACAATGTAGAAAGTTTTTTCATTATTACTAATATCTCAATTGAACCAATTGGTATAGAACAGTGCATAACCTTTGCAGGGTATCTCACAGAGGACTGAGGAATTCATGAAACCATTTTTAATTGTAGTTGTTTTTTTATTCGTTGCTCATGTAAATGCAAATGGGGTTGAGCAAACTGCTATCGGTGAGTTTAGTGAACTATGTTTGAATTTTGAATTGTCTCTTAAAGAAAGCCCTGCGTTTCCCCAAAGGGAATCGCCCATCAAACGAGAGCTTGTGGTCGTAGGGACAATAACCGAACCAATAAATCTTTTTTGTAATTTTGAAAATATTCGTGTGTCAGAAGTTATGAGTCTTGCAAACCATCCACGATTCAAGCAACTTTGCCCAAATCGAGGCCTAGCGAATAGGGAAGGTTTTCCGAAGCACCCAGGGTTAAGTGTATTCCAGGATGTAGGTTACACGCATGCAGCCAGCGCACTTACTCTTAAGTGCATACGATAGTGATTTGCGTTAGAACCGTAGAACCCAAACTAATTTGGCAAAAAGCCTGATTAAAGTTACTTGATTGAGAGAAATCTTGGGGCCAGCTTCGCGCTGGCTTGAAATCAAAAAATTTTATTAAGAATTCGCGAGGCCACTTGAGGTCTGACTTATGGTCAGCCGTGATTAAAACTCTAGCGAAGAATTAAAAGCCTTTTTTCAAATTAAAGAGGTCCATATTCATACAACACAACTCTTCTTCCTTTGAGTCGCGCACGATTTGTGTTGCTGACCTTATGGATTCCAAGAGCAGAT
The DNA here is from genome assembly GCA_002083485.1 of Proteobacteria bacterium SG_bin7. Taxonomy (GTDB): domain Bacteria; phylum Bdellovibrionota; class Bdellovibrionia; order Bdellovibrionales; family SG-bin7; genus SG-bin7. The sequence continues at coordinate 20,025 of LWDK01000041.1, read as the reverse complement.
CCTTAATTCGAGCAAGATCGGATTTTGAAAGGCTAAAAACTCCCGAATAGTGAAGATCCAAAATTCCCTCACGGTCCAATGAATCTATTGCTTGCTGCCGCCATTGGCTATGATGACGAATAATGTTTTTAGAGTCATTACCCAAACGAATTTCTGTTTTGCCAGGAATGTATTTATTTCCCCTCGCCCCCACAACTCCGATAGAAATTAAAAACTCTAATACACCATTTATTTTTTGAATTGGAATATTCAAGTGGTGTGCTATTGTTTCGCGGGTCTGTAGAAATGGAATCGTGGTAGCAATATGTGCGGCCGAATAAATCCATGAACTGTAGTATTCCGATTGGTCTTGTTCAGAAATTTTATTTTTAGCGCCAAGTCTTTGCGTAAGCGTGAGACGACGTTTTATGACCTCATCAATTTGATTTTGGAAAAATTCAATCAAAGATTTTGTGCCGGCGCGGTCTTTCTGAACCAGCAATATAAAAAATAAAGACTCCTCGTCGGAATGTTTCCAATAGTGGTTAAGGGCATCGGCTTGTTCAAGACTCAAATGCGCATGGGCGTGCAAGATCTGCGAAATAAAAGTAGGTTGACAATTTATAGCTTTGGCAGCTGCAATTTTTTCACCACGGCGACTGCTTTTGTCACCAAAACGGTGTCGAAGGTAGGCCTTATAAGTCAAATAATCATATATGGTTTTATCCATAATTATAAATACTTATCGATTTAATTTACATTTAACTTAAATAAAATTACTTAATTTAATTAAATAAATCTATCGCATACTTATCAGTCTCTATATAAACAACCCAGAAAGTTATACGGTGCATTAATTATTTGTGTTATACCTGAGGAGGTAATATGAAATTTTCAAATTTACTTTTTTATTTAGTGCTGGCTTGGCCCGCGCTTAGTTTGGCCGGAGGAATTAGTGATGGTGGAGGTAACGGTGTAGTTTGCTTTATGGAAACTGTATCCTTCCCCAGCAAAAAAGATGATGGTTACAAAATGATATCGGCTGAGCTCTTGGATCTTTACGAAGGTAAGATTGAGTTCGGATTGACACCGAAAGAATCGGACGCCGATCCGATGAAGCAAGCAGAGGCCCGATTGACTCAACTAAAAAATGCATTGGGCCCTAAAGGCGGTGCGCTTGACAGTGAATGGCGCGAACTCCAACAAAACCTCGTCTTCTTGCCTAAAGGGACAAAGATTTTGCCAGTCGAGGATTCTAACCACGTAGTTGTTCCGCCAGCAGGTTGTCAAATCATTCAACTCGCTCGATATCGAAAGGACGGAAGAATTTATATTAATTCTGACGTTTGGGATAAATTGTCGAACACTCACAGAGCCGCACTTTTAGTACATGAAACTCTGTACAGTTATTTGCGCTTCCGCGAAGAAGACAATTCGGATCGAACGCGGATTGCTGTCGCCCATCTTTTCGCCGATATGCCATTCGAACCAATCGACTCAGGAGTTCAACATTCATCAGAATCTTATATTTGCTCATCGCGAACTTCTGAGGGTTTTAATCCTAAATATAAGTTCTGGCTCTACCCGAGAAAAAATACGGATTTTGTAACGGCCCAATTTGAGTTTTTAGATAAAAAGGTTGCACTCTCCAAAACTGTGGCTGATTTTGCTCTCAAACTTCCCCTGCATAAATATGTACAAAACTCAATCGCGCGGGTTAAATCCAATGTTGACGGATCAAAATATGTAATTTGGGTGGAAAAAGATCGAAACGAAAGTGAAAACTTTCAAATAAAAATTGATGAAGCGACTACGATAGGAAGTGGTCCAAATGCTAACGAGGCAGTATATTGCGAAGGCGAATCGGAAACTTGGAAATTAAAAGAAGTTCAGTGCGACGGTAGAAAAGTGGAGATCCCGGCTGGAATTGGTATCGGCAGAATCGCGATTCAATTAAAAATGAGTAGCTATCCGACACGAACATTCCACCAATCCATGACTTTCATCGACACAAGAGCGCAATGCCAAATTGAATTTGAAGGAAATAATCAGATCGACAGAATCGATGAAGAGTGGGCGGAAAATATCTTTACCTATAAGACTGGCAAAGGGATAGAAGACGCAAGCGAAAAATGCGGTATTCACACCGATAACCAGTACAAATTTCCATTTAAGGTAACAGCGCGCCTTTCAAGGGAACGAGACACGTTGACTATCGCGGGTTCAGGCATGTTCGCTCCCGGTGCATGTGGTACCGGAAGCACCCGTGTTGGCATTTATAAGAGACAATATTAAAAGTTAATCTTTTTGAAGCGCGAAAATCAACAAGGGTTTGGAAACATGATCACCGAGGGAGAAAAAATTCCATGGTGATCAGAAACCCAAATCTCTAATAGAGAATGTTGTGGCCACTATGACAAATCATCCAAGCCAAAATTTTCAAAACTCCAAAAATCCACGATTCAAAAAAACCGCCAAATACTATTGAATGCTTTAAATAATTTTGAATTTTAAAGTTTGACAGTTTTTGTAGGTGATCATCAAACACTACGTTGTGACACTTCGAAGATTTTTTATACTGCGATAAACTGATCGTTAGTCTTTGCGACTAAAAGCAGATTTTTCAAAAGCCTTTGGGTTTCCGAGCGGAAATCTTTGGTTCGTAGGTGCCCCTGAAAGGATTTGGCGCTTTCGTCACCCAGAAGTGGGAAGAAGGTCTCGTGCTATACTCTGTAAATCTCTCTTTGAAATGGAATGGAATCGATAAAAAAAGCGAATCCGCCTCGAGTCCGCTCCGAATCCGCTTGGAATCCGCCTATGATCCCACGAGAGATTTTGGCGCTCGTCCAAGATTTTTAATTTTCTTTCAAAAATTCAAGTACATTGCCTCGTCATCTCATGCAAAAAAAGTTCTGACTCTATCTTTTATGGGGGCTTTTAACCCTATAAATATCTCCACGATAATAAAGGAGTGCGCGAGACTTCTTTCGTTAACTCAACTCGAGTGTAACCTATGTCTCCGGAATAGGTACGCTGGCAATTTTGTTTCAATGGGCTCAGAGACAGTAATAAAGCTTTTTAGATACACGTGTGCCTTTGTCTGCAAAAATTTTTGCAGCTTCCACAAAAAAATCCATTAAATTTTTCTAAAAAAATCTGATCCACTTCAAATTTGGTTTTACCCTATGGACCCCTTAAGGGGTCGTGTGTTCGAATATGTTGACGAATGGTCGGGACTATTCCCAACCATAACTTTCAAATAGTTAGCACGTTTTGGCAGGGATTGGAAGGGTTTCATTTTACTCTTCGTAATTGTCTTACTTCCCCATCCAATCCAGTTGGAACTTTAATACGCAAACCATCCGTCTGACCTCGCATTTGAATACCTGCTGACCTAAAATACTCATCAGTTGTACTCAATTTAGAATGTCCTACGTTCTCCTTTACTATGCCTAAAGGAACGCCATCAATCAGAGCTAAAGTGATATGTGTTGCTCGCAGTTGATGGTGGGTAACTTCTTTAATGCCAATTTTTTTACAAAATTCCGCCAACACCTCAGCTTGGTGGCCACCTTCCCACTTACGACAGTCAACATCTATCACAAATTCGCTTTTTGATTGAAGCCGATACTCCTTCAGTACCGGAATAACATAGGATGGAATCGCAACTGTTCGATCTTCATAGTCTTTTAAGTTCTCAACAACGCCTTCGTTTGGAATTTGTTGTCGTCTTAAACTCAAAAGACCACTATCAAATTCAATATCCTGCCATTTAATGCCTGCAAGTTCGCTCCGCCGAAGACCTGTTGTTAAAGTTAGTAGCCAAATAAAGAAATAAGGATGGTTTTGCTTTTTAGCCTCACTCAGAAGTTTATTTGCTTCTTCATGAGTTAAAGCCAACTTTTTCTTTTTTGGTACTTTCCTATTTTTAAGATCTAAGAGAGGATTAACTTTTAAAACACCCTTGGCAACAGCATAATTCAAAAGGCACTTTACTTCCTTCTGAATACACGCTGTCAAAGATCTGCTAGCAATTGATTTAATCTCTAACTGATCCATTTCACTTCTCACAAAGTGAGCGTTGATCAAATCAATATGCAGATCATCCCAATGCTTGAGATAAATGAACCGACTCTTTTTTGTCTCAACAACTTTCGGACTAAACCCCGATGGGTTTTGTGAGCTACGGATGTTGCCCTCAACATAGGTGAAATAAGTTAATTTCAATTCACCCCATGTTTTTAGTGGTGGGCCATCAGGTCGCTCCTCACGGCACTCATTCCAAAGCTCCCGATAAATTCTTTGAGCTTTAATTTCAGAAGTGATTCCTCTGCGTTTCTTCTGGATGCGTTTGCCGGTGTACTTGTTTATTCCCTCTGCGATTACCAAGTAGAATTTCTTGAAAACCTCAGGGGAAACTTCTTTTTCGTATGATGTAATTGACATCAAGCAACTCCTTTCAATAAGGAGTCAAGATCATCGCGCCTAAAACGGTAGCTATGACCAAGAAGTCTGTAGGCCTTAATTTTCCCTTGATAGACCCAATTCCTAATTTGCTTAGGAGTGGTCCGCAAGTACATCGCCGCCTCATTCGTATCTAACCATAAATTTTCAAAGAACAATAACTCTTTTGGAGTATCTAAACCATCAATAGCTTTTTTATCTATAAATTACTCACGCTTAAAAGCAGATCAAGCTCATCATTCATGTTTTCTCTTGCTTGACTTTCATTTCCACTTCCATGCCTATGCTTTCCGCCATTTTTACAAGAAAGTCCAAACTCACAGTATTCTTTCGGCGCATGATCTTGTTGATATTGTGTCGTAGAGAACCGATCCTTCGGGCTATTTCCCCCTGACTGATTTTCTCTTTTTCCATTGTCTTTTCTATCGCAGCCAATAACTCTTTCCGCAATCGAATTACCATTTGAAGTTCCTGCTTGTTCTTGGCCACTCTCATCTCCAATCAATATAGTGTTTTTAATTATACTAGTCAAACTTAATTTTCTTTCCTTAGCGTGATCATATTTTTTCATCGCTCTTAATCCCATTTATTTGCCTATTACCTCGCATTCCTTTGACCTTTGGTTTGCGTCGAGATTTGGACCTAATCTTTTCAGCTTTAGCCAATGTCTCACGCAAAACCTCTTCAAAATTGCCGGTATTTTTCGCCTTTTTGGTTTCTGAATTAACATACCCAAGTGAGTCAAAGAATTTACCTACGTATATATCTTTATCACTTTCAAAGTAGGTTTCATAAAAATCCGTAACTAAAAAGCTAATAAATTCTGAAGGGAAAAACCTTACCCAAGCATTTACGTCTTTTAGTCGTTTAAGCATTTGATCGTAAGCCTCAGTAGCTTTAGTATCCAAGGCAATCCGTAAAACTTCCTTTCGCTTTTCATTTTCAGGTAACGACATTACTGCTCTCCGTAACCAGGATTAGTAAACCGACAGGGAATCGAAACAAGTTTTCCGTCAACCTCTTGAGTGCTGTAGCAATTACTGCCACTCACTTTATCGCTTTTGGCTTTTACATTTTCATAGCCCATGACTTCATAGTGTTCTAAATTCATCAAAGTCTCACGACGAACATCAGCGTCTCTTTTTTCAAGAGATCCGTGAATCAAGTAACTTGCTATCCCTCCAACTACTCCGCCAATGACAGCACCTTTTATTGTATTTTCACTATGATCGCCAGCAGACTGAGCCCCGGCGATACCGCCCATAGCTGCGCCTGAACCAGCACCTAAAATTAATGAATCCTTTAATGTTGCACATCCTCCCAATATCGACACTAATAAAATACCTACATATAATTTTTCTCTAATAAAAACTCCTTTGTTAAAAAATAATCCTATAAATTCAAAATCAATTACCATCGAACCAAACTCAGTTACATACTTCTACTGCTCATTACCTCCTATAAATCTTCAAAAAAACGCCAATTCATCTTCAGCCGTGATCCCCGCAAGCTTTCAAGAACTCAAAATGCGTAATTTTCAGTACTTAAGTTCACTTTGCCTATCTATTATTAGACATCATTTTGATACCCAATTATTCATTCAATTCCTTGCTAAAACAGTTCAATTCCATTCATTTTCGCATTTCTAAAATACATCTTTTGATTTACTTTCAATACATCTGCTTCAGACCCCAAATACAAAATTGAGTCGCGCAGTTTGCAAAGATCTGAATCAACCTTTGCAAGAGAATTCTGAATGCCTTGATGTCCAGTAATGTAGATTACTCCATCAATACCATCGGCAAGGTAATAAGATTTAAGCTTTTCTTGATAACGCTCTGGAGATTTTTTACTCAGCTCAAGTTCGATCCCGTACACATAAGTTCGTTTATCTGGACCCAATAATACTAATGCTCCGTCAGCGTTAAGACGTGATAAATCACGAAATTTAATGTCTGCTTTCAACGTTGAAGAAGTTTGCAGCAAATTTTCAGTTATAAAACTTTTAAAGGATTTAAGTCTTTCAAAACAAAAAAATATTTCATTGAGGCGAAGATCATGGGCTGGCGAATCACTTTTTAATAGAGGTGATTCGATTGCAAATGGCCAAGAATTACAAATAAGCTCCCAACCCTTATCAGTAATGCAGAGATATTCTTGTGATTTATCATTAACAACCGTGCTCTTAAGCGTTAACAAGTTTTCACCTCGTAACTTTTTTAATCTACTGTATGCTGCTGTCGGGTGACACCCATTAAAATACCTCGATAGAATTTGTCCTTGAGAAGCCACACGGCTTGCGTAAACAAATTTCAAAATTTTAATGTCCCTTTCTTGCAGTTGCAAGGGCATCAGTACATTCCTTCTTGTTTTTGATCTTCATCATGTTTAGCTGACGTATCAAAACCTTTGCCTGGTTTATGCTGTTTATTATCAATTGAAATCATCGGCCCAAAAAATGGCTTTACATCTCCATTAAATTTGTCGGTCAAAATACCAAGTTCTTCGTTCATTTCTTCTTTTGTTAACAGTGGCACCTGAACAATGGTGTCTTGACTTCCGACAGACCAGATCGCGCGACCTGGGACTTCCGGAAGCTCAGCGGCTTTTTTATTTCCAAGCACGATCATTGAGCTAGCAATGGTGTTAACCCTAAACATCACACGCGCATTGATATTTGTTTGCACATTGGTATCGATAGTTTCTTTCACAACTTTTTGAGTGGCTAGAATAAGGTGAATCCCCGCAGCGCGCCCAAGCTTTGCAATTTTGTCAGTTAACTCTCTCGCCTTATTTGCATTTTCTTTAGCTTCCTTTGAGGTTTTACTGACAATAAAAAGCACAGAAGCTTCGTCAATTCCGACAAACATACGATCTAATTTGTCTCTTTGAGGATCAATCTCCTGAAGACCCCTTTCTTCTAGAAATTTAAAGCGTCGATCCATTTCAGCAACAATGGCTTCAAGCATAAGAACGGCTTCAAAGTTTTCTGTAACAACTTTAACATTTTTTAAAGTCCGAAACGGCCCCATTTCCACACCACGCTTTAAGTCGATGAGATAAAACTGAATATGGTCTGAGCATTTTAAAAGACTCACGATCATTTGCTTGAAAAAATAACTTTTACCACCGCCTGTGGCCCCAGCAATTAGCATATGATGTATTTCTTTAAAATCAGCCTTAATGAATTGCTCGAAGGACTCGCCAATCAAACACGTAAATGGCTTTTTTAATTGATCTGCCACTTCCTCAAATCGAATCAAGGACGAGAGTTCTTGTTCTGCAAGTATTATTTCCACAAGCTGCCTATTGTAAGGAGCTATGCGAATATTCTGCACAATAGAGTTAAATCCAGACTCTAGAGACCCTTTTTTTGATTTAAGTTCGTTCACATCAATTCCAATAGCTTGCACCAAAATCTTTTTTTGATTGTTTCCCATCTCTTTAATGTCCATTACTTTCGGGGTTAGCCCTGTTGATGTCTTAATGCCCAGATGATCAATTGCTTTTTGGTACTTTGTGTTTTTAACCCACTCAAAAAGACCAAAAATAAAAAAGACAAATGTAAAGGGCGTGGAAAACAAAATACCAACCTGCCAGGCCGGTGTGATGTGAATAAAAACCCACTCAGCAAATGCTCTGAACGATAATAAACTTATAATTGCCGGAATATTCCAGTTTGGTGAAAGAGCTATAGCCACCAAAGCAAGAAAATAAAACAACCACAAAAGAACTGCGTTGATAGTCCATCTATTTGCTTGGAATATTCCTTTAAATACTAACTTAAAGTAAAAATACCCAATCGTGCCTAAAATAATGCAGATCATCGTAAGCACATCATCTTTTTTTTCTTTATTCTGCTCACTCATTTACGAAAGTCCTCTGACAGTTGTATGATCATTTCTTTTCCTTCAGGTAAGAGCACATAGTCTTTCAGGGATTGAATTTCACTTGCAGTTTGACCAACTTGATCTTCCGCTGCTCGCGACATTCCTTGCAGCAATCCATTTTTCATCGTTGGTTTTGCAACTTGAGAAAATCCCATGGATTCTTTTTCTGTAAAAGTGTCCGCCATACCCGCAAAAAGGCTTAAACCAATTTGAGAGGCAAGTTTTATGGATTTTTCTGAATGAAGTTCTCCGCGAACTCCTATGGTGTAATCCCGGCTGTCAAGACCTTGAGCATTTATTTTTTTACTTTCACCGTTAGCAGTGTCTATTCGATGAAATGTCAAAAATACTTTTTCGCCGGAACCACTATAGTTGAATTGCCCAATAAGGACCGAGCCATCTTCAATGGTGACTCCAAAGGACTGCCCCCCTTTGGGAAGAAGCACTCGTACCATTGAAGGTTCGCGGGTATCAATGGGATTCATTAAAAATCCAAGTAGCTTTGCTCCTGCAAGAATGGATTTCGGCCTATTATCGCTAGTTCCTAAAACTTGCGGGGCAAAATACTTTACTATATTTTTTCGCTTTTTCTTTTCAGCTTCTAAACGCTGTTCAATGGCCCTCTTTTGTTCACCACTTATAAAAAGCGAATGGGCTGGAATTGAAACCGGATTTTGCTCAAGTACATTATCCTTTTTTTGAGAATTTGATGTTCTTTTAAAAAATGTTCTATCTTCATTAGGCAAAAAGATAATAACACTTATCCCTAAGACAAGTAGGGTAACTGCAAGGGTCAAAGAGACGCGCTTTACAGAGATTGTCTTTTTCCCTCCGCTTTCTAAAACATAAAACCCCTTAATACGATTCCAGACTGATCCTACAAAATTTTTAAACTTAATATCATATTCCTTTCATGTTGACTTTCAACGTTCTTCCAGAAAATCGAATGTGTAGAATCAAGTTCTTAGCTCTAACATTTGCAATAATAAGTCGTCCTGACATAGGAGATTTTTCTTTCACACTTTCTTTTTCCCATACCAATGCCTGGTGCTTTAGGGGCTGCTCGCCCACGAAGGCTATAATCTCAATGGAATTTGCAGAAAAGATTTTTAAACGGTCGTTTTTGATTAAAATATCAAAAATTTGTCGTCCACTGGAATTAACCTTATTTCTTACAAATTCAATCTGAAGGCCAGTCTCCAATTTTATTTTCCTATTAAGCTCAATTTGCGTATCAGGTTTGATTGGTCTCAAGTTAATTAATTTGGTTTCATGTGGAGGAATCCATTTAACTTCTACAAAACCGTCAGGACTTTGCGCTCCTGCTGGAAGCAAGTAAAAAAGAAATCTTCTTTCCCCAGATAAGATCGTTAAATTAGTGGAAAAATTACTGAGCGGCTGAACAGTTATACCAGTTTTTAATTTCTCAATATTAAAATAGTTTTTATTCCCACAAATAACCACCTCAGGTCTTACGTCAAGATCAATAATGGTGCTTTGTCCAAGCTGATACCGAATGGAGTGTACTTTTTCTCCAGATGTCATAATCATCCTTTTATTTGCTGGCATTGCTGCATAAATATGAGAACAAGCAAACAGCACCATCGAAATAACTTTACTTCGCACCTTCATGCTCCAAAATCCCAGAAATGTAGATTCCCATAGGGTTTATTCTTGTCTGGGTCCCTTGAATCATTGATAGTGTTAATTCCGTTGGAATCACAATTGGTACACCATCAATTTTTAAAAGACGATCAAAGCGAGCTAAAACCTTATCAGAAAGAACATCAACCACAACTGAAGTGATTGCCTGGGACATTTTCTTTCCCTTTAGTTCTTTTACATATCTTTGAATTTGAGCTGCCATTATTTTTTCTAGCAACTCATCTTCAACGAAGATCGAAATCTCTTTTTTTAACGCTTCAGATTCAAAATTATTCCAAACATAAAGCGCCGAAATAAATCCCTTGGTAAATCTCTCGATTTCCGTTTTACCAATTTCGATCTTTTTCCTCTCACCCACGTAATATTCAGGACCCTGTTCCGTTTTTACGATCACAATGGGATCGCGAAAGCAGCTTGCAACAAGTGCAATTAGTAAAATAAATGTGATGCCACCAAATGCTGTTGTAGCTACTTTGTAAAAGTGAATGACATTTTCCTGCGCCGTCCAGATATTGGGAACGGAATTTTCATTTTTCTTAAAAAACATATTAATTAAAATCTCCTTTGTTATCGGTTACTAAATTTACTTTTTTTCCTGTCTCTGAGCTTTTGCGGAAGTCCGAGGGACTCGTACTGATTTTTTGCTCTTTCAAATCTTGGCCTTAATTTTTCCTTCATTAACTGATATCGACCAGCAATGGGATTTGTGACAGGCTTTGCCACAAATTCGCCGGTGTTCTTTGCTCCTTGTACAAGCTTTGATCCCCATTTAGTTGCTGTAAGTTTCACTGCACCTGCTGCTGCTAAAGCGGGAGCCATGGCCAGAGAGTTTGCCACACTATTCATGCCGTCATTGATCATTGATTTTGTTGCAAGTGGAATAAATAGCATCGATATCCCAATGCAAAGATTTGTCACGATTGACATCAGATAGTCCTCTAATCCTGAAACTTCTGGCTGCATTGCCAGCTTCAGTAAAAGTACGCCGAGGATACTCCACAGGATTTTCCAAAGCACAACTTGAATTAACCCCTTATAGAGACTTGAGGTTGCAAAGCTAGTTGCTGGATTAACGTAGGCAAGAATCATCAGCGGCGAACAAATATAAAGAATGGTCCAAACAAAATGAGTCAGCACCGTCGCAACGAAGAAGCCCACATAGGCAATAATGTAAGCTGCGAGGCTAAAAACATAAATCGCTGTTTCCCGTAAGTTAAACCAGCTATCGTGACCCGAGTAATTTGGTCCCAAATTTTCAAGAACCTCCGATAATTTTTCAAGCCCTTGAATTTTATTTGTAATCGCATCGCCAATTGTTGCAATGGCGTCAATCGTCCAATTAAAAGAGTAAAGAAGTATAATTGAAATCACTATTCTTCTAAAAATCTCTCTTAGATTCGGGTTTTCATCTTTTAAGATCTCGGCAACAAACAAAAAAACAACAAAAGGTACAAGGAGTACCCAATACATTTTTACAAGCTCTCCGCGAAGCTCGATTCCCACCCCAGATAGGTACTCGAACATCAGAAAGTCACCAGTTTCATATCTGGTTTAAATTTTGAAAATCCTCGACCAAGATCGCGGTTTACCTTTTGAAAGTTAGCGACATCTTGCTTTGAATTTTTATTGTTCATAGCAAGATGCTCACTTTGCAGCTTTAGGATCTGCGTGTTAAGCCTTATCAGCTGTGATAGACTTCGTAGAATCTCTGCACTTGTCTCAGCCTGCATTCTCACAGCACCCTTTGGCGAAGCAATACGGGCTTGGGCAGCAATGAGCCGAGAGTTTTTCTCTTGAACTTCAGAGTACTCCTTAAAAGAGTTTGCCATTCTTAAGCTCTCAGCCACAGTTTGATCATGTAAAAGCTGTAAAGCCGATTCAGGACTCTTGGGTATAGCTCCGTAAAGACCTTCAACCTTTTGAACAGCACTTTTAAATTCCTTCAAATCAGAAAGTATTTTATCGTCCTTGATCGGAAGTGACTCAAGAAGTCCAATGGAATTATCTATTCCTTGATTAAGAATTCTTAAGAAATTCATCTCGTCATTTCCATTTTTTATCAGTTGTTGCAATTGGTAATACTGCTTAACATTTTCTGATAAAATCTTAAGTAAAATTGCAACATCGCCGCCAAACAAATCTCCGTAAGCAGTTCCGCTTGTGGTGATAACTATAAACATTGCCATAATTCGTTTTTTAATTTGAATCTCCTTTAGCTAATTTTTTTAGAATTTCAACAAGCGGAAGCTCTGGGTGCTTGGACCTCATTTCTTCCACTCTTGCTTTTTCATTTCCGTCAGTAGTGCAAACCCAATAGGCTAGTGGTTCTGGCTCTAAACGCACAATCGACTGGTTTTCATCTTGCATAAAGAAAAATTCAGAATACTTTCCTTTTGCGATTTCTAAACTTTTAATGGCCTCAACCTGGGCCTCATTAAAATCAAAAGTCGATTTAAAATCATCCCAATCAATTTTTCTTTGGCGAAGTATGAATACACTTGTCGTATTTGGCATTAAAGCATCAGCAAGCTCACGATTCGCTAAGAAATCTCGATAATTTTGCGAAATACATAAAATTCCAGCATTGTATTTTCTAAAGACGCGGTAACTTTCTATCGCAAAGTCTCTTCCACTTGGGGTTAAAAATAGCCGATGAGCCTCATCTATGATCAACAAATAGGGCTTCGCAAGATCTCTTGCGGCTTCCTCTTTAATGTAACTGGTTAAAAGCAACAAAAAAATATCTTTAAGTTCACGGTGATTATCAAGTCCCTTAACTTCAATCGTTACTAAATCCTTATTTAATTTAACATTGGTAAAGCCATCGAGCATACGTCCATAGGCAGTCTCACCAGTCCAAGAATATAAAATGTCCGCATACTTTCTCATTTCTGGAATAGGGTGACTTACTAAGATCTCTTTTAAAGTCGAAAGAGTTGGAGTTTCTGTTGGCGACAACTTATAACAATTAAAAATAGATTCTTCTAATAAAGCCTTCTCTCGCTTTGGTAGTCCTAACTTATCTTCATCTTTTAAAATTAGTTCTAAACAGCCCAGAATCAGTTTAATTTTTGAAGGACTTGGCTTTGTTTCGCCATTTTCTAGGTCAAACATATTGAGTCTAATTCCAGAATCAAGATGAAGATCAATAAATTCGCCGCCTAAAACTTCAATCAGTTTTTCACTGGAAGCACCATTATCAATCCACACAATTTTAGGCTTTGGCTCCTGAGCGCAAAACTGAAGCATCAAACTTGAGATGGTGAAACTTTTCCCAGCCCCCGATCCACCAAAAACTAAGCCGTTCCAATTGGGAAGCTCTTTAGCGAATGGATCAATGGAAAAAGTAGAACCCTCTCTTGTTGAAAGAAGCACAACTGGTCTTTTATTTCCTGTCCAAGTTGAATACAGTGGCATAAAGTGGGCACAATTTGAAGTTTTGATTTTATTTAGTCTCAATCCCTCACAGACCGAAGGAGCTGAGTTAAAAAAGGCATCTTGAAGTGCAAATGTTTCAACTAAACCCTCGGCCTGTCCCATACTTCTAAAGGCTCTTAATATTTCTTCAGTTTTTTGCTCAAGTTCATTCTCATCCTCGTCCCAGAAAATAATGTTAATATCAGAAGCCACAAGTTTTTCTGATCCAGTATTTAATTCTCGCAGTAATTCTTCAAGCTGCTCTAAAGTTGACTCACTTTCTATATCTGATACATTTTGACTTCCTGAAGTCATTGAACTTGCTAACCGTCGCTTAATTTCAAATCGTGCGATTTCTTTTCGTTGTTCAAGTGTACGAATATTTTGCGACAGCCAAAAATGAAATGGCAACTTGGTTAAGCTCTCAATCATAGAAGCATTGCTGTGTCCTTCAGGAAGAAGTCCAAGACTTACAGAGCGGAATTTTAAACTTCCAATCGCAAGAGCTTTTTCAGAAACAGAAATATCCGTTAACGATATCTGTGCGCCTAATGTCGGAGCCAAGGGATCTGATTGGTTTCGCAGTACCGGAAAACCAATTTTTTCTGCTCTTTCTAAATTAAAATAAGAAAAAAGTAAATTAAACCACTCATCTCTTAAAAGACGCTGAGGCTCAAGTCCCATAGAGCGCAGTGATGATTCGACTTGAGAAACCAAGTTGTAAAATTGTGACTTAAGCCTTTCAAATTCAACTTCGGGAAGTCCTTCAAACTTTTCCTTTTTCTCAAAAAATCGGCGCTTCTTCAGGGAAGCTTTACTGCTTCTAATAAAGACATACACTTCTGGGATATAAAAACTCTTGTCCTCAAGTTTCTTTTTCAAAAACTCAATTCTTGCCGACCGAATTGGTTCATATTGCAAGTCACCATTTTTTGAAACCTCTGCGTGATCGCGAATGATATTCTCTGCATAATTGGTTTGGCGATAGAAAATCTGAATTCGTAACTGTTCTGGAAGACCAATCAATATATTTTCTAACTTTTGGTTAAAATCACTGATCGCTTCATCTGTTAAGCAAGTAATGTCTTTTCCTTGAAGTTTAAACCCAGCCCCCAATGATCCGTCATTATAAATCATCGTGTGATCTTCAAATCGAAAAAATGGCAGTTTGTCCACAATCACTGATTTCATTCTAATATATCCTCTTGATGTCCAGCTCTTAGTTCTCCTGAGGTCAGATAAAACTTAATCGCGTGGAGCAAATAGCCGTCTGGCTTTCCTCTTTTTCCAAAATAGAGGACAAAAAATAAAACCCCTGGAAGACCAAAAATTAAAATAGGACCAATACTAAAGCGTCCAAAAAATAAATTCATAACAGCTGCACAAAATAAAACCGACAAAAGATCGGCGGCATCAACGCCGCCGATCTTAAACTTGGCATTCAACTTTCTATGTATCGTGGAAGTTTTTAGCATTTAACCCGCAATTCCCTGAAGCCAGCGAATTAAAAGTGGCGCGAGGAACCCAATGATTGAAGCGACTACCACCAGCACCATTCTTTGTTTAGCGCTAGCGTCTCCAGTAGCAGCCAGAATTGCCGCATATACAATCCCAAGAACACTTGCTGCTGGTAAAATAAAGTTAATGAGTCCACTTGTGACTCCACGAACTTTATCCTCAAAGCCACCCCCAGCAAACTGAGCCATCGCAAATTCTGGACAAAAAATCATGACTAAAGCAAAGCCTGTAAATATCAGCATCCAAAAATGATTTTTATTCAAAGCCCTTGCTCCAATACCAATTGCCGAGAATAGGGACCAATATCCATATAAATGGGATAACCCTCGTTTACGCTAGCGTAACCAGTGCCAACTTCAGCTCGGTGGGTAACACGGCCATTTCTGCGAACAGCAGCTTCAATTCGATAAAATACTTTTCCCTCTGTCATTGACGAAGTCTTTAGGTAAAGGACTTTATCTTCTGGTAACATATCCACTTTAAGGCGATAATCGCCTTGATCTTGATTATAAAAAGCCACACCTGCGGGATGAGTTTTTCCGGTCAAGGGGCATAGCCATTTAAGACTTAATTTTTCACTCTTTCTTTCTTTCAAATAATTCTCCTTAAAATAATAAATAAAAAACCTTCATCCCCACAAAGTTATCTCTACTTAAATTTCAATACGCTCCTCTAGAATTTGCATTTTTAGAAATTTCCTGACTGATGATTCACGCAAATTTAATTGTCTTGCGATCTCCTTTGTTTTCATGCCATACCGAAAATGCAGTCTCTCGATAAGTTGTTTTAATTCCAGCAGCCTGATCACGACTCCTTCGTCTTTTAAGTTTTTCAAATTAAAATGGCCCTTGAAATTTATTTCCGTATTTCACTAAGATTTCAGCTCGATGAGCTTCGACCTGGCGATGAATCTCATCAGCTCTTGCCCAGTTTTGTTGGAATCTCATCCAGCACTTCACGAAATATTTTTTTACTTTCAAAATCATGAAGCTGCCTCAGCTGGTTTTTTATTTTTCTTTGAATGGATTTTATGAACAGGTGCTGACTTCAAAAGTCGTTCAGCTAACAAGGCTGTTGTTAGAGTAGTATTGAAATCTTCGTAGTAGTCTTCAAAATAAAGACATTCCATGCAGTGAGCATGGGTTTTTAAAACCTCTAAAGCCCTTATCCCGCAGCGCGGGCATTTTGCGATATGTTTGTGAGTTGACATAATTGAACCCTCCCCAGTGTTCTGACCACCAACGCGGCGACCATTTACCTTATTAAATTGCAAGGCGTGCCAACAAACTGCGGAATTTCAGTTAAGCATTTGAGAGTAAAGAGTAATTTTGATTTTTATGTTATTTTAAGAGTGAAATTGTTGTTCAGGAATTCTGAATGAGTCTGTCATTGAAGATTTATTTTTTTATCTAGAATTGAATAGATAGAGTGAAATTCAGATTTTCTGAATGGGTTCAGGGATACTGAACGAGTAATTTTTCTAAATCTGATGGAGCAAATCGATTATTCGAAAATTTTTATTGGAGTTAGACAACTGAGATTGATGGGAGTTTACAAATCGAATCAAATTATAATATTCTCCAGCAGGTAGCATGATGAATATCTTTAAAATTGTCGAATGGATGTTCTGCACCTGACTCAATAATTGCTTTACGCTGTTTCTGAATCTCGGGCTCTAAATAATCTAGAAATGTTTTTGCATAAAGTTTTCCGTCATAGCCAAGTGCCTTCAGAAGCGTTATAGAAAAGTAATCAGCTTGGTCCCTTGCACTTACGGAGATATTTTATCTCGAAGAGATTTTTCTGAAACTTGATTAGAACTAACCGGTTTTTTGAATTACAGACAAGCTGTAACATCGATTTTTTTTAATTAAAGTGATCCCGGTTACTTTTTTGAATCTCTCGATTAATTTATAAAACCGGGAATCATAAGAAGGATCATAGTCGACCTTCCAGATGGATTCGATTAAGTTCTCACGTCTTTTAAAGGCTCCGGGCTTTCTGAGCTCATTGTAAAGAATTTTAATTTTTCCTTCCATGAGAGAGTCGTCAAGTTCTACTGAGGATTTTGAAAATTTAAAAAGTAAAGTCATGAATAAAGATTTTTCATCTGATTCTATTACGCATTTAAAATTATCCTTATAGCGTTGTGGCATGAGTTCACAAAGTTTGCTCCATACTTGCTGAGCTTTTTTATATTCTCCATCTCGCAAATAAGAAAGAATCATGAATTTATAATGGTACTCTTTAGAATTAAGAATGCTCTTCGTCGGTTTGAATGAAGATGAGTACAAATTATTTTTATACATTTGGTAACAAATTCGATCAAACTCCAATCTTACGTTTTCCCGAAGCATTTTCGTTCGTTCGATAATTTTAAGAACTTCATCAAATTTCTCAAATTCCTTCAATCTGAAGAAGATATCCAGGCCCACACTTAAAGTTGTCACTTGATCTAGAAAGTTCATATCCTTAAGCTTGTTAATTGCAATTTGGATCTGCTCGCCAGCCTTAGCATAATCACTTTGCGTTGAATAATAACAAGAAAAGGCTCGTGCCAATAAAGCTTTTTGCCCTTCGTTTTCAACGCTAGAAATAATTTCCTGAAGATATTTGTAAGAAATTTGCTGCAGTCCCAATCGATTGAAAAAGGCCGACAGGTTATAGCCAGATAAAAATATTCCTCTTTTGTGTTTCAAATTTTTATAACTTAAAAAAGCCTTTTCAGAATATAAAATCGCATTTTCCCAATTTGAAAAATAAGAATGGCAATTGCTGAGCAAATAGTTTCTCTCTGAATCTAAAAATAAATCCTCAAAATTCGTTTTTTTATCTAAAAGATCAAAAGCCTCAACGTGCTTTTTAAGAGAAAATAGTTTTCTCGCTATCAAAAGTATTTTTTCCTCAGCTGAAATACTTTTTGATTCAAGAATTTGATTCAATAGTCTCGCGTTCCCCGAAGTGTAGGCATTGACTCCAGTGAAATATCTTTCATACATCTTATTCATGGGGACCCAAGCTTCCATAGTAGTTGATGATATATTTATCGCTACTTTGTACAGTGTAGCGGAATCTAATTTTATCGCCAGCAGACCTACTTCTCGAAAAACTCAAATTTTTATTTACAGCACCACGCGACTTACAGATGATTTTGAAATAGAAAATATTTTCGCAGGTATAGCGGTTTTTTTCGTCATCAGTGACCCTAATTTCTTTTGCATCCGCGGATAATTCAAACTTGAATTTAAATTGTTTTGCGGCAGCACTGTAAGTGGGGGTTAAGCTTGCCCGATCGACTGGGTAAAGATTATAATTGCTAATATTGAATTCAAGATCAGCAATTCTTTGATTCCCACTGAAATCAACACGCATTGAATAAGTCGGATTGCTTGTATATAATATTTTATTCAAGTCATCTGCAATAGAAATTAAATTTACGCCGCTTTCCAAAGATTCCTGTGTGTATGAAAATTTTGGGAAAACCCTTTTTAAAATAAGTGCTTGTGAATTTAAAAGTTCATTTGATCCGGAAAAAATACTTTGACCTGGGTTATTCTTAGCTAATTGATAATCATCTTTTCCATCAATCTGAATATTTCCAATGGCCAAGAGATGACCCTTGTCTATTTCTATTCCCTCATCAGGCTCAAGAAGTTTATCAATAATAGTTTTAGTAATATCAACTATAAGCGGATCATCACCACCGTTGGTTCCCGAATTCTCTCCTCCATCCTTAGATCTGTTGTTTTCTGAAGAAATAAGACTCTTATTATTTTGGTTTTTAATAATAAAATTAAAAATTTCACTGAGCGGAATAATTTGGGTTGTGTTTTGATAAGGAATAAAAGATTTTTTTATCCCAACCAAGCCTGATAAATTGTAAACAGGCCCGCCGCTCATTCCATTGTGCATTTGTAAAAATGGAAGCTCAATTAAGTATTTTAGACCCGATAAACTTGTTGGGACTTTCTTAGCTAACGAATAACCATAGGTAGGCCAAACAAAATCTCGGGAATAATACACCGTCAGCTTGTCATTTATATAACCTAAACTTTTAAAACTCGTACTAACTTGTCTAGAAAGATCATACTCTTGCTTTTCAATCAACTGACGCTGCTGATGAGAATCAAAAACATCTAAAGATTTACAGATTAAATTGTCATTTTGAGAAATTTTTATTCCAGCTAAGTCTCTTGTGTCATCAACGATGAACTGCTTTGAATGCAACTGACTCTCGCCAACAATGATCTTTACACTTTCTGTTCGTGAGTTAAAGCAATGGGCATTAGTAATAATCGTACATAGTGAATTTGTTTTAATTATTGTTCCTGAACATCGATTCTGGATCACGCCTTGAGAGTCAAAAAATAACAAGCCAGCAACGCTAGTCTCCTTGCTGAATCCCAATGAACAGTAAAAAATAATACTGATAATACTTAATAAGTTGTTTCGCATATTTTTGACCACGCACTATGAGTTGCAAATTCAATACGCGACAAGCTCTATTTAGCCCTTATTGAGATGTACAAAAGGTTGACAGTGACAATAATGGTCGTCTTTTCAGCAATTTAAACCAAGTATACACAGTCATTTGAAATGTCAGAATGTCAGATATTCACTATATAAAATATCAATTCAGAATGGGAATATGCGTCAAACACTACTAACAAAAATATTTGGAGATTTAAAAATGAAACCAACAATTTTTTTCATATCTTTGATTTTAGCCTCTTTGGTATTTGCAAAAGGTGGTGGATATGCCGCTTCGGCAGATGTACAGGTTCTCGAAAGTTGGAATTATCATATTCAAAGTCATGGTATTAAATCTGTTAAAGCGACTAACGCCAGTTGTTCAATGATTTCATCCCTTGGCAATGGTGATCATTATAACTGCCGAGTCGTTTTCAAAGTCTTAAGAAGCACAGTCATTTGTGAAAATCTGAAATATGTTCTTTGGGCAGGAAGATCTAATCTCGAAGTTGCTCCTCGAGCAAACGTGATATTCAAACACTGCGCTAGCAATATTGCTGAGGCATTAAAAAATAAATTTTGAGTCAAACTAATAACAAATAATAGGAGAATTATATGAAAC
>LWDK01000040.1 GCA_002083485.1 Proteobacteria bacterium SG_bin7 | reverse complement strand
TTGGCGGAGAGGAAGGGATTCGAACCCCCGATGCCCTTGCGAGCATACATGCGTTCCAGGCATGCGCCTTCAACCACTCGGCCACCTCTCCGACTTGGAACTTGATTAAAATTGGGTAGCATTTACGATAACGGCTGTCATCTGTAATTTGACAAAACTATTGAAATCACACATCATTGCTGTATGGAAAAAGATCTCCTTACCTTTATGGGCAATCATTGGTTACTTGTTGAAGACGAAGTCATCACTGTTGGGCTTAATGACGAGGGTGTCGAGTATGCTGATAGCTCTTCAAAAGTCACACTTCCTAATGAAAATGAAGAGGTTGAAGCCGATGAAATTTGTGGTGAGATTGAAACCGATGATGGCCCCATTAATCTTTATGCTCCCGTTGATGGTGTGATTGTCGAGGTGAACTCAGCGGTTATCGAAACCCCTGAGATTATCATCGATGATCCGTTTGGCGATGGTTGGCTCTTTAAGATCGAGGCTAGAGATAAGGGTGCAATCGATAGACTGTCAGTGGATTTGCAAAAAAACGACGAGTGAAGTTAACTCTCCTGCAAATTTCTTTTCTGCTCTTTCTCAATTCCTTTTTTGTAGGTTGCAGCCTAGAAAGAAGGCCGAATTCTCGCCCGGCCAGAGAAGTCGTCACTATTTTTTATCAAGACTATATGAACAGAATTCCTCGGCGCCCACAAAATATGAAGTATTCTGATGAACTGCAAAAATTATTCGATGAATACGAATCGATCTGCAAAATCAAAAGCGAAAAAGACAAATGTAGCTGGAATTTCGATCGCGACATTTACTTGGATACTCACGCCGTAGATCCCAAATTAGACTTCAAAAACTCACAGTTTTTGGTGAATGAAAATGAGCCAGGTATAGTCGACGTGGAGTTTAAGATTTACAAAACCCTTCATCGGGTTCGATTTCATATGATTCGAGCCGACGGCGATTGGGTAGTTGATGATATTTTTTATAGCGATAAATCGACACGTCAGCGACTTAAAGAAGAAGTCCGATACTACTACCTTTACAAGTGAAACTTTTCGAGAAAAACCAGCCCTCTTCGCGTCTTTTTGAAATTAGGCTTATAAACCAAGCAAATGCGGTCGTTAAAAATCGGTGCATTTTTAATTCTTTCTATGTTTTTATCAGCGTAAGCATTTACCACTCGCTCTGGTAAGATTGCGCAACCGGTACCAGAAACCAATAGCTGTGCAATAACTTCTAAACTCGACGACTCTAAATAATTTTCAAAGGTTAAATTTGCTCGATCAAATTTTTTCAAGATGTCTTGTGACTGCATTAGGCTTGGTTCAAGCATCAGAATATTTGGATTCAAACAGTTCTTTGATTTCCAAACAGTAACCTCGTCTTTACAGATTTCTTTAATAACTAAATCAGGGTGGCTAATTGGGTTTACCGCAAGTGCAACATCGATTTTCGAACTGATAACCTCCTCTGTCATGTGACGAGATAATCCGTGTGAGAAATAAAAACGAATCTTTGGAAATTCTTTTAGAAATCTCGGTAGGAACCCCGGCAGGGTATATTGCGCAACTGCCGAGTGGCACCCTAAGCGAATTGTTCCTTGTGGGGTACTAACCTCATCATGAACGGATTGTTTTACGATTTCCCACTGCTGCTCAAGAACCTGGGCTTCCTGATAGAAGCGACCGCCGGCAGCCGTTAATTCTAGTCCTTTTTTGGAGCGGAGAAATAGCGGTGTTCCTAACTCTTCCTCAATACGGTTCAAGCAATAACTGAGTGCTGGTTGGGTAATCCCTAGTCTTTCTGCAGCTCGGGACACGTGCCTAGATTTGGCCAGCTCTATAAAATATTTTATATCTGAGCTCGAAATCATAAGCATTATTTATCATTGTTGGTTGTAATAATCAACGGGGTAAAATTTTCATTCTGAACTATTTGTTGGGCTACTTTGAGCGACATTGCTAAATGTGCGATATGATTTTGCCCGTTATTTTTTTTGCTGTTAGTGGTTTCTCATCCGCCGATGCGAATTGTTTTCCTGAAAACTCTTTACGTATACCGACGTTTACAGAGACAACAGGTGTAACTTCTGGTCAATATGAAGAGTTGATTAGGAAGGTGCATATGGAGTTTGCGCCAGATTTCAAGGCTGTGAATCGAGATTTAGAAGTCATTTCAGCGTGGCGGTCGGCTGAAGTACAGGCTTACGCGAGCTCAAATGGAAAAATTGATCAGGTCGTTGTGAATGGTGGAATGGCGAGACATCCACTTATGAATCGAGACGCCTTAACTTTGATTATCTGTCACGAACTTGGCCACCATATTGGTGGGGCCCCGCAGGCTTTATTTTTTACCGGTCGAACGGTGGAGGGACAGGCTGATTATTTTGCGACTTTAAAATGCCTACGCCGCTTGTTTGCTCATGATGACAATAAGAATTTTCTTTCTGATGATAGTGTCGATCCTTATATCTTAAAAGAGTGTAATAGTTCATTTGAATTGAATCGCGATGTTGCGATCTGTGTTCGTTCGGCGCTTGCCAGCAAGACTGTGGGAAATGTTACTGCTGAGGTACAGCGTAAAAAGTTTCCGAGGTTCGATACCCCTGATCAAACTCGAGTTGAAAGATTAATTCATGGTCATACCGGACCACAATGTCGACTTGATACCTATCTTGCAGGAGTTTTTTGTCCTGTTCAGGTTTCTTTGGACCTTAGCCCGCTTGATCTTGATGTTGGAGCCTGTTCCCGATGGTTTGGGCAGAAGCGTGGTGCGAGACCGCTCTGTTGGTACGATGAAAAGTTGAACTTTACCTACCCCTATGATTTAAAATTGATGAGTTCGGAAACCAAAAATTAGTAACTATGGAAATTGAAAAAATCAGCTACTTTGAAGCCAAGGCCCTCGCTGCAAAAATGGATATTGCCCTTGGGTTTCAAATTTCTGAAATTGAAAATCAAATTAAAAAAATAAATGGCTTAAACTCATGGGCAGGTCTTGACCAAGAAGTTTTACAAACTCCCTATGTGGAACTCCATGAGATCATGGAGCAACTTGATTTAAGGGATGGTTCTCTGATTGTTGACGTCGGAGCTGCTTATGGAAGATTGGGCCACGTGATTGGAAGGTCATTCCCAAATCTACATTTCTTAGGATTTGAGGTTGTCTTAGAAAGGGTTTTAGAGGGAAACCGAGTTTTGAAAAATTTTAACTACTCAAATGTTTCTTTGCGACATGCTGACGTTGCAGATAAAAACTTTTCTTTGCCAGTCGCAGAAGCCTATTTCATTTATGATTTCGGAAGTCCAGATCACGTTCGAAAAGTGTTGAACGATATTGGCGAGATTTCAAAAACAAAAGCTGTTAGTGTTGTTGGAAGAGGGCGCCTTTCTCGGGATTTGATTGAAAGGGAAAACCCTTGGCTATCACAGGTTGCATACCCATGGCACTTTAAGAATTTTTCTATTTATCGAACTTTATTGGCTTAAGAAAGCTTACGCCAATTTGTTTGCTTTTATAAATTCCTGAACAGGAACCAACCGGAAAAAAATCAGTGACAGCGATATCTAAATACTGTGAACACTGGGCGATCAATCCATCAATAGGATGTGACAAAAACATTTGGGCAACAAAATATGGCTTTTCATTTTTTTTAGTGACGGTGTAAAACTCGATCTGAATATTGAAACTTTCTGACTCAAATTTCACGGGGAGGGCTGGATAGGTCCCTTGCTCTTTGCTTTCGATGGCATCAAAAGAAAAAAATTTTTTTTGATCAATTGGCTTTGGCAATTCGCATTTCGTGTTGGGTAGACACGGATTTTTTTCCCAAAGAATTGCGATGCCATCGATTTTTTTTGCTTCTGCCATAGAAACAAAATAAGCAAGAAGCATTAAAAGGTTCATCATGGCAAATGGATATTTTTGATTTTACCTGAAGTCAACTAACTGATTTTAGACACAGAAGAAAAAAACGTCTCACCGCTGCTGCTGGAGCCGTTAACTGTACAAACTAATTTGTTAATCGCCCCAGTAAGTAAGCTCACAGATGTCCCTATAGGCAATGGCCGATCATTTGGCGTATGAGATGTTGGAATTCCGAATACAAAAGGTATTTCACATTTTTTAGAAATTCTATCAAGGACCGACGGCCACAAACTGGAGCCGTCGGATTCTACGCATTTGTGAAATGATCCTAAAACCACAGCTCGCGCTTTCTTAAATACTCCGGTTTGGAATAATTGTTCCAGGAGCTGATCGACGCGCGTTGCTCGCAGACCAGACTCTTCGAGAAGTAGAATATGGTCTTTGCCCTCAATTTGCCACGGGGTGCCTATAGAAGAGCAGATCGCCGAGAGGTTGCCGCCGACGATTGCTCCCTGGAATTCATTGCTGAATTGGGCTACAGGATTTAGAGGTCGCAAATTGTTATATACAACTTCATGGCTCTTGCCCATAAGAACCATACCGACTTCTTTACGTGTACTCTGTGAAAAACTATCGTTGGAGATCTTGTCTAGAGCCGGGGCCCAAAGTGTTGGCCACTTCCACACTTGACTTATAAAGGTGTGAATAGGGGTTGCATCACTTGCCCCAAGAAAAAGTTTTACTCTTTTGGGAGCTGTAACTCTGGTGAGATACGGCATAATTCTGTTTGAACCATAGCCGTTTCGTAAACAC
This sequence comes from Proteobacteria bacterium SG_bin7, assembly GCA_002083485.1. Lineage (GTDB taxonomy): Bacteria > Bdellovibrionota > Bdellovibrionia > Bdellovibrionales > SG-bin7 > SG-bin7. The sequence goes on along the minus strand of LWDK01000040.1, from coordinate 72,079 downwards.
CAAATAGCCTTCGATTTGGGGTCGTGGAAGGCTGTTATGAGGTGGCGAGCTCTGTTTTCATCTGAATTTGAACAAAAGAGTTCTGGCGCTATAAGGTCAGGGGGGCAGCGCGGGGTAAATCCGGCTGATTTCACAAATTGCATGATTTTCACCAAGTCATCTTCAGTGGTAGCTGAGCCTGGAGCGACAATATCTATAATGTCTCCAGGCTTCAAAATTCCCCAGCGGAAGGCTTCTTGTTTGTTTATCAATCGGTCCTTCCTGGTACGTCGAGCGCGCGCGTTGTACTCCACGGCGATGACGTCTTATCTTTTTCCGCCCTTAGTCGCCAGTAAATTTTACCAGAGGGTAGCCGTTTGTCGAATACTAGTAGATTTTCTTTTACGCGTGTTGAGAATAGTATTTCTCGAAAATCAGAGTCTCGAGAAAATTGAATTTGGTAGACACTAGCTTTCTTGGACACTTGCCACTGAAAGACTATCGGCGAATTTGTACTTGGGGTGGCTACCAGAGATGTGCCATCTGATGGTACGTCGATTCTAGGGCTGTCGAGCGAAGGCGGAGACTTCTCAAATACCAGAACTGATGGTTTTGAGTACACACTCATCGGTTCGCCATTTTCATTAAGTGCCGCAACTTTTACGAAATGTTTGCGTGACGAATCTAATTCAATTTCAAAACTCTCTCCATCAGACTTGTAGGTGCGTACGTTACCGGTAAACGACACATTTTCACTGACTTTAACAGCATATCCACGAGCGACGGTGTTCTTTCTCCAGCGCACTTTTGCAATAAATTTGTCAGTTCCTGTTTTTTCATTTATTTTAAAAGCCCCATCGATACTAGGGGCAGTGAACAAAGATTCAATTTGTCCACTAAGACTACTTGACGACTGTGTCCCGTCGGTGGCCTTTGCGAATACACGGAAAAAATAATTTCCAGGCGCTACATCATTCCAGCGGTAAGAATTTTTTGGAGAAGATAGGTCGACAACGAGGTTTGTAAAAGAGGAGTCCGAGGCGATCTGGATTGAATAGCTGGTAGCGCCCCGAACTTTTGCCCATGAAATTGTAGGGGCAGCCAGTGCCGAATAGGCTGCTGGGCCTCTTCCACTTCCACGATTTACAAGCAAAGCTGTAATTTTTGCTTTTTCAAGCTGTGGGGCACGAAGTGAAACTTTTTCTGATCGCTGGGCTGGCGCCGGTGTGGGTGCTGGCGCCGTGGCTGGCGAAAATACCTGGGGCTGACTCGAGTACCCTTTGTTAACACTGAAAACCTGGGCTCGGCTCCACATTTCAGAAATCTCACTGTCACCTATAGCACGAACGCGCCAGAAATAGTAGCCGATAGGAATCGGTGTCAGTAAACTGGTTCCGGCTACGGACTTATCTAAGATAATTCGCGTAAAGGTTGGGTCCTTGGCGACCTGAAGGCGATAACGATCTATGGAGATTTTCCGTTTCCATTCAAAGTTTACCGAAGCTTCATTGATGGAGCTGTTCGTTACGTTAAATTTGGCGTCGTTAACGGGAAGATTTAATACTGGAGCCGCTTTTGCAGAAATAGAAAATGAAATTGTGTCACTATAGCCTGGTGTCCCACCGGTCTGATTTACAAAACGTAGAAAATATTTCCGTTCGGGTTCGAGTTCATTGGTTTGAAACGGGCGTGAGGGAAATGTTTTGTCGATCACAAGGTTTGAGAACATTGAGTCTGTTGAAATTTGTATCTTGAAGTTACTAGGTGTGCCAGAAACGGAATATTCAACAGAAAATAAGTTATTCTGCCCCACCCAGATTATTTTTCCATCGCGTGGGTTGTTGACGGTGATAGAAATAGGTTGTTTTTTTGATGCAATTGTTTCTTCGGTAGCCGAAGGCGGAGCAGTATCTGGTACGTCGCCGCCAAGCCTATCTTTGTATTTTAAAAATACAATAATCCCTATAGCTGCAGCCGCTAAGTAGAGGAGCGAGTAAACTTTTAATTGTGATTCGTCGCTATCGTCATTTTGATGCTGACTTGAGGAGTAGGTTTTAGTGTTTCGTTGTATTGTCCCGGTTTTTGAAATTGGAAGTTGTTCGCGTCGTGAGGTTGCGGCGAACAGTGGTATTGTTTTAGAGACAGTATGAGAAAATGTGTTTCCGAAGGATGTCTTCTCACCAGTGAAATCCTTGCGGTTGAACCGATCGAATACGACCTCAAAATCGTGATAAGCTTCAGCAATTGTTGCGTAACGATCTGACAGGTTACGTCCACACATTTTTTTAATAGATCGAATTACGTCGATGGGATATTTAACGTAAAATTCTTTGGGAAAATCTAGGTCTGTAGTAGTAATTTTTCTTAAGATGGAATCTTGACTGGTACCCTTGAAAGGATTTTTTCCGACTAGCATTTCATAGAAAATTAATCCGAGTCCCCATATGTCAGATTGGCGAGTTGCGGGTTCGCCGAGTGCAACTTCTGGAGACATATACATGGGTGATCCGACGATTTCACCAATTTTGGTAATTTCGGGATTAGTATCTTCTGTGTTTTTAGCGATACCCATGTCAACGATTTTGATTGTGCCATCGCGTTTGTAAATCACGTTTGCGGGTTTTAAATCGCGATGGATGATTCCTGATCGATGTAGAGCTTCCGTTCCTTGAAGCATTTGCAAAAATAGGGGTAATGCTTCAGTTAAATCAAAAATTCGGGATTTGATTCTTTCTTTGAGTGACGGCCCATCCACGAATTCCATACTCATAAAATGTATGCCGTCGTGATTTCCTAAGCTGTGGACTATGACCACGTTGGGGTGACTAAGCTGCGCAAGTACTTTTCCTTCGGAATCAAAGCGCTTGACGATTTCGGGATCGCGTTCGGCAAGTTCTCGAGGAATAATCTTGATGGCGACTTTTCTGTCAAGCGACTCTTCGTAGGCGAGGTAGACTTCGCCCATCCCACCTTTGCCGATGAGTTCTAAAATTTCAAACGGCCCCAGTTTAGAGCCAGGTTTTAAGCTCGGGTTCTTGGACATAGTATTCCTAAGGTTTTTATCGGAAATTTAAATACTTAACTTGCTGTTTTTTTAGGGTTTCTGGACCTCAGAGAATAGCGAAGACAATTGTTATTAGATAATGGTCGAGTCTGGGTTCAAATTGTTAAGTGGGGGGTTAATCAAGAACGTTTCAGTTTTAACCGATTAATTCTGGTGCATTTTGACATACTAAAAAATATTTTTTCTGTGGTTTTTCTGCTTTTGATGCTGATGCTGATTTCATCGGTTTCACAGGCCATTGTCATCGATTGGTACGATCCGGTTTTTGATGGAACGGACACTCAAGGTCGAGCAAAGCTTACTATTTCGGGAGAGACAGAACCACTGGCGAAGGTCATTATCGATCTTAGTAAAGTTATTGTTATTCGAGGTCCTCAGCGTGGGAAAAAATTAAGTCCAGAAAGTGTAACAGCGATTGCTGATGATCGAGGTGTTTTTGAATTAAAAACTAAATTTCCTAAGGGACTTTTGCAGGTGCCGATTCTTGTAAAAGGGGAGGAAGCCCAGACAATTCTTATTTTGTTTGATATCAGTGATTCGACTGCAAAACTCAACGTCAAAACAAAAAGGCGTCCCGAAAAAATAATACCTCCACCAAAACCAATATCGCCGCCGACACGCCAAGTTCCTGTTCAAGCAAAAATTGAAGAAAGGGAAAAAGACAAGGACAAAGAGTTTAATTTTCGTTTAGGCATTGGTGGCAATTATCAAAAAACCATGCAGAAACAGGAGGGAGCCAACGAACTTTCGTTTCAAAATATTCAGTTCCCTTCTCTAACCGCGGCTTTTGGGGTTGAAGGCCGTCATTTGTCGGGAGAAATTGGTTATCAAACGCATCCGAGTTCGGTGACAGAGGCTGAGACGCCATTTACCTTAGTTAATGGAAAAATAAATTGGAATATTGTTACTGCTGACCTTTTCTGGCGCCTAAGAGATCGCACAAATTCCAAGATGGGAACAAAATTTCGCCTTGGTGTACAAAGTCACAATATTCCATTTCTTTCAATCAACACATCGAACCAAGTCAATTTGCTACAAAATAATATGTTCGGATTGACTATCGGTTACGGCTCGAAGTTTGGGGATCCACAGGGTTGGACCTATGATGCGATGTTTAGCTATATTTATCCGATTTCATATGACTCATCAGAATTAAAAAGCTTTTCTTTGTTGCCCAAATTAGGTCTTGAGCTGAATTTTGGAGTTTCAAGAAGAGTTTCGGATTTATGGTTTTGGGGTGGAAGGTGGTGCGCCCAAATTCAGAGCCACGGATTTTCTTATAAGAACACTGCGGGAACTACGAATTTTAATGGCGAATTTAGTGCCTTTCTTTCAATATTCAATATAGACGTTGGATATAATTTCTAAAATAAAGATCCGTTGAGAACAACCCGGGCAATTGTAAAATAAATAATAAGACCGGTCACATCAACAAGAGTAGCGACCAAAGGTGCCGAGGCCGTAGCAGGGTCAAAGTCCAATTTTCGCAAAGCCAGTGGTAGCATTGAGCCTACGGTGGCTCCCCAAAGGACTACAAAAAGGACACTGATACTCACTGCGATGCCTAGTAAAACGTAATGTTCTCCATATAATTGATCGCGGTTTGGCCAAAGGTATATTCTAGCCGCACAAATTAGGCCGAGAATTAAACCAAGCACAAGACCAGAAAGAATTTCTCTTTTTAAAACTTTCCACCAATCCTCAATTCTTAACTCGCCGAGCGCCAATGACCTAATGATGAGTGTCGATGCCTGTGAGCCTGAATTCCCTCCACTACTGATGATTAGCGGAATGAATAGCGCTAAAACGACGGCTTTAGCAATTTCACTCTCATAATGTCCAATAGCTGTGGCGGTAAACATTTCTCCAATAAATAATACAATAAGCCAGCCGGCGCGTTTTTGAATCAGCTGTAAAAATGGGGTGCGTAGATACGGCATATCCATCACTTGGACGGCACCAAGTTTTTGAATATCTTCGGTAGCTTCTTCCTTAACAACATCAACGACGTCATCAAAGGTAATGATACCCTTCATTTTATTTTCAGCATCGACAACAGGAATAGCCATGAGATCATGTTGGGCAAATTTTTTGGAAACTTCCTCTTGATCCATGTCCTCAGGGATTGAAATTACTTCTGTTGTCATGATGTCGCGAACGGCTTTTGCCGGTGGAGAAAGCATGAGCTGGCGAAAGGAAACCACACCGAGAAGCTTTTGACTCGTGTCCAGGACATAGGCGTAATAAACGACTTCTATACTGGGCGCTTTCATTTGAGCTCTTAAGTAGTGAATGGCCTCGTCCGCGGCCATCTCTGGACGTAACCGAATGAATCGTGAGCTCATTAAACCGCCCGCTTCATCTTCTGAGTAGGCGAGCAGAGCAACGACCTCAGTGCGTGTGAAGTCGTCAAGAAGTGCCAAAGCTGCGGGGCGATTTTCAGCCGCGAAAAGTTGAATTAGGTCGGCAACGTCATCGGGAGCTAGTAGGCGAATCCAGGAGCGTCGCTCGGCGGGGGTGAGTTCCGAATAAATCTCATTTTGTTCCTGAGCATGGAGATTTAAAAATAGATCCTCGGCGTCCGTTCTTAGCAGAGCTTTGAATTCTGTAATTCTTTCTTCATGAGAAAGACTCGGCCAGCGCTCCAATAAGGACACGGGTACTTCAGATCCAACGGTTGTCAGCTCTTCGGCATCAGTGACTGCGGTCATTTAATCCTCGTGTCCGAAGGAAATTAAATTCTTTTACCTAAATGTCAATAGGTTCTAAATCTATTTTTCTTTTGGAACCTTCGATTGGTCAACTGTAATTTCAATTTCTACACGACGATTAAGTTTGCGACCATCTTTAGTCATGTTGTCGCCAACTGGGTTTGCCGGCCCCATCCCAACTGTCGATATAGAGTCTGATGGAAGCCCAGCCCCTACCAACTGACTCTTTACTGCGTCGGCTCTTCCCTTAGAAAGCTCTTCATTAACCTGACTAGAGCCTACATTATCAGTGTATCCTCGAATTGTTAGGACATTCTCTGGATATTTTTTCATGATGTTTGCCATTTTTGTTAAGTTGTTTTGGGCTTGGTCTTTGAGCTGGAATTTCCCGCTGTCAAAGAGAATATCACTTTTTAGTTTGGTCACTAATCCTTGTTCTGTTCTTTTAGTTTCAGCAATTTTTTCAAGTTCTTTGGCTTGTTTGTCCATACGGTTACCCACATAAGCACCAAGTCCGCCTCCAAGGGCAGCACCGATAAGAGCTCCTTTGTCACGGTTACCTGTTTGATGGCCAATGACGGCGCCGACCACAGCTCCGGCTGCCGCACCGATTCCAGTTCCCATAGCGGTATTTTTTTGGTCCGATGCGCAATTTGTGAGTAATAAAAGTGATGAAATTAAAGCTACTTTCTTCATAAGTCTCCTCGTTGAATTTTTTTGATTGTGGGATTACTTCCCGATTTTTTCTTTTAGAATCAAACTGAGCTCATTGAGATCCTTTTCAAGATCGCGCCACTCGTCACCTTGCCGCAAATTCATTTGCCCGCCGAAACGTCCGGCCTTCAGGTCTTCAATGAATTTACGAATTGCGGCTGCCGGTCCGACGATTTTGTGACTAAGAAATGTCGCTAAAACAACTCCCAAAATAGAATAAAGAACCACAAAGATCGCCAGAGCAGTTGCCATTTCTTGCATAATCGATCCGAAGCCAAGGAATAAATTCGGCGAAATATCCTTATCAGAATTAATAACGAGTTCAAAAAATTTCTTCTGAAAATGAGAAATTATTGCTACCACAAGAGTGGCGCTAATTAATCCGAAGGAAATAAAATAGAGGACATAGGTTAGCTGAAATCGTGAGTCGACTAATATATTTTTCACACTGCGACGGTTTTTTTGATTTTTGTCATCAGTTTGAGCCATGTATCCCCCACCACAAAAATTATCTCGAAAATAACATTTAAATTCAACCAGGCGTTTCAAATATGTCTTGGGCGAGATCTAGGTCGAGTTTTCTTCTGACCACGGTAGGGATTTTACGCCAACGAGTTAAAAGATTCCTTTGATCGCGAGATAATAAACTTTATGCGAAAACTATTTTTTGGCTTACTTCTCTTAACAAATGCGTGCTCAGGAATCGTTAAGAAGCCTGATGTTTTTAATATCAAGAAACTTGCGATCGTGGGAATCCAAACTAATCAAGGGATCTATAGTACAGGAGAAATTGATAGGGGTTTCACTTTCTTCTCTTTTCCGGTTTTTTTGGGAAAAGGGGCCGTAGAACCGTTGATGCTTCCGCAAATTCCAGCCACGGGCGGATTTCGTTTAGTCGACTTTGGGTTAAACACATTCGAAGAAGAATTAGGAAAAATTCGGGGATGGCAAGTTGTACCGGCAATAAAGGTTGTGGGCTCACCGGCATACAAAGAATTTTCGAAAACTATTCAGAATATACCCGGACGATCAGTGGCTTCCGAGTTAATTAGCAATTGGTATTCGCCTCAAGGTATGACCCCTATCGGTGATCAGAACAAAGTACTAAAAAAAGATACTATGAAGGAAATTCAAAAAATAGCGAGCCAACTGGGGCTTGATGCCGTTGTATTCGTGGATATGGACTTAGCGTATGCACCTGACCATTCAATTAATATGGGTGCGTTCGCTTCCGTCGCCTCATCTTTAAAAGTCATTGCTAAAACTGGCGCTATTGTAGTATCTACACCAGAAGTTAAAAACGGTTCTGGCGAGAGGTACTTTTCTGATACAAGCAGCCCGGGTCTTGGCAAGCAGCTCGTATTCAATGACGAAATCGAGGCCATGTACAAAGCTGCGATTCAAAAAAGTGCCGCCAGCCTGAGAGAGAAAATTAACAAAGAACTTTAGGTAGAAGTTGGCATTTAATCATAAAGACTATTATTTCAAAAAAGCGAAAAAAGAAAATTTTGTCGCACGGTCTGTTTATAAGCTTGAAGAAATCGATCAGCGTCATCGCATTTTTAGGGGCGGACAGACAATTATCGATTTAGGAGCGTCACCGGGAAGCTGGTCGCAATATGTTTCTAAGAAGGTAGGAAGCGAAGGAAAAATTCTTGGGATTGACCTAACTCCGGTCGCCCTAAATTTACCAAATGCGACTTTTGTTGCCGGGGATATTGAAGACACGGATATGGAAAAGTTGCTTGCCATCCATGGTCTTGGACCAAAGGTCGATGTCGTGATTTCTGATATGGCGCCCAGAACAACTGGCATTAAGTCGGCGGACCAAGCACGTTCAATGGCTCTCTGTGAAATGGCTCTTTATGTAGCCCAGAAGACTTTGAAAGTCGGCGGCACCTTCGTCGTTAAATTCTTCCATAGTGGTGATTTCGAGAACTATCGTAAAATGCTCCGTGCTAGTTTTACGTCGGTTGGCGCCCTTAAACCTAAGGGCACGAGGCAAGAAAGTAAGGAAATTTTCTTTATTTGTTCGGGGTTTAAAACAAATTCCGTTACTTAATTCCTAGACTACTCGTTGCGAAGCTCCTCAATTAATCTAGTTGTATATGCGCAAAATATTTTGGCTCACTTCCCTTGGGATTTTAGGAACCGTTGCCCTTATTGGATTTTTTTGGCCACCGATTTTTTACACCTACATTTTTCTTATTCCTATTTTCATCGTGGGCGTTAAGGACTGTCTGCAGACAAAGCACAGTATTTTAAAGAATTTTCCTGTGATGGGACACTTTCGTTATCTCCTTGAAATGATTCGCCCTGAAATTCAACAGTACTTTATCGAGAGTTACGAAGAGGGAAAACCATTTAGCCGTGCCCAGCGAAGTGTAATTTACCAGAGAGCTAAACGTGATTTGGACACTCTACCATTTGGCAGCCAACTTGATATGTATTCACCAGGGTATGAATGGATTAATCATTCGATGGTCCCAAAGCCAACCCTTCATGAAGAACCAAAAGTAAAAATAGGTAATGAGCAGTGTGCAAAGCCCTATTCAGCATCTTTATTTAATGTCTCAGCAATGAGTTACGGGGCACTTTCAAAAAATGCGGTTATGGCGCTAAACCGCGGCGCGAAGCTCGGAAACTTCTATCACAACACTGGTGAAGGTGGCCTATCACCATACCATTTACAGGAGGGTGGAGATTTGGTTTGGCAAATTGGGACTGGGTATTTTAGCTGCCGAACTAAAGATGGAAAATTTAATCCTGAAATGTTTAAAGAGAAAGCAACCCTTGAAAACGTAAAGATGATTGAACTCAAAATGTCACAAGGGGCGAAACCTGGTCATGGAGGCATTTTGCCAGCCGCAAAAGTATCAAAAGAAATTGCTGCGATTCGCGGGGTCGAAGTTGGCAAAACGGTTTTTTCGCCCCCTTATCACACGGCTTTTAAAACACCGATTGAGATGATGGAGTTTCTGCAGAAATTAAGGGAACTGTCTGGCGGAAAACCAGTGGGCTTTAAGTTTTGTGTAGGCAAGAGACGAGAATTATTTTCCGTTATTAAGGCGATGAATAAAACTAAAATTTATCCAGATTTTGTTACCGTTGATGGCGGTGAGGGTGGCACGGGTGCTGCTCCTCTTGAGTTTTCGAACTCTGTTGGCACACCATTAAATGATGGATTAATATTTGTTCATAACGCCCTTGTCGGCACTGGCATTCGTGACAAAGTTAAAATTATTGTTTCGGGAAAAGTCATAACCGGATTTAATATTCTTTCGAAAATTGCGCTGGGGGCAGATCTTTGTAACTCCGCCCGTGGAATGATGTTTGCTCTGGGCTGTATTCAAGCTCTCAGGTGTAATTCTAACCATTGTCCTGCTGGAGTCGCGACACAAGATAAGGGCCTTATGGGAGGATTAGATCCTACTCACAAAGCCACCAGAGTTTACAATTACCATAAGAGTACCATCGAAAGCTTTCTAGAAGTATTGGCAGCAGCGGGATTGTCCCATCCAAGTGAATTGCGCCCCTGGCATATCCACCGGCGCGAGAGTTTTTCAACCGTTCGTCATTACGGTGAGGCTTATGATTATTTAGCTCCGGGGTCATTGCTTGACGGTAAAGTACCAGGCAGTTACCAACATGCTTGGGAAAATTCACGAGCAGAAGTGTTTTAGGTAAAAATTATGGCCATTCTAAAAGTCGCGCGCATGGGGCATCCTATTTTGCGTAAAAGAGCCAAAGAAGTAAAAAAGTCTGAAATCAAGTCGGATGCTATTCAGAGGCTGATCAACGACATGGTTGAAACCATGCACGAATATGATGGCGTGGGATTGGCGGCGCCTCAGGTTCACGAGTCTTTGAGGATTTCTGTGATTGAATTTGATTTGGAAAGTGAGCGTTATAAAGAAATGGAGAAGCAATCGTTGATCGTGGCGATAAATCCCAAAATCACTGTGCTCGATAAAAAAACCAAAGGATTTTGGGAGGGCTGCCTTTCGGTACCTGGAATTCGTGGCTGGGTTGAGAGACCACAAGCAATTAAAGTTGAGTTTTTAGATCGTAAAGGCAAAGAGGTTTCGATTGAAGCCGATGGATTTTTGGCAACCGTGTTTCAGCATGAATTTGATCACCTCGATGGAACGCTTTTCGTGGATAAAGTAACTGATCGGAGCAAACTTGCTTTTACCGAAGAGTACGTACGCTATCACCATGAGCCGGAAAAGGAATTAGATTAAAAATTTGGGTTTTCCATAAACCCAGACATGTCCTGCGACCCTGTCTATGTCTCGAGATTACCACATTTCATATTTGCCGGAAGGGCAACATCAATTTGTGCAGGATAAGATAATTTTAAATTTTTCATTATCTCGATGAAATTTTCCTTTGAAATACTGTCTCCCAGGCGAGGATTCCATTTCTTTTCTTCGCCAATAGTCGATACTTCGAGTCCATTATAGTTGTGAGCGGGGTAAACAAGTGTGGTGTCGGGAAGCTTATAAAGTTTATTCTTCACGCTGTCATAAAGAACTTCCGGTGAGCCTTGCTGAAAATCAGTTCTACCGCAAGCCCGAATCATCAAAGCATCCCCAGTAAACACAAATCCCTCCATATAAAAGCTCGTGCAAGTATCGGTGTGTCCTGGAGTGGAAATACATTTTAGGGTTAAGCTTCCAAATTTAATCGAATCGCCGTCACTAAATTCTCCATCACTACAACTAATTTTTGCACTTTTGCTCACCATGGTTTTTGCCTCAGTGGCTTTTTTTAACAAATGTGCTCCAGTTACGTGGTCGGCATGGATGTGCGTTTCAAGTATATAAACGAGTTTTAATCCAAGTTCCCTGATTAAATTGATGTCTCTTTCCGCAGTTTCCCTGACAGAGTCGATGACAACGGCTTCTTTGGTTTTCTTATCTGCGATTAGGTAGGTGTAGGTTGAAGAGGCTTTCTCAAAGAGCTGACGAAACAGAATATTAGCAGTTTCCATAGGCAAAATATAGTGTTATATACCGGCCTGTTACAAGGAGAAAAATCCATGAAAGGTCCTATTTCACAATTTATTGATCACCACTATCGTCACTTTAATGCTGCTGCATTAAAGGATGCGGCACAAGCTTACAAAGCCCACCTCGATAAAGGTGGAAAGATGATGGTAACTCTTGCCGGTGCCATGAGCTCAGGCGAATTGGGCTTGTCTTTGGCTGAGATGATTCGTAGGGACAAGGTGCATGCAATTACTTGTACTGGAGCGAATCTTGAAGAAGACCTTTATAACTTAGTGGCCCATGACCATTACGTGCGGATTCCAAACTACCGTGACCTGACTCCTGAGGATGAACAAAAGCTTCTAGACCGGCATTTAAACCGGGTTACTGACACTTGTATTCCCGAGGAAGAAGCGATTCGTAAGATTGAAAGACATGTGGTGAAGCACTGGCAGGCGAATACTAAAAATAAAGGTGCGAATTTCCCGCACGAATATTTATACAAAATTATTCAAGAGGAAGTTTTAGCAAAAGAGTATCAAATTGATCCTAAAGACTCTTGGTTGGTAGCTGCTGCAAAAAAGAACTTACCCATGTTTGTTCCGGGTTGGGAAGACTCAACAACGGGAAATATTTTTGCAGGGCGTGTGATTGAAGGAAAAGTTGATCGCTCTGTCGTGAAAACTGGAATTGATTACATGATCGACCTTGCGAAATGGTATCAGACAGATTGCCCGAAGCAAGGGATCGGCTTTTTCCAAATCGGTGGTGGTATTGCGGGGGACTTCCCAATATGTGTAGTTCCGATGCTCGAACAAGATTTATTAAAGAAAGTTCCAAAATGGGCCTACTTTTGTCAGATTAGTGATTCGACGACAAGCTATGGTTCTTACTCGGGTGCGGTTCCCAATGAGAAAATCACGTGGGGAAAGCTTGGCATCGAAACTCCAAAATTTATCGTAGAGTCTGATGCTTCGATTGTCGCACCGTTGATGTTTGCGTATATACTTGAACAATAGAAGATAATATTCAAATTCATTTAGACAGTATATTCGGTCGGAAGTTCGTGGAGGTTATAGGTCGAAGCCATCGAGTAGCCGTAGGCTCCCGTATCTGAAATAACGACGATATCCCCTTGTTTTAGTTCCGAAATTTTTCGATCATTTGCTAAAAAATCTGAAGATTCGCAGAGTGGACCTACCACTTGATAAGTGAAACTTTTAGGGCGTTTTGCCAATGGAATAATTCGATGATAGGCGTCGTAGAGAGCGGGGCGAATTAAATGATGAGAACCAGTATCTAAAATTGCAAAGGTCCGAGATTTATTTTTTTTTATGTACTGAACCTGCGAAACTAAAACCCCGAAACGCGCGACTAGAATTCTTCCTGGCTCTAACTGAACTTCTAGGTCAGAACTTACATTTTTGAAAAGTTTTGTAACAAGGGCTCCATAGCGTTTAATATTCTTTTTGTCGTCTGAACTTTCTTTTCGATAATCTATTCCAAGCCCGCCACCAATATCAAAGCGCGAAATTAGCCAGCCGTTCTTTTTTAGTTTATCAATAAGTGCAAGCCCCTTTTTTATGGCATCGTTAAATACTTTCAAATCATGGATCTGAGAGCCGATGTGCATTGAAACGCCGACAAATTTTATACTATCAAAATTTTCACTAAAAACTTTTTCGATCTCTCTGATTGAGTCGAGATCAACACCAAACTTATTTTTGTGGAAACCCGTTGTGATGTAGGGATGAGTTTTGGCAGAGATGTTGGGGTTTACACGTACACCCACTTCAACCCGCTTTCGAAGTTTCTTTGCAACTGTAGCGATCCGAACTAGCTCCTCGACGCTTTCAACGTTTATCTGTTTAATATTCCTTTGGAGTGCCAATGTTATTTCATTTTCAGTCTTTCCAACCCCAGAAAATATAATCTGCTTAGGCTTAAATCCAACTGAGAGCGCACGATGCAACTCGCCACCCGAGACAACGTCAACGCCAAAGCCTGAACGCAAGATTGTCTGTAAAACTTTATTGTTAGCGTTTGCCTTCATGGCATAGTGGATGTTGACGTTATCAAGCTTAATTGCATTTCTAAACTCGCGACATCGTGACCGCATGCCCCTAAGATCGTAGAGATAAAAAGGTCTTTTTGTTTTTTTGTAAAGACTAACAATCTTGTTTTTCTGAAACGTCATACATTTAGAGTGTACAATAACCTAGCTCAATTTAACAACAAATATGCCATGAAGTTTTGCGGAAACGAAATATCTCCCAGTCCAAACACAAAAATTATTTTGGTATTGCTCTAAAATAACGCGCATGAAAAGTTCCCATAAAATCGGGTTGTGTTGCGAGCTCTTCAATAGAAAAATGTAGGAGGAGATGGTTTTTAAAAAATTTATCAGAGCGTTCTTGGAGGTTATTAGAAAAAACTGCCACCCCACTTGGGCTTAAAATTTTTTTGATGCCCTCACAAAGAGCTGGCCATTCACGTTCCACTTTAAAGGGCTTCTGGTTCTTTGCGCCCTTTGAAAAACTTGGTGGATCGCAAATTACCAAGTCAAATTTAGGCTCTTTGTTCAGTGATATTTTTTTAATTCTGCGATTTAACCAATCTCTTACGTCGTCGGCGAAAAAATAATGACCCTCGGTTTTCAAATCATTTAACAGGAAGTTTTCTTTGCCCCATTCGAGAAACGGTTTGGAAATATCGACAGAATGAACCTTTGTCGCCCCGCCAACTGCAGCCATAACTGAGAATGAACAGGTATACGCAAATAAATTAGCGACCATTTTATTTTTACTATTTTCTTTTACCCAGAAACGGTTGTCACGTTGATCTAAGAAGAGTCCGGTATGTTGCTTTTCTGTTAAGGTGACTTTAAATTTGATTCCGTTCTCAGTAACTTCGAACCATGCAGGAGGTTTTTCGCCAACTATTTCTAACTCCTTTATCCAGCCAACATTATGGGGGTCTTTCTGGGGATACTTAAGTACTCCACCCATCAAATTGAACCTATTTGATATTTTTGTAAGTATGTCACTAGGATTTTTGTCCTGGTAGAGCATCGCGCAAAAGTACTTGTTATAAATATCAACGACTAGATCAACGTCGGGCAATTCTCCGCGGTGGAGCGCGCGAAAAACATTTGTAGACTCTGTCAACTTCTGACGTCTTAGGTAAGACTCTTCCAATGGATTTCTAACATTGTCCATAAGTCTTAATGCCCCGTCGCAGGAATTTTCGCAACACAGAAAAGTCGTTAGGAGTTATTCCTTTGCATTTTTCATAAACTCGGGAATTATTTACGGATGGTAGAAAAAGGATTGGCAATTATTACAGGCGCGACGGCAGGAATTGGTGAGGCAACCGCAGAACTTCTTGCTATTGAAGGATATGACTTAATTTTAACTGGAAGAAGGAAGGACCGACTTGAAGCGCTGGCGAAACGTCTTGGTGCCAATGGGAATTCCATTCTTCCGCTTTGTTTTGATGTTTCTAACAAAGGCGAAGTTGAGAGTTCTATCAAAGAAATTGAGGCAAAACTTAGTAGCGTAACGATACTTATTAATAACGCAGGCCTGGCGCTAGGGACCGATTTGATTCCAACGGCAGACCTTGCTGACTGGGATCAAATGATTGATACAAATGTTAAAGGTCTGCTTTATATGACTCGGTTGATCGTACCTCATATGATCAGAAATAAAAGTGGCCATATTATAAATATTGGTAGTGTCGCGGGCCGTTGGAGTTATCGCGGCGGAGCGGTTTATTGCGCTACTAAATTCGCGGTCCGTGCGATCAGTGAAGGATTGCGTATGGATATTGCTGGTAGTGGTGTACGTGTCACCAATATCGAACCAGGAATGGTCGATACCGAATTTAGTGTTGTTAGATTTGGAGATGAGAAAAGAGCGCTCGCAGTATATGAAGGTTTAGAAGTACTATCGGCTAAAGATATTGCCGAGTGCATTTTATGGACGTTAACTCGCCCTCCTCACGTCAACATTCAAGAGATGGTAGTTTTTCCGACAGATCAAGCGGCAGTCGGGCAAGTTCATAGGCGAGGTGAAAAAGAGTAGTGATTTTACTTTTAAGTCTTCTCATTGGGATTGCTCGTGCAGATCTGTGTAACCAGTGGGGACCCTCCGAGTACTTCGGAAATGTTCCGCAGATTGCAGATGAAGCTAGTGGGTTAATTTATTCACGTCAATTTAGTAATCGGCTTTATCATGTGAACGATGGTAAAAGTACTTCGCTAATCGTATCAAATGCCGAGGGAACAGTCACAAAAGAAATATCTATTGATGAGGTGAAACTTCACGATGTGGAAGAGCTTGCCTATGGCAGCTGCCCTGACGATAACAAAAAGTACTGTATCTACATTGGTGACATTGGTGACAATGGTCGACAGCGCTCGTTCATCCAAGTTGTGGTTGTGCGCGAAGAAGAAAAATTTTCTGATTCCATTAAACCACTTGCGGTTTATCGTATGCATTACTCAGATGGTCCGCATAATTCCGAGGCGATGGCGATTCACCGTGACGGTTCGCTTTACATAGTCACAAAGGAAAAAAAGAACGGCGTCGCACATTCGGCGAAAATTTTTCGAAACTCCATTTTTAAGCCTCAGGGAGAGTTAACTTTGATAGGTGAACTCGATCTTCCTTATCTATCCAAAAACCAGGATGTAGACGATCAAGTTGTTACCGGTCTGACGATATCAGATGATAGCAGAAGATTTATTCTAATGAGCTACCGGCGTGCTTGGGAATTTAATTTGGATTTGAGTGAATCAATCATTTCTACAAAAAAATTGCGTTTGGGCGTTGATTACCAGCCGATTGTTGTCGGACAGCTTCCGCAACAAGAGGCGATCACTTATTTGCCGGATCAGAAAAGCTTCATTTATTCCACCGAGGCAGGAGAAGCTACCCAAGGGCAATCAGTAAACATTGTGCGTTGCTTAGAGTAAATACTTCACTGCCTCTAACAATTTTCGTCTCAAAATTTCAAATTAAATTCACGATAAGCAAAAGATGGGCTTCTGAAATTGGCTTAGTTTTTGAACTGCCTCGAAGTACAAAAATTTTTTTGGGGACTTACATGTCGAGTTTAGGGCTATTCATTTTATTGATTTTTTCAGTTTCGACGATTTTTGCGCAAGAGATTGACTCGCTCGATCCTAGCTTTTCAGATTATTACAAATTTGACGGCCCTGCTGACTTCGCTGCTTATAAGCCTCTAGCCAAGGCCAGCGATTTTTTAAAGGTTCTAGAGAATCGCAAACTCGTCGATATTGATACGAAAGCTCGATATGTCTTTTTGTATACCGTAGGTACGCATAAAGGAACGACAAAGTTAGATGGTCGAATTCTTGCGGCCGAGGGTTTTAAAAAGAACATCATGTATGGCGTAGATTTAAACGGTTACACCTGCACGTATGGCATTTGTAGTAAGCCCGATTCTGTTTGTGGTCCCGAAGATAAATACTACGCTTACGAGGGCGGCATTATCGTTTGGGCAAACTCATGCGGTAATCTTAATATGTATTTAAGTCTTTCTAAAGATCGTAAAATTGTTTATCCACTAAATTCCGAAGTAAATTTACTGACCCCTGCCGAGGAGCCAGAAAAGCCCGTTCCTGCGGGCGAAAGTACCGAGAACGGCCGTTTTGACTAAATAAAAAAGAAGAGCCTAAGCTCTCCTTTTAACGCGCCACAGATCAAGTGGTTGTCGGGCACCTAACGAGTAATTCTCATTCCGTAGAATGAACGATAGACGAAGAAAAGCGCTACGATGAAGAAGACTACGCCAAGATAGAATGCGGTTTCTTTTGCACTTACAGCAATTTCAACGGCTAATAGACCAAACAATGTTGTAAATTTAATGATGGGGTTCAGCGCCACAGACGAAGTGTCCTTGAATGGGTCACCGACTGTATCACCAACAACTGTTGCGGCGTGAAGTAGAGTGCCTTTCTCTTTCAGGTCAACTTCCACAACCTTCTTAGCATTATCCCAGGCGCCACCGGCATTTGCCATAAACATCGCTTGGTACAAACCAAACACGGCGATCGAAATCAAATAGCTTGCAAAGAACGTTGGGTTGAAGCACGCAAATGCAAGTGTGATGAAGAACACCGTTAAAAAGATATTCACCATACCGGCTTGAGCGTACTGTGTACAAATCTCAACAACCTTTTTAGAGGCCTCCACAGAGGCTTTTGTTTGGTTCTCAAGTTTAATATTCTTTTTAATGTACTCAACTGCCCTGTACGCACCAGTTGTTACAGCTTGCATAGAGGCTCCTGTGAACCAGTAAATCACAGCCCCACCTGAAATGAGTCCAAGGAGAACTTCAGGGTTCATAAGATCAAGTTTCAATTTTAAAAGAAGAATGATCGAGAAAATCATTGTCGTTGCGCCAATAACTGCAGTTCCGATGAGAACTGGTTTGGCTGTCGCTTTAAATGTATTTCCCGCAGAATCGTTCTCTTCTAGATATTCTTTTCCTTTGGTAAAGTTTGGAATGAAGCCGAAATCTTTTTGGATTTCTTTTGCAACATTTGGAATGCTTTCAATTTGCGAAAGCTCAAATACCGATTGCGCGTTGTCGGTTACTGGACCGTAAGAATCAACCGCAATAGTGACGGGGCCCATCCCTAACATGCCAAACGCAACAAGGCCAAACGCAAATACCGATGGATAGACCATGAATTGGTCTAAGCCATGAGCTGAGGTCAGGAATGCAATAAGCATTAAACCAACAATCGTCATGCCTTTCCAGAAGCCCGAGAAGTTACCAGCAACTAACCCAGAAAGAATTGTAAGACTTGCGCCACCTTCACGTGACGCACTTACAATCTCAGCGACGTGACGAGATTTTGCGGATGTAAAAACTTTGGTGAACTCAGGAATAATTGCTGCTGCGAGAGTGCCGCAACTGATAATTAACGAAAGCACCCACCAAAGTGATTCGCTCATATCGCCAAGAAGAATCTTTGAAACCGCGAAAGTCACAATAATAGAAACAATTGAAGTTACCCACACGAGAGAAGTCAGTGGAACTTCAAAATCAAAATGATCTTTATTGCCAAACATAGCTTTAGAGATCATCCCATTCACCCAATAAGAACCAATGGATGTTGCGATCATAAGAACGCGCATAGCAAAGATCCATACTATAAGTTTGGCCTGTAGTTCTTCTCCGCCCGGAGCGGCAACGGGAGAACCATCAGTGCCCAAAGTTTTTCCAACAGCCAAGATAATAAAACTGATAAGGGCAACACCAGTTACACCGTAAGTTTCAAAGCCATCAGCCGTGGGACCAACCGAATCACCTGCGTTGTCACCCGTACAGTCAGCGATAACACCAGGGTTACGAGCATCATCTTCTTTAATTTTGAATACAATTTTCATTAAGTCAGAGCCAATGTCCGCGATTTTGGTAAAGATACCGCCGCAAATACGAAGAGCCGACGCACCAAGAGATTCACCGATCGCGAACCCTACAAAACAACTTCCGGCATTTTCTCCAGGAATGAAAAGTAGAACAATAATCATCATTAGTAGTTCTACGCAAATCAAAAGAACGCCGATTGACATACCCGCACGCAAAGGAATGTCCATCACGTTGTAAGGTTTGCCTGCCAGAGATGCGAATGCAGTTCTTGAGTTGGCGTAATTATTAATTTTAATTCCGAACCAAGCGACAGAGAAGCTTCCTAAGATACCCATCACCGACCAGAAAAGAATCATCATTACTTTTCCAAACTCCATGTGAGATAGGTAGTAAAAGTAGAAAAAGATACAGGCGCCAATTGCCACCTCAAGAAGTGCTAAAAATTTTCCTTGTTGTAAGAGGTAAGTCTTACACGTCTCATAAATTAACGATGAGATGTCGAGCATTGATTTATGGGCAGGAAGGTTTTTAATTTTCAAATATTCAAGTAAACCGAAGATCATCCCGAGGACAACTACGACAAGACCTGCCATCAGCAAGCCGCTACCAGAATATTGTGAACCGAAAACGTTGAAGTTCACTCCCAAATTTGGAACGACGAGTTCAGCTTCACTCGCAAACGCGATTTGCGTTAAAAATATAAATGGAATTGATAATAAGTGCTTTAAATTCAGCTTCATTAATCCTCCAGCAGAATTATTAATTAGTTTTGTAGTTTTGATGAATTAACGCGTGTTTATAGAGAAGTAAAACTATTTTTGTTATTTCTCTATTTTTGAATTTTCTCAACGTAACTGCGCGAAGAAATGAAAGCCATAGTAATAAAGATAAAGCCGATTAACCCTGTTGCGATTTCAGGAACAGTTTTGAACGTACCAATGATCATCAATACGGCAAGTGCCCCGATTGCCCAGAAAGCGCCATGTTCGAGATATCTATATTTGTTGAGAGTGCCGAGTTCGACCAACATTATAGTAAGACTTCGCACAAACATAGCACCAATGCCCAAGCCTATAGCAATTAAGAACAAGTTGTTGGTAATTGCGAAGGCGCCAAGCACGCCATCAAAGCTGAAAGAAGCGTCGATCACCTCGAGGTAAAGAAACATTCCAAAACTAGCACGTTCCGCATTATTTATAGTAGAAGTGTCGAGCTGAAGAAACTCTCCGAGACCCTCAATGCATATGAAAGTCGTTATTCCGGCAATTCCCCAAATAATCAGGTCAAGGCGATGGTGGGCATCAACGTAGTTTGAAATAATAAGAAGAAATAAAAGCCCCATGCCAATTTCAACAGCCTCAATTTTTCCAAACTTCGATAAAAAGGCTTCGACTCCACGAATCCAGTGCACTTCCTTTGAGCTGTCGAAAAAGAATTTCAAGCACACCATCAGGAGAAAAAATCCACCAAATCCGTTAATTTCTGTATGCACACTCGTCATAATGCGCTCGTATTCAGTGGGTTGGTAGATAGCAAGGGATAGTGCGCTAAGTGGATTCAAATGGGCTACTAGACTTATGATTGCAAGAGGGAAAATCAAACGCATGCCAAATACAGCGATGAGTATCCCCCAAGTAATAAACCGATGCCGCCATTTTGGAGTCATCCTTTTTAAAATGGTGGCATTTACCACGGCATTATCAAACGAAAGTGAAATCTCAAGAATGCTCAAAACAAAAACAAAGAAAACAGTTTTGAAGCCTTCTTTGGGCCCAGAGAATTCAATTCCGATAAAGTAACTCGCTATCAGACCAATAATTGTAACAAGAATTGAACTAGAGAAGAACCGAGCACTAGCCATGACTAAAACGCATAGTAGTTTACAATACTTACATGTCAATCGAAATGCAGTATTCTCTTGCTTTCGCACCGTGGTTTTTGAATAATTAAAAAAATCTGAGGAGATTTATATGTTTAATATAATTAATAGAATTTATGCGATTGCTATAGCAGTTGTTGTTTCTAGTGCTGTGGCAATTGCCGCCAACCCGGCGGCTAATAGCGCTGAGATTAAAATTGGTTTGGTGGGAAGTCTAACAGGAGCGCAAGCAACATTTGGACAGTCAACTCACAAGGGAGTGGAGCTAGCCGTAAAAGAAATCAATGCCGCTGGTGGGATAAAAGGTAAAAAGATAAAATTAATATCGCTTGATGATCAAGGGCGCCCTGAAGAGGCGGCGACTGTTGTAACACGGTTGATCTCGCAGGAAAAAGTTACCGTAGTATTGGGTGAAGTTGCGAGTTCGGTAAGCTTAGCGATGGCGCCAATCGCGCAACAAAATAAAATTCCGATGATTACTCCGTCTTCGACAAATCCCAAAGTTACTGAAATCGGTGACTATATTTTCCGTGTCTGCTTCATAGATCCGTTCCAAGGAAAAGTGATGGCAAAATTCGCGATAGAGAATTTGAAAATCAAAAAAGTAGCGGTTTTGACTGACGTAAAAAATGACTACTCGGTGGGACTGACACAATTTTTTAAAGATACGTTTAAGAAAATGGGTGGAGAAATCGTCGTCGAACAAAGCTATAGCAACGGTGATATGGATTTCAAATCACAGTTGACAGCTATTAAGAGTAAGAATCCAGAAGCGATCTATGTTCCAGGCTACTATGGCGATGTGGGCCTTATTGCCCGCCAAGCGGCGAGTTTGAAATTAAAAGTTCCGCTTCTGGGGGGAGACGGGTGGGATTCGCCGAAATTGCAAGAAATTGGCGGCAAAGCGATTTCAGGGTCTTATTTTTCCAATCACTATTCATCAGAAGACAAATCTCCTCACATTCAGGAATTTATTGTGCGTTATCAGAAAGAGTATGGTGTTGTTCCCGATGGTTTGGCAGCCCTCGGCTATGATGCGGCTTTGGTTTTTGCGGAAGCAGTGAAGCGCGCGAAATCATGGGATACCGCGGACATCCGTAAAGAAATTGCTCAAACAAAATCTTTTAAAGGCGTAACTGGCGTTATCACAATGGACGAAAAAAGAAATCCCGTAAAATCGGCGGTCGTGCTCGCGGTCACTGAGAGTGGTTTCAAATATCAAACAACAGTCAATCCTTAAGGTTCCATGGTAGAATTTTTTCAACACATTATTAACGGTATATCTCTTGGGAGCATTTATGCGCTCATTGCTTTGGGATATACAATGGTATTCGGGATATTGAGTTTGATCAATTTTGCTCACGGCGACGTCTATATGCTTGGGGCGTTTGTTGGGTTCTATGTCGCGGGCAAATTTCAACTGGCACAGAATCCTTCTCTCGGCTCTTTGCTTTTTGTATTAATTTCGGCGATGGTAATTTGCGGAATTGTGGGTTTTGTTATCGAGCGTTTTGCTTATCGGCCACTCCGGGGCGCTCCAAGGATTAATTTATTAATTACCGCGGTTGGTGTTTCACTATTTCTTGAATATGCCGGGCAAATTGTGTTTGGTGCCGACCCAAAGTTTTTTCCTGAAATTTATACTCCTGACACTGAGTGGGAGATTGCAGGTGTGAGTATCAACCCACTTCAAATTACTGTTTTGGGTATTTCAATTACTCTCATGATAATACTTCAGTTTATTATATTTAAAACGCGTTTAGGCAGAGCTATGCGGGCCGTGAGTTTTGATCATAAACTTGCGAGCCTCATGGGAATTCCTACGGACCGAATTATCTCTGCCACATTTGTTATGGGAAGCGCGCTGGCAGGAGCCGCGGGTGTTTTAGTTGGACTTGTTTACCCTAAGATTGAACCGCTAATGGGAATCATGCCTGGGTTAAAAGCTTTTGTTTCGGCGGTGCTTGGTGGCATAGGAAATATTGTGGGTGCCGTTGTCGGGGCGGTAACTTTGGGACTCGCGGAAGAATTCTTAGTGGGGTATTGGATACCTAGCTATCGGGACGCCCTCGCATTTGGCCTATTGATATTAATTTTACTTTTTAAACCGACAGGTCTTTTTGGCAAAGCCACTAACGAAAAAGTTTAGGACAAGAAAGCAGCAATGACGGAATTAGACCATTTTCGACAAAAATCAGGAATTAAAGCGTTTGGTATTTGGATGATGCTTTTTATTTTAGTTTGGATTTTAGAAGTGGTCTTCGCTGCAAATACCGAATTTAGTCAGTCCGCAACCATGACAATTTTAATCTACGCTGGAATTAATATTATTCTCGCCAGTAGTTTGAATTTAGTAAACGGATTTACTGGGCAATTTTCTATGGGTCACGCTGGGTTCATGGCCGTTGGCGGTTATACAAGTGCATTCATCACATTGTTTCTGCGTGGGCAAATGGGCGACGTTTTTTCAACTTCGAGTTTGGGTGTTGGACTATTTATAGTTTCGCTTTTTTGTGGCGGATTTGTCGCGGCACTTTTTGGTTACGTTGTCGGATTGCCGACATTAAGACTAAAAGGTGACTATTTGGCAATAGTGACCTTGGGGTTTGGCGAGATCATTCGTGTTTTAATTCTAAATATGGATTTTTTAGGAGGCGCGCGTGGCCTTCCTGACATAGACAAGTTTTCAAGTTTTGGATGGGTATACACGTTTGTTGTCCTTACTGTTTTCTGTATGTCTAGACTTGTCCATTCCTATCAGGGCCGAGCTTTAATGGCGGTGCGAGAAGATGAGTTAGCAGCGCAGGCTATGGGGATTAATGTTACTCAAAGTAAAGTCAGGGCCTTTGTGTTTGCGGCATTTTTTGCTGGAATTGCTGGTGGATTGTTTGCCCACCACTTAAAATATTTAAACCCACAGAGCTTTGATTTAAATCGGAATTTTGAAATCATTATAATGGTAGTAGCGGGTGGGATGGGCAGTATCACGGGCTCTGTTGTTGCTGCCGTTTTTCTTACCTATATTCGAGAAGCGTTGAGAGAACTGCAGATCTATACAAAAATTGACCTGCGTATGGTGATCTTTTCATTAGTGTTAATTGCATTGATGCTTCTTCGTCCAAATGGATTATTTGGGAAAACAGAATTTTATGACTATTTGCCAGCTAGACTAAGAAAGTTTTTTGGCAAAAGAGGGCATGCGCTATGAATACTTCAAAAGTTACCGGCGCAGCCATTGAGCTCAATAGTTTGAGTATTCAGTTTGGCGGTTTGAAGGCGATAAATGATTTTAACTTGGTAATTCCAAGCGGATCGATTTTTGGTTTGATTGGTCCAAATGGCGCGGGAAAGACAACTGCGTTTAATATGATTACGGGGATTTATCGGCCTACCAGTGGTGATGTGAAAATTTTGGGAAAATCGATTTTAGGTATGAAGCCCCACGAGATTACTCGACGTGGAATTTCACGAACCTTTCAAAACATTCGCTTGTTCAAAGAACTATCTGTGCTTGAAAACCTGTTAATATCGTTGGACGCAAATCCGGGAATAAAAAAATTTAACTTAATTTTGAGTATCTGGAGAAGTCAGTCCGCCACGGACAACGAGTTAATGAAAATTGCGAAAGCTTTTGAGTATCTTAAAATTTTTGGGCTAGAGAATCGTTGGGATACTCTCGCAAAAAATCTGCCTTATGGAGATCAGCGCCGGCTTGAAATGGCCAGAGCAATGGGTACAGGCGCTAAAATTATATTGCTAGATGAGCCAGCAGCGGGGTTAAATCCACAGGAAACAAAGGCGCTCATGGATACAATTCGAGGATTACGAAAGAATTTTGGTGTGACTATATTGTTGATTGAACATGATATGAAACTTGTAATGGGAATCTGTGAACGCATTGCGGTTCTTGACTATGGTGTTAAAATTGCCGAAGGAGAACCTGACGAGATTAAGAAAAATCCGAAGGTGATTGAAGCCTATCTTGGGAAGGCCTCACATGCTTAAGGTTGATAATATTCATGTATCCTATGGGGCGATTAAGGCAGTTAAGGATGTCTCATTCGAAGTACCAAAAGGAAAGATCGTCACGCTTGTGGGAGCGAATGGCGCAGGCAAGTCGTCAATATTGAGAACGATTTCGGGGTTAGTGAAGCCGGTTCACGGAAAAGTGGTTTACGATGGGACAGTCATCAGCAATTTGAAGCCTCATGAAATTGTGCGTAAGCGAGTAGTGCAGGCGCCAGAGGGCCGCGGAATTTTTTTAAATTTAACGGTCGAAGAGAATTTAGATTTGGGAGCGTGGTCAGCTCCTGATAAAAAATCTTTTGAAATTGATTTAGAAAATGTTTTTAGACTGTTCCCTAGACTAAAAGAAAGATTTAAGCAGAATGCCGGGACGATGTCAGGTGGCGAACTGCAAATGCTCGCGATCGGCAGGGCTTTAATGAGTCACCCGGAGTTGTTGCTTTTGGATGAACCAAGCTTAGGACTTGCGCCGCAAATGATTGAAAGAATTTTTGAAATTATTCAAAAAATTAATTCTGAAGGCAAAACAGTGCTGTTGGTTGAGCAAAACGCACTACAGGCATTAAAGATATCACATTTGGGAATGGTGTTAGAAACGGGCACAGTTGTCTTAAAAGGTGACGCAAAAAGTCTTTTAGACTCAGATGAAGTCAGAAAAGCGTACTTGGGTGATTGAAAGTGCCTGACACTTTTTTCCGTCTATAGTGTGTCATTGGGGGATAAATGAAATATATTTTACTGATTTTTTTGCTAGGCCTTACTGGCTGTAGCTTATTTAGCCTGAAAAAACCGGAAGTAAAAATGGAAAGCCTTACTGTAAAAAAGTTTACCGAAAGAGAAATTGATTTAAATGTCACCTTGGAAGTGAAGAATCCAAACTCCCGAGATCTAGAAATAGACGATTTACGTTATACATTTCAATTAAATGATAGTGCTCCCTTTAAGCAGGAATTGGGAACTGACATAAACGTGGATGCAAATTCAACAAAGAAAATTGAATTGCCAATGGTTGTTCCGACAAGTTCTCTCGTTGGAGCAGTATTTGATATGTTAGTAGATAAACCGCTCACCTATAATTTCGCGGGCTCATTAAAAGTTAATGGTATGCATATGACCTTTAACAAATCGGGAAACATGCCGAAGCGTCAGTCGCGTAAATAATGACACGTATATCCGCCAGGATTTTTCTGAAGGTATTTTTGATGATATTCTTCCGCCGGATAGAACTGTCCCAGTTTTTCAATAGTAGTCGTAATAGGTTTTGTGAATTTTTTCTTCGCTGTAAGAGAGGCAATTTTTTGGTTAGCAGCTTTCTTTTGTGTTTCGTCCGAAAAAAATATGGTTGAGCGATATTGTGTGCCGATATCGTTACCTTGGCGATTCAAAGTTGTAGGGTCGTGAAGCCTAAAAAATAAAGTTAATAGTTCGTCATAGGATGTGACACTCGCATCATATTCAACTTCAATTGCTTCGGCGTGACCGGTGTTTCCCAGCTTTACAGTTTCATATGTGGGATATTCAGTTTTGCCGCCAGTATAACCGACCCGCGTACCAACCACACCTTTTGCGTTACGTATAATTTCTTCTACACCCCAGAAGCAACCGGCAGAGAAGACCGCGCGTTCAATATTTTTACTCTTTTTCTCGAAGAGCTTGAGATATCCAACATAGCCTTCATCCTTCATTTTGTTGACTGGGACGAAACGCATTGCCGAAGAATTCATGCAGAAACGTTTTCCGCCCCTGTCTTTCGGACCGTCATCAAACACGTGTCCTAAATGAGAATCACCCATTTTTGAGCGAACTTCAGTGCGCACAGAAAATAACTTTATATCCTTTCTAAATTTTACACTTCCGTCATCAATGGGTTTTGTAAAACTCGGCCATCCCGTTCCAGAATCATATTTATCAAGCGAACTAAAGAGCGGCTCACCCGAAACGATATCAACATAAATACCATCTTCATGATTGTCCCAATATTTATTTTGGAAGGCGGGCTCAGTGCCTTCCTTTTGAGTAACTTGGTACTCCTGCTCGCTAAGTATTTTTTTTAGGTCCTTGCCCATGTGATTGGTTTTCCAATATTGAGTCATGCCTCCTCCTTCTCCGGCGGGGGAAACTGTAGAAACTAAACCTGATAGCAAAAAAATTAAAGTACAAGTTTTCACGTCTAAAACTCCCTTAAACTAGTATACGTTACCTAAAAAAATTTGGATGTCGGCAAAGTAAGAAATTCTTTACAAAGACTAGACTTCCGTCGAAATCTAATAAAATCCAATAAGTTCAATGGCATAGGATGATGCCAAAAAAGCAGCAGTGGGTCAACTTATGGACAAAAAGCTAAACGGACTCAGAATTGCTGATATGATCGACCACGAAACGGGGGGTTTTTAATGTTAGATTTAGCACAATGTAACTTTGATTTTAGAGGTTTTAGCCCTGATCAAGAGTTTTTAGCGTTTTTGAAAACGGTCGCAGAACAAATTCAAGTCCTATCTCCCAACGAGTCTTTTATAAACATTGAAATCAATAGAAAGAACAGCTTTTATGTTGGCTTCATTAATGTCAATTCAGCGCCCGCACGTTTTTGCGCTGCTGATAATGAAGATGACCCCAAATTATTAGTATTAAAACTTGCCAGCCAAATTCAGCGACAGATTAAAAACTGGAAGCGCTTTCGTTTTTCAAAGCCTTACAGCGAGGCTGACGTGCAGGCAATTTAAAGCTTTCGAAGTAACCAAAAAATAACTGACAATACGACGCTGACCAAAATGCTTGTCGCGAGTGGAAAATAAAATTTGAAATTTTCCTTTTCGATTGCGATGTCACCGGGTAAGCGGCCAAGAAAGCGTAAAAAGGACAATCGTTCGCCACTCCAAAGAATTATTCCTATCACTGTAATTACGATTCCAGAGATGACGAGAATCTTACCGATTGGTTGTAAGTCGGTCATGGGGTGAAAATCTCCTTTACGGATTTAGGTTTAGGAATTTTGATGTCAAACCAAAACTGTAACTCCTCGTCAATACCAACTCCATGCATATAGTTATAAAGAGCTTTCTTAAGTCCTTTGCCAAGAGCGTCATGATTGGTTCCTGTGGGGTCATGAAAGGGAATCGTGTTTACTGCAAAGACTCCACTTTTTGGTTTCGGCGGGGGAAAAAGTATGAGGTTAAACTTCTCAGGATTCTTTCCAATTGGGCTATGAATAGTACATACGAAGCGATGCCAGAAGGCGGAGTCGATGCATTGGTTCTTGAAAAGATTGCGGACAACTTCGAGACTATCGATGGTTTCCTGAGTAGTTTGAGTTGGAAAGCCATACATTAAATAGGCGTGTACAAATATCCCAGAGTTGCGAAAAGCTTTCGTAACTTCTGTGACCTGAGGTAGATTGACTCCTTTGTTGATGAGTTTTAGTAGTCGAGGACTTGCAACCTCGAGCCCCCCACTGACGGCCACACACCCCGAGTCAGCGAGTAGGTCCGTAACGTCAGGAGTGAAGAAAGAATCAAAGCGAATATTTCCCCACCAACTGAAGGTGAGTCGGCGTTTAATAATTTCAGTTGCCATTGCCTTAAGGAGAGCCGGTGGTGCGGCTTCATCGACGAAATGAAAACCTGTTGAACCTGTCTCTTCCGCTAGTCGCTCCATCATATCAACAATCTCTTCAGACTTGAGCGGTTCAAAGCGCTCAATGTAGTCGAGAGTGACGTCACAGAAAGTACATTTTTTCCAATAACAACCATGGGCAAGAATTATTTTATTCCATTTAAAGTCGGACCAAAAGCGATGCATGCGATTAGGCATTTCGATCATAGAAAAGTACTTTTTGTTGTCGAGGCCAATGAAGGTAGGGTAAGCATAATCGCGAAAATTTTTTGGATCTCTCTGTTCATGTTTAACGATTTCTTTTGTTTCTTCACTGAGGTGCCAGGTCTTTGAGAGTGGCTGCCCTTTGATTAATTTTTCGAGGGCAATTTCGCCATCGTCAAATACGATATAGTCGGTAAATTCAAAAATTCTCTTATCAGAAAGCTCCCGTAACTCGGTATTTATAAATCCACCACCAATCACTATTTTTGTATTGGGTGCAAAAGTTTTAACAATTCGCGCCGCATGTAGAGCGCCTAAGAAGTTTCCCGGAAATGGAATTGTAAAACCAATGAGTTCGGGTTTAATTTCATCGAGGTAACTTTGGACAATGGGACTAAGAATTTTAGTTATTAGCACCGATGGGTATTTTGTGCGCTCGTAAAGAGAATCAAAACTAGTTTGGGACGAAGCCAACTGTTCGCCATATCTAGAAAACTGAAAGTTCTCGTCGACATCTTTTTGAATTACATCGGCAATATCATCCAGGTAAAGGGAGGCAATGTATTTAGCTTTGTCGTTCACTCCAAGGGCACCAAAGTTTACTAATAAGCTCTCGTGCTGGCTCAAGGGTAAAAACCGGGGGCCTTCCGGAAGTAATTTTCTCTCTGCGATGCGAAGAGCGAGAGACGGGTCGTTACCTTGCAAGAAGTTAATGACGCTCTCTATTGTGGTCTGATAGTCGTCGAATGCTCCTAGGAAAAACTTTGTGGAATCCGTTTTAGCAACATTAATTTCTTTTCTTATTATGTCGAGACCATCTTTTGAAAAAACTTTGAGTAAAAATTCTAGACTAAGATCTCTTTGCTCGACGGGAAGGCCTTGTTTTTTAAGGTACCCTGTTAAATAGGCAGTTGCCGGGTAAGGAGAATTCATTTGAATGAGAGGCGGCGTAATCAGGAGTGTTTGCATAGGAGATTCTATATCACAAGGGTTTGCGCTCGTCATGAGAACGGGATATAGATGTTGTAAAGATTTCTTAGTATTGGGGGATCAATGAAGGTAAGTTGCAATTGGGTTGAACGTATGAAGTTTGAGGCCGTCTCCGATGGCCATAACGTTGTTATGGACGCTAAATCTCCACTGGGTAATGATGGTGCACCCTCTCCAAAATCGATGGTTTTAGTCGCGATTTGCGGATGCACAGCTATGGATGTGATCGCATTAATGAAGAAATACAAACAAGAGGTCTCTAAATTTACCTTGGATTCTGAGGCAGAAATGGTTGAGAAAAAAATGCCAAAGATTTTTTCTCGCGTTCGACTGGCCTATCGCCTGGAAGGAAAAATTGAAAAAAATAAATTAATCGAAGCTGTGCGCTTGTCGCAGAGCAAATTTTGTTCTGTAAGCGCCATGATTGCGCGTGTTTGTCCG
Source organism: Proteobacteria bacterium SG_bin7 (assembly GCA_002083485.1). Taxonomy (GTDB): domain Bacteria; phylum Bdellovibrionota; class Bdellovibrionia; order Bdellovibrionales; family SG-bin7; genus SG-bin7. The sequence goes on along the minus strand of LWDK01000040.1, from coordinate 42,058 downwards.
ATTGAATATTCAATCTATTTAAATGGTGAGATGATAGGCGAAGGTCGGGCTAACTTCCCCTCCTAAGATTCAGGTCCAGTTGGAATTTCATTCTTTACCTCCGATAATATATAGATATCAAGGAGGCCACGAATGGGCAAAAAGACCGACAAGTTTCGCAAAAACCAAGAAAATTTAATCAAGTTACTTGGCGATTTATCACAATATATGATCGTAGAAAATTTGATGAAGGAGCCACAGAACGCAGTTCGTGCAGTTGGTAAACTTTCAGGTGCATTGAAAATGTATTGGGCCCATTCTGATAAAACTCTATATCCCGATATGTTAAAAAATAATAAAACCAAAACTGTTGCAGAAACGTTTATGAAATCTTGCAATCCACTGAAGATGGATTTTGACCGTTACTATGCAAAATGGATGATGGTTAAAAATATTCAGTCCGACAACAAAGGATTTTTAGCTGAGACAAAAAAAATGATCGAGTCTTTGGAGAAACGTTTCGAAGTAGAAGCAAACGAATTGTTTAGCGTCGCCGATAAGCACGCTGCCTAGTTTAAAACGAGATTTTTCGCGTTCCTTGAAACAACAGGTCATTGATTGCGCGCGTTGTTGTCAGGATTTTTTTTCAATTGGGATTTATTTGCTCAGTAACAAACGATAGAATTTTTCAATGTACTCTGAAGAAGCAATATTTTCATATCTTTCTAACTACGCTTATCAACCTCTGATGACTTACGCGATCATCATTGTAATGATGGTTCTTAGTGCTTTTGGGTTACCTATTCCCGAAGAGGTCACGATAATAACTGTCGCCGTTTTATCTCACATGGGTGCTAACCCTGATTTGTTTCCTCCGCCTTATCCGGGCGCTCCTACAATCAACCCTTGGATTGCTTCTTTGGTTTGTGTCGCCGCAGTTTTATTCAGTGACATCGTGGTTTACAGTATTGGACATCGAAGCGGTAAGATGCTCGAAAAGAGCCCGCGCTTTGAGAAAATATTTAAAAATGGAAAAATGAATAAAATCCAAAACATCACTCACCGCTATGGAGTGTGGGCTGTGTTCTTTTTTAGATTTATGCCAGGCGTGAGATTTCCAGGACATTTATTTTGCGGAATGATGGATCTAAAACTTTGGAAGTTCATTTTAATGGATTTATTTGCCGCTTTGGTGAGTATTCCTACCCAACTCGTTCTTGTTTCTGTGTATGGCCGAGACATTCTTGCGACACTATATAGATTTAAGGTTTTTGTCATTTGGGGCGTTGGATTATTCCTTCTATTTATGATAACCAAGAAGGTGTGGGCATGGTGGTTCTCGCGAGCTACGGCCTAGGCTGCGGATTTTGTTTTGACTTCTATGGGATTAGATTTTGGGATTGTAATAACAAAACAAGTATTTTTTGCCTTTGTATTTAGGTAAATTTTTCCGCCGTGTGCGGCTACCAGACTATTAGTAATACTCAGCCCTAGGCCGCTGGCTTGTCCTACGTCTTTTGTTGTAAAGAAAGGATCATACATTTTTTTGGCGATATCCTCGTCGATACCCTTGCCAGAATCGGTGACGTGAATTTCAATTTGATCCTCGACCCCATAGACATCAATCTGGACCCATTTTTCATTGAGTTTTGATACCGCTTCGAATGAGTTATTTAGCAAATTAAAAATGCCTTGAATCAGTTGGACTGGACGGCAATTAACAAATAGCTCAGGGGAAATTTCTGAAAAGTTTACCTTGATATTGTGATTGCGAAAACGCGCACGGTGAAATTCCAGAGCGCTTGTGACTATGACTTTGACCTGCTCGTGGCGAAAGGCCTCATTTTCTCCGTCACGCGCAAAGGAGCGGAGCTTATGCACGACTTTTGCGATTCTCTCGGAGGTCTCTATTATTTTTCCAGCTGCGTGAACGACTTTGTCATCACTCAGTTGCTTTCTCTGAATCATTGAGGTCATTTGGGAGGCGTAGCCTTGTATTATAGTAAGAGGATTATTGATTTCATGAGCTATGCCCGCACCCATTTCGCTGAGAGAAGCTAAACGAGAGTGATAGATGCTCATGATTCTTTGATTTTCGCCTTTTGTCCGGAAATATTTTTTTAAAAAAGTTATAGTGATTCCCAGAGTGCAAAAAAGTATTGTGCCGAAAGCCATTCCGTTCCTCAACTCATTTTGAAGGCCATGAGAGATGTTATTAATCACAAATAAGCAGACGACTGAATAGGCGAGGGTGGCCTTCCAGGTTGACAGATGTCCCAGGACTAAAACCGGTAAGATAAGGTAAGGGATGCAAGCGATGAGAATCTCGATTCTTGGATCGGCTTTTGTCGCTGAATAGACACCCACGATTAGAGTCGTCACTAAGAGTGAATTAGCCAATCTTAACCAACCGGTCCGGCTCAAGACGTATACGACAATGTATAGAGATGTGGTGATCAGATAGAGACCAGTTAAGTTCTTATATTTGTCGGTGAAACTTATCTTTATTAGAAAAGGAATTTGAGATAGCAAACAGATAAATGAGACAATTGTGAAAGTTATGTTTAAATTTCTCGTTTTTTCGTCACTTTTAAAATAGAGAGGTTCGAACAGAACCTTAAAAATTTTCGCTAAAATATTTCGAAATTCCCACTGCATATCCACCATTTATCGGAAGCTCTGGAGACAAAGTGGATATGTCGGAAGGCCTAATGCTTTAGTCTAGGTATTTTAGATAACGTTTTAATATATTTGAAGCTGACGCGTAACTAACTAAAGTTACTAGGTTGGCAAAAAAGAAAAAATTTGATTTTGCTTCTATCACCCTTGATAAAAATAAAAATGTGGGTTCTGCTAAGGCTTCATGACATTAGAAGGAGAAAATAAAATGAGAAATTTAATTGGATTACTTATTTTTCTAATTTCGAGCTCAACTCTAGCCAATTCATGGAACGGAAAAATTTTCCGAGTTTCTGACAGAGCTGAGGTTAGTTATAATGATTTTGTACGCGATGTAAGCGATCATCGGTACGTCATTATTGGCGAGAATCATATGACGACAGAAGTTCAAGATGCCGAGGCAAGAACAATTAATGACGTCATAAACTTTAAAAAAGAAAATTTTGTTTTTGCTTGGGAGTTTTTGGCTTACAGCCAGCAACCGCTCGTCGACCGGCTTTGGGATTCTTTTGTGAGTGGAAAATTAACCGGTGAAGAGTTTATTAAAGCTACGTTATATAATCCCGCAAACAATACTTATATTCCGATATTAAAAACAGTAGCCGAAAATGGTGGAGAGCTAATTGGAATTAATCTTACCCGAGAAGAAAAAGCTCCAGTTACTAAAGGCGGAATTAAAGCTGCCGATCCAAAGATAGTCCCCAGTGGTTATGAGATTGGCGGTGCCGATTACTATAAACGCTTTCAAGAATCAATGGATGGTCATACTACCCCTGATAAAATTTCGAACTATTTCGATGCTCAGTGCCTTACAGATGACGTTATGGCCAACGAATTATCAAGAATTTCTGCAGATAAGGTGTTTGTTATTGCGGGGCATTTTCACACTGATTATTTTGATGGTTTCGTGAGTCGTGCCAACGTAAGGATCCCCAATCAAAGTAAGATCGTTATACGCATCTTGGATGCATCTAAATTCAAAGAAGAGGAGCTCATGGAACAGCTCGTTCACGTCAAGTACGGTAATGTCGCTGACTATGCGTACTTTGTGAAAGAACCTATTGCGGCTAATCAGAAATAGTACTAAAACTTAAGTTATGAGCAATTACCTTGACTTAGACGGAATCGAATTTGTTGAATTTGCTTCGCCAAAACCAGAAGCTTTAGAAAAACTTTTTTTGGAATTTGGGTTTTCGAAAACTAAAAAGCATAAAACCAAGGATATTTCTTATTTTTGGCAAAATGATATTCATTTCCTTTTAAATAATGAGCCAACCACAATGGCTGAAAAGTTTTATAAAGCGCATGGTCCATCTGTTTGTGCCATGGGTTGGAGAGTGAAAGATGCTAAATCCGCGCTGAAGACCGCTGTCGAGCGTGGGGCCAAGGAATGTAAAACAGGTGATTATCTTGACGTTGATGGCAAACCGGTCCCAGCGATTTGGGGAATTGGAAATTCAGTTATTTATTTGATTGAAAATTATAGTGACAACAAAAGACTCTACGAAAATTTAGGATTTGCTGCCGAGAAAAATCCAATCCACGTAAAGTCTAAGGGATTTCTTTTGATCGATCATCTAACTAACAACGTAGAAAAAGGTGAGATGAAGGGACTTTCGGATTTTTATAAGAATGTTTTTGGATTTACGGAGGTAAGGTATTTTGATATTCGTGGGGTAAAAACGGGATTAACTTCGTTTGCGTTAAAATCTCCATGTGGGAAATTTTGTATTCCAATCAACGAAGGGACAGAAACAAAGTCGCAGATTAATGAATACTTGCGTGAGTACAAAGGCCCTGGGGTTCAACATATAGCATTCTTGACAGAAGATATTTTAGATTCACTAAAAAACCTCGAAGGAAGTTCAATCGAAACTCTTGATATCGACGATCAGTACTATCAAGAGGTTTTTAACAGGGTACCCAATGTCACCGAGGACCACGGTGAAATTCAAAAACGAAATGTATTAGTAGACGGCGACGAGGAGGGGTATTTGCTGCAGATTTTTACTAAGAATATAGTTGGCCCTATTTTCGTAGAGATTATTCAACGTAAAAATCACTACTCATTTGGCGAGGGAAATTTTGGCGCACTCTTTAGGGCGATCGAGCGCGACCAAGAAAAGCGTGGAGTATTGTAGTCTAGGAGCTAGCGGCCGGACGACTTATCCAGTGAGTTGCCGTCGTTAAGTAAATCATCAACTTCTGAGTCCTGATCTGGAACTGCCTTGCCCGGCGCAGAGCCGCCATTTAATATATAGGCAGCATCTAAGCGAGCCTCATCATTTAGGAGCCGAAGTGTATCCCTATAGGGTTTGCAAAGTCTTTGAATCCGTGAACCAAGTTCGTTAAGATTCTTTACCTTTAACTTTAGACCAGAGATCTCGTTAGCGGGCAAATGGACTTTGTTGAGATGGCGTTTGTACATACTTTCTATTTCGCCAACTAAAGGCATCATTTCGGCCGATAAAAAGTCCCGGTCGATGACACACTTTTTTCCCTGGGCATCTTTAGAAGATAACGTTTGAATAGACTCGTCAACCATTTCATCTAAAGTCGACAAACGTTCATTGAGTGATTGATCAGAGTTGCGATTTAAAAAGTTGGAGTAGATTTTTCGGTACTGCAAAAGAGTTTCGTTTAAAGCTGCGCTCTCAATGAAAGTTAAGTGAGGCTTTAATTTTCTAATGACACGTTCGACGTGGTCCTCAGTCGAGTCTTTATTTATCTCTTCCGGTCGTTGTTTTGGAGGCTCTGTGTCTTTAATTTCAGCGTCGGCACAACCTAATAAGTTTAGAAATCCGATGCAGAGGAATCCAAGGACAAGGTTAAAAAAAGCATTGTTATCCATCATATATAACATTTATAAGATAGAAACATGGCCGAATCAATTATACTTAGTAAAAGCCGCCTCAAGCGCGGGTTGCAGTGTACAAAAAGCCTTTATTTTACACTCCATCAAAAACACTTGGAGCCCAAGCCAGGACCTGCGTTGCAAGCGCAGTTCGACGAAGGTCACGAGGTGGGCGTTCTTGCTCGTCAGCAATTGGGTCGTGGGAAAGGTTACTTAATAGATTTAAAGCCATGGGATTTTCATGGATACGTCAGAGAAACGAAGGCTGCGATTGAGCGCGGAGAAGACTTAATTTTTGAAGCATCAGTACAAACTGGCAATTTATTCGCACGAACCGATATTTTAAAAAGAAATACTTCGAGTGGTAAATGGGACATCATGGAAGTGAAAAAATCCACGGATGTAAGGCGGGATCATATCGACGATATGACAATTCAATATCTGATTTCTGGAAAGGCGGGGGTCGCGATCGAAAGGCTTTATGTTGTGCATATTAATCGGGATTGTGTATTTCCAAATCTTGAAGAGCTTTTTGTGATTCGTGACGTGACGGAACAAGTTCTTGAAAATGTAAACTCCATGAAAGGTAGGTTGAACGAGTTATGGAAAATGGCCAAAGTGACTACTGAGCCAGTAAATGACATAGGCCCACATTGTGATTCGCCTTACAAATGTGTTTTTAAGGGTCACTGTTGGCAAAAAATTCCGGCTATGAGTGTTTTTAACATTTATAAGATCGGAGGCAAAAAGTGGGAATATTACAATGAGGGGATTATTTCTATAGATGAGGTAAACCCAGAAGATTTTTCGGGAAACGTTAAACGAATGATCGAGTGTACCAGAAGCAATACGCGTTTTATTGATAGAGAAGGGATTAGAAGTGCCCTGAGTGAATTTGAATTCCCACTTTATTTTTTAGATTTCGAAACTGCTATGTATGCAATTCCTCGCTATCACGGAACACGGCCGTACCAACAACTGCCCTTTCAATATAGTCTGCACGTATGGCGCGCTCCAGAGTCGAGTACGCTTGAGCATTTTGAATTTTTACACACCAATGACTCAGACCCAGGACGACAATTGGCAGAAAAGCTGCTAACCCAGATTGGCCCAGTGGGAAGTTTAGTCGCATATAATAGGAAGTTTGAGATGGAGTGTTTAAATTCCATAGGGAAACGTTTTCCCGACCTAAAAGATAAACTGGAAGACTTTATAAGTAGATTTGTTGATCCGTTGCCAATTTTCCAAAACCATGTTTACGATCCGAAGTTTAAGGGCACCTTCAGCATTAAGACCGTAGCCCCTGCTCTATTAGGAGATCAGGCGAGCTATGAGGGGATGGAAATTGCTGACGGCGAAATGGCTCAAGTAACTTTGCGGAATTTAATTACTGGAAAGTACTCTAACCTAGGGAGATGCACTCGAGAGAATTTACTCGCCTATTGTCGGAAAGACACCCAAGTAATGGTCGACCTTGTAAAGTGGTTATATGCAACTCAGTAGCCATTGCTAAAATGCGTCCTTTTTGTCATAAGTAGCTCGTGGGAAAACTTGCCGAAAACCGATATCCGAGCGTCGCGTTTACCTTAGTGTTATTTGCAACACTGATGGTGTTATTATGCATGAATATCGCAATTAGTAGGGTTGAAAAATCTAATCAACAGACTTTAAGTTTTTTGACAGGGTTAGCGGACGTCAAAGGGGATATTTTATTTCTCGATGCTGCTCTTACTGATCGTGCCGTTCGCTTTGTTCTGACGCGAGACTCCTACTATGATAAAAAATTTCGGGATGGAGCCCGACAGCTTGACGACGTACTGAATAACTTGCGTAAAAGTGAAATTTCGTTGATCCGGCGTAGCGCAATCAGCATTGCCGAGTCTAATAGAAAAATGGTGGAATTTGAGGAAAGAGCAATAGCTCTTGCAAAAAAGGGACGCCAAGTCGAAGCTTATAAAATTTTGCAGAGTGAGCAGTACCGAATATTTAAATCTGAATATTCTGTTGGTGCAAATGGGTTGGCGACCTTTATAGAGTCTGAAATTAAGACTACGATTGACGAGAGTTCAAAAAAGGGGAATTGGAGGACATTGGTAGTGACTTTTGTCATGCTGGCGCTTGTTGCCGTGTGGGCTTGGTTTCTTTCTATTTTTGATGTGTGGAAGAGGCGGATTGAAGGTTTAAATCAAGAGCTTGATAAGCGCGTCGAAGAGAGAACAAAGGAACTTGATGAGGAACGACAACTTCGTCTGATGAATGCAAAACTTGCGGCTGTGGGAGAGCTTGCCGCTAATATTGCCCACGAAGTAAATAATCCACTGCAGATTATTTCTTTACGCGCCCAGCAGGTTTTAGATATCGCTGAGGAGACTGCAGATGGTGGTTTAAAAAGCTTGGGTGATAGTCTGGTGAAGACTACGAAGCGTCTAGGAAAAATTACGAATGGCCTGCGCTCCCTTTCACGTGACGGGACGTCAGAAAGCATAACTAACGTCGCGGTAGAAAAATTTTTAGTGGATATCATTGAAGTGTTCGAACCCCGCTTTGTTTCTCAGGAAATTCACTTTGAAAAAGTAAATAGGGCAGGAGAAAAAACTGTTTATTTACGGCCGACCCAAATTTCTCAAGTCCTCATGAATCTAATCAACAATGCCATTGATGCCGTTGCCAGAGTGAAGTCTAAAGAAATTATTTTGGGTGCCGACATTGTTCCCGGTGGAGTTGAGTTTTTTGTCCTCGACAATGGCAGCGGGGTTTCTTCTGAAAATGAGAGCCGAATCATGGAACCATTTTTTACGACAAAGCCATTTGGTGAAGGTACGGGTTTGGGATTAAGTATTTCAAAAGACCTTGTGGACAATCATCGTGGTAAAATAACTTATGCAAGAAAAAACGATATGACAGAGTTTCGAGTTTTTTTGCCCCAGAACTTCAAGTCCAAAGGGTATCGTCTTCACGCGGAAGTGTAGTTATTTCGTGATTGAGCTGGGCTATAAATAACTCCATAAATTTCATTCGTTCTTTAGCCTCACACAAAGCCATTTCGGTGTTCATAAGGGCTGGAAGCTTAAAAAGCTTTTTGTAAACATGATCGATCGTAAAGGTCTGATCATCGAGTACCCTCTCTTTTGCAAAAGGGTCTTCGGCATGATAATATACCCGACGCATAAGGCATCCACAGGTTACCATTCTCATAATTCCAACTGCTCCTAAGGCGTCGAGGCGGTCAGCATCTTGAAGAATTGCGGATTCGAGTGAAGAGGGTTTTTTGCCTAAAGAAAAACTATGTTCGATGATCACATCACAGATTTTTTTTCGTTCCTCACTTAAATAATTGTGATTAAGTAAAACTCGATCAGCTGCTACAGCCGACATAGAGCTAGCTTTAGCGCGGTGGGGATGATCTTTACTTAAGTTCACGAGATCGTGTAGTAAGGCGGCAGGTAGGAGTATGCGGAGGTTTACCCCTTCTTTCTGACCAATTCTTAAAGCCCATTTGTAAACACGAGAAATGTGCAAGAAATCATGCGAGGGGTCTTTGCTTCCCGTGGTTTGCTCGTGTACAAAATTTAAAAGATTTTCTAATCGTCCTTCCATGTCGAACCTTCCGCGGGAATACTCGCCCGAAGGAAGAAATTCGTCAAATTCAATTCTAAATAAATTTGGCATTTTGATTGCTGTGAACTGGGAGTACCAGAGTTTGGGAGAACTCTTCCCGGGGGGGGAACAATGCAATTCGATTTAATTATTCGGACACTGACAAAAACTGCTATCACCATGTTATTTTTACTAGCAACGGCGGTTTCGCAGTCGGCCGAAACCGAAAAGGTAGACTTCAATTTTGCTACACCGAACGGCGCTGAAACAATACGTACCGAGACAAAGGTTGTCGAAGCGGGAGATCAAAAGGTCACCGAAAGTGGTCTCATTTACGTAACCCCAGAGGTGCTTAAAAACTCAAGTGTCGAGATTGGTGGAGGACAGTTTGCTCCGCTTAAAAAAGATAATGAGACTTTGGGCTTTTTTACGAAAGCTCGTTGGGTAAAGAGTTTCACCTCCCATCAAAAAGCTTACGTTACCACAATTAGTGTTTTAGCAACGGGGCTATCTATAGTTGTAGGACAGATTTTTGCGGAAGGGCAGTTTTCTTTAAACAAACTCGCTGCAATCCCGCTCGTTATGGCGTTTTCCTTTGCCTACCGTTATTTTTATAACGACGTGATTACGATGTTTAATTATAAGAGTAGGACCCCAAAACAATTTTTGCAGGCCAGAGAACTAGCGAAACAATATTTAGAAACCGGAGTTCGTCCTGCGGAATTAAAAGATGCTGGCGCTGTCGAGCAGTTGACGAAGATGTATTTGATGGAAGTCGCGTTTATGGGCCTAACAGGCGTTGGTGGTGGAGACGGTGAACCGGCAAGCAAAAGTCTTGCATTTATTCTTACGAGTATTGCTTACACAATGACGACGACCTACGACATAATTATTGCAAAAAAGCGCGATGCAATGATTGCTAAAAATCCTGAGCTTGTCGGAAAATATAAGTTGCGGGCGAACTTTGCTTCAATCGGTGCGGCTTTTATTGATAATATTGCCATGATGGATGCTAAGACGGGTGGAGTTTTTGGTTCGATCGTTATTTGGACCGGTGCCGTTGCTCTGAATGTCTATCATTTTGGTTGGGAAAAGCTACAGGGTTTTTTTGGGGTTGTACCAGTCTCGACACGCTCCAGTTGTGCGGCTTTGTTTTAGGGGGCGGCCTATTTAAAGCGAGATCCTAAATAACCGGTCTAAAGTCTTGCAGTCAAATTAGTTAAACTACCTATTTGTAACGAAATAAAGCTATTCTAACCAAAGGGGGATTTTTATGATGTCAACGATAGCTCGCCTTCTTCTAGGGTTTGTTTTCTTAGGATCTGGAGTTGCTTTTTTCTTCACAACGCCACCTCCTTTGGAAGGTGCGATGGCTGACTTTTTTAAGGGTATGGCTGCAACGGGATATTTTTTCTACCTGTTAAAGGGCACCGAAATCGCATTTGGATTTTTGTTGATGTTGGGAATGTTTGTTCCCTTGGCTCTTGTCGTATTGGCTCCGGTCATTCTTAATATTTTTTTAGTACATGCCTTTATGGCTCCCGAAGGTTTAGCGCTAGCGGTCGTTATTGGAGCTTTAGAAATATATTTGGCATTCTTTTCGAAATATAGCGGCCCGATTAAACAATTATTTAGAAGTTAATGATTCACTACTAAATTCAAATGACTCCAGAGTTGGTTGGAGTTCGATTTAGCATCGCCAGAGAGTGGGACGACTTCGTACTTTCCATCGAGAAAGACGATCGAAAAAACCTCCGTCCCATCAGCTTTCTCGGCTTTAGAGGTAACGATATGTTTTATAAAATCCCTTGTCATACGAAGTTCAGTTTTTGTTTCAGAGCTGATATTATTTCTTAAAACCTGATGTTCGATTCCAAACAAAATCATATTTTCAACCATAGTCCAACTGACGTACCCGTGATATTTTTTATTATCAAACTGTTCTTTGAGTTTAGAGGTTGCATACCTTGCATCGGCAACAGGAACTCCAACGGGAGTCGCAAGATGACGAAGATGACTGTTAATGTCTCGAAGATACGATTCGGATGGTTCGCCAAAGGCTAAAACGAAACTATCGTCTGAATGTATAATCGGGACCGGCTTGCCACGTTCGTCAATTGAGACGCCAGGGAAAGATATTTCATCGGTATGAATTTCGAAAAGAGGTATTACTTTTGAGTTCCAAACTTGAAAACGACGAGCAAGTTCGGTTTTTTGCTCTTCATTAAAAAACAAATCCAATTCGGACATTGCCCTCAATGCACCTGGTACAAGGGCGGCATTGACATCAAAAGGATACTTACCACCACCAAGACCGTTCTCACTATCTCGCCAGTTGCCGACTGGCTCACCGGGGTTCAGACTCACAAGGTTTTTATAGACCGGCTTATCGGCAAACGCCTTTGTTTTTTTCAAAATATAATTGAAAAGATCATTTAGAAGCTTCTTTTGACCGATATTACGGGCCTCTTTGCGATCTACGAAATCTTTTAGGCGTTCAGGGTATATTTTCGCATATTTCGCAAAAGCGATTGCGAAGGCGAACTCACCATCAATCATCTTGTAGTCTTCAATGGGTTTCGAAATACCTCTATAAGGTAAACCCTTACTCTTACGGTCCCAGGAAGCATAATCTCCTTCGCTTTGCTCGTGCGAGATAAGACCGCTTTCAGAGTCCATACTACTTAAAACGGCCGTGAGAATACTTTCAATAGCTTCGGGCTTCATTAAGTCCATAAGCATATAGAGAGAGTAAATAGAATCGCGTCCAAACTTAGAAAAATAGCGAGGAGAACCGGCCATTAATTTTTCCTTACACACCAGAAAGGCAAATTCATCCAATTTTTTGTGGCTAATTTTTTTAAGTGCCTCGTCTTTAAAGACTTCGCTGACTAAGACCGGCGTAATTGGAGGTTCGCCGGTTAGTGCACGAATCTTTAAGGTCACTTCTGATGTCGACGTAAAATCGTAGCTTTCGCCACGTTGGGTGATTTGCGTATTTTTGATAGGCTCAATCTCCAAAATATAACTGGCAAGTTCATTTAAACTCGGGCGAGAAATTTGAATTTTTCCGTTTACATATTCGACTTTGTTTTGATGGACTTCTAAAGGGACTTTTTGATTTATTTCCCTGTCGCGTATAAAGCGCATAGAACCCAATACATGATCCTCGAGGGAAAGTTTTTTTGTGGCTGATTTTATAATAAATTCGACACCGTTAAGGCCATCATGGCCATAGAGTCCATTTTTTGGACTGGCCTCTCGTCGAATTGGGACGGGTTCCGAGGACTCTAACTTTGACGGGCTAGTTGACTTAAACCAAGCTCCGACGCCGGAGTTACCTGCTGGAAAGGCAACGAAAAAATATGGTTCTTCGTTTTGCGTGTAGTCAAGATAAACCAGAGCCGCAGTTTTCTCTTTACGTATCGAGTGCTCTTCAATTCCTTTAGCGACTTCTTTAAAATAGAGATCAGTGGGGCGAGTGACAAAGGAGCGTAAAAGCGCTCGACATCCGTCAAGAGAATAGCCAATCTGTCCCGCCAAAAGCAATGCAATGAGTATCCCGGAAGCCTTTGTTTTCACAAAATATTTAGAGAGCAAGGGCAGGGCCAGATTTTATGAATTTTTATAGGTCAATGTTGTTGTCAACAACACAACCGTATTTAGATGCGATTAATGATTTCATAGAGTATCTCCTAGTTTCCGATGGGATGCCATACTGTTTTATATTCCACAAAGTCCAGAAGGTTTTCAAGGGTCATTATTTTTTTTGTCGGTCCAACAAAACGCTTCATATTTTCAACGGCGAGTGTCTTGAATTCAGAAATTCTCTTTTGGTCGGTGCCACGATAACAAAGCGATTGAATTTCCATGTGAGAACCAAAGGGATTTGCGAGTTCTTCAATGTTTCCGCTCAGTAAATTGATAACACCCTTCGGAAGGTCAGAGGTTGCTAATACCTCTGAAAGAGCCGCAAGAATCGGTGAGCTGCCCTCTGGCAACAGCACCACAGCTGAGTTTCCTCCGGCGACAATTGCAGCAATGTCAGAGACTATTTTTGCGAAATCAAACTTGTCGTCGCAGATCAACGCGATTACTCCAGTTGCCTCAGGTATAGTAAAGTTATGGTGAGGACCATTTACGGGGTTTACTGCGCCAATGACTTGTTGGTATTTATCACACCATCCCGCATAATAAACGAAACTATCAATAGCGCCATCAATTTCCCCTTTAACATCAGTACTACTGATACCAATAACTTTCTCGAGTATTTCGGCGAACTCAAGTCGTTTGCCTTCCGCCATCTCAGCCATGCGGTAAAGTATTTGACCGCGGTTATAGGCGCTTCTTTCTGCCCAGGACTTTTGCGCGTCTCTCGCGGCTGTTACCGCGGTCCGAATATCTTTACGTGAAGCCAAGCAAAGATTTGCATAAACTTTTTTCGTGCCAGCATAGTAGCAGGGAAAACTTCGGCCAGATTCTGTTCGTGGAAATTCTCCGCCAATAAAAAGTTTTATAGTTTTCGGAATTGCAAGATCAGAAGATAAGCCAGCCATTATTGAACCTCCAAGTAAGGAAGGAGACCATGTCGGCCTCCTTCGCGGCCCCAACCACTTTCGAAATAACCACCAAACGGTGAGGTTGGGTCAAATTTATTGTACGTGTTTGCCCAAATGACTCCGGCTTTTAGTTGGCCAGCGACTTGGTGAATTTTACTACCTTTTTCGCTCCACACGCCGGCAGCAAGTCCATACGGAGTGTCATTTGCCTTTGAGACTGCTTCAGCAGGAGTCCGGAAAGTTGAGATTGCGAGAACGGGACCAAAAATTTCGACACGTGCGACAGTGTTGGCACTCGCCACACCGCTAAAAAAACAGGGCTTATGAAAATTTCCTTTTGTTGGAAGAGCCACGTTCTCGGGCTCAAAATACTCTCCTCCTTCTGCCTTTCCTATCTCGACAAGTTTTTGAATTTTTGTAAGTTCTGTAGTTGAGTTGATGGCGCCAATGTCCGTGTTTTTATCAAGTGGATTGCCAATACGAAGTTGACGCATGCGAGCCTTCAACTTCTCAACAATCGTTTTTGCAATACTCTCTTCAACAAGTAAACGTGAACCTGCGCAGCAAACATGCCCTTGGTTAAAGAAGATGCCGTTGACAATCCCTTCAACTGCTTGGTCGATGGCGGCGTCTTCGAAAATAATATGGGCAGATTTTCCACCGAGCTCTAAGGTTAACTTTTTATTTGTGTTTGCAACGGCAAGAGCAATTTTCTTTCCAACTTCCGTTGAACCAGTAAACGCGATTTTGTTGATATCTTTGTGGGAAACCAAGGCCGCGCCAGTATCTCCTGCCCCTGTAACAACATTTACAACTCCCGGAGGAAGGCCAGCTTCATCGAGAATTTCGCAAAGTTTTAAAGCGGTGAGTGGTGTAGTCTCTGCAGGCTTCAGTACGACGGTGTTACCACATGCCAACGCCGGAGCAATTTTCCATGCAGCCATGAGAAGTGGAAAGTTCCAGGGAATGACTTGGCCAACAACTCCCACAGGAGAAGTTTTTTTTCCAGGAAAAACATAATCTAATTTATCGGCCCAACCGGCGTAATAGAAAAAGTGGGCGGCAACAAGCGGAATATCTACGTCTCTTGTTTCTTTAATGGGTTTTCCGTTATCAAGTGTTTCAAGGACTGCAAGCTCTCTGGCTCTTTCTTGAATGATTCTGGCAATACGGTAAAGGTAGCGTCCACGTTCTTTGCCAGAAAGTTTTGACCAATTTGATAGCGCCGCTTTTGCGCTGTAAACGGCTTTTTCGACATCAGCTTCGTTACCTTCGGCGACTTCGGCTAACACATCATTTGTTGCGGGGTTTATAGTTGTAAAATATTTTTTGCTTTCAGGGGCAACCCATTTTCCATTAATAAATAAATCATTTTTCAAATTTATTTTTACAACTTTGGTCGATTCTAAGCTTGGCGCATAATCAAACTCAAAACTATTGACAGCAGGCTTATTGTCTTTCGGAGTTACCTTTAATTTATTAGTTTGCATATCCAACATTTAACTTCTCCTTAATCGAGCGAGAACGCTTTGTCGTAAAAGTAGCGACCGGTATACTCTTTATAAATTTGTTTTAAAAGATCGTTTAATAAAACACTTGCACCAAATCTGAAAAGATCTGGGGTCATCCACGCGCTACCAAGTGTTTCATGTAACATAGAAAGATATTGCAGCGCTTGTTTTGCGGTACGAATTCCACCGGCCGGTTTCATTCCTATTTTTATACCCGTTTTATTATGATGATCGGCGATAGCCTGCAGCATTACGAGAGTTACCGGAAGGGTTGCAGCCGGCTGAACTTTTCCCGTACTTGTCTTTATAAAGTCTCCGCCAGCGGATATAGCGATATCACTTGCCAAACGAACTTTATCAAGAGTTCCGAGTTCGCCTGTTTCCAAAATCACCTTCAAATGGGCTTTGCCGCAAGCTTCCTTGGTTGCGGCGATTTCGTCAAAAACTTGCTGATAGTTACCTGATAAAAAAGCTCCGCGATTAATTACCATATCAATTTCAGTAGCGCCGGCGTCAACTGCGACCTTTACGTCCAAGAGTTTTGTATTCAATGGAACCTGTCCACTTGGGAATGAAGTTGCAACCGAGGCGATCTGAATTTTCGTTCCCCTCAAGGCCTTCAAGGCTGTTGCAACCATGCTTGGGTAAACACAAACCGCTGCAACGCTCGGGAGATCACGAAAATTCGGTGCTTTACTCATTTCACTAAAAAGCATTGGTGGGGCAGGGTGAATTGCTTTCGCACACATCTGATTGACCTTACCGACAGTATCAGACCCCTCAAGTGTAGTGAGATCTACCATCTCGAGTGCCAGATAAAGTAATTTTAATTTTGATTCTTTTTTAATACTTCTTTTGGTGAAGAAGTTCGCGCGTTCACTGGCGCCGACTTCATCCACGCGAGGCGAGCTAAATTGCATTTGTGTCTCCCTGGAAAGAATGCATAATTTCTTACCACAGGGAGACGATTTAGAGCAAAAACTGAGCTATTGGCCGAGAGCGTTAATTTTAGGAAGCGTACCTGGTGGAATTTTCAAAGCTATTTTTAAAAAAGTAAATATCTCGCTAACAGTTTTCGAAATGGAATTAATTCTGGCGACGTCGACTTATCAATTTTTTCGCCGTTGATTTCAATTTCTGCTGTGGTTTTACCGTCAACAGTCGTTGTAGTTCCAACTATCTGGACGAGACCAAAAGGCATTTGCACCCCAAGGCCGGTGCGAATCTTTCCATTTTTACCATCTTCGGTCGATTGAATAGTTCCAAAGATATAGTATGGAAGTTCACCGTAAGCTTTGGAGCTGATTTTTCCGGTTCCTTCTGCAGCTGCGTTTCGCCCGGCAATTCTAGATTCGGCATCGAGGGTTATTCCGACAACATCATTCAGCATTTTATAGACATCTGTTAGTGCCAAATATTTTTGTGAAACAATCGCTTTCGTTTCTGTGGCTTCGATATGTTGAAAATAATTTACAGGGCATCCAGAGCTCGCAATCGATTCTTCAACAATATAAGTATCGCCAGTTTTCTTGGGCACCTTTTCGTATTTACAGCCTGCACCTAACAGCAGTTCATACATTTTCATTTCGGTTTCGTCAGTCGACTTGTCCTTTGGATACCCAAGCCTCATGTAAGCATTTTGGGCACGTCCATGCGAACCAAGAAGAAGCACAAAACTTGCTTTCTGCTCACTAGAAAGGGGAGTAGTGACCACTTTGCCCTGGCCAAAACTATGGCCACCTCCGCCGCCACCGCTGTTACAGCCTAACAAACCTAAAAATACAAATACGAGTACTAAAAGCCTCATAAAATCCTCCATAATATTTGTTACTTAAATGCTAGAAATCTGGGAATGATTCTGTCAAACACATAATCCTCAAAGGAACGCGGCCCTTTGGGCCACGGTCCAAAGAGGAGATAAATTAAACGCCACGGCTGGATGGAGAGTCCAGGAAGCGGCGGGTAGCCTGCGAGTTTAATATCGCCGATGGGGTGTGTACTCGCATCAATTTGTCGTAGGCGTGACAGTCAACCCGAATTAGTTGGATCAACTGCGGACGAAACGGCGACATTAGAAGGATTTCTCCTTCGAGCTGTTTTCTACTTTTATTTTTAAAAATATAGTTTTTATCTAAAGAGGCATCGTCGAAATTCTGCCAGCCTTGTATTATTAGAATTATTTCTTGAGCTGCCAAATAAATAGGATTGATTTGGATGGAGTCTTTTTTTATCAGATTCATCGACGTTAAAAAAAACAACAAGGTGAGAATGTTTTTGACAATGTCTTTCACGGATCTTTAACAAAGCAACATCCATGCCGTTCTTATTTTTAATTTTTATCGATTTGATTTTTTTTTGGAGGTTATTTGCCCTCTGACGTTTGTGCAGTTAGGGCAAAAGGAGTAATGCAGAGATGGCGGCGCTAAAATGCTTAAGTGTGTGGCCGTTAGTAATTTTCAATGTCTCTAGGGTCTGCAGATCATAAACTTCAAAGACTTTAGCAAGCACATAAAAGAAGGTCGACAAAAATACTTTTTTATTTGCTAGGATATTACTCGGGGTGCAAATGGCGGTGAGAAAAACGTAAAATCCACCTACAAACTGAATAATGAGGTAAGGTCGCAAATCACGGTTTCCGAATGACCAGTTAATAACTGTGAGGATGCTGATGAGAAGAATTAGGTAGATGAAACCTGTTTTTAATTGCGGAAACAAGCGGTCGGTCGTAATTACACCAAGCATTCCAGAAAAAGTTATAGCCATCGGCAGGCGGTCCCAAAAGAGTGTTTCGGGAGTTGGATAGGCGTGAAAATAAGTGGAGCCAAATGCTGTTAAAATAATTCCAAGTGAAAAAATATAACTACTCGTTAAAAAGTTAATTTTCGTTATTTTTCTCCAACGTAAAGAGAGAATCCCGAACAGTCCAACTAAAAGAAAAGGAATGTTTGACAGAATATTATGCGAAGGTTCTCCCGCAAAATTAAAATAGGCAGGGGAGTCCTGGGTCGGAAGTTTTGGCCATATTATAATAGAGATAATTAAGAGAGGGAGATAAATCGTGAAGATTTTTTTACAGTTCATGAAAAAATCATAACAACTACACAGGGCGGTGGCACGCTAGAAGTAACATGGGCGACATATTCATCTAGCGGCTCCGCCACCCTTTGTAAGGAACTGACCATTGGGATTTCCCCAAATCAGCTCGAGAGCTAGCTCTCAGGTCTTGGATTTCCTTTAACTTCCTTCTGGTCAAGCTTTAAACTTCGAAGCATACCCAATTGAAACTAAAGTTATTTCCAAAGCCCTAGGCTTAAACTTTTGGCTTAAGCCACGCCACAAAAACTTTTTAAGCACATGGCCAAAAAGTTCTACTCTAAAGGTCCTCGCTCTTTTTAGGAGCTTTGCGACCTTATCTGCCCCACATAGTGGCTTGGTGATTGATTTCGTTAACACCGCAAAAACTCAATTTTACAGCATTAACTTATTCAACCACTTTTGCTAGCGTCGAAGTCCGCTACCGACCATTAAGTGGTTCCGTGCTTTCATCATCTCTCCCTACTGGCATGTTGTCTTTGTGCTCACTGAGTTTATCGTTGGCTGCAAATGTTCCAGTTCTTGGCCAACAAAAATTGCCTTCGCCTTGTGTTCTAACAAGCTCGGCTAAACTCTAGTCTCCCGTCGTTCGTATCAACGATCATTGACTATTTGAGCTAACAAGTTCGCTTTCGCTACAACCTACCAGTCCGCCAAATTTTTAGTACGAATTCCTAAAAATTTTGTCGATCAGCTTCCCTCGTATGCGTTACCCCATCCGAGGTTGATCCAGGCTTAAACAGCAACCGGATAATTCTGTCTGCGGAATCTACCTCCGCCGGAGTTCTGACTAGCATCGCTGCTATCGAACACTTGAGGTGTACATAGCAGGACGCGTGCCAGGCCGTAAGAAACTTTAGTTTGGTTTTTAGGAGTAACTGAGAAAATATATCACAAAATGGGGCTATATAGATGCCCCACTAAAAAAATTTACCTCCGCCGCGGAAGTATTTAGTCATCATATGAAACTTTTCTTCTTCCCTTCTTAATTTCTTTTCGTATTGTTTTACTTTCTAGCCTTTTTCGTTTGGCGCTTTTTGGAATTTTAGTTTTCTTGCGCGGAGGAGCTTCATAAAATGTTTCCTCAAATAGCACTTTCAATTTTTCAATAACATCGCGGCGATTCTGTTCGCGGTCCCGAAAACGATCGCTCCCCACGATAATGTCACCGGACTTTGTGAGGTACTTGACTAACTTTGAAGAAAAATACCTGGAGCCTTTCATGTTCCAGCGGAATACGGCCCGACTTTCAACCTTGTTGACATTCTGTCCACCTGGACCAGAAGAACGTGAAAATTCCCAAGACCCTTCGCCAAGTGCTATTTGTAGTAGTTCTTGCCACAGCATACGACTAAAATATTACTGCATTTGAGTGCTGTTGCTAATAAAATTATTCAATGCCGCAGACAAAACTCATTGATTATCCTGCGATGGTAAAACAATTTGTTGGCGACGAGATTATTTTCAGACGTTTTGCGAATCGTTTTCTAGATTCCTTTGAAAAGTCTTTAAAAGACATCGAAGAAAGTTTTTTGTCGGGGGAGGCCGATACAGTCAAAGCGTCTATTCATGCTTTTAAAAACCTAGTTTGTAATTTTCATGCCAGCTTTATGAACCAAATTGTAGGCGAAATGGAAAAATTGGCTGCGATAGGGGCTTTGGATTCC
The DNA here is from genome assembly GCA_002083485.1 of Proteobacteria bacterium SG_bin7. Lineage (GTDB taxonomy): Bacteria > Bdellovibrionota > Bdellovibrionia > Bdellovibrionales > SG-bin7 > SG-bin7. The sequence goes on along the minus strand of LWDK01000040.1, from coordinate 22,119 downwards.
GCAGAGGAGAAGATGGAGGATGTTAAAGTGGGAGCAGGGAAAATTGCCGTCGAAATAAAAGCGCTATTAGAAAACTCGGATCCTTTAAATTTGTGACGCATGACAGAGCAAGTGGTTGTCAGGCACCTTACGCGGCTTTTTTCTCTCCGCAGTATTCCTGGATTGCATCGAGAATTTGTTGTTTAGATACTGGCTTTGAGACGTGTTTGTTGCAGCCGGCAGCGTAGGACTTTTCTTGTTCTTCTTTTAAAGCATAGGCCGTAAGTGCGATAATTGGAACTGGGCTTAACTTATTAGCTGATTCCCACTCGCGAATTGTTCGTGCTGCGCTATAACCGTCCATCACTGGCATTTGCATGTCCAATAAAATGATATCGAATTTTCCTTCTTTCACTTTCGTGACGGCCTCTGCACCATTTTCAGCTTGGATGACGTTATGTCCCGTTTTCTTTAGGTACGTTAAAATTAATATGCGGTTGTCTTCGGAATCATCAACAAGGAGAATTTTGTAGGACTTGGCGCTAGTTATAGGAGGGGACGGGGCTTTTGTCTCACCCGTTTTTTTAAAGTCATCAAATGCTAGGGCTTTAGCCATTTCGCGAAGCAATTGATCGCGGCGTGTTGGCTTGTAAAGCACAGTCGCGACACCCATTTCATATAGCTCAACACGGGTCACATCAACGTAGTCAGAGCTTAAAAGGATAATTCCAGTTTTTTTGTAATCGCTATTCTTTTTAATTTTGGTAACAAAGTTAAGGGCATCTTCTCCGCTTAACAGTTTAAATTCAGAGATGACGAGATCAACTTTTTTGTTTTGGACATGTTCCCACCCTCCGGTCCAATTGTCGGTCTCGGCAATTTCAATGCCGTAGGGAGTTAACATTTCCTTTAGTATTTTTCGGTTGGTTGGCCGGTCATCAATGATGAGTACCTTTTTGTCCTTAAGGCTGTCGGTAATCTCAGAAAGTTTTTGGTCCTTTGCTTGTTGAGCTTTAGCGCATGATAGCGTGAAATAGAAAGTGGTGCCAACATCGGGCGTGCTTTGGAACCAAATTTCTCCATTCATCATTTCGGCCAGCTTTTTACAAATCGCCAGACCGAGCCCGGTACCGCCAAATCTCTTTGTGACGGACGCGTCGGCTTGTTGAAAATATTGAAATAGTTTTGTTTGAGCCTCTGGGGGAATGCCAACGCCCGTGTCGGAAACTGCAAGCATAAGGTTGCCGCGCCTGTCCTTTTCGGTGTTCGGGGTGACGGTAATGCGAACCTCCCCACTGGCCGTGAATTTGATGGCGTTGCCCACAAGATTCATCACAATTTGACGAATGCGGAAGGGGTCGCCGCTAAATGAATTTTCAAGTGTAGAATCAATGTGGCAAAAGACTTCGAGATTTTTTGCAAAAGCACGAGGAGCGGCAAGCTCGGCAGTGTCTTCGACTAAATCGCGAAGGTTAAAATCCATGTATTCGACCTTTAAATGTCCGGCTTCAATTTTTGAAATGTCTAATATATCGTTAATGATTCCGAGAAGATTTTCTCCAGCCTTACGAAATATATTCACATAGCGTTGCTGTTCATCGTTAAGATGTGTTTCATTGAGAAGCTCTGCCATACCCATGATAGCATTCATGGGAGTGCGGATTTCGTGGCTCATATTCGCCAAGAATTCACTCTTGATTTGGCTCGCCCGTTCGGCGTCGTCGGCGGCCTTTAGTAGTTTCGCGACAATTTCCGCCTCGAGAAAGGACAGTTTTTTTGCAAGCAACATTCCAAATAGTGAAGCGGCGAAAATAACTGCCGACTCAATAGTTGCTGTGGGTTTAAAAAATGGCAATGCAATAGAGAAGGCGGTAAGTGCCGTAAAAAATGAAAAAAACAAAAATATCTTCACTGAGCGCGTTTCTTTAATACAGTTCCCCCTGGATAATAGCCTAGACATAAATCTAGATCGAAACCGACACTTCCAACGTATATTTTCGGAAAATTTTTCACATAGTACGGTCCAGATTCGACAAGATTAAGAAAAAAAATCCGATAGATATATGATGGGAGCAGTGCCAAAGTTCAAAGTAAAAATTGACCCTGATTTGCAGGAAATTTTACCGGGGTATATTGAAAAACGTAAGAACGAAATTCCGCTGTTGAACAACGCTTTAACGGCTCTTGATTTTGAAGCCTTGGCAATGCTCGGCCATCGCTTAAAAGGTAGCGGTGGTGGTTATGGGCTGGTGGACCTAGGAACCTACGGAGCGGAACTAGAAGCAGCAGCCAAGGCAAAAAACGTAGCTAAAGTCTCAGAAATCATAAAAAATATTTCTGAGTATTTAGACAGATTGGAAATTGAGTTTTAATGAAAAGAAGTTCCGAAGACTTTGATTCTCAAAAAGCCTATTTAGAACGCCTCAATGATGATCTTGCGGATGTTGAGTGTCTGATTCTTGCTTATGTCGGTAATAACAACGATGCGCATACCACAAGTAACCTGAGGAGAATTGTACATTCCATTAAGGGCACGGCTGGCGGTTATGGTTTTGACGTGGTTTCGATTCTCGCCCACCGCATGGAGGATTTAATATCACTCGTTGAGCTTTCTGAGATTCCAAATGATGAGAGAATTGACCGGCTTATGAGTTTGCGTGATCTCATGATGGGGGCCGTGACAGCTTATGGTACAGGTAACGAAACTAGAATTATGCAAATCAAAAATCAAATTGGTGTGAGTCTCGGTCCTACAAATGGAACTCACCGGGTACTTCTGGTAGATACATCAGAGGTAACGCTCAAGCTTTGTGTCGACGCATTGAAAAGATTTAGAGTGGATTTTGGTAAAGAGAGTAACGGTCACGATGCCTTGGGCAGGCTTCTAAAAGAAAAGTTTGATTCGGTTATCATTTCTATGCACGCGCCTATGATAGGGGCAACGGATCTAGCGTTTATCGTGCGCAATATAAATGGAGTGAATAAGCGCGTTACTTTTTCCGTTGTAACTTCAGATTCTAATCCCGAAAAGGATCCGCGCATCAAAATGGTTCACAATATTTTTAAGAAAGATCAAGATCTCCAAAAAAATATCATCCAGGTTTACAAAGACTTGGCTCAAGAAAAAGATTCTAATAATAGAGATCTTGATCCAAATTCAGTTCCGTTTAAGAAAATTTATTTTGTGGATGATTCTGAAGACATCCATGATCTTGTCAGACTTGGCTTAAAAAACTATAAAATGTTGGAATTAAAAAGTACCACCAATCCTAAAGTGGCCGCAAAAGAATGTACGACCTTTATGCCTGACGTAGTAATAATGGATTCCCAGATGCCCGACATCACTGGTGCTGAGCTTTGCCGAATGTTTAAAAATGATCCTAAGCTAAAAAACATTCCTGTTTTCTTTTTGACAGCAATGACCAAAGAGTCAGAGCTAAAAGAACTCGACGTCGCCGGTGGCGCGGCCATCATTCGTAAGCCATTCTTCCCTAAATCCTTTGCGTCCAAATTGTTTGATCTGTATCGCGCAACGCAAATTAAGAAAAGTGCCTGAGACTTTTTCCAGTCCATAGCGCGTTAATTTGGAGCAGTCTTTTACTTGATGCTAAATTCAGCCTAAATCTGTTCGCTGTAGAGTTGTCTTGGCAATAATAGCCGCATAAATGCGATTTAATCCTCCGTGATGCACAATTTTCTCCGAGTTTCGCTCTCATTTAATCTAGTTTACAAACCGCACCTCGGTCTCTCGCCGATACCTGTGATGGTTGTTTCTGACACAGAATTTGTAGGTTTTCTTTTTTATTTGCTCCCTTAGCCCACCTTGGTTGAATACGATCAGCATGTAAATTCCATTGGCTGCCACAAATTCTGCCACTCAATTTGTCTCGATACTGACAAACCTGATCTCTTTGCAATACTTGCTTTTTCACTGCCGTGTCATTAGAACCTTCTTTTTGTAGCCCAAAGCCCAATCAGAGGAGAAGGTTCTTTAGATGCTAAACCGGAAAGTAACGAACTAACGAAATAATAATGCCCATCCAATCCATTGGTCGCGTATCAGCGACATCAGTAAAAAAAGGGACCGGAAAAAACTGGGATCAGTGGATTGAAATTCTTGAGCGCGCCGGTGCTAGTGTTCTGACTCGTAAAGAAATCGTCGTGCTTCTTAAGAAGAAATATAGGTTGAGTGCTTGGTGGCAACAGGGAGTTGCTCACGGATACGAAGTGCATACGGGGCGAAGAATAGACGGACAAAATTACAAAGGTGAGTATTCGGCGACTATTACTAAGTCATTCCCAATGGATCAAAAAACATTGTGGAAATTGATGACATCTTGTAAGGGAATAAATGCTTGGTTAAAACCCATAGGCAAATTTTCTTTGAAACCCAACAGCGCTTTTGAGATTGCGGGAGAAATTTTTGGCGACGTGCGCACGGTTGTGCCTCCCAAACGTATTCGGCTGTCATGGCAAGATTTGGATTGGGAAAAGAAAACTTACCTCGAGATTCACGTGGTTGGCCGACCAAATAAAGGCTCAATCCTGGTATTTTCTCACGATGGGCTGAAAACGTCTGCACACAAAGAAAAAATGCGTAAATATTGGCGTGCCGCAGTTGATGGTATCTTAGGGCTTACGCTTTCGTCAGGTTAAACTTCTTAGTTACGATCCAGTCGCGAATTTTTTCAGTGTCGGCTTTAGATAGCGATAAGAAAGAAACAAATAGTTCGTAGGTTTTATCTTCTCGTATTTCCACGTGATTAATTTTCAGTTTCGAAAAGTCAATACCTAATACTTCAAATAATTTAATTTTAGCAGTTCCTAGTGAGGTGCCCTTTTTTATTTCGCGGCTAGACCTCATAATTAGTCCTCCAACGTTTGCTGAAAGTAAAGTGAGATTTAGATTCTGAGAAGAAAGGCCCAAGTTTTTGCCTTTATTGTCGTCAAACACTATTTCAAAATGCTTTGGTTGAGAGCCTAAGATCTTTTCTATTCTGGTCACTAGAGTTTTTTTGTCGGGAGGTTTGATCACGTAGTCATCAACGCCGAGTTCTTTTGACTTTTTAACGTCTTCGACTTCGGTACTGGCTGTAAGCATGATGATCGGTAATTCTTTAGTAATTTCATTGTTGCGCAGCGATTTAAGGACTTGATCGCCAGTCACGAACGGCATGTTTTTATCTAGAAGAATCAAGTCGTAGTGATGGTTATTTACCTCATCGAGCGCTGTGTAGCCATCTTTTACGGCGACGACAGCATAACCGGATTGCTCCAGAAAAAGGGTAACTAAATTAATTATATCTGGATCGTCATCAACAATCAGGATGTTCCGGTACATAAATCAAATAAAGAAGCCCCCTGGACAAGACAAAAGGGGGCCTATTGGTCTTTAAGCAGCGATTTTAAGTGTCCAACGAGTTTTAGTTGCCGTTGGCCACTTTTTCTTCATATTCGTATACTTGCGCTCGTGTTTTCGGAAGCCTGTTGTGAAATTGCGTTGATATTTTCCGAATTCGCGATCCAAGTAGTTGTAGTAGCATTTGTACAAATAGTGAGACAAAAACTTGCAATAAAAAGCGATTGGCGCTTTGGGTGTTCCCCAATATTTTTTGGAGAAACGGCGCAACTCTTTGTTCATAATTGTCCACCAGGCATTGGCTTCGCGGGCATGAATGAAGTTACCCACAAATGCAGGTGTTCCACCAAATATGAAGCCAACCTCGAAACCCTGACCGGCCGTGCGGTAATAAGCTTTGCAGGTTTGCTTTCCATATTTAAAATACTTTGTTTTTGTCATGATCGATCCTTTCCTATTTAGCCGAATTGGCCAGAAGACTTATCGGGTCACGCATAAAAAATTAAAATGGAAAAAATAAATATTTTCGGTCTCAATCGGGAGCGTCAAAATTGTAAGCAAAATTGTTGCAAGAAAAACATAATTGTAATTAGATCAAAGCACATGGATTCTCAGCTTAGATTATCACGCCGCCACATTTTGCAGCTGGCGACTGCCGGCGGGTTGACGGTACTATTTTCTCGACTCGATGGACTTTACTCCAAAGGACTTTGGGAGGGTGACATACTTGATATTAGCAAGGTAGGTCCATTTACTCCCGACATGGGAGATGTCGCTAAACGAGAATTTTTCGGCGACGATTTTAAGAGAGTTCATCCCTACATCTGGAAATCTGAAGATGTTTTAAAAAAACCACCCCATTTAAAAGAAAAACATAAAGTTGTGATTGTGGGCGGCGGTCTAGGTGGATTGTTTTCAGCCTATCAATTGCGCGATTTAAAACCGGTCGTTTTGGAACAAGCACCGCAGTTTGGTGGAAATGCTAAGGGCCAAACATGGCGCAAGACCCGTTACTGTATGGGATCGGCCTACATGACTGTCCCGGCTGAAGGCAGTGTCATGGAAAAAATATTTAAAGATATAGGACTGGAGAAATTTTATAAGTTTAAAAAAGGACACGAACCAGTAGCTGTTGATAATAATCTAATTGCTGATTATTGGACGACAATCAATAAGCGCCTTCCACAAATGAACGAAATTGACGAACTTGTAGAAGATTTCAATTTGGGAAGAAATGGTCGGATTTACCCTGAAATTTCTGGTGGCACGAAAATTACTTCGGCTGTTAAAAAACTTGATCGCATGACATTTAGACAGTTTTTGGAGAGCGAGATTGGTGAAATACATTCTGAACTCTTAGCCCAGATCGATTTTTATTGTGTTGGCGCATTTAATGCTACCAGCGATGAAGTGAGTGCTGCGGCAGCGTTGAACTTTTATTGTGCCGAAGGTGCGATGGTGGTTTTGCCAGGTGGAAATGGATTGTTGGCCGAGCAACTGATTAAACATATGCATCCTACGGTTGGTGACAAAAACTTAAGGACAGGTGAGATAGTTCTGCGGGTCGAAGTTAAAGATGGGGGTGTTGCCGTTCACTCGTTTTGTCCAGAGACTCAAAAAATTACATTGATCGAAGCCGAAGCCGTCGTGTTGGCCTGTCCAAAATTTGTGGTAGGAAACATTTTGAAAAATATCGAGCAAGACAGATTCGATGCCATTAATCAGTATAAGTATCGCTCTTATTTAGTTGCCAACATTTTGGTGAACAAAAGAATTGACCCGACATTCTACGAAATTCTTATGGTAAAGAGTGCTGATTTAAAAACTAAAATGACTGGAAAAAATCTTAGAAGAGCGACCGACATTGTGCACGCGAGCTTCGGTATGGTTGGTACGGATCATACTGTAATTTCCATGTATCGTCCGATGCCGTACGAAGGTGGTCGGCAGGAGCTGTATGAATCTGGTGCTTACGAAAAATTCAGAAGTGAATTTGAAAATCAGATTCGTAACGATGTTCTTCCAATTTTAAAAATCAATCCACATGAACTCGTCGATATAAGATTGACCCAATGGGGACACGCAATTCCGATAGCGCAGCCGGGGCTCCTTGCTGGTAATGTTTGTCAAAAGGTGCGAGCGCCTCATAAGGACAGAGTGTTCTTTGTGGAGCAAGACAATTGGGCTCTCCCAGCCATGGAAACATCAGCGTCTGAGGCCATCTACTGGGAGCCGTTTGTTCGTAAGGTTGTCTCTCGGAAGAAGTCAATTTAGCGTTGGATTTTCGCTTGTAAGAATCTTGTCAATTATCCTCACCATCGACTCCTGTTGTTCGGGGGTTGGTGCAGGGTGCCCCTTAGAGTTACGATAGTTAGCAATTCCCGTGGTGATAGTGGAAGTCATTTGTTTTAAGGACTCCAATTCATTTTTCGTAAGTTCGCGTTGATGGAGGACTTCATTCCATCCGTAACCCCAGCGATAAGAAACATTGGTGTGGGCATTCACCGGCCTTGCTGCTAGCAAAGCGCGATAAATTGTCTCTCCATACCAAGGAAAACCAGCATTTGTTACGCATTGACGAATTTCTAAGTCGGCTTCGTCTTGTGCTGTTTGGCCACCCAGTCCTGACCAATATTTTACATCATGTTGTTCACAGCAGTGGAGCCATTCGTAACCATTTCCGGTAACAGGTCCATCGATAAATTTGGAGCAGCCGTCGGTAGTAAAGGGATTAATATTTCCAGAAGCTATGGCATTAAAAGACAATAATAGAAGTGAAGAAGCCAAAAATTTCATTGTGCCCCCAACTGCTCCTGACTAGCTTATTTACAGATTAAACGCAAAGCTTTCGCCAATTGTTTAGAAATTGTAGTTTCTTCCTGGGACTTTCTTTTCACTAAAAAAATATCATTCGTACATACACGTCCAGGATAGGGTGATTTTCGACGCTCCAAGTGAAGTTCTTCGCGAAATCTTTTGTTATGCTCATTTGCGATAAATACTGGGAAGTAGCCGGCGACCCGGCCTTGGCGGCAAAGCTCAAGAGCTGATTCCATAAGAGTTACTTTATGTAAAACTTTACGTTGGTAGGCGTCGTCTGGCCATCCATCCAATCCGCGTACACGCGAAGGCACGCCCTGCAAAGGCATCACGGGAATTACATAAGGCAGTTGTTGCTGTGGTATCCCTCTGAAAGCATCTTTTCGTGTGAATACACCCATTTCTATTGCTGTAACTTTTAAAAAATCAAGTTGCGGATCAGGGATTGGCATATAAGTTATCCCATAGTCAATCTCACCGTTGATCAAATACTTCTCGATTTCGCCGGGGAGTAGCTCATGCATTTCAAGTGCGTGTTCATTCCATTTTAGTTCATCGAGAAACGACAAAAAATATGTTGAGAAGACTTCAAATGTACCAATTTTTACGGGAAGTGGCCCAGTGATTTTTGCCGTTAGACCTTCTTTGAGAGAACGAAGTTCTGAGACCAAGTTGGGGGCGCGCTGAAGCAGAATTTTTCCAGTGTCAGTTAAGATGATTTTTCGTCCATCACGTATCCATAGCTTAGTTTCGATCTCGTCCTCTAAGACTTTCATGGCTTTCGAAAGAGCCGGCGGGCTGACATTTAATATCTCACTAGCCCTTTGTAGGTTTCCTGTTTGCGCGACCGTTAAAAAGTATTCAAGTCTTTTAATATTCATAAACTGTTAGTTAACAAATCTTAGGATTTATTCAATGTTTTTTTATGAAAGTTCTAGTTAATTTTATTGTACGAAGGAGGGCGGTATGAATACGCTTAATTATCTTATAGGACTTTTTTTACTAACAGGAGTTTCGTCGGCGCAAGCCCGACTTGACGTGCATGAATGGGGAACTTTTACTTCTCTTGTCGGATCAAACGGCAAGACTCAGCATGGGATGTACCACGAAGACGAAAAGTTACCAGATTTTGTTCACAATTTTGGAGAAATATTATCACCGAGACAATCAAATTTTCTTGGGCGGTCTGGGGACTGTGACCCCAGGCGAGACAAAGGCTGTATTCCGGAGCGCATGATCACCAACAGTTTTGTCTCGCAGAAAATGGAAACACCTGTCGTGTACTTTTATTCTGATAGGCAGCAACCGGTGACAATCAATGTAAGGTTCCCAAATGGTGCTGTTACTCAGTCTTATCCGGCGCCGGTGAGTACGTCTCCAACACCTAATGACGAGAAGTTGATAAATGGAAATACCACTTATCAAATTGAAGTGTTGGATAGCAAAAATGCGAAATTGCCCGAAGTTGATCCGACAAATATTTACTCGCATGCTCGCAATGTACAAAGCAATTTTGTAAGAGCAGGTTCTGAAATAGAAAAGTTTATATTCTATCGTGGTTTGGGGCACTATCAACCGCGCCTTAATATTCATTCCATTGGTTTAGACCTAGCATTTCTAGCGGACAAGGGGTTTGAGCCGCAGATCACGTTTTTGGTTGATGTTAATTCTCAGGGGCATGCTCAGATGATAAGGGTCAGGGGCATCGGTCACAATAAAGAAGTGACTGTTTCGGGTGAGATTATTCGCCAGCTAAAAAATCACGACCTGCGTGAAAACAAGCATGTTATGAACGGTGAACAAATGAACGCTACATTGCTGCAAGCTTTGATCGGTGCCGGTCTTTATCAAGACGAGGCACAAGCCATGCTCGATACTTGGAGTCACGGCTATTTCAAGACGCCGGGCCTGCGCGTTCTCTATATTTTATCGCGGTCGGAAGTTGAACAGGTACTGCCACTTACAGTTTCACCCCGCCCAGACAATTTGAACCGCGCCTTCATCGGCCGTATTGAAGTTCTTCGTCAAGATGAAGAACTTCGAATTCTGAAAGATATTGAAAGTCAGTGTGAAAATTTCAAAGTGGAATCACTGGGGCGATTTGCTGAGCCAATTCTCCGTCGAGTTTATGAAGTTTATAAAGAGGTGGCGACAGCTGGTGGGGGTACTCATATTCCAGGAAAAACAGACAAGTTATTTGTAGATTTAATCGCCAAAGCAGCCGCGATGTAGCGCTATCTTGCGCCGTGCCGATGGTAAACTTCTTATCATCGGCATGTTAGCAAGTCGGAATATGAAAATTAAAGTTGGTATCATTGGTTTTGGTAGCTCTGGAAAATTTATTCACACCGGCCTTCTTAAGGCTCATGACGGCTATGAGATTACCGCCGTGGCTTCGAGTCGCGCCAAAGATGTTCATAAAATTTTACCAAAAGCCTTTGTTGCTAAGGATTTCTTTGAGATTGTTAAGCGATGTGATGTCGATCTTGTCATCGTTTGCACCCCAAATGCGGAACACTTTAAACATGCCGCCGCAGCTCTGGAGAGCGGAAAACACGTTGTTGTCGAAAAGCCTTTTGTCACTAAAGTTGATGATGGAAAAAAACTTATAGCGTTGGCAGAAAAAACAAAAAAAGTGCTAACGGTTTTTCATAATCGTCGTTGGGATGGCGATTTTCTGACAGTTAAAAAATTGATCGCTTCTGGAAAGCTTGGCGAAATAAAACAGTTTGAATCACATTTAGACCGCTGGCGTCCCCAGGCGCGTGCCGATCGTTGGAAGGAACAGAATATTCAAGGAGCGGGAACTCTTTTTGACTTAGGTCCACACTATATTGATCAAATGCTTTGTCTTTTTGGTAAGCCCGATAGGGTTATCGCTGATTTTGCGGTGCAAAGAGATCAAACACTTGGAGTCGATTACTTTCATCTTATCGCTCACTATGGAAATATGCGTGCGATACTGCATAGTTCTTATTTCACCGACGTCACGCCGCGGTTTCAGATTTTCGGAACCGACGGAAATTTTTTGAAGTATGGAGTTGATCCACAAGAAGACCAACTTAAACAGAATCAAAGTCCGCGGTCTCCTAATTTTGGAATCGAAAACAAAAATCTTTACGGTACTTTTATAAATCCAGCGACGGCTGAAACAGAGACAATAAAAACAGAAAAAGGAAACTTTCTAAAATTTTATGATTTACTTCACAAAAAAATAGTAAGCGGTCAAGGCGAGGCACCTATTTCTGCAGAAGAAGCCCTAAAAGTTATCGAAATAATAGAAGAGTCGGTAAGGGTGGGCTACTGCTGATTTCAGGTGCTTTCATGTCGAAAGGTCTGCCCTAAACCCGTGAAATTAAAACAGTCTTTTAAAACCCTAGAAAGTTTAAGCATAATTGTCTTGATTATCTTTTAGGCCGATGTATAACGCACTTGAACTGTCTTTTGTAAGTGCTTTGATCCGTGTTTGGAAGAGCCTCGAAAAGACCCTAGAGACCATAAGGAGGCTCTCGTGAGTAATAAACTATATGTTGGACAACTTCCGTATTCTGTTGATTCAGATGCATTAGGAAATCATTTTTCTGCTGTAGGACAAGTTGTATCTGCAAAAGTAATCACTGATCGTGATTCTGGACGTTCAAAAGGCTTCGGTTTTGTTGAAATGCAATCTGAAGAAGAGGCACAGAAAGCGATCGAACAATTAAACGGTAAAGATTTCAATGGCCGTAATATCAACGTGTCTGTTGCTAAACCCCAAGAATCTCGTCCTCGTGGCGGTGGCGGCGGTGGCCGTGGTGGTTTCGGCGGCGGTGGACGCGGTCGTTACTAGTCTCTAGTAACAGAAAGAATTAATGAACAATTTTATTAGTTTTGACTTAGGGGCTACGCTCCTAAGTTCAGTAGCTCGTCTTGGCTTTGAAACTCCAACTGAGATTCAGGCCAAAGCGATTCCTATTATTTCAAATGGTCACGACGTGATCGCACAATCAAAAACTGGTTCTGGAAAAACTGCGGCTTACTTGCTTCCGGCTTTAAAGAAGTTGTTAGCAAGTGACGGTTTGGCGGTCGTACTTGTGCCGACACGTGAACTTGCAATTCAAGTTGAAGATGTCGTAAAGAATTTAATTCCAAGAGGTACTCGCTTTCGCATGGCCACTGTTATTGGTGGTGCCTCCATGGGACATCAGCAGCGCCTACTTTCACACAAACCAAATTTGGTTATCGCTACTCCAGGACGTTTAGTTGATCATATTGGTCAAAACTCTGTGCGTTTGGATTCGACGAAAACATTAATTTTAGACGAAGCCGATCGCATGTTGGACATGGGATTTTATCCCCAAATCCGTAGAATTTTGGCCAAGATTCCGCGTGAACGGCAAACCCTTTTATTCTCGGCGACCTTTACGAAAGAAGTAAAAGGTTTGGCGCGAGAGATGATGAACTCACCTGTCGAAATCGCAGCTAGCAACGCCGATTCTGCGCCTGTTGAAATTCATCAGAGTGTAATTGAGGTTGACCAAAGTAAAAAGAATGATCGCTTGCTGGACGAATTGAATCAGCGCCAGGGATCTATTTTGGTTTTTGCACGCACTAAACATCGTACCGATCGATTAACACGTTATCTGGGAGAATATGGATACGAGGTTGGAAGACTTCATGGTGGTAGAACTCTCGGGCAACGTAAAGCTGCGATTGCGGGTTTTAAATCAGGAGAGATTCGTATCTTGGTTGCAACCGATGTTGCGTCTCGTGGTTTAGATATCGAAAATGTTGGTCACGTTATAAATTTTGATTTGCCGACGACAGCAGAAGATTACATGCATCGCATTGGCCGTACGGGTCGTGCCGGCGCGACAGGACAAGCCGTTTCATTCGTAACTCCTGAAGACCGCGGTCAGTGGAATTTGATTACGCGAAATAAAGATGCAGCGAAATCTAATTCTGGCCCTGTTCAGGCGCGCATACAGGCGAAACCACGGCGCGAAGAACGTGGCGTGAAAGATCAGTGGCAAAAAGATAAACGTAATTTTAAGAAGAATAATTTCCGTAAAAATAAATCTAGGAATTTTGACGGACGACAACGCCAAGACAGTTTTTCACGCTAGTTAGAATATTTTGCAGGAATTTTTTTGATCGTGAGGAGTCCACTCGCGATTGGCGTAAAATTTTGCGAAGTCTAGAATTTTTCTCTTTGCCTCTACCCATTCGCCATCGATGTTAGTTTGTAAATCCAATTTATATTGAGTGTTAATGTAGTCGAAGCCATAGTTGAACCAGTAACTATAGACTTCAGGGGCGACTCGTTTGAAATTTTTTAACCATAAAAATGCTGCTTTACAGACTGCTTCTGATGTCGTCGGATTTTCGCCGGCATAGTCGGACCAAAATCCTACTCGCGTCCAGATGTCTCCTAAAATACCGGCGACGCCGTTATAGTGCCTAACGTCAACGACCCCTCTATTCCAGAGATCAATAGGGTTGGTAATAAGTTCGTCCATAAGCTGAACGGCTTTAGCGATTTTTGAATCGACAGAAGCGTTCGTCATTTTGGCAACAGTTTGGGTTATAAATTCAGAGGGTTTTACATAGCGTGTTTGGGAGCTGTAGGCGCTCCGGGCTTGATTCTGACGAAAATCGTTTGGTCTGAAAGATTCATTTGTGCCAGCATCGTATTCTCTACGTTTTTCGGGGTTCGAGAGCACTTCGTTAGCTTCATTTATCTTCTTGAATTCTCCTTCGCGTTTTTTTTTCTCTATTAGATCTTGAACTCGATCAGGATGGGTCTCAAAAGCCTTTCTTCGGAACGCTTTTTTTATATCGTCTGAGCTCGCATTTCGGGGTACCCCGAGGATTTGATAATGGTCTTCTGCTTGGGCGAAAACACTCGATATCAGGAATACAAAAATTGGCAAGGCTGAAAAAAACTTAGACATAATTGACGTCCCTAAAGTTGTTAAAGTTAACTAAAGTAATTAGTATACCATTAGCAATTTGGGTGCCGAGAATGTATTAAAAAGTCACAACTCTATCAGCCTTTTCGGCTAACAGCTTTTTAACTTCTTTCCAACTAGGAAGCGCATTGCTCTTGTAAGTCAAGATTCGAACTTCTTGGGCTAGTTTTTTAGCGTGTTTCATGGCATCGACGTGAGCGCCGGTGCGGGAAAAAGACTTCATATCAGCTTCGCTTTCCCAAGCGGTTAGAGTGTAATGATCATAACCAAAGCCTGTATTTTTAAATTTGATAAACCCTTTTTGTTTATAAACTTGAAGAGTCACCCACAAGGCGAGATAGGTAAGAGGAAAATATCCCCAGAGGTGGCGGAGTTTGAGCGAGGTAATAGTAACAACCATTTAGAAAGTGTAAGAGATTCTAAGGCTTTTTCCAAGCATAGAAACGGTCTTTGTTAAAATAGTTATTAACGCTTGTACACTTTTTCCATACGCTTATCAGGTATGAACCAAATAACTGCTACTAGGAAATAAATAGCAAGAGCTAAATAAGGAATCCAAAATGATGCGATAACGGCGAGAACGTAAAATAAGACAGAAATTTTACCTTTAAAATCAGATCCTATGGCTTTTGCAAGCTCCGAATTATTTCCGTGGGTCGATAAGAGTACGCGAATCAATATATAGTAGGCGATAGCAGACATCAAAAACACTAAACCATAAAGAGCGACCGTGGTCGGTGCAAAGTGATTTTCTCCCGTCCAAGCAGTTGCAAAGGGAATGAGGGAAAGCCAGAAAAGTAGATGAACATTTGCCCAAAGCGTAGGGCCGTCAACATGTTTTACAATTTGAAATGTGTGATGATGATTGTTCCAATAAATGGCGACATAGACAAAGCTTAAAACATAACTTAAGAAAATCGGAAGCAAAGGAAATAGGTCCTCGAGGGATGTTCCATGGGGAGCTTTTAGCTCTAGCACCATAATAGTTATGATTATGGCGATAACTCCGTCACTAAAAGCCTCAAGTCGTGCCTTGTGCATAAAAATATCTTAGCCTATATTTATCGACGATTGAAAATACTTTTTTTGTTTTTAGTCTTATTTTCTTTATCTTCGGGTTTGGTTTTTGCTAAAGATTTTGCTCTGGAAAAGAAGCCGCTTTACGAGTACGGCATGGGAGCTGGTGGTGGATTTTTGAGCGACTATCCTGCTTCTGATCAAAGTCATTGGCGGGGATTGCCGTTTCCCTATTTTATTTATCGTGGAGCAATTTTTCGTGCCGACCAAAGAAAGGGAACAAGAGCGAGACTAATTAGAGCGGAAGCTTATGAGCTCGCTCTTAGTGGCGCTGGAAGTTTCCCCGCGAATTCTGAGGAAAATACTGCTAGAAATGGAATGCCAGATTTAGATTGGATGGGTGAGGTGGGGCCGCGCCTGATAATCGAGCTCGATGACGGCGAAAATCCATGGCATACCTTTATGAACCTACCAATACGTTTCGTATTTGCCACTGATTTGAAGACGCTAACGAGTCAGGGGTTCACATTTACTCCATCGGTAGTTTTCGAGTGTTACGGATTGTTGCATCGGGACTCACGTCTAGCATTTGAGGTTACCTTTAATTTTTCTGATCAGACACTTGGAAAATATTTTTATGAGGTAGAAACTCCATATGTGAGTGCTGTCCGCCCGGCTTACAACGCCCGTGCTGGGTATATGGGAACAGATTTCCAGGTGCGCTTTTTGCACCCAGTGTATGACACTATGCGCGCATTTACTGGGTTCAATGTGAGTTATTATGGTGGAGCTGTGAACGATGAGAGCCCACTATTTCGTTCTCTATGGGGTTATGATTTTTCTGTCGGTTTGATTTGGGTTATCGGGACATCAAAAGAAATGGCAAATGAAGAGTAGGAGTAAACAATGGTTCATTATTATCCAAGTGAAGCAAGAGGCTCTGCGGAACATGGTTGGCTACACGCGAAACATAGTTTTTCATTTGCTGATTTTTATGATCCAGCTCGTATGGGATTTCGCAGTTTACGTGTGATCAACGAAGATCGAATTGAAGCTGGTAAGGGATTTCCCACACACCCACACAAGGATATGGAGATTGTAACTTATGTCATCTCAGGGGCTCTCGAACACAAAGATAGTATGGGAAATGGATCGATTATTAACCCAGGCGATGTTCAGTACATGAGTGCAGGAAGTGGTGTGCTCCATAGTGAATTTAATCACAGTCAAAGCGGCTTAACTCATCTCTTACAGATTTGGATTTTGCCCGATAAAGCAAATTACCAACCACGTTACAATCAGAAGAGTTTTTCAGAAGATGACAAAAAAAATAAGTTGAAACTGGTTGTTTCTGGAAATGAAAAAGAGAAGGATGTTATTCATGTTCGTCAGGATGTATTTTTGTTTACGAGCTTCTTAGATGCTGGAGAAGTTCTAGAGTACAAAACTAACCCCAAAAGGGGGCTATGGTTGCAGATGGTACGAGGGCACCTAAATGTAAATAATCAGAAAATGAATGCTGGCGATGCCATATTTACTCAAGGCGAGAGTGCATTAAAAATTAAATCAGAAAAAGACGCTGAGTTTTTACTTTTTGATCTGGGCTAACAAAGGTACCAGGTTAAATTTTGGTAAGGCGATGTGTTAAGCTTGTGCTCCAACTAATTCTGAAGTAGCAGAAAGAATTTCGGTGGAATAGCCCAAGACGTTTCTTATTTGATTCAGCGGGATCCAACTGGTGCCCCGATGATAGTCGGCATCTTTAACAAAGTTTTGTTCGGTGCTAACCAGTTTTCCCAGAAAAAATCTTGTTTCACACTCATAAATATTTCCGTTCCACTCAAAATCATAAGTCTTTACGACTTTCTTATCGTTTAACGTAATTTTATAGCCTGTCTCCTCTAGCGTTTCGCGAATTGCAGCCTGTTCGTCACTTTCATTTTTTTCTAAAACGCCTCCGGGTAAGAAAAAATATTTTCGCTTGCTGAAAGGGTCCTCAGCGTAGAACCCAAGGATTTTGCCATCGTTTACAATAACTACGCTGACGCGTTTCCGAATTAGTTTTAGCATGCTAAAAAGGTACCACCCAGAAGATGCATTAATTTTTTGTCCCCTCCGCAAGTTCTTTGAGTTTCGCTAAACTTTTCTCAAAGGTTTTCCCCATTATTTTATCCATGAAAAAAAACATCCACCGCTTAAAGGGATTATTTCCACTTTGTCCCCAGTCGGCCCAGGTGACCTTAGTCCCTTCAGGGGTTGCAAAAAATCCAATCTTGCCTTGCAGTTCAAAGTCGTGCTCGGGCATATAGAGTTTAAACTCAACCCCATAGTTAGGGTCACTCTTAATAATGGTTTGCTTTCCATTACCCATTTTTTTGGATTTCCATTCCCGTGTTGATCCCAATCCCGCGTCGGTACCCGAATAGGTGTACTCTGTGTTTGGATCTTCAAAGTCAAAAGCACTCCATTGGGGCCATCCGTTTTTGAGGTCAGAAATGAATGGATAAATTCTCAAAGGGGAGGTGTTGATGACAACAGATCTTTCTACGGCCCAGGTGTCGGGAAGGAGATAGCTTGAACCAACAACTAATAAGGATAGTGAAATTATTCCGATAGAGATTTTTTTTAATATAGTCATTGGGTTCTCTCCGTTAAAATATTGTTAAACCAATGAGGCTGTTGTGTCCAGAGTTGACGTAGATTAAGTGTTTATATACTTTGCTTATATGGAAAATCACTTCAATGTTGCCCGAGTAAACGAGCTTTTTAGAGATTTGATTCCTTTTTTTATGCAGAATCGGCAAACGGAACTAGTTGATTTGGAAAAATGGCTTGCTGCCAAGGATTTTTCTTCTATTGCGAGGCTTGGTCACAAGCTTTACGGTTCTGGAGCAACCTATGGATTTCTTTTATTAGCGCAATTAGCGCGTCAACTTGAAAGTGCAGGCCAAAGATTGGATGGCGAATCGGTTCAAAAAATCATTGGAGACATTCGTAATCACATCGAAAACGTAAAAGTTGAGTTTATTAGCCACTCCTCGGCCGACCCATCCCTTTACTGATCGTTTTTATGATTTTTACAGCGCTTTAAAGACATAACCGGCGCCGTAAACCGCTTGAATATATGTTGAGTACCCGTCGAGTTTTCTACGTATAGAATTAACGTGAGTATCAACACTACGGCCGATGTGAATATTTTTTCCCCAAATCACTGAAATGAGTTGCTCGCGACTGATAACTTCATTCTCGTGAGACATTAGGTAAAAGAGAATCTTAAATTGGAGCGGCGTAACTCCTAAATCGATGTCCTCCTTAATTAAATGGGCTTTGTGAAGAGGAATGTCGAGATGAAGGTTTCCTTTAGTAATATATTCTGAGTACTTGTGAGATTCTAGCTTTTGCAGTCGACTCTGTACACGCAGACGGATTTCTCGAGGGTCGGAAGGTTTCACAATATAATCCTCAGCACCTAGTTGGAAGCCATGTTCTTTATCTGCAATATCACTTTTTGATGTCAAAAATATAATTGGAATATTTTTACCATGCGGTTTTTTTCGAATCTCGGAAGTCAGGCTAAAACCATCGCCATCATCGAGCATTACATCCATCAATATGAGATCAAATTTGCCGGCTTCAAATTCTTCCAACGCGCTCTTAACCGTCCCAGCGCGGCGTATCCTGGCGATGGGTTCTAATACTATTGTTAAGAGTTCTTGGACATCTACGGAGTCTTCTACAACGAGTATGTTATGCATATAATTCCTAACAAAAAATAAATAATACGGTTTGTATCTAGATAAGAAAATTTCTATCGTCAACTTTTTCTAAATTTAGAATTTAAAAGTTACCAACGGTGAAGGAATTCATCGGTGAATGAGGCAAATTTCCCCTAGGGTGTTGTTATTAAGGTAATAAAACGAATACCCCTTGGCATTTTACTTGCTTAGTAAGTTCTAACAACTGAAATGGCTGGTGAAGCCGAAATGGAAAAACAGAAAGAGGGGCAGTATGAATTTAAGAAAATTTACGTCCATTATGGGCTGGATATTTTTGTTAATAGGGGTTTTGGGCTTTATTCCCGGCTTACTAACGCCTCCACATGTTGGTGATCCGAGTTTAGCAGCGACAGATTCTTATGGACGATTCCTGGGATTGTTTCCCGTGAATTCGATTCATAACATGGTTCACCTGGTATTTGGACTTTGGGGCGTGACCGCTTCGAAAGACTTATTAGCTTCGAGAAAATTCTGTAAGGCCAATTGTGTGATCTATGGAGTACTCGCAGTCATGGGTTTGATTCCAGGATTAAATACGCTTTTTCGGCTAATGCCAATACATAGTCACGACATCTGGCTTCATGCAGGCATTGCCATTGCAACGGGTTATTTTGGCTTTGCCTGGGGAGTAACACGTAAAACCGTTACAAATGCACCATCGGATCAGCGCCTCGGTGCTTAGGTGAAAAGGAGATTTCAATGCAAATTTATGAATTGCTTAAAGAAGACCATATAAGAGTAAAAGGACTGTTAAAAGAACTTGTTAATCTCGACAATGGTAAACCGCAGGTTCGTTTAGCGCTTATCACTCAGATTCGTGATGAGTTGGTTCCGCACGCGCGTGCAGAAGAGGCGGTTTTTTATAATGCCTTACGCACTCATCCGGCCGCTAAAGAAATCATGAGTCAAGTGTATCGAGAGCACATACAGGCAGAGGCAATGTTAAAGGTCTTGCAGGCCGGAGATAAGCTTAATAGGGGCTGGAAAAAAACCGCCATAAGACTTAAGAAGGCTCTTGAGAATCACATTAGCGAAGAGGAAAACAAAGTTTTTCCCATCGCCAAAAGAATACTCTCAAGTGATGACTCCGTACGTATTGGGGAGGCCTTTGAGGCGATGAAACCAAAGGTCAGGGCAGAAAGCTTTTTGGGAACAACAATAGATTTGATAGCAAATCTATTGCCACCGCGCTTTATGAAATCGTTTTTATTACAAGAGCGCTTAGGTTCAGAAAATTAAGTCTCTAGATATGCGAAGTAGGTTCGCCTTTTAAACCTGAGTAAAATCCATTTACAAAGCCTGAGATAATTCCCTCAAGAGGCTCGTGTTTAATGGGTACTCTGGAATTTTTCGCACCTTTTAACCTGGATCGTGAAGACAACAGGAATAAAGCAACTAACCCCGCAATCACCACAACTCCATATATAACCGCCAAAATTGATTCCCCACTTTCATAGCTCTGCAAAATAAAAATTTCCAACTGTTTGCAGAGCTGAATCAAACTATACAAAACAACACCAGCGATAATAATTCCAGAAACAAGAATTAAAACCGCCGACTCCATTGCCCTCTTAGTGGCCTCGAGAGCCGAGCCAATCACATTTTGTGATCTTTGCTTAATTAAGAGGGCGAGAATGTATCTTCTCATCTTTAATTTTTGGAGCGTAAAACAAAGGTGAGCAAGCTGCCTACAACAGCGCCAGTGGCAGCTGCTGCCGCAATGCCTTTAACGGGATTGTCTTGTACATATTGTCTTCCGTAACGGTAATATTCGTTCGCTTTTCCTGACATTTGTTGAACCATTTTACCGGTATGCTCGCCAATGTTTTTAGAAATGTCTTCTAGTTTTTCTCCGGCCTCGTAGAATTTTTTTTTGGTTGCCTCGGGCGATTGGGTTGCCATATTTTTTTCCTTTCTGTTATTTTTTAAGTTCCTGCCATCTGCTATTAGCAACTCTCGAGCCAAAGTTTCTCATTATCTAATTTGAAATGAAGATATCGTTGGGGCATTTTTATTTTTTCTAAGCCCCAACAGATAATTAAAATTGAACGGTTCTATCTCAATGGGTTTTGCTTTCACGTTCTTGTTGCTGATGAGAAATCGTTGTCAACTCACAGAGGCCTTGGGCAAAAAATTGAAATAGGCGTTTAGAAGACAAGATGCCGGTGAGTTCGCCTTCTTCATCGACTATAGGTAAACGGCTAATGCCTTCATTAGCCATTAATTTTACCAAATCCGAAATACTGTCATCTTCGCGCGCAGTAATAATTTTTGCACTGATGAGTTCAGAAATCTGGCAGGTTTTACAATCTTTACCGCCAGCAATACAACTCACGACAATGTCGCGATCTGTTATTATTCCGATAGGAATTGATTTGCCACCGCGGTTTTCCGTAATTACCACATCACCAATATGATGTTTTTGCATCGCTTTCGCGGCTTCTAAAACTGTATCCGTCGAATTTAGACAGAAGACATCAGTTTCGTAAAATCTATTGACCGGCGGCATAGTACGATTGGCCTTCTCTCCTTCTTTAAGTCTTGAGTGATTGTGTTTGTTTTCAAGCATATTCTTCCCCCCCTTTTTTTCTTACTATTTGAGAATGCAAATCTGGATCCAGATTTAACTCTTCACTGGGGGCGTAATGTCATCATAGACAAAGCGAAAAAAACTGACAAAAAGAATCAAATTTGACTTTCAATTAAGACTTTAAGTTTATTCAGGTGTGAGACAGTTATTTAATTCTCATTTACTCAATCGTACAGCTTTTATTCAGGTGTTAAGATTTTCTCGTCAATCTCGTAGTATTACGAGCCCTTTTGGCCTTGAATTTGCGATATCTTAGTAGGAGCATATATATTTTGGGGGCAGAATATGAGACAAAACTCGAGAACAAAATTGTTTCGTCTTGAGACGGCATTACTAGTTACATTAACTTTAATTACCTCGGTTTTTGCGTTTCAAAACTGCGCAGAAAAAGGTTTAGATAAATCTAATAATAATAGTTCTAATGAAGTTCCACCAACAAATAATCCTCTTCCTCCTGGACCGACTGTAAATAAGTCGCAAGTTTGGAATATTCCTGGCCAAGTAACTTTTGTGGCGCCACCAACTGCAAAGTTTTTTAAACTGACAATGGTTGGCGGTGGCGGTGGTGGTGGTCCCGGCATTTGGAGTGGAGGATACATTTCAAATTGTAGTGGTGGAGAGTTTGGT
>LWDK01000039.1 GCA_002083485.1 Proteobacteria bacterium SG_bin7 | reverse complement strand
GTCCTTCGATCAATATTACTTACTGGGCAAAAATGAGATGCGCTTTCCATCGGGGGAAAATCTAGCGTTAGTAGTATTGAAACTGGCTTTAGTATTTCGGGTGAGGGGCACCTTGTTTTTGCCGTCTACGTCCATTATCCACAGATTTACGGCAGCCAAGGCGGTATCGGTGCCATTACTTTATTGACCAGCACCAGTCGCGTCCCTTAGCCACTTTGAAGTTTCTACCTAGAAAAACTTCACATCTAGTTACAGGCATTGAATTGTGATAACTTCCCCAAGCCATTAAGAATTGTGGGGAGTCACAAATGAAAAATAGCACTCTACTGTCTCTAATTTCCGTTTCTGTCATCGCGGCTTGCGGTGGAAATTCCAGTAACTCTGGCAATAACCCTATGGACACCAAACCAACTAGTGACAACGGAGATTCGAGCAGGGTTGAAAAAACTCCGTCGAGCCCGCAACCGCAAAAGCCAGACGTCGCTGCAAAGGAGTCATTTTTAAAGACTTTCGCGGCAGGTAAAAAGAACTTTTCTCATAAGAATGTTAAACTTGAATACATAAAAAAAGAGATGCGGTCAGGCAAAGAGAAGGAGCAGTGGGCAGGTAGTTGCGCAAGTAAATATAACTTCACACTAAAGGGCCAATATCCAACCGTTAACTTATCCTTCGGGGGCATTACTTGTGACCGAAAGGATTTTTTTACGCTTTATGCTCTCGAGAGTATCATGATGGAATTGTCATACGGCCTGATTCATATCCCTCAAACCTCTTTGCCAAACCAATTTCGCTTAGTACTTCAAGAAGTCAGAAGTTCTCGCAAATGGCGATCATATGAAGCTGTAAATTCCTTGATTAGAGACGACCTTGTTCAATTGGATTTTCTTGGCAAAGAGGAAGAGATGATTGGCACGACATCAACGCACTATCTTACTTTACAGCTTAAGAAAGATACCGTTGGAAGGATCCATATGACGGTCGATTATCTCAATAACGACGAAGGCCGACGTGAAGTTAACGAACTAAAAATCAGTACGGAACTTGATTAATATCACTTGTTTCGCAGAAGGGCTCCTGGGTTCAGAACGATATCGTTTTCACTCTAGAAAAAGTAGCAACGAAGTAGCAAATAGGTAGCAAACTCACGACATTTCGAGACGTTTCATGAAAGATTCAAGCCGAGGCCATCAGGCACTTTTCAGTGTTATTAAGTAGTTACTATTTTTACCTTTTTTGCTTTTTCTGCTTTCGCAGTATTCGAAAATTGGTCGGGGAGACAGGATTTGAACCTGCGACCCTCTGCTCCCAAAGCAGATGCGCTACCAGACTGCGCTACTCCCCGACGTGTCTATTGAGTCGCGTCATCGTAGTGTAGTCACAGTTCATTGTCAAATCACCAATTTTTAAGCACAATTCATTGCCTTCTGGACATCATCCCTAATATGGGACAAAAAAAGATCCCCATGCGTGGTGTAAGTTTTATTTCTAACATTATTACTTTACTGGTTTTGAGTGTCGCCCTTGCTCGTGATGCCGAATTCTACAATGACGCCAATCTGCGTACCCGTTACGAGGGTTTTTATCTTCAAGATGGGAAGCCCAAAAATGCTGACAATAAAGAAGAAAATGAAAGTACTTTTACCACGCGTACGCAACTTGCGCTGAACATGCGTCGCGGAGAAACTATCAAAGCACGTTTGATGTTCCAGCATAATTTTACTTGGGGAAGTGATGTTGACGAACCTGGCTCTACTACCCCAACAGGTACTGGTGATACTTATCCTTATCAACCCAATGGTATTCGGGACGCCCAGAATTTATTTCTGGTTAACGAAGCTTGGTTATGGTGGAAATTAAATGCAGCCACGTCGCTGCGCTTTGGTCGCGGCCAGTTAAAACTTGGTGATGGTAAAGTCATGTCCAATAATGATTTTATGAATGTGCCGTATGCACTTGATGGCGCTGTTCTTGGTTGGAGCGGATCAAATACTCACACTGACCTTTTTGCCATGAAAATTGCGGAGTACACAAAAACAGGTACTGTGAAGAAAGATGCTGAGCACAATATTTATGGGTTTAGTTTGAGCTTCACGCATTTGCCTGAATCAATGAAGCTCGTAAATATTCACATCATTCAAGTGCAGAAAGATGTTTTGGATACGACGCTTGCCACTGGAAGCACCCCTGATGACAGAACAAATATTTTTGAAAATGCGCTTAATTATGGTCGCATTGGTTTGTCCGTGGCTGGCGAAACAAAATTTGATTGGCATTTATCGTATGCAATGAATCAGGGAACTATTGGGAGACTTAACGACGCCGGTGGAGACTTAAGTTGGGACGGGCAGATGATAGACGCTGAGTTTGGTTACAAATTTGAGCGTGTTTTAAATTCACGCATTGGCGTGCAATTTCATCGCGATTCAGGTGATAGTCGTAAATCAGGTCAATATGGGCGCTATGATGGTTTTTTGTATGATATTCATGAAAGCGCTGGTGCTATGGATATGATTGCATTTGGAAATCTTACTTTTATAAAGGGAAGTTTACACTTTGATGCGATGGAGGATTTACGTATTAAATTTGATGCATTTCGCTTTGGCCGCACGGAGACGAGTGACGGTGTTGTTGCTGGTCCTAATGGGACCTTGTTGTTTGCCTCACAGCGTGGGTATTTATCAAACGAAAGTGCGGTGGCTACGGAAATTGATATCTCTGCCGAACATAACTACGAAAATGGACTCAATATGCAAGCACGCTATAGTTTGTTAACACCTGAAGCATATTTGTCTGAAAACAGCGGGCCCGGCTCGACAGTCAGTCAAATCTATTTGCAGAGTCGGATTCAGTTTTAGTTTTGTCTTCTAGGAAAAGAGTATTTGCTCAAATTGTTTATGATCCCTTTACGAAGGTCATAAGACAAAAGTAAGGCCTAAAGGTTTTTTCCAATTGTCTCGAAAAGATATGGGTGATGTATTGGAGAAAGAATTTACTAGTTTTTGCCATGTTATTTTTAGCGCAGATTTCTTTGGCTCGTGCCATTGTCGGGAGGATCAGTGTTAATGACGATATGTCGAAGGCACTGAATCATGTGCTTGCTCAGGCCGATGAGCTACATGACGCTTTTTTCAGGCAGAATGATCAGGAAATTCAGACGTCTCTACGGAACCTTGTAAACTCCATTGAGCATGCCCGGCGCACGACCAAGTCAGAGAAATTAAATGGGTTTCACCTGAACCGAGTTTTGGAAACAGCTTATTTTCACTTCAAGAGTTTGTTGAAGGGCGGAGGGGGAGACGACCGCACTAAAGGGCTGCGCCTGGGATATGAACAAATTGTACTGCTAGCCCAAACTTACAAGCTTGATTCTTATAAAATTTTTTACTGCGGAAAATCCGATACAATTTGGCTTCAGAAAAATTACAAAGCCCAAAATCCTTTTCACCCCAGCACGATGGGCGATTGCGGCGTTCAAGTCCGACAATAGGTGCCTGACAACTTTTCGTCCTGCATCGCATTAGTTTACGCTCTGACAATTAAATGCTAACATTGAGAGTGGCCAGGCGGTGTTAAAAGGCATATTGGCTGCGCCTGGTAACTGCGGAACTAGTTTTTTAGCATAGGTCGACAGGGCATTTTTACCGTAGAACTGAGTATATTTCTCTTTGAGATCGCAAAACACAACCAGGTTTGGAGTTTCAAACCAACCCGGGGCTTCGCGGTAGTTGGCTGGAGGTTTTACCCCCCAGGCAAGACGAGTTGAGAGCTCCAGGCTGTTGGTGAGCGTTTCCCTGATGACGTTGCGCCCACCGAAATCGGCGTAGCAATTTTCGGGAGTATTATTAAGTTCAAGGAGAATGTCTTTTAAAAGTACGAAAAACTCGTAGCACCCGCCTATGGAGTTTTCAGCCCGGCATCTTTCAAAAGCCAAAACAAATTTTGTTTTCGTGGGTTTTACTTTTAACTTTTTATCGATGAAAAGAATGCTTTTCGTTTTTTCCTCGAAGTGTTCGTACTGGCTATCGCATACCGTCGGCGGGGGATTGGACGCAACAATCAAAAAAATACCGAAGGAAATAATAATAAAGGCTAACATTCCACGCGAAAGATTTGCTAAAGCCTGAATTTTGACCCCCAAAGGTAGCTGCTTCTTTTTGGCAGAGCCCAGGCGCTATTTTACATCGAGGTTGGGGGTTTTGCTATATACCACTAGTAAATTTCTCCCTATTGAGTATAGGTAAACTCGTGGTGGTTTGGGGAATAGGAACAAGGTCATCCCGGTTAACTGAGCAACATAATTTTTTCATTTCTTTTCATATCAAAATGAGACAATCTATCTTCAAGTTTTGCCTAGTTTTTTCCGATATAAGACAGTCGAAAGTCTAAATTTTTTTGAACTTGGAAACGGGGGAACATTCCATGAAACATTTGAAAAATATCAAAGAGCGGTCAAGCACCAAAGATTCCGAATTCGATTTAAGGGGTTTAGGTGATACCTCGGCAGTAAGAGCGGAATATCCGCTAACTCATTTGACTATTAAGACTGAAAATTTGGATTTGATAAAAGAGGTTTCATCAATTTTCTCTCTGGAATATAGAAAATCCGAAAGACACAAAAGTGTTTTTCACTTATTTAGTCCACGACATGACCTTAACCACAAGGAAAAATCTGTTATTTTGTTTGGCGCCTCCATGTTTGTAAGTCATAGAGATAGCGGCGCAAAAATGCTAATGAATGAAATCAGTCAATTGGCAAAATTAATAAAAAATGAAAAAATTAACGGCTCCGAAGATCAAGATGACACTGTTGTTGAATGGATAAAGTCGCCCAAGCATTTGACCGTTCATCCAGGAATGCAACTTTATTTACTTCAAGCGGGATTTGATATTCAACCAACTGCAGGGTTTCAGGACTTTAAACGTGAAGGGTTAAATGCTTTACGGGCCTGGGTCACTAACCCTAAAAATCCTAAGCAAGTTGTAGGGGAATAACATGCCTCGGATTCTAATTTCATTTGCTGTTGGCGCAATATGGATTCTTCCGTTTTTGGTTGCTAGCACGCCGGCCATTTTGATTGGTGGAGCATGGGGAATTGCGGGAAAATATCTTGGAATGGCCGTAGCTTTACCAATATTTGCGATCACATTTATTCTTGTGGCTGGATTGATTTCAAGGTTTGGAAAGAGGGGGATAGTCAAAGGTAAATTTCCGCGTGAACTGAAAAACCCAGTCTACTTCGCAAGAGCACTCTATGGAGCAGCGTGGACACAGTTATTTTATTTCCGCCCATTGTATGCAGTGGCTCTTGCTGTTCCTCCTTTACGCACATTTATGTTTCGCATTTTCGGCTATTCAGCAAATTTAGATTTCACACTTTACCCAGATACTTGGATTCGGGATTTGCCCATACTGAATGTTGGAAAAGGAGCATACCTTTCGAATCGTTCCACAATCGGTACAAACATGTGTCTAACTGACGGATCGATTTTAGTCGATGGGATAGAAATTGCAGAAAAATCTATGGTTGGTCACCTAACTATGTTGGCTCCTGGAGTAAAAATTGGTGGAGAAAGTGAAGTAGGGGTAGGCTGCGCAATGGGAATCAGGGTCAAAATTGGAAATAAAGTTTCTATCAGACCAAGCACCACGGTGAATCATGGGTGTCATTTAGAGGACGGTTGCGAAATTGGTACGATGTCTTTCATAGGTCTACGAGCACATGTCGGTCCCGGGATAAAAATCAAGGCCGGCGCAAATATTCCTGCTGGAGCGAATATTTTGTCACAAGAAGAAGCAGAGCAATATTTTTCATCGGAAACTCAAACGCTACAGGCCCAAAAGGAATCAATTTTAAAAACATTGGAGAGCCATTTAGGTATGGGAAATGTACCGTAAAGTAGAAGATCTATCTTTAGAAGATAGAATCAAGCTGAATAGAAAAATTCTAAATGACTTAGTAAGTCGTTCAAGTACCCTATGTTACTTTTTTGGATTTGCTTTCACTATTTATTCTTTTACAAGCTTTGATATTATACGACCGTTTAAGCCCGATCTTACTTTATGGGATAACTTTTGGCCGAGAGTTATCTTTAATGGACTTCCATTTTTATTATTGGCTAGATGGCTTGGGCGCCATAAACAAAATACAAAAGTAAAGGCTTATACGGCGATGATTTCAATTCCCCTGATCTTCGTAGCTGCCTGTTTTATTCATGCATGGCCAGTTATGTGGAAAGGTGGTGGCGCGCTTTATACTTATGTTCACGGTGCTAATATATATATCATAACCATGACTTTAATTATTATTTCTCCTCCAACTAGATTTCTTATAATCCAGATCGCAACATTTTTATTAGCATTTATGCTTCCCTTGGCGCTAATCTTGGCACAATGGAAGGAAAATCTGACATTAGTAAAAACGTTCGTTGGTGATTTTGCCATAATTTTTCTTGTAACGGGGTTTACGGCGAATCAATTTTTCAAGTTACGCTTACGGGTCGCTCTTTCTGACATAGAAACAAGGAAATCTGCGAGTTTATTTTTGGGTAGCCACCTCGCCGACGCCATTTATGATGAGAAAAAAGATCTTCTCAAAGGTTATACCCAGGCCGGATCAATTTTAGCCTTAGATATTAGAGGGTATACTAATTTTGTTCATAACTCAACGCCAGAGGTCGCGAAAGCTTTCATGCGTGGATACCACGAGTTGGTGTCAAAAACGATTGGTCAGTGGGGTGGCTATATTCACAAGTCAAGTGGTGATGGTCACGTAATTTCTTTTGGTGTCATGGAGAAAGAGGAAGATCTTTCTGATGTCCCTGGAATTGAAAAAGAACAGGTCAGCGCCAATGAAAGAAAAATGAATCACATTCTTGTTCACTCAACAACAGCATTTGAGGAAATTGTTAGGGGATTCGATTTATTAAAGAAACAGCATAAAGTTACGGTGCAGATGTTGGTGGGAGCTGGCCTGAGTTTTGGCGAAATTGAAGTCTTAGTTCGGGGTGATGAAAAATATCACAAAGAACTAGACGTAGATGGAGAAAGTATCGTTAGAGCTGTGAGGCTAGAGTCATATTCCAAGTTTTTGAATAAAACTATTAGCGACGATTCATCTTTTTTAGTGATTTCACCAGAGTTTGAAAAGGCTATTGAACCAAAACATGGAATTCGAATTTGTTATACCCAAACCAAAGAAACCGCTGTCCGTGATTATCCCTGGATAAAATTTGTTTATTTTAGACAGTGGAAGCACAATCGACCTAGATCGTCAGTTCAGGCGGCTTAAAAATAAAACTGATCAATATCATTGCTCAGATGTGAGTTATTTGCGTTTTCAAACAGTATGCGCCAAACGAAACAATATTTGCTCCAAGGACCTTCTAGTTCTCTATCTACTATAAGCTTTGGTACATTTGCACTGTTTCTAACGGAGTAAGATTTTTTTACCAGTTCGGCAAAGTGAAGTTGTCCTTCTTCGCTCGAAAAAAACAAGAGACGACGTTCATTTTTATTTTTTAAATCCGGCACATTTTCGAGAGAAATTTCGTTTAGTAAGTACATATTTCTATATAGTTCAATCTCAGCTTTTTTAATTGCTGATATCCTATCGGTGTGGCTTGCAAATCCGTAAGCCATACGAAAATTCTTTCCACACTTGGTATATAAAATTACTGTGCTGGACTCGTTAGACCAGGGAGTTAAGATCTCTAGTCCTTCGACTCCCCGTAGGCCGTCTGTAATCTGCGTGGCCTTTAAGTTTCCATGCCACCAACTTATTAGTGACCATCGTTCAACGGCTTCAAAGAAAGCAATCCTTCTTGCCATAATAGGAAACATACTTGGATAAGCCGCAACGCCTGTTGAGGAGGGCTCTACGTCAAAGCCATAGTCTGGCATTTTCGAGTATTCGTGAGCAGCCCATCGCTCAAGTGCCTCTGATATGGCTTTATAATGAGCTAAATATCTTTTTTTATGGCTACCTGTTCCTGTGAAGTTCCCATAAATGCGACAATCATCACTTTTAGGCAGTAAATCACTTCTGATTTGGACATAGGCTTCGAATCCCATTTCTCCTGGGCGTATATATTTGGGTTTTGACATAAAGTTAGAAATGGGTCCACCGTAACAATCGTTAATATATAGATATTTGAGCGGGGCCAAGTTAATCGTACGGAACATTTTACTTGCGTCCCACCCAAAAAAAGTCAACGGGGGGAATAATGTTGTTTAAGACGGAAAGATCCACGTTTTTCTTTGCCCAAAGACCATCAGAAAAATGAAACAACGGCCAAATGATTGCCTGATCCCATATTAATTTGTTTATAGTTTGGTACTCGAAATCACTTTCTTTTAGTGTCCGATGAATTTCTCCTGTGGAATCAGGAAGCTTAATGCCCTCCTTAGACAGAAACATAAACTTGATGTCATCCTTTGGATCATTGATCGAAATTCCCGTAAAAAATAAACTTAACTCAGCTTCATAGTTTGCTAGTGAAGGGTCTTTAAGTTCAAAAAGTTTTGGCGGGTCAACCTTTACTTCAGAAACACTTAAAATTTCTCCTGAAATCTCCCTCCATATCTCAGAAAAGATCTTTTTGAATTCGATGCTTCCTCTTCTTGGATAGTTTACCGAGACTTTTGCATTTTGCGATAGGGGGGTGACGGGATAATCAAATTTTGCTTGTGGAGCAGAAACGCCACTTATCGCTAGAGGGAAAAACGACGAAGTAACTGTAAATCGTTTGCTTAATTTTGCGAAAAATAAGTCTCTTAAGTATTTTCTGTTCTCAACTTTGTAGAAGAAACTTTTTGGATTGTTCCACGAAAGACAATGAATGTAAAAAATTCCAGATTTGGCTCCACCACTAAACTCTAGTTCGGGGTTATTAGGGCCTTCCATTTCTGGACCCGACATCAAATCAAAATCATTTATCGATTTATTCCAGGTGATATTAATTTCTTCAAATTTATTTCGATGTCCGAGGTCGGCTAAGAAATCTTTTCTAAGTAATAATTTGATGCTTTCATTTTGCCAATCTACTACCTTATAGGGACCCGATGAAATAAACTCCTTCTTATTCTTCCATTCACCCGTGGTTAAATCATAATCTGAATGGTGTGCTAGAGAATAAATCCCAAAACTAATTAATTCCAACATTTGAGGAATTGGCCTATCAAATTCAAACTTTACGGAATCGTCATCGAATTGTAATCCACTTATTTTACTAACCGGAGATAGAACCTCGTTAAAATTTTTTAGATGCACCAATAGATTTTCGTGAGAATTCCTTTTTTTGATACAAAAGGCGGCCCGCATTAAGGAATTTACAATATTCTCTGGATGAATTGGGTCACCATTCTCAAATTTTAACCCTTTTCTGATTTTAAAAACCCATACTTTATCGTTGTTTTTTGAATGCCAAGAAGATGCCAATATCCCTGTGTATTCGCCGCGTTTGTAGTTACTGATTAGAGAACTAAACGTCGAACGAAAGATCTCTTGATGAACCGCAATGTCATATTCAAGAGGGTCGGAGCTCGATGGAGCTTGACCCACAAGGAAAAAAATTCTGTTAGTTGGAGAAGGCGTCATTCTTTGAATCAAGACTAAGGTTAAGGTTGAAAGAGTCAGTAAACCGAATAGCTTCAAGCCCTTCTTGGAAATTTCATTTTTCAACTATCCGCCGCCTCGGTTTCCAGTAGGTTCAGCATCTAGAATTTGCAGTTTTTTTTCTAAAAATGTGGTGTTTTCGTCTAAACCTTTTTGAGATTCAATTTGGTTCCTGAGATTTTCTAAGAAATTAGCTTCATCCCAGCTCTCGATAGTCTCCGCCTCATCCGATACAGGGTCCAGGCTTTCCGCCCACCCGTGCAAACCTAACATTGAGAAAATAATTACAAGCCAACCTCTAAATGTTTTCATACCCGGCTCCTCCTGATATAGGAAAACCAACAATACCAGAGAGGCGAGTCATTCTCAACTAAAGTGAAATTACTTTATGCTAAAAAACCCTAGAGCAAGTTTCAGACCACCTACCCAAAACCATCTCTCTCTCGCAATAACCATCATCGTCTCTTGGCTTATTACAATTACGGCCTTCGACAAATTCCTCTCTCATATCGCTGAGGAATTTCGTGAAAATTTTGCATATCAAAACCAGGCTGAGATTGCAGCCTCGGACATATTTAGGCTCAGCCAAAAATTAAATATCGTCTCGCAGAACTCTCTCATATCATGCCTCAAGGCCCAGCGGGCTGGCCACGTTTTTTACGAAAAATCACCAAGCTGTAAATCCACAACACTTTCTCGTCAAATTTCTATTGGAGGCGAAACCGAAGAGTCGATCTTCTTACAAGTCAGATTTTCATATCCAAAAACTACCAACTACATGATCCTAGCAATTCTTTTTCTTGAGGCCGCTTTCCTTGGACTTGTTTTTCAAAAATGGTGGCAATATCGATTTCGTAAAAATGCAATTGAGCTTGCTAAACAGATGGCTCACGATATTCGCTCGCCATTGACGGCGCTTTCCGTACTATCGGAGCGGCTTTCAAAGCAATCGCCGCAAGAGGCCCAACTTTTAGAATCGGCTTCGAAGCAAATTCACTCGCTTGCCACCGGAATGCTTGATTTTGAAAGGAAACATAAGATTTCTCACTCAACTCCAGCGCAAATCTCAAAGCCCATGCCAATGGAGCCCACCATTTCCTCTAAGGAACTGAAGGAGTTTTGTGCCACGCTCATTCAAAGAAAATATTTGGAGTTCAACGATCGTCAAAATATCAAGCTCAATCTTTACTGGCATCTTTCAGAAAACGCCAAACTTAACCTCAATATTTCCGCGTTTGAAGCGATCATTTCAAATCTCATCAATAACTCTTTTGAGGCGACAGAGTCAGGGTTTATCACCTTCACCGTTGAACGATCTAACGATCAGATAATTTTTGAAATACGTGATTCTGGAAAGGGTATGTCAGCCGAAGTCATGGCCAAGCTAGGAGAAAGAGGCTTCTCGCACGATAAACCTCATGGAAATGGGCTTGCTATCAGTCATGCTAAGGAGCTCATAAAATCTTGGGGAGGAAAATTTACCGTGCACTCCCAACCCCGATTTGGTACAACAGTAAAAATCTCACTTGCCACTTTCTGAGGAGAAACATGAGCCCTCTGGCCATTGGCGCAATAATCACGGGTCTTGGAGTTATTCTTGGTGCTTTCGGAGCCCACGCTCTAAAAACGCAACTTACTCCTGAATCTTTAGCAGTTTTCGAAACTGGTGTACGCTATCAAATGTATCATGGACTTGGTATTATTGCGCTTGCAGCAAACCCACTTTCCAAACATTTCAGAAGCGCAATTCAATGTCTCACACTCGGAACGGTAATTTTTTCGGGCTCCCTCTACGCGCTTGTTTTCACAAACTTAAAAATATTCGGCGCTATAACACCCATGGGCGGAACGCTTTTAATTATTGGGTGGATACTCATAGCAATAAAGGCACTACACAAATAAAAAAGGCGGATTCAACCGCCTCTTAGAAAAAAGAACCTGGAACCTTTTTTAAATAGTAAACGGAACCGGGCTTACGTGCTCGGGGTCATGCATGTTATCGAAATCAAATCCTGAAGATGGCAATAACGCCAAAGTGCGCGAGATTTTTATAGCGCGAGTGACATCACGTTGTTGTGCGTGACTCATTTTACGAATGCGTGAAGGAACAATTTTTCCACCATCCATAACAAAACGCCAAAGGGTATTAGGATCTTTGTAATCAAATTTAAAATCAGCGGGATAATCCTGGTGATACTTCAAGCGAGTACCTTGTTTTTTACCACCACCCTGGGTCGCTGCGTTTTCCATCTCTTTCATTCGTAACCTCACAATTTTCAAAAGTCCTCAATAAATACGATACTTTTGAGTTGCCAACAAGTGTCTTTTACATCTATATGTATTTTTTCGTATTACTGGAGAAATTTGCGGAGGATCAATGGCGCAATGTGAATTAACTGGCAAGGGCCCAGAAGTAAAACACAAAGTGAGTCACTCAAACATTAAAACCAAGAGCATTTGCCTGCCAAATATTCAGAAAAAAGCTCTTTTTAGTCGCGCACTTGGCTGTACTGTTCGTCTTAAAGTAACAACAAGCACTTTGAAAGCCGTTGAACACTGTGGTGGACTTGATAAGTTCATTTTGGCACAATGCGATACGGTGCTTTCTGGTCGTGCTCGCACTTATAAAACCCGTATTCGCAAAGCTCTTTCTCGTAAATTAAAAAGGAAAACCGCATGAGCCGTAAACATCCAAAACTGAAAATTAAAAAAGGCGCAAAAGTAAAAGTTATTTCCGGAGCTGAACGTGGTGCTGAAGGTGCAGTTCTTGACGTAAATCCCTTAACCATGAAAATTAAAGTTCAGGGGATCAACGTGAAAACTCACTTTGATAAAAAAGATGGCATCAAAAAAGTCGAAGGTTTTTTTGACTATTCAAACGTCAAAATGATTTCTGCCGCCCCTGACAAAAAGCCAGCTGCAAAAAAGCCTGCCAAAGGCAAAGGCAAAAAGAAGTCTGACGAGGCTTCGGCATAATGAGTTGTATGGCTAGACTCGCTAAACGTCTAGCCCTTAATTGTCCCTTGAAATTTCCGATATATAATTGGAATTGATGATGAACTTTAGACGTTTCATTTTATACAGCATCGTAGTTCTCGCACCTGTCGCGCTTGTCGCTCAGACGCAGGCGTCGATTATAATGTGTAAAAATAAGAAAATCGTGCGTACCCTGCGGATCATGCAAATGGAAAAAGAAAATAAGTGTATTACAATGTATTCTAAGGGCGGTTCTGACAAGATTGTTGGCTCGGGCCGATCAATATCGACTTGTGCGACCGTTACAGAAAATATCAAAGGCAATCTCGAAAAAGCGGGTTGGAAATGCAAAGAAACTACCGCTGACGTAATTTCTCACTATAATATCCAGTAATGGAACATTTAAAAATTGCGCTCTGTCAGATGACGTCAGTCGATGATGTACAAACTAATATCGATCAAGCGTTTAGTTTGATCCAGCAAATTAAGGGGAAAGTCGCCCTTATCAGTTTACCTGAAAACTGTTTGTACTTACGAACCGACGACAAAGAAAAAGTTCCTGAGTTTCGTTTAGAGGATAAGGTATTTGCGCCATTTGTGAAATTTGCACAGGAGCATAGAACGTTTATTCACTTAGGAAGTGTACCCCTAAAAAAAGGTGACGAGCTTTATAGTACGAGTGTGATCATAAGCGATTCGGGAAAGCTATCGGCTGACTATTCTAAAATTCATTTGTTTGATGTCGATGTTGAGGGGGCTCGCTCTGTTAGAGAGTCGCACACGTATGCCCATGGTGAACATCCGAAAGTCATCGAGATTCACGGATGGAAAGTTGGCCTTAGCATTTGTTACGACTTACGTTTCTCGGAATTATTCCTGGATTACAGTAAGTATCCTGTAGATCTCATTTTATTGCCAGCGGCATTTTTAGTTCCGACGGGAAAAGCGCATTGGGATATTTTGTTGCGGGCGCGCGCCATCGAGTCACAGAGTTTCGTTGCAGCGGCAGCTCAATGCGGTAAGCACATTGGCAAGGTTGGGGAGCGAACGACCTATGGGCACAGCATGGTAATTGATCCATGGGGTACGAAAATGGTTGAAGCCGAGGAAGAAATTGGGATAATAGAAGCGACGTTGGAAAAATCTCGAATTCAAAAGGTGCGTAGGCAGATTCCAATGAAAAATCATCGAAGACTTAATTAGGGCGGGATAATGATAAAAAGGATGCTGGTTCTGGTCGGAGTCATTTTGGTAGCGAAAACTGTCGTGGCCGCAGACCCTAAGGTTGAGCTTGATGAAAGTGATTTGTCTAAAAAAACATTTGGTGAAGATCAACCTCTTAAGGTGCAGGACACTTTACCAGTTCCACAGCGCGAAGTGAATTTACGTTTGATTCAAAGCCAAGTTCTCAATCTTAATTTATCGGAGAAAGAGCTCGAAGAGAGCGACGCTCCGGTTGAAGAATAATCTTATTTTATGGCCAAATTTTTTGCACATGGCCCCGAAGGCTTAGTTGATGTCGTCTACAAAGAGCTACAGGAGTTAGAGCTAAACCCTATCGAGAAAACTCCGGGCGGAGTCGTATTTGATACGGATTGGCGAGGATGTTACAAGGCGAATTTATGGCTGCGTTCAGCCACGCGTGTAGGTATGCCGATTATAAGTTTTAAGGCAAAAACGGCAGAAATCTTATATCAAGAAATTCGAAAATTTGATTTTACTCAGTTTGTTTCTAACCAGCAGACGATTATGGTTGATGCGCTGGTTAAAAAGTCTGAAGTTTTCCGTGATCAAAGGTTTGCAGCCCTGAAAATCAAAGATGCGATTGTCGATCAGTTTCGCGATAAATTTGGTGAACGCCCTAATGTTGAAAAAGAAAATCCCGACTTAAGAATTCTGGCCCGAATTTTGGAGGAAGACGTCCAAATCAGCATTGATACATCGGGCGAACCACTTTTTATGCGGGGTTATCGGCGCGAAATGACAGAAGCTCCCCTGAAAGAAAACTTAGCCGCAGGTTTAGTGCTCTTAACAAAGTGGGATCAAAAAACCAATATTATTGATCCGATGTGTGGGTCGGGAACTTTCCTGATTGAGGCCGCGTTGATGGCAGCGCGGATAGCGCCGGGGTTATTACGACGGGGTTTTGCGTTTCAAAAATATTTAAATTTCTCGGCTGCTGATTGGAATGAACTTGTTAATGAAGCGAGTGAGGCTGAGCGCGAAACAGATGTGAAATTTTTCGGTTTTGATCGCGACAGTAAAGCGATTTCAATTTCCGAAAGTAATGCAAAAAGAGCCGGAGTCAGTGATTTCATACATTTTGAGAGAAAAGATTCTCGTGATTTTGAACCCCCCAAAGAAATGGGCAGCGAAAAGGGTGTGATCATGGTTAATCCTCCGTACGGAGAGCGCTTGGGGAACTTCGAGCAGCTAAAGGACGTCTATCGAGATTTGGGTTTTGTCTTAAAATCAAAGTTTAAAAATTGGGATATTTGGGTTCTCTCGGGGCACGCAGGGCTCACAAATGGTCTTAGTCTAAAGTCGAGTGAGAATTTTAATGTCCACAATGGGCCAATTGAGTGTCGCTGGCTGAAATTTCATGTAAACAAATAAAAGGTTCCAGATTAAATTTTAGTAAGGCACCGCATCACAGAAAGAGAACTGTTACCTTTTTAAGTAAAAATTCCGAGATATTGTGGGTGAAGACCATAATTGCATTATTTTTTCTTGCCTCCAATCTTCCGGCACAAACCCCCTCTCCGGAGTTTACGTGTAGCGGGCCGGTAAGCTGTGGTGAAAATATAAGCCAAGAGATGGGAACGTTCTTTGGCGATCTTACTCAAGGGATCTCAGGTGAGCCGGAACTCATGTCTGAATCTGAATTTAAAGCGCTTGAAACTAAAATTGGTAGCAAAGAAGATTCTGACATTCTTAAATTTGAGGGTATCTATTCAGAAAAAAACAATGTGGAAGCCCCTGAGAGAGTTATGGGTGCCTTTCAGAAATGGCGCTTAAAACTTGATATTAGAGATACGAATATAGGTTTTGTTAATGGGAGCGAAAACAAAATGTTAGGACACTCTGGGCCAGAGTCAAAACCCAAAGACATGGTTGATGTTGAACTGCCGGAATATACAAAAACGCCACTGAAGAATGCGAAAAAGAAAAAACCGGGACGTCCCGAAGCCAACTAATTTGTCTAGCACGAAGTCGAGTCCCATGTTAAATCCGTGAGATAAGCATTCAGAAAAACTCAAAGTTAAGTTATGATTTGTTGTCATTCCCATGGAGGGCACAGATGGCAGTCAAAAAAATTATTTTCACGCTTCTCGTAGCAGTACCGGCGCTTTCTTTACAGGAAGATTCGGGTTTTTATGTTGTTTCTACAAATTTTGTGAAATTTGTAGAAAAATATAAGGTGAAATCTCCACTTCAAGTTTTTGCCGGCAAAGCGTTGGTGACATTGACGGCGTCGGAACGCGATGACCTGGTGAATGCGGTTCACGAGAATCAGAGTTTTTGTGCCGGAGTGACCGACGTTTCTGACGAATATATGAAATCAGAAAATAAAGAAAATTTCTTGCAGGAATTTTCAGCGTCACAGAGTCCAAATTTTGTTTCTGACAATTATGAGATTAAACATGAAACACAGGTGCGAAGTTTAATAGATCTTGTAGATTCGGCAAAATATGAGGAATTCATCAGAAAATACATCGCGTTTCCGGATCGCTATAGTAACTCTGAGACTGGTAAGCAAGCCAGTGAATACTTAAAAGTTTATTCGCAAAATTTGGCGAAAACCCATGGTAGAAATGATGTCGACGTGCAAGAGGTGTCGGCTGGAAAAAATTATTTGCAAAAAACTATTTATGCCCGCATTCCAGGGACGGATCCTAGTCTTCCAGGAGTTTTAATCGGCGGACATATGGATACACTCCGCAACAACAAACCAGGTGCAGATGATGATGCATCGGGAGCAACGGTTGTCGCCGAACTTTATCGCGCGGTTTTGGAGAGCGGTATGAAATTTAAGCGCGACATCTACTTTACCTATTATGCGGCAGAAGAAGTTGGTCTCGTTGGTTCCAATGTTATGGCTAAACAATTTAAAGCCAGTGACGTAAAGCTTCGAGGCGTTTTACAATTCGACATGGTTGGTTACAACGCCGAAGAGCCATTGCCGATGCACTTTGTAGAGGATAATGTTTCTGATGAGCTGACCAAATTTACCAAAGATTTAGCAGTGAGGTATTTAGGTTTAAAGACTCGTGAAATGGGCACGACTCTTTGTAATTACGAGTGTAGTGACCATGCTTCATGGAATCGTCAAGGATACCCATCGGCGTTTCCATTTGAATCTAGCTTCGATAATATGAACCACAAAATTCACACCGCCAAAGATACGATGGATACTGTCAACGTAGAGCACGCGATGCGCTTTGTGAAGCTTGGAGCTGCGTGGATTGCCGAAATGGGTGAGGCCCAGTAGGCAGTGATAGTTCCGGCAAAAGTTAAAAAAGCCTTTAAGGAAGCGCTCAAGGCACAAAAAGCGGCTTATTGTCCTTATTCTAATTATCAGGTCGGGGCCGCTTTAATTAGTTTTCGTAGCAAAGTTTTTTCGGGATGCAATGTTGAGAACTCAAGTTTTGGCGCAACCATTTGTGCCGAAAGAACGGCGATTCTAAAATCTGTATCTGATGGTCACATTTGTTTAGAACATATGGTTGTCGTTACGAACGAGATAGATCCTGCGCCACCGTGTGGAAACTGTTTGCAGGTCATGGCAGAGTTTTTTGGCCCACAAAGTCATGTGTGGTTAGCTAACAAAACAGGAATAAAAAAACACTATTTATTTAAACAGCTATTGACTCATCCCTTTGGCCCGAAGAAATTCAAAAAATGAATTTAGGCGAATGGATTCGATTTTTCTACGGGATTACCTTGGGTACATCTACGCCGTTGATTGATATCGGTGCGCGCCCCCTACGAAACCTGGAAAAGAAAAGTCTCGGGAACGGAGTGACCGCTTTTATCGGCGGGGCCTGTAACTGTGTGGCTATAGGCAACAACGGAAAAAATCTTTTGATAAACTCCAATATGGGATCTGCTGCCGAAGAGATTTTTCAATCGGTGACTGAGGTTAGTCATATTGTAAATCAAAAAGCCCATATGTATTTTTCCGCAGGAAATGAATTTTATACCGACGCTAGAGACATTTATGTTGGTCGGTATCCGCGTTTGCGATTGATTTCGGTTTTTGGTGATCGCAAAGTGCCGAATCATGTTGTGAGTGAAAAAACCGAAATTGATTGGGGTCAGAAAATTATTTTAGAACCCTTAACTTCGGGAATGTTTGAAAATAATTTAGTTGTATATTTGCCAGACACTAAAACGTTGATGCTCGGTGATTTGTTTTATAACAGAGTCTTTCCAATTTTTAAAATGCACCCCAATCTAAATGTGACCGAATGGCTTTCGGTGCTTGAGAGCGTTTTATCGAAATATCAACCCGATAATATCATTCCTGCTGAGGGTTCAATTGGAAATGCAAGGGACGTGAGTGCGTTCATAGACTTTCTGCGAGACATTTCTTTGCGGGGGGCAAAAACTTCAATCTTGAGTGAAAAGTACAAATGGGAAAATATAGCGGGGCTTTCTTCGTTGGAGCTAGGTATCGAGGCTTTTAAGAGCGACAAAAACGCCTAAACTTTTTGAAGCGCGAAGAACATAACAGCGCTCGCCTTTGCAGTTTTCGGGGCTTAGGCCATTAAACGTGGAAACAATGCCTCGGCTTTTTTAACCGGCGTTCCGGGCGAAGTTAATCCCCAGGTTTTGGCGTCAGAAAAACCCAAAGGCCTATTCCAGCCGATGGTTTCTAACAAAGATTTCATTTTACCCGGCATAACCGGAGACAGTAATATAGCCGCAATGCGAAGGACTTCAAGTGAGGCCACAAGTGGCTCTGCTGCCGCCGCCAAATCTGTTTTGGCAATTTTCCACGGCGCCTGGTTCTCTAAATATTTGTTGGCTTCGGTTAATAGGTCAACGATATGTCCAATAGCTTTTTGAGTATTAAAACTTTCAACTTCTGTTTTCACCAAGTCCGCCGCCGCCAATGCTTGCTCTTTGAGTTTCTTAGTTTCCTCTTTACTAAAATCTACGGCAGGAACTTTGGCGTCAAAAAACTTTTGAATTAAATTCGTCGAACGGCTCAATAAATTTCCAAGATTATTGGCCAATTCACTATTAAAACGGCTTACGACTAAGTCTTGCGAAAACTTCGCGTCATTACCAAAGCTTACGTCGCGATTTAGATAATATCGAAAGGCGTCGACACCGACGACATTTTTTACATCGAGAGGTTTAATTGTAACCCCACCTGATGACTTGCTCATCTTTTCGTTGTTCTCTGTCAACCACCAACCATGCGCAAAAACCGTTTTGGGAAGTTTAACTCCCAATGCCATTAGCATTGAAAACCAATAGACCGTATGTGTGGTCAAAATATCTTTACCAATAAGATGAATCGCACCTGCTTCGTTCCACCACTTATTAAACTCTGTTTCTTTACCCTTTTGTTGGTAACCGACGCCAGTGCAGTAATTTAAAAGAGCGTCAAACCAAACATAGGTTACATAGTCTTTATCAAAGGGAATTTCTACGCCCCAAGTAAGGCGCGATTTTGGTCGGCTAATACATAAATCCTCGAGCGGCTTACGTAAAAACCCCAAAACTTCGTTGCGCCGATAATCTGGCAAAATGGATTGCGGATTGGATTCAAAGTGCTTTATCAGTTTATCTTGGTACTTTGACATCTTAAAGAAATAATTTTTTTCTTTAACAAGAGTAACATCCCGTCCCGTTGGACTTTTTCCATTCACCAAATCTTTTTCGTTATAAAAAATTTCGTCGCCAACGCAGTACCAACCTTCATAATCTTGTGAATAAATTTCGCCGGCGTCGTAAAGTTGTTGTAGAGCCGCTTGCACACCTTTTTTATGAAACTCATCGGTAGTGCGTATAAATAGGTTGTAATCAATATCAAGTTCTTTCCAGATGTTTTTGTAGTTTACCACCATCTCGTCGGCATGTGCTTGTGGTTCAATTCCTCTTTTTTTTGCGGCTTCTTGCGCCTTTTGGCCGTGCTCATCGGTTCCTGTCAAAAAGAAAGCTTCGTCACCAAATAAACGATGATAACGCACTAAAGTGTCGGCCACGAGCGTTGTGTATGAGTGACCAATGTGAGGTAAGTCATTGATATAGTAAATAGGTGTTGTAAAATAATATTTCATTTTGCTTCTTCTGGAAAAACTTTTTTCATAAGGCGAGATATATTTTTTCTCATTTCGGCCATAAATGCAGTGCTCGCTTGATTTTTTTTGTAAGTGGCAATTGGAACAAGTGGGTAACCACCATAGGTGCCGGCTTCTAACGTGGTCCCACCTACAGTCGAATGCGCGGCAATTGTAATATTGTTACCGACTTCAATATGTCCGGCAATGGTGGTACGTCCCCCGCAAACAAAGTTGTCTCCTACTTTTACACTTCCTGCCGATATAAAGCCCGCTGTGATTAAACAGTTTTTTCCGATCACGGCATTGTGACCAAAGTGACAAAGGTTATCAATTTTTGTTCCATCACCGATGACGGTATCATCGATGGTGCCACGATCAATCTGGGATCCGGCCCCTACTTCTACATTTTTTCCTAAAATAACTCTTCCCAAATGAGGTTTGTGAAAATGATTTCCAACTTCATCGTGGGCATATCCAAAACCCTGACTACCAATAGAAACATGTGGCTGAATTATGCAACCATCTCCCAATTCACAGTCTCGTGCCACAAACACCAGGGGATAGAG
Source organism: Proteobacteria bacterium SG_bin7 (assembly GCA_002083485.1). GTDB lineage: Bacteria > Bdellovibrionota > Bdellovibrionia > Bdellovibrionales > SG-bin7 > SG-bin7. The sequence continues at coordinate 7,936 of LWDK01000039.1, read as the reverse complement.
TTGACAGTTTTTTCCGATTTGTACATTGTCTTCGACAACGCAGTTCGCGGAGATCTGAGAATTGTCTCCTATTTGCACAAAATCACCTATAACTGTGCCGGCTCCAATGCCAACATTTTTTCCTATCCGTGCGGTTTTGCTAATAGTACTACTAGGGTGAATTTCATTGCCCGCTGTACTCAGAGTTTTGGACGCAAAAAATTCCTTAACGATCAAGGCCATGGCAAGTTCTGGGTTTGAGCTGGTTAATACTACTTTGCCGTTGGCTCGATTAAAAAAGTTACTTCCTTTATCGGGAATTACAAGCGCCCCACAATCCGAGTTTAAGAAAACAGGAATGCGCTCAACCTTAAATACAAAGCTGATGGCAGCTTTGTCGGCATTTCTTTCAGAAGCAACACGTTCAATGGTGTGCATTTCATTTCCGTAAATTTCGCAAATTAGCTCTGGAAACCGTGACTTTAAAAGTTTAGGCGTTATTTGCATGAAGGTACTCTAACACGTAAACACTAGATCGACATATTGCATTGCATTGTGAGCGAAGCAATTGCCAACCCTAAGCTGTTGTTATAATTTGCGATTACATAAAGGAGGATTGATGCCTAAGAAAGCAACGGCAAAGCCGAAAACTAAGGCTTTGAAGTCGTCTATAAAACCGACGAAAAAGATTGTAAAGAATTTGAAAAAAGAGGCTAAGGACACAAGAGCCAAATCTACCACGGAAACTTCTAAGGAAGGTGAAGGTAAATTAAAATCTACTCCTGTTGCTGCATCGATTGTCTCTACAGCTCAAGTCGTATCTTCCTCGACGACTAAAAAAGTTCGCATTCCAATCCCACCAGGACTGACAGGCGAAGCACAAAAATTAGCTCTCAAGTGGCGTCAGCTTTTTGAAAAAAGCCAAGAGGTTGAACCTCCCCCCTATAAAATGTCTGGCCACTACGAAGCAAAAACCCCCATTAAGCATAAAGTTTTAGGATGGGGTTACGTGCTCACGTCGAATAACAGTCGCATTGAAGTTTTATTTCAAGATGGCGTTAAAACCCTCATCACGGATTTAAAAGAGTAAACATGGCCAAAGATGACTTAGCACAGCTTGAAGGCAAAGTAGTAGACGCTCTGGCGGGTGGAATTTATAAAATTAAATTAGATAATAGTTTAGAAATATCGGCGAAGTTATGTGGAAAGATGCGACGTTTTAATATTCGTGTTGTCGTAGGTGATAAGGTTACAGTTGGAGTTTCACCCTATGATCCTACTCATGGCCTAATTATGTTTCGCCACAAATAATAGTAAATTTCATGGAACAAAGCTTTCAACTCTACTTAGCCCAACATTTGCGTGATGTCCCGGCGCGATCAGTGCAAGCGGTTTTAGATTTAGTAAAAGAAGGTGCAACGGTTCCATTTATAGCGCGTTATCGCAAAGAGAAAACTGGGAACTTAGACGAAGTTAAAATCCGTGACGTTTTAAAAAATTATGAGACTTTCGCAGAGCTCGTAAAAAGAAAAGATTTTATTTTAAAAGAGATTGAGTCTCAGGGAAACCTGACTGAAGAATTGAAAAAAGCAATTACGGCGACCGATGATTTGACAGAACTTGATGAGATTTATCGCCCATTTAAGAAGAAAAAGAAAACTAAAGCCACAATTGCGAGAGAAGCGGGTTTGGAACCGTTGGCAGATTGGCTATGGGGGCTTGCGCATAAGACTGTGTCGGATGGCACGGCTATTGAAGTCAAGGCGAAAACTTTTCTAAATCCGGCTGCACAGATTATTACTTATGAGGTTGCGATTAAAGGTGCTCAAGACATCTTAATTGAGAAACTTTCGAATGATCCCGAGCTTCGCCAAAAGGTCAGAGATCACCTAAATGAGAAAGGGAAAATTGTTTCTAAGAAAACGAAAAAATTTAAACCCAACTCCAAATATGCAAATTATGCCGACTATTCTGATCCTGTTAAGGTCTTGCAAAATGCCAAATCTTCACACCGGTATCTTGCAATTCGCAGGGGGTGGCATGAGGGCGAGTTAACAGTCGCAATTGATGGTGATAACGATTATTTGCAAAAGATTTTTACCGATTTTGCATGTCCAGATATTGGTTTGACGGTGAGTTCATATTTAATTGAAGTCGCAAAACTGGCTTTGACGGCTCACGTGATTCCTTCGGTTGTAAATCAAATTCATAATCGTTTAAAAGAGCTGGCCGATGAACATGCAATAAAAGTTTTTAGCGAAAATTTGCGCAAGCTTTTAATGGCATCTCCATTTGGAAGTAAGTGTGTATTAGGAGTAGATCCAGGATTTAAATCTGGGTGTAAAATCGCTCTTATTGATCTCCATGGAAATTATATTTCTCATACGGTACTTCATACAACTGGTGATGGCGCCGAAGAAACCGCGAAAAAATTAATCGGCGACGTGATGAAGCAATTGAAAATCGAGGCCGTTGCGGTTGGCAATGGTACCGGCGGCAGAGAAGCGGAAGCATTTTTTAGGAAAATTTTAAAGGAGATCGGCAGTGAAACTCCGATAGTGATGGTCAATGAGGCCGGGGCTTCTGTTTACTCAGCGAGCGAGGTGGCGCGGGAAGAATTCCCAGAACTTGATGTAAGTGTGCGCGGAGCGATTTCTATTGCGCGTCGGCTCCAGGACCCTCTCGCTGAGCTTGTTAAAATTGATCCAAAAAGTATTGGTGTCGGTCAGTATCAACATGATGTGAGTCAAACGGAATTAAAGAACTCCCTCCATGGCGTGGTTGAGTCCTGCGTGAATCAAGTGGGTGTGAATTTAAATACCGCGAGTTCTGCTCTTTTGAGCTATGTGGCAGGAATTGGTCCCGCCATCGCCCAGGGGATTGTGGCCTACAGAAAAACAAACGGTTCTTTTAGTGAGCGTGGAGATTTAAATAAAGTTTCACACTTTTCTTCAAAAACTTTTGAACAAGCTGCTGGTTTTTTGCGAATTCCCGGTGGTAGTTCGCCACTTGATAATACAGGAATTCATCCAGAGCGCTACACTGTCGTGCGCGAGATGGCCAAAGATTTGGGATTAACAGTTGGTCAAATGGTAACCGCTGAAGGCGCAACCCAACTAAAGGCAAAAAGAGATAAATGGGTTGAGTTAATAGGTGAATATACCTTTAACGATATCGTTAATGAGTTGCAGAAGCCGGGGCGCGATCCTCGCCCTGAATTTAAAAACTTTAGCTTCCGCGAAGATATTCACGATATCAAAGATTTGAAAAAAGACATGGTTTGTCCCGGGATTGTAACGAATGTTACAAATTTCGGCGCGTTTGTGGATGTTGGAGTTCGTCATGATGGACTCGTTCATATTTCAGAAATTAGTCATGAGTTCGTTAGTGATCCACGGCAAAAATTAAGTCCTGGTGATTTTGTACAAGTCAAAGTTTTAGCGGTTGATTTAGATAAACCCCAAGTCTCTCTGACGATGAAACTTACGGAAAAACCGGTGAGGCCCTCGCCAAGAGACCAAAATAAAGAAAGGCGAGATGAGCGCCCGCGTCCGCCGCGTCGAGATGCGCCGCCTCGGGGAGACGGTAAGAGCCGACCGTCGATGACTGCTAAGAGTAGCGGTAAGTCGAGCGGCCGGGGACCTCATAAACCTCAAAGGCCAGGTCCACAAAAAGTTGTTCTTAATAATCCTTTTGCGGCCCTTGCGGAATTTAGAGATAAATTAAAGTCTAAGAATTAGTTTTTGGGCCTTTGATTTGCATTTCTAATTTTCAACAAATTTCTTAGAGGCAAAAACTCATATAGGAGAACCCGTGAAAGTTATAATTACAATCCTGGGCACACTGTTAATAACTTTGACATCGCTCGCTGCTGCAGATTCAAAATCCTGTATCGAAGCTCTTAATGGCAAAAGCGTGAGTTTTGAGTTCGGTGGCAATGTGTTAAGCGGTCCTGACATAATATCTCTAAAATTTGATTCTAGCACTCGTGGTGGCAGAGTCACTTATTCGAATGACGATGGACTTAACGCCGTCTTAGAAATTTACCCAGTAGCAAAAATGTTAGTTCGGGAACTTAGTTTGGTGCGTGCCGACCAAGAAATCGGGGAGCGTAATGTTAGGTTTCTTGACTGCTATGCTGAGAAACAAAAAAAATCTTGTGAGTCTTCGGTGAAAGTATTTTTTAGTGACCTTATAAAAGCTCAAAGTACCGCGCTTACTCATTCCGATGAGATCGATCAAGCAATTGCCTGTACGCTCGAATCTTTACAAAAAATTGTATTTTGAGTACCTCTATTGAGAATCGAGAGCAGTTTTCAACGTCAATGAAACTTTGTATCCGCCCGAAGTAGTGGCATTAACGCCGGTACCAATCCCTCCGACACTAAGTCTCACTTTGTGTCCTGCACCCGTGGTCATGTTTTGATGTGCACCCGAAGCAAGGCCTAGCATTTGACCTCTTTTGGGATGTTCAAACTCTACGATTTTTTCCAAACCGACTTTTGCGTTTGTTAATTTAAAAGATTTCGGACCTGCGGATGTTGATCTGAGAACGCAAACAGATATGCCGTTATCGGTAGAAGTCGAGCATTCACTGGTGATAAGGCCATTGCTTGGCGTAATGTTATAAGTGGGTTTGTAGTTTTTAACGGGCGAATTGTTTGAGTTTTTTAAGTGGACCACGACGAGCATTTGGGAGTTGCCGTCGGCGAGGTTTGTACCGCCAACAATGATTTCGGTCTTTAAGAAATCCACCGTGCCCGAAGGTAAAGTCAGATCTAAGTTTCCGCACGCAGAAAGCAATAAGAAGGAGCTTAGAATTAACACTTTACGTACCATTTTCAACTCCACATTTATATTAACTTATCGGTTTTATGCGAAAAGAAGTTTAGTCCAAGGTCGGGAGTACTGTCTCACGCTGAAACGCTCCAGTTTATTTACATATTGGGGCGCCAGGTTCCTTAGCACAAAGATAAGCTTTAAGCTCGGCATTTTCTTTTTCAAGCTGTTCGAGCCTCGCATCCGTAGTTACAAACATGCGGTAGAGTTCTTGTACCGCCTTTATCAATGGCGCGATAAGTTCAGAGTAACGCACGCCATAGCGATCTGTTTTTTCATCGTGAGTTACGATCGAAGTAGGTTGTCGATCGTTACGAGATTGTGTCACGGCTTTTTCGGCTTCTTGGGCAATCAAACCATAGTGGATGTCCTCGTCAACCCCGGTATTCCAACGATAAGAAACGGGGCGAAGGCTGTTGATAAAGTCTAAACCAAGATCGGTGTCGAAAATATCTTTTTTCTCTCGGGCGTCAGAGGTGTTGATTGTCCCGTTGGTGGCATAGACTTCAGTGAATCGATAGGACGCATTCCCAAGAGTATAAGTATTATTTGCTGAAGGAGATATTACGCCAGCGACTTGAAGAGTTGTTTGGGGGGAGGCCACTCCGATGCCGACGTTGCCGGTGCTGAGATTTCCATAAATCGAGTTACCAATATTTAAATGGTTACTTGTTCCAACTGCGGGTGTATCGGTATTGTATCCGATGAGAATATTATCTGAACCTGTTGTTAAGCTATCGCCGGCCAAAGCGCCAATCGCGGTATTATGAGTTCCAGTCGTCGAACTCAAAAGGGCGTTGTACCCAACGGCAACATTGTCATTATTGCCAGAGACATTAAGATTCGTTAACGCCTCTTCTCCGATAGCGATATTATGATTTCCTTGTGTCTTTTTTAAAGCGCCGTAACCGATACCGATGTTACTACTACCGATAGACGAGTTATATAACGTCCATGAGCCAATTGCGATATTTTCTCCTGTTGTGGAGATTCCAGCTCCGGCCCCAAGACCTATACCAACGTTGCCCATACCCGTGGTGACGCTGCTTAAGGTTTGAATTCCAAGCGAAGTATTTCCTGAACCCGTTGTGAGTGCTGTGAGGGATTGGTAGCCGACAGCAGTATTGTTATCAGTGGCGCTAGTACTTGCTGCGGTCGTTGCACCAGCCCCTTCACCGATGAACAAATTACTCACGGCACCTGAGGTGAGTGCGGCGGCGGATGTTCGTCCTAATATTAAATTGTGGTTTGTGGCATAATCAGCGAATACATCAGTTAAGCCATCGAGAGTAGAACTCCCACTCCCACCGATCATATTTGTCCAGGCACCATTTTCATAAGCCTCAAATTTATTGGTGTCGGTGGCATACCTCATCATACCATTCACGCCGGTAGTTGGGCGGTTGGCGACGGTATCGCGAGGAATTATAATTGAACTCGCGGCGGCGCCTGTGCCGGTAATGTCAAGACGAGTTCCCGTCGTGGGAGAGGTTGTGCCAATGCCGACGTTTCCAGCGGAAGTAATTCGCATTTTTTCAGTACCATTTGTATAAAGTAGTAAAGGAGCAGAAGTAGGTGTAGTTATTCGTAGGGCATTCGGATCTGTTGCATTAGTGGAACTTAATAATTGAAACCCTCCATAGTTATCGGCATCGTTATAAAGCGACAAACGCGTATCAGCGGTTGCTCCATTATTGCTATTTTTTAGTTTAATTTGGCTAGTGCCTGCATTGTTGTCTAAAATATCGAAAATAAATGAAGGTGTAGTTCCTATACCCACTCTGCCCGCTGAAGTAATCCTCATTCTCTCAACTCCTCCAGTACTCGCAGCAATTGTACTTGCCGCAGGTCTCCACCATCCTGTACCCGTGTCACCAGCGAAACTAAACGTAGGAGCACTCGCTGTGCCGTTACCTGAAGTAATAAGAGCCCCGCCCGTGGTAGGCGATGAAAGAGTGGTTGCAGAGATATTAAAAATATTGGTACCACCCGCTGCTATTCCAATTGTATCTGCGCCATTGCTGTAAAAACCTGTGTTGGTGTCTCCCGAAAATGAAATTGAAGGAGCGCTGACAGTTCCGTTACCAGCGGCCAGTGAACTTGCCGTTCCAATCATGTCAATCCAAGTTCCGTTTTGAAAGGCTTCAAATTTATTGGTGTCGGTGGCATACCTCATCATACCATTCACGCCGGTAGTTGGGCGGTTGGCGACGGTATCGCGAGGAATAATAATTGAGCTTTCGGCAACGCCAGTGCCGGTGATGTCGAGGCGTGTGCCCGCGGTAGGTGATGTTGTCCCAATACCGACGTTGCCTGATGAATTAATTACTGTTATTCGAGTGGTGGTTCCCGTTTTTAAACTTAAATCTGTGGTGGTATAGGATCCAATTGATCCAGTTACATGTATTGGTTTATTAAAAAAGAAATTCGAACGATCTGTATAGAAATGAGCCCAGGCGGTGTTTTGGGCGCCGATGTCCATAGTCCCATTCCCAGAATCTATTCTTATCGCCCCAAGCTGATTTCCACGCACGCTACCGTTCACTTCAAGTGACACTGCTGGTGCCGCTGTTCCAATGCCAACATTACCCCCTGAAGTGATACGCATACGCTCATTTGAAGTGCCGGCAGAGGTTGGAAGAAATACTATATCTCCCGTATTATCTGCTCCAGCCCGAACAGCACCAACTGCGCCGATTCCATTTTTTACTGCGGCATCGTCTTGAATTTCAAATGTCAGAAGACTTCCAAAGCCATCAGCCATGTTCGTGGCCTTAGTGGCAAGAATGCGTGCTCCTGTAACAGCTGAATCAGAATTATGAGATCTTTCAAAAAGAGCAGAGGAGGCGTATGAACTTGTCAGGGTGTGAAGCACTCCGGAAGGGGAAGTCGTGCCTATACCGACGCTTCCACCATTAAAAAAAGAATTTCCAGCTGAGCTGAGCGCAATTCCTTGATTTAGATTTTCGTCCCAAAAACTCACTTGTGGTGATCCCAAAGCGCCGCTTCCAAAGTGAATCGATCCGTTTCCACCAGCGTTTGTGTTGATAGTTAGGGCAATATTGCCAGCTGTACCCTGCACATGGAGTGGAACGACTGGATTTGAAGTCCCGATACC
>LWDK01000038.1 GCA_002083485.1 Proteobacteria bacterium SG_bin7 | reverse complement strand
ATCAAAAATAAAGGAGTCACAAAAAACTGGTGCCCGCGGAGAGACTTGAACTCCCACTCCGTAAGGAACCAGATTCTAAGTCTGGCGTGTCTGCCAATTTCACCACGCGGGCACTTTATATTTAATTTTTAAAACAAAAAAGAACCTGGAACCTTTTAGGAACCTTTTAATTATCAACCGCCTGTCATCTTACGATATTCAGGCGCACGCACGAGGACCGCAAGTTCTTTCTCTGTATCCATCTCGATGCGGATGAGCCAACCATCGTTGTAGCAATCGTCATTGAGTGGACTTGGATTATCGACAAGAGATTGATTCACCTCAATTACAGTTCCTGAAACTGGCGCGAATAAATCACTCACCGCTTTCACACTCTCAACAACGCCAAAGCGTTCGTTCTGTGTAACTTTCTGGCCTTCTTCCGGCAATTCCACATATACTACCTCACCAAGGGCGTCTTGCGCGTAATCTGTGATACCAACAGTTACTATGTTCTCATCAACTTGAGCCCACTCGTGATCTTTGGTGTAGTAATTGTCTTCCGGTGTTTGAAAAGCCATCTTTTCTCCAATAATTCTTAATTTCTTTTTTATTTTTTCACTGTCACAAAGGGCGTTTTCACAACTTTCGCCTTAATTTTTTTGCCCCGAATGTCGACAGCGATTTCAGTTCCCTCAGCCGCAAACTCACCGTCAACATAACCAATCCCTATGAATTCATTAAGAGTTGGCGACATTGTCCCACTTGTTACCTTGCCAATTTCACGGCTGTCAAAGGAAAATAGATTATAGCCCTGACGAGGTATTCCTCGCTCGGTGACCTTAAATCCAATCAGCTTACGCTTTAAGCCTTTTTCTTTGTAAGCGAGAATTTTTGCCTTTCCAATGAAGTCTTTTGCACTTGGTTTCACAACCCAACCTAGGCCGGCCGCATAAGGGTTCGTCTCGTCATCGATCTCATGGCCATAGAGGCTATATTTCATCTCTGTGCGAAGAGTATCTCGGGCTCCCAAACCTATCGGCTTGAGGCCTTTACTCGCCCCCGCATTAAGCAGTTTCTTCCAAAGCTCTACGGTTTTATCCCACGGAACAAAAATTTCTACACCATCTTCACCCGTGTAACCTGTTCGCGCAACGTAATTTCCCTGACACTCCCTGAAAGTAAAATATGCCAGGCCTGAAAAATCCTCTTTAAAAACTTCATTAGCAATTTCAATTGCTTTTGGACCTTGAACTGCCAGCTGCCCCCACTTTGAACTTACATTTTCAAGGATCGCGCCTTTATTATTTTTCTGAAGGAAGGCAAAATCTTTATCCGTATTGCTCGCATTGACACAAAGAAGATACTTATTATTGGGTTCCAAACAATAAATAATTAAGTCATCAACAACGCCGCCACTTTCATTGGGAAAAAGTGAGTAATGCGCCTCATTTTTCTTTAATTTTGAAACGTCATTTGTAGTCGTCCATTGAAGCGTCTCAAGTGCCTTTGGCCCCGACACAATAATCTCACCCATGTGCGAAACGTCAAAGACTCCAGCCTTGGTGCGAACGGTAGTATGTTCTGCCGTCAGTCCCTCGTACTGGATTGGCATAAACCAACCGGCAAAATCCACCATTTTTGCACCAAGTGCTTCGTGTTCAGCTTTTAAGGGAGTAAATTTGGTCATCAAAGTACTCTCGCCGCTCGAATAGTGTCATGTCAAGCCAAGCTCAGTCCCCGGTTTTGAATTATTTTCCCAAAAATTTAATTTTAACTATGTAATTTCAATAATTTAAACTTGGTATTGAGTTTGAACCTGTTCTTACCGGTTAGGGGTTCGTCTTGATGAAAATATATCTGAATTTAGCAACTTCTGCTGCTTTAGCGATGCTATTATCGAGTTGCGGTGAAAATGGCAAACTCAAAGGTATTTTACTGAATCCGGAATTCACCGGCGGTATCACAAGTACAAAGCGTCCCTACACCCAAACGACAGACGGTAGCGATCAAGTCTTAACAACGACAAAAAATAAAACTGCCGGCCAAACTCCGCTCAACATCGAAAATATTTCTGTGGATCGCACGCAATCAAAACTCCAGGTTTCAGTCACAGTAAACCAGCAAATATTAACATTTGAAGGTGAATCACCATCGGGACTTAATTCAACCTCAAAGCTTTCGCGCACCGATATAAAGAATTCTCCCGACAGTTTTACGCTTTCATGTTCCGATGTGCAATGCCCCTCAACTCTGATTGGAAATCTGAGCACTTCAATGGGAACTGCCGCTGTTACAATGCGCTCATCAACAAAAGCCCAAGCTCGCATACTCTACTTGAGTAAGCATGACGCTTTCGAGATCTCTAGCAGCTTTGGACCATATTTCCCGGCCGTTCCAGGATTTATTTCTCAATTTCAACAAAGTACTCAAGTAAATTCTACCTCTTACGAAGTCGCTCTTGGAAAAGCCGGCGCAAAAATTGATTTAGTTTGGGGGGATTCCCACTTTTGCCTAGAAACCGACGTTACAACGACCGACACCGGCGCCTCGCCGCTCACTTCCGTAAAAATAACTTGCGGCCAAGATCTTTTACCAAAAATGAAAATTGATCTCGTTGGCAACAATCAAAAGGGAAAACTGGGTTTCCGCTTCAACATTCAGGACCGTAGTACTTTTATTTTGTTCGTAGACTTGAACGGCAAGAAAATTTCCAATCCCATATTACCGATAAACCCCGAGACATTGATTAATCCCATTGGCCGTGGGCAAAGAGTCTTTCCGGAAAACCTAAAAAACCCACGCACCTTCAATATTATAAAACAAATTTACTCTGATATACCTAAGGAGTCCGTCACCGTTGCCCCTGAACAAAGTCACGGTTTTGAAATTGTCAAAAAGTGGCTTCTCAAATGGAAAGGCGAAGAGCTTGATGCCAGTAGCTGTGAGGGTGGTTTTGGTGGCAAGGTCAAAGTACAAGGCATAATGAAAAACTTTTTGAAAAAGGCCCCCCCGTACTTTGAAAAGGTTAAAGAGCAGTTCTACAAGGCCGACGTTCCTACCTCCTTCATGTTTACCACTCTCGTTGAATCGCCGAAATTCTATAATAAATATTCAGAAATCCAAGTCAGTGTGGATCAAGCTGTTGGTCCCTGGCAACTACTAAAGGACGTAGCCGCAGAATGGGGCCTAGAGGTTTTCCCCATCGTCGACGGAAAAGCTGATCCACGTGATGAGCGAGGCGATTTTGAAAAGGCCTCGGGAGCGGCGATTTTGGAGTACGACCGTTTGCTGGGATATTTTGCTGAAGCTGATTATAAACTCGCGATAGCCTCGTATAATAATGGGGTTGGAAATGTTCTTAGCTCCATCCTAAACGCAGTTGATCTTAAAGAATACGAAGAGTTCTTTTCGAAAATACCAAATCGCAAAAACGAGGAAAAACCGTTAAACTATTCGACCAAACCAGAAAATTATAAAGAACGTATTGAGAAAAACCGTTCTGAAATTGATAACCCGCGCATCCAACTTTCGTCGATTGCTCGTCGCTGGGCCGAAAAAATCCCAAATTATTGGTTCCTTCACGAATTTCACATGATGCCTTGTGAAACCCGCGATTATGTTCCCAAATTGGTATCGGCCATGATCGTCGGCGAGGATCCCACAACCTTCGGTTACTAAAAAAAGGTTCCAGGTTCTTTTTTTTACTTCTGATGAAGACGCGCTAGTTCCAAGGTATTTTCCATTAACATTGCAATCGTCATCGGACCCACTCCCCCAGGAACAGGCGTTGCTGCCGCTAGGTGCCCATCGAGTTCTTCATAGCGAACGTCACCACAAAGTTTAGTCTTGCCATCAATTTCTTGGCGATGCATTCCCACGTCGATCACGACAGAATCTTTCTTAAAATTTTCTTTTCCAAAAAACCGAGCTTTCCCGGCCGCAACAACAACAATATCGGCGTCTTTGGTATAAACATTAATGTCGGGAGTTTTACTGTGACAGATTGTTACGGTGGCGTTGGCATTCATGAGAAGTTGGGCCATTGGCTTTCCCACAATTTCGCTGCGGCCAATAACAACTGCACTTTTTCCTTCACACGCTATTTTATAGTAATCTAAAATTCGCATTACGCCTTTTGGAGTACACGGAATCGCATTTGGTTTTCCAGCCCAAAGTCTTCCCTGGCTTTCAAAACCCAAACCATCAACATCTTTCTTGGGCGCAATTAAATTTGTATAGTAATCTTTATCATAACCCTTTGGCAGAGGAAGCTGGAGAAGAATTCCGTCCACATTCTTGTCGTTATTGAGTTTTGCGACTAAGTCTTCGAGTTTTTTTGGGGTGTGGTCGTGAGCCATAGCATGGTGAAAAGACTTAAAGCCTGTTTCTTCACAAGTTTTCACTTTGTTTCGCACATAAACTTCACTGGCCGGGTCAACTCCTACAAGAATAACCGCAAGGCCTGGCTTTCTGCCATACTGGGATTCAAACCTTCGAGTATTTTCACGAACCTTTTCTAGAGTTGCTTGAGAAACTTCTTTTCCATTCAAAACTTGCATGACACTACCTATAACACTGGGCCGAGCCTTCAAGCAGGGTTGACTTTCTGCAATAAAATTCGTAGATTGCAGGCCTAATCAACACTTTGGGGGATAAATGGCAAAGGTATCGCTTTCCGGTGATGGATCGAGCATTAAATTCTCGGCTTCTGAACAAGTTCCAACCTCCCTACGCAAATTCCGCCAAAGCCAAGAAATCGAAGGTCTTTACCGCTTTATTTTTGAAAATGACTTGCAACGAGAGGCCCTTGAAATCGTCGAAAGCCTTATCGCCCGTCGTAAAGCTGAAAAAGTGAAAGAGAAAAAGAAGTAAATTTCTTTAGCGGATTCTCGCCGGACAAAATTTTTCCCAAATAGTTTTAATTAACTTTTGGACTGCGGCCTTTTTTGCATTCGCGATTCCTATCCTGGGAGGAAGTATGCTAAAAAATGCCAAAGGCCAAGGTCTTATCGAATATCTAGTTATCACAGCCCTCATTGCAGTCGCATGTATTGGAGTAATGCGAGTCCTTGGCAATACGATAAGCGTGCAGTTTGCCAATATCACCAAAGGCCTACAGGGTGAGAGCGGAAAAGTAAAAACCGAAAAGATTGAAGAACGACACTATAAGAAGCGCGATCTTTCTGATTTTATGACGGGAACCGCAAACCGTGATGAATAAAAAAGGACAAATTATGATCGAGGCCGTTATTTCGATTTCCCTTATTGTCATCACCATCGCGATGCTAATTTCAATTACTTATCTTTCGTCGTTTAAAACATGGATGACTCACGTTGCCTACGAAGCCACGATTTGTTTAGCCGAGGATAGACCAAAAAATACTTGCGAAAAAAAGATAGAGCGCGAGATTAAGCTCGTTAATTTCTTTTCATATCCCGTTGAAATTCAAACCTCTCGGTCAGAGGGGCACGCGATAACAAAAATTTCAATTGAATTCTTACCTAGGCATCATTTGAAAGTCTCGCAAGAGCTACCTCTCCCACCGAAATCGAGTGATTTATGAATCAGCAAGGGTCAGTTTCTTATTTTGTCTTGGTTCCGTCGCTAGTGATGATTCTGACAATTGTAGCGGCCATCGCATTATTAATTTTTACTTTCCGAAAAAACCAAAGAACCTGTCGCACCATTTCTCTCGACGCTCAAGCAATTCAAGGAGAGGCACTCAATAAAATTCTAAATTTAAATATGAAAGCGAGAATGCTTCGGCAAAAGGAAACTGCCATAAAAGCGGCGATGTTGGCAGGCACAATATCACCACCCTCTCTTGCCAAACTTTATGTAGCGCTCCGCTTGGTCCAAACTTCGCGAAGAGCGTTAGATGTTCAGCAAAGATCAATCATCTACGCCGCCAATATCAGAGCGACACAGATCGCAAACTCCTCGAATACGCTCCCTCGCAAAGTCATTCGTCTTCGCGTCCAGCCCGTCAATAAAAGTGAATTGGCGCCCGAATACAAAGTTGATGCCAATTTCGAAAAAGCTCAGAGTTTAAACTACAGCTATAGACTTTCAATGAAAGATATTTTACCAGGCTGGCTCCTTAATTTTTTTATTGAGGTCAAAGATTTACAAATGAAGTGCGGCGCAACTCTCAAAAAAAAGGAGGATAAATGGCTCCCCGTTTTGAGCGCGGCCAACTAATTTTAGAGGTTCTATTTATTGTATCGTTGATGTTAGGCATGATGTATTTGTCACTTAAATTTTCTGATGCTGGACAGGCAATTTACCAAAAACAAAAAACAGGAAGACACTATGAAAATTTTAGAGCAAATAAAAGATAAAAAAGCCATACTTTATCTCTTTATAGTTTCTGGAATCATGTCGTTTATCTGGGAGTACTCAAAAAGAGACGTTGAAATAAAAAAAGAAATTGAAGAAAGCCCCTCTACAGACACCTATGTTCCGGAAGGTTTTGTTTTGGTTCCTATCGAAGTACAAAACGCAGACTCTCTTGATGCCATATTGGGAAGCTACGGCGTTGTCGATTTATTTCATCCCTCACTAGAACCAAAGGGACAACCGCAGCAAATAGCAAAACAAGTAAAAATTCTGCGGGCGCCCCTAGATCCAAAAAAGTTTGCTGTGCTCGTCCCAAATGATCAGTCAAGCGCCCTTGTTAAAATTGATACCCCTTTATTCGTTACAATACACAACCCAAAGCATAGCCGACCTCAGTTCATTAAAACCAAGAACCGTATTTCGCGGGTGCAGTATGAATAAAAAAGTAGTTGCTTTTCTACTAGTTGCCTCCAACATTCGTGCTGCTCCAATTCTTGTTTTTGGCGACAGAGCCAACCAAGTTGATTTCGTAAGATTTCGAGAGAAACATCAAAATCATCATACTTTTATAGATGAAGAAATGAATCGACTCAAAAAAAATGCCTCGGACTTTCACGTTCGCGACCACTTCATAGATGGAAAATCAGACCTATTAAAAGGGAAGGCAGAAAGGGCAAAGTCGAGCTTTTTTGAATTAGTCTCAAAGTCTCAAAAAGCTGACTGGGACGAGACGGACCATGCCCTCATAACGCATGCATTCCTAAATCTCGCCGAGATTTCTATGACAGAACCTGAAAAAAAGTATTGGGCTACAAGGGCCTTGGCATTTTCACTCGGCGAAATTCCTGAATTCGGCCATCTTTCAAATACTCTTCAGAAATTACTAATTGAAATTAAAGATAATGGAACAGCCTTCAGCTTAGATAGAAATCTATTTCTACGTTGGGAAAAAGTTTTGATCAATGGAAAGACGGTGACCTTGTCTTCAATAAATAACTTAAAAATTGTTCCCGATTCTTATCGCATAACTTTGTTGTCAAACCGTTATTTGACACAAACTCTTACGTTACACAGCAGTCAGTTTGGAACTCTGTCTCCAGAAAATAGTACACTTGTTTTTGGGAGCTGTGATAACCCGCAACTTCAATCTCAAGTCGACAAAAAAAGAAAATATCTTGTATTGTTCTCTGAAGACTGCGAGCGAACTTGGGACAACGGTTGGGATGTTGTAAAAAATTTGAAACTTCTCCCGGACTATAAAGTCATAAATAGTATGGAAGCATTAAAGGAAAGAGATTCGTTTTTTAAGTCAAAGTGGTTTTGGGGGGGAGTAATTTTGGTTGGCACAATATTACTTGCTAACCAGTCCTCAGACTCCTCGATCCCAGCGACTCCGACACCACCACAAAGCGTGCTTGATGAAGAAGATTAAAATAGTTTCTCACCCCGAAAAAAAACTGCCTCGACATTGCTTTGGTGAAAATACGTGCGGGTGCGAGGTGTCCAGTCGATATCATGGTGGGTCTGATATTTCGCTACTTCTACTTCCTGCAAACCTATCCCCTGTTTTACAAGCTCCTGAACTGCACGATAGTTATCGTTCAGACTTGGAGGCTCAATCGGGGAATCACTTCCAAAATCAAAAGGAATTTCATTTTGCAATAGAGTCTGCCACGGAAAGACATGTTCAAATAATGTGCCGATTTTGTCTTTTAAAAAAGACTTGTCACTAAGCCAATGGCAGGGTTGCAAGTGGCAACGCACATTCTGTTTTTTCATAAGCGCAATTGAGTCCGGACGTAATATTTCTGCATGCTCAATATGTAAAATTCCATTTGGATATTTTGTCCAAACTTTGTTAGCAGTTGTTAAAACCAGATGAGCCGCAGCATCCCCAATAGCATGTACCGCAAGTTCAAAACTCTTATCCCAAGTCGCCATCATTATCTCTTCAAGCAAGTCAACAGATATGATCTGGAGCCCCTTGTGATTTTTGCCGCAATAGCACTGACTGAGTAAGGCACCTTCAGAGCCAAGTGCTCCATCAAAATAAACTTTTAATCCCTTGGGGCGAAGGTTGGTAGTCGCTGATTTTTTAGCTGCCGAGACGAAATCGAGAACCCGATCAAAATTTTTTGGATCATCTGCGTTGAAATATTGCTCTACGGCAAGCGTTAAACTTTTTTTCTGATCTAATTCAACAGATGCATTCCACTGACTTAAGTTGCAAGTCATATCGCGAATATGTGTAAACCCTTCTCTGTTAAAAATGTTCATCCCCGCAAGAAGAGACTCTTTAATCTGTAGAAAACTAGGAGGGGGAATTTTTGCAAAAACCGCAGCATCGGCCATATCAATCAACACGCCTGTGGGCCATCCACTCTCATCTTTAATAATTTTCCCCCCCGAAGGATCAGGTAAATCTTTTTGCCATAAACCACTCAATTTCAAAGCTAAAGTATTTACCCAGAGAGCATGACCATCGGCACGTGAAAACGAAACTGGAAAATTTGGAAAAACCTTGTCGAGAGTAATTCGGGTTGGCAAATCTCTACTCTCCCAACGATTATCATCCCATCCAAAACCGACAAGCCATTCCCCGCGAAAAAAGTTTTTATCTACCTTTAAATTCTTTACTTCCGATGCAGACTTTAAATCGCGCAAAAGTAAACGCATTTGCGCTTGACCCGTCGCAAGCCAGTGCACATGACTATCGAAACAATTTTGTATAGTGCCCGTAAAAGACAAAAACCACTCCTAAGAAGTGGTTATGTCATAGAAAAATTCGACTGCAAAATAAAAATTATCGACCTAATCCAAAAAAGTTGAAAGAGCCGTTAAATCCTCCACCTGGGAAAGCTACTCCCGGCCGTAGATACGGAGGAGTATAAGGTGGTGGGAAAGGTCCTCCACTATAAGGTCCAGGAAACGGCATTCCACCATAACCATAGCCTCCACCAAAACCAACATCAAACCCCATACTTACTTGTTGAATACGCATTTGTAACGCCATCATTTCCTGACTGAGACCAGCCATAACTTGGTAACGAGCCATTTGTCGCTGTTGCATCTGGGCTTGCACTTGCATCATCATTTGATATTGCTGCATTTGCATTTGTTGTTGCATCATTTGGAATTGCATGGTCATACCCATGTCCATACCGCCTGCCATTGCAAAACCTCCCATCGCATATCCCATTCCTGGCATAGCGAAGCCCATGCCCGGCATTGCAAAACCAGCCATTCCAGTTATTGCCATGCCACCCATGGGGAATCCAAAACCTCCCATGGGGAAGCCCATGCCACCCATGGGAAATCCGCCCATCACTAAACCGAGACCACCCATTCCACCAATTGCGAAGCCCATTCCACCCATCGGGAAGCCCATACCAGCCATGGGGAAGCCCATACCTCCCATGGGGAAGCCTCCCATTGCTAAACCAAGACCACCCACGCCTGCAAATCCACCCATTGGAAAACCTGGAAATACGCCACCCATGCCGCCCATAGGAAATCCGCCCATCGCCAAACCAAGTCCACCAACTAAACCCATTCCACCAAACGGCATCATTCCAAAAGGCGAAGCCATTCCCCATGGACCAAATCCCGGCATGAACGCGCCACCGCCCATTGGCATTCCCATCATCCAAGGAGGTATTCCAAAAGCACCGCCCATTCCACCATAAAGCCCACCGTTGCCGTAGGGTCCATACATTCCTGCTGGCCCCCAAGCGCCACCATAGCAGCCAAACCCACCGTTTACCGCCGCAGAAACTGAACCGTAAAGTCCCGCCAACATATAAGGGAAGCCAAATGCCATAGGCGAAGGAGTCGGGCCCGTTAGATAACCAAGTTTCGAAGCATTACTCATGTATTCTTTGCCAAGAAAATAACTTGATGCCCCGGCGGCTCCAGCCAAAAGGAGTGGTGAGAGTGCACCTATCCAGTGACCAATTTTTCCAGGAGTCGACATGTTTTCGTAAGTTTTTTGTGACTCGTAGTATTGGCACCAAGGACAGTGTTGAGCTTCAGTTTGCGCATCTTCAACTTCTTTGTCGACTTTCTTAGAAAGTTTACGAACTGCCTTTTCGTTTGCTGAAATTAATTTTTTTAAATCGTCTGAGTTCTTAGAAGCCGCTTTATGCTCTAAATAATTTTCGCGGAATTCTTTCAGTGCGTCGGCACAATCAATGTCTTTATCTTTAATAATTGCGCTTATCTTACATGCCTCTGCCGGAATTTCACCAGGACCACCGCCAGAGCAGATTCGACCCCATTGTCTCGGGAACAAATTTTTTGGTGGACGGGGCGCATTACAAATTTGTGTTTTTTGTTGATCAGTGTAACCTCTAGCTTCTGCTGGCAACCGCTCCTGAGAATATTCAGATTCATTCTTTTTTAAATTAAAGAGGTTTCTTACCGATTCGACTGCTTTATCTAATAGGCTTGGCGCAGGCGTGCTTTTGTCACCTTTGTCGTTAGGTGCTGTTGAACGAAGCCAATTATTCTCAGTATCTTGCGGATAGTATCTATCGTCCTCTTTGGGTGCCAAGGGTAGACTGGCTGCCGGACCTTCACTGTCGCTGGGTGCAGTCTCAGGACGGGGACCACGAAGGCGGTCACATTCCGTTTCTAAAATTGTTTTGTGTCCACGATCGGTAGGGTCATAATCAGCGCAACTGTTTTCAGATTTCAAATGTTCAATGATCGCTTCTGCAAAGGGTTCCTTAAAAGCTTTTTTAATCTCTCTTTCTGCATCGTGCATTTCTTTTTGTGCCTTGCGCTTAGTCTCATCAAATCCATTCTTATCTTTTTGATATTGGCGGGTTTCTTTATTGCGGTCAGAAATCTCATCGAGGTAGCTGAAAGCGCCCGAAGGAACCCCGTAAGGGAATGGGCAAGACTGTAGGCCGCCGTGCATCCCACTTCCCCACATACCCGAATGCCCCAGGGCATTCGTCGCCGCAAAGATAGTCGCGAACAGGATCGCGAAAACTGAACCGACTCTACTTTTCATAAACATCTCCTGAAAAATAAAACACTTATTCAGTATTCGTTTCGACACATTAACGCCGCAACTTGACTCGTTTTTCTCTCTCAAATCAACAACTCGACCTTGGTCGATACAAATCCAAATAGACAACCTTACTTCTCAATCTTACACTAGGAGTCGTTAATGCAACATACTATTTTATGTATCGATGACGAACCCGACATTTGTGATGCTCTCGAAAGATTGTTTCGCAAAAAATATCGCGTGCTGAAAGCAACTTCGGCAAGAGAAGGTCTCAAAATATTACAAAACGAAAAGGTCACGGTAATTATCAGCGACCAACGTATGCCGAACATGACTGGGGTCCAGTTTTTAAAAGAGTCCATAAAGACTCACCCAGAAGCCGTTCGTATATTATTAACTGGCTTTGCAGATATAGAGTCAGTTATCGACGCCATTAATACGGGTCAAATCTATCGCTACGTTACTAAACCATGGGATCCTTTAGATTTAACAACCGCCGTTGGACAAGCGGTTGAAAGATTTGAATTATCTGCTGAGCTGAAAGAAAAAAATAAGGCCTTAAGTCTAGCTTTGGAAGAGCTGAAAACCTTAGATAAAGCAAAAGATCAATTTATGATTTTAATAAATCACGAATTGAAAACCCCACTGACAAGCCTAACCAGCTACATGGATATTTTAAAAGAAACCACACTCGATGACGATCAAAAAAAATATCTGGTCAGAGCACAACAGGCAACGGCAAGACTCTCGGACCTTATCTCGGAGGTCCTCGAACTTTTAGCAGCCGAAACAAATCAAACACCGGTCAAGGTAAGAAAAACTAGCTTAGAATCAGTGTTTGATAAGACTAAAGAACTCGTAGCGCCGCTCATTCCAAAAACCCAAAAAATAAGTTACACTGGAAGTGATGTTAGAGTCATAGGAGATGAGGAAAAATTGACTCGCATACTTTCACGGTTAATTCACAACGCCGTACGATTTGGTGAGAAAGATGAGCCCATTAAAGTATCCGCAAAGGAAAAAAAAGATCATGTAGAAATCTGTGTGGAAAACACGGGAAGTGCAATGGACGAAAAAACGGTAAATTATATTCTCAAGCCCTTTAACATTAATGAGGACATCATGCACCACTCAAAAGGCTTAGGACTTGGTCTTAGCATCTGCCAAGCACAATTACGACAACATAACTCCAGCCTGCAATTTGATTTTCCTGACGGAAAAGTACGAGTTCATTTTTCCTTACCAAGCGCCTAATTTTTAGTTCCGAAGGTCCTCCGATAAAAGGACAAAAATAAATGGAATCCATTCTAGCCCCCGACATGACTGGATGCAACTTTGCATTCCGTACCTGAAATGAAATCAATTTATATTTTATTTTTAATTGCCTCATTCGTTTCCGATGGAGATGCATCGGACCTCGTAATTCGGGTCGGCGACACTATTGAGACAAAGACTGCTCCTTATGCAAAAATCATCGTCACCAACGGCAAAAACGTTCATGTAACCGCTACAGGGGCCAGCTTAAGAGTTCGTGGAAAGTCAACCGGCACAAGCCGAATTTCTGCGGGTGAATACATCTACGACGTCAGCGTACTTACGAAAGAAGAGTACCGCGATTACAAAAGGCTCAAGAATTTAATATCTGAATTTCAAGGGCTTGAACTTGAGGTAAAGAGACCAACGCTCACAATTTCGGGAGAACTACTAAGGGCCTCCGACTGGTCCGAAATTATTGACTTAGATATTCAAAAAATGGACTTAAAGTTTCAGGCAAAGATTCATCCCCAGGTAAAAAGTGAAGTAAGGGCCCTTTTAGTGGCATTTATAGAAAATCATCACACACCCATCGGCGACATCAATCTCGATGGAGTTCCCACGATTTCCTATCACTCCACTCATCAGATACAAACTATGGCGAGCGAGAAAATCCTAAAACCAACGGGAATCCAGATAATTTCCAACCCGAGTTCTATATCTACCGCACCCATGGTGCGAACTAACATTATGGTTGCGAGTTTACGTCGGGACAAAATTCAAAAAATTGGAATCAAATGGCCAGATAGTTACAGCGCCCAAATTATACCTGATTTTACCCCAGGCTCTTCGTCTGAACAAAGCTCCGTCTCCTTGAGGATGTTAGAGAGCAAGGGGTGGGGTAAAATCCTAGCCTCCCCCACTTTACTTTGCCGAAGCGGGATGGAGGCCAGTTTCTTTGCCGGAGGAGAAATTCCGATTCGAGTGATAGGATACAGAAGGAAAAATGTGACTTGGAAAAGTTATGGCGTCTCGTTAAAAATTAAGCCCCTAGCTGACTATCAAGGGCAAATGAGCATTAATATTCAAACTGAAGTTTCAAATCTCGACGACAGTAAAAAGGTCGAGGACATCCCAGCCATCATTTCCAATAAAACCTCCAGTCATTTTGACTTAACAAAATCACGCACAATTGCACTATCGGGACTGATCTCCGAAGAAAGTGGTACATCTCAGGAGGGGGTTCCGGGACTACTAAATCTTCCAGTCCTTGGTTCCTTTTTCGCAAGCGAAGACTATCGTAACCATAAATCTGAACTCGTAATTTTTGTGACTCCTGAAATTGTTTTACCAAACTCTGAGGACACAAAACAAATGCCCCAAGGATGGCACGATGACGAGCAATCTTACTGATTTTTCAATTGATTCTATTCAAAAAGAAATCGATCAGATTTCCCTAGACCAAGTCAGCAGTATCGAAACCGTTTCCACTGACCAATTCCTACAAAAAATAAACGACATTATCTCAAACAAATTGCCCATGGGTAGTCTTGCGGACCGGGTGCGCAAAGAATATCTTTCGTGGGGTCCGCTCGAAGAAATTCTGGATGATGAGTCGGTCACTGAAATCATTATCTGTGGCAAAAGTCACATTGCTGTCGAAAGAAAGGGAACATTAAATTACTTAGATGATTCGTTTCTGTCCGAGTCGACCTACTCACTTTTTATTAGACGTCTTTGCCATGAAGCCGGTGTGGAACTCAGTTATGTAATGCCCTTCATTCATGGAAGATGGCGGGACTTTCGCCTGCAGATAACGAGTCAGCCTGTGACAGAAACACCAGTGTTAAATTTACGCCGTGTCAGAATTCAAAAGTGGTCGCTCTTAGATTTAGAGTCCAAAGAAATGTTGAATGCCTGCCAGCGAAAAACTCTTGAGATTGCTGTCAAAGATATGAAAAATATTTTAGTTGTTGGCAATACGGGATCTGGAAAAACTACAATTCTCAATGCTCTCCTCGGCGAAACAGGAAAGGCACAAAGGACGATTATCATTGAAGATACAAACGAATTAATTCTACCGAATAATATCTCTACCAAAATGCTAACGCGCTTTGATCCACAAAATAAAGTTCCGTTGATAGATCAATCACTGCTGGTTCAACAAGCTCTTAGAATGCGCCCCGACCGTATTGTGGTCGGTGAGGTTCGCGGAGCCGAAGCAAAGGACTTAATTCTGGCACTTTCAACAGGACATGGTGGTGGGCTAGGAACACTTCACGCTGAAAACCCAAACCAAGCTTTGCTGAGACTTGAAATGTTAGTAAGTCTAGGGGCCCCCCAGTGGCAAACAAACACCATCCGACAAATGATCCGTTTTGGTCTCGATATCATTATAACCACAAAAAGATACGCCACCGGACAAAGAAAGGTCGATGGCATCTTCAAAATTACCTCTCTGGAAGAATTTGGGCTAGTTGTTGATCAGATTGCTTAGGCAACTGTATCTAAAGCCATTCCTTCACTGGCACCTGCGTCTTCAGTCTTATCAAAATACGCAGCCCCTCGACTATTACCGGGCAGCTGATCAACAATATTATCAACCGCAAAGTCCATCATATCTAAGGTGCCAGGCCCGACGGCAGACGCGTCTGCATTCGTAACGCTGTCAGTGATCTCGGGTGCTGGTTGATCAATTCGCCGACGAAAAAATTGATCTGTAATGTTTTTTGCAATTTCGGCATTAGCATCTTCTTTTGAACGCCAACGGGGAACATCTATCGAGTTGGGATCCTGCATTGCTAACTGACTGCGAGTGACCTGATCTCGAAGATTCGACTCCCCTTGGGGTGCACCAAAACTTGGAACACCGGGACGCACGGGTCGCGATGATTTCAGATCAACGGATGTCACGCGTGTAGATCCTGGAAGAATTCCGCTGATTTTTTGCACGATTCACCTCCTGTGAAAGTGCAGAGGCATCTTGCCCCTGATATAGATTTATCGGAGAAATGAATCTCATCTTGAGATATTTATTCTTTATCTTTCTGAGCTAGACGAATACCTAGTTCAAGTAACTGCGCCCGATCCACCGTCGTAGGCGCCTCTGACATCATGTCGCTTGCTTTTAGTGTTTTTGGAAATGCAATAACTTCGCGTATTGCATCAGTTTGGCAAAGAATCATTACCAATCGATCTAGACCCCAAGCAAATCCACCGTGAGGGGGGGTTCCAAATTTCAAAGCGTTAATGAAAAATCCAAAACGATGCTTTACCTCTTCTTCTGAAAGCCCAAGTGCCGCAAACATCGCGGCTTGCACATCTTGTCGATAAATACGAATACTACCGCCAAGAACCTCGTAACCGTTACACACCAAATCATAGGCCTGAGCCTTTACTTCGCCGTATCTTTTTGTATCTCCTGCCAGCATAATATCGATGTGTTCGTACTTAGCCATTGTAAAGGGGTGATGGCGGGCCATCCATCGCTTGGCCTCCGGATCATATTCAAAGAGAGGGAAATCATAAACCCATAAGAAAACATCTTTGGATTTATCGATAAGTTTTAACTCTTCGCCAAGGTGCAAACGTAACGTTGAAAGCGCCTTCGAAGTCACTTCATACTCATCAGCGACTATAAGTGCACAATCTCCCTTCTTACCCCCGCAAGCCACAACCAAATCCATAAGTTTTTCTTCAGAAAAGAATTTGGAAATTGGCGAGGAAACCTTTCCACCCGCTTCGGACTTAATCCAAACAAGTCCTTTTGCTCCGGCTTTTTTTGCGATCTCGGTTAATTTATCAAGTTGACCACGGGAAAATTCTCCACCCTCAGGGCATGCAAATCCTTTAACGGCATGGCCATTGGCAATAGTATCATCAAAAACTTTAAACCCACTGCCTTTTACTTTGTCAGCCAGATTTTTTAACTCAAGACCAAAGCGAATATCGGGCTTATCATTGCCAAAACGATCCATTGCCTCGTCAAAAGTCATGCGATGAATTTTTTCAATTTCGATTCCTTTTACTTTTTTCCAGACATGACGAACGAGTCTTTCATTCACCTGCATCACGTCTTCTTGATTAATGAAACTCATCTCGCAGTCTATCTGACTAAACTCTGGTTGGCGATCAGCACGCAGGTCTTCGTCGCGAAAACATCGAGCAATTTGAAAATATTTGTCCATTCCTGAAACCATAAGCAATTGCTTCAAAGTTTGCGGACTTTGTGGAAGCGCATAAAAACTTCCAGGATGAACACGTGAAGGAACAAGATAGTCCCGAGCGCCTTCAGGTGTACTCTTATAAAGAATAGGAGTTTCAATTTCCCAAAATCCCTCTTTCGCCAAAAACTCACGAACAGTTTGCATGACATCGTGACGAACGCGCATAAAGTTTTGTAAGCGCGGACTACGTAGATCCAGATAACGATACTGAAGACGAAGGTTTTCGTTCACATCGGTATCCGTAATCCCAAACGGAGGCGTCTCTGCTTTCGAAAGAATTTCGCAAGTCTCAGCAACCACCTCGATTTCACCAGTTTTCATTTTTTTATTCGTCATCCCATCAGGGCGTTTATTGACCTTTCCTCTTATCGCTACCACAAATTCGCCGCGAAAATCTTTTGAAGAAGCCGTTCCAGTACTAGCGGGATTTAATACAACCTGAACAATGCCTTCACGGTCGCGAAGATCGACAAACACAAGACCACCGTGATCGCGACGCGTATCGACCCAACCCATTAGTACAACGTCTTTTCCTGCGTGAGTTAAATTTAAATTTCCACAGTAATGAGTCCGACTGACTTCACTTACAAATTTCATGACCGAACCTCTTCCATTATTCTTTGCAAATCCTCTTCCTCCAGACCAAGCACAATTTCGTTTTCCTGCGTGGTCGCCATGTTCTTTATTTTTCCTCTGGACTCATTGACTTCACGACTGCCAACGGCAATCACGTACTTGGCATGGATTTTATTAGCCCGCTTAAACTGGGATTTAACGCTTCTACCCTCTAAATCGAGATCAACGTACAAATCTCTTTCACGAAGTTTGTAGGCAAGTTTTTGGCAATAAGCTCTTCCATCCTCATCAGCATAAACCAGTGCCAAATTTGGCTTTGGTTGCGCATCCGCTTTCTTATCTTCAAGAAGCATGAGCAACCGCTCGAACCCCATACCGACCCCAAACGCGGGAGTCGACTTTCCTCCAAACTCCTCAAAAAGGTAATCGTACCTTCCACCCCCACAAACCGTACCTTGAGAACCAATGCGATCGGTAGTGAATTCGAAACAAGTACGCGAGTAGTAATCGAGACCGCGTACGATATGTGGATTAATTTTATATTTCACGCCAAGATTGTCGAGCCCAGACTTTACGCCGCTGAAATGCTTTTCACAATCGGCACAAAGGTGTTCAAGCTGTGTCGGCATATTTTTAACCGCTGACTTACAAGTTTCAATTTTACAATCAAAAACCCGTAGTGGATTTTTATCCATACGCCGATGGCAGTCCGCACATAATTTATCTTTAATTTTATTTAACTCCTCTAATAGCAATTCGCGGAAAGCTGGACGACAACTATTGTCACCGATCGAATTAATTTGCAAGGTAATGTCCTTAAGACCCAAGGATTTAAATAGAAGAGACTGCATAGAAAGCACTTCGACATCAGCACCAGGATCAGCAACGCCGAAAATTTCTAAACCAAATTGATAGTGGAGTCGAAATCGACCTTTTTGCGGCCGCTCGTGACGAAACATTGGCATGAAGTAATAAAGTTTCAGCGTAGAATTTTCGTACATCCAATTATGTTGAATAACAGCGCGCACGACACTCGCCGTTCCCTCAGGTCTCAAAGTCAAGCTGTCGCCGTTGCGATCGGTAAATGTGTACATTTCTTTTTCAACAATGTCAGAGGTTTCACCAACGCCTCGCTTGAAAAGCTCAGTGGGCTCGACCTCTGGAGTGATAACTTGAGAAAAACCGAAATCTTCGTAAAGCTTTCGAACCTTTTGTTCAACGTGGCGCCACAAATGTATGTCTTTGTCGCCTACGTCATTCATGCCCCTAACTGATTGAAATTTCATCTAGACAGAATGCCACGGTTTGACAGATTCGGCAATAGGGCCTACATTGAAGATTATGCCAAAATTCAACATGTCGTTCGACTCGAAAACAGGTGCGCAGGAAGTTTATCAGAAGGTTAAAGGCTTTTTAACTACTGATGAGGGTATTAAGAAGCTAGACTCTAAGATTAATTTTAGTTTCAGTGACGATAAAATGTGCGGAACGGCCAAGGGGAGTGCCTTTTCGGCGATTATGACGGTGGAAAATAAAGACGCTGGCTGTCGCGT
The DNA here is from genome assembly GCA_002083485.1 of Proteobacteria bacterium SG_bin7. Taxonomy (GTDB): domain Bacteria; phylum Bdellovibrionota; class Bdellovibrionia; order Bdellovibrionales; family SG-bin7; genus SG-bin7. Next base: position 5,855 of record LWDK01000038.1, on the reverse strand, counting down.
CAAGCTCGAAGTCGACCTATCTTTTTTGCTAATGCCCTTTAAAGGTAAGGTCCAAGAAGTTTTGGAGAAAAAGCTTGGTAAGCTTTTAGGGTGATATGCCCCCCAAAAAAATTAACAAAAAAACCAATAAACTTGTTACGGCCAAGCCAAAAGCGAAGCCGGTAATGAAATCAGAAGAAAAAAAAAGAAAAAAAGAAAAAAAAATTGAAAACGAAGGTCCGCGTAAAGTGACCGCGGAGATCGTCCATGACGATGATCCACTTTTAAATCCTCCTGCGGTTACTGAGGCTAAAGCGCTAGTCTCTACCGACCCCGTGACTTCGTATCTTGCTGAAATAAAAAAATATCCTTTACTGAGTAAAGCTAAGGAACATGAGCTTGCAGTAAAGTATTTTAATACGAAAGATCCAGCAATTGCGCAGATTCTTGTCACCTCGAACCTTCGCTTTGTCGTAAAAATAGCGGCGGAGTATTCTAAATTCGGGGCACGATTGATAGATTTAATCCAAGAAGGAAACGTTGGTCTTATGCGTGCGGTACGTGAGTTTAATCCTTACAAAGGCACCCGATTAATTACTTATGCTGTGTGGTGGATTCGCGGTTATATTCGCGAATATTTATTGAAGCATTACTCGATGGTAAAAATCGGTACAACTCAAAATCAGAAAAAATTATTTTATAATCTGATGAAGGAAAAAGAACAGATGGAACACGAAGGCCTGGTTCCAACGACTAAACTTTTAAGTTCTCGTTTAGGAGTTCGCGAAAAAGACATCGAAATCATCCAAGAGCGACTGGGGGCAAGAGATGTGAGTTTAGACGCCCCCCTTGATCAAGAATCACAGTCACGACTCCTTGATTTTCAATCTAATCCTGACGAACTCAGCATCGATGATCAATTAAGTCTATTAGAACAACTTGAGCTCTTACGCCAAAACATAGATAAGATTCGTCCATCCTTGAACGAAAAGGAACTGTATTTGTTGGAACACCGAATGCTCGCTGACAACCCAATGACTCTCCAAGAGGTCGGTGATCACTATGGAATTACACGCGAAGCGGTTCGCCAATCGGAAGCGCGACTATTAGAAAAAATAAAAGCCGTATTTCTCGAAGCCGCCAGGAATCGACGGCCTGAGGAAAATAACTAGCTATTTGCCGGGCCCCCATTCATTGACCGTTGGAGTCAGAAAGGCTTTCATTAGTTCTAGTCCCTGCTGCAATTCTATACCCATGATATCGCGCTCAATCTGATCTTTAATCGCTCCGCTATTTCGAACAAATTCTACGTAGCGATTTTTTGCTAAGTTAAATTTTTCGATTGTTGATTTTGCCATGTAACTAAATTGAACATCTTTAGGACAGATAAAAGTCCTATTCGGTACAGGCCCAGGGGATGAATTGGGCGCGTCATCAGGTGTTACCACGACAGGTTTTTTAGGCGCCAATAATTCTTCAATCGCCATTTCCGCTCGTGGGCTTTTCTGTCCGGTCACGCAGGCAGAGGTAGTTTGATCAGAAACTTCAACCTCAATAAGAGTTGCACCCGCAGGATCATCGATCTCGTAACCTGTTGAACCTTGAGTTTTTGCCAAACGTTCCTTGAAGGTATTAGCTAAATATCCAATGAATCTATATTCCGCCGCAAACTTTGGTACGGTAACAATGTAATTTGACGCCAAACTCTCTGGCATTGAACTTAAGAATGTCATTTTGTTTATGTCCGCGACGTGGTTGCGGGCATCTTCTGGTTTTGCGTCCAAACCTAGAGGTGCGATGATAACACCATGGTAAATACGGTCTAAAAAAGCTTGATAGATACGATGACGGAAAATGGGGTCATCTATGAATCTCGGAAAAATTTTGCGACGACCGCGAACATCTGTTAAGGCTCTAGCATCGCCAGCTCTCCACCTTACGAGATGCTCGAGAGCGACATCTCGATATTTAGAAAAGCCCTCGACATCATAGAGAAGCTGACGATCACGGTCTGTTTGATTTTCATTATAAATGACATCGCTAACCTCAAAACCCACCTCGCCTAAATAGGAATTAGGATCAAACTCATTTTTAAATGTCTCCTTAAGAATTCCATCCTCACACGACTGAATCGAAGGCGACTCTCCTCTGGCTCTGCCTCTGGAAAAGAATTCGTTGCGAGCGAGATTAAGTTCGAGGAGTTTGAGTTTTCCATCTTTAACTCCTACACAGTATTTATTTGGCAACATAACCATGTTTAGTAAGAATTCAAAAATTGCATGACTAGCCACAAAATACCCGTTGTTATCATCACCTGTCCTTCGGCGAAACTCTTGAATTTGGTTCATGTAGGCGCGCATATTATGTATAGGATCAGGCATTTTTTTATACATAGACCACGGAAAAGATCCACGTGATTCCAATTGCCAACGCCATTCTTCATACATGCGCCGGAGTGGTTCAAAACTTCTCTCTTTTATCGTAAGCCAACTTGTTTCTAATCGAACAACTGAGTTTGGCTTGTCATAACGGAAACCATAAAGTGCCATGTTATTTTCAAGAAGCGCCATATAGTGCAGTGTTGACTCAAGCGGCGTCGTCCCCTTGTCATTCAAATTACAGAGAGGGTCTATGTAACCGTTTACGTCCTCGTCAGTGCAATACGCAAACTTTCGGATGTGCTTTTCTGACATTTTTAAGTCCACAAGGTTACGTTCTATACTCATATTGGGATTTAGATTAACGGTCTCTTTGGGATCAATCGTGCTTTCTTTAAAGCCGCTAGCTTTGATAATTTTATTACCGTAACCGAAGAGGAGAGCTGCCACATCATACTTACCGGGTAGGTACAACGCCTCTCCTGCAGGACTTTCGTAGTCCATGATTGATGATCCTAAATCTGCATTAAGAGTGCCGGGCATGTTCGCTTTGATCCAATCATCACTCCAGAAGTTTGGCTTGTCGGCAGATCCTTTGAAATTATGCCTCAGACCTAAATTATGACCCAATTCATGGACAAGTGTTGCCAAGAGCTGATCCTCGACAACAACGTCAATACATTCCGAAACTAATTTTTTACCTTCGTCGGTAAATAATTTTTCTATACCTGAAATAAATTTGGTGCGATTTTCTTTACCAACACGAGCTTCCGCGTAGGTTTTTAATTTCGGACATTTCTTTTCGATCAATTTGAATTTGTCATAATAAGTTGTCCGGAAAGTATTACAGTGTTTGTTACGCAAGCTCTGTACAGGAATACCATAATCTTTTGGATACTTAATATTTTCAGGAAGACTCAAGTTACGCGTTAAACAAGGATAATTGTTTTCAAAGAAGCCAATTTTTTCACGTACGTAATCAGTCACAAATGTCGCCTCTAAATCACGAATTGAATTAACTCGGATATTTGAGGTCGCCGAGATGATCTCGCCAGTTTTCGTATCAATAATTGACGGACCATACCCAAATAAAAATCGACCACCGCTCTCATCAATCAAGTTTATAATGTTATAACGCAAATCCCCTAGATTCACATCTGGCGCATTTGTATCAATTCTAAATTCGACATTCATTCCCGCTTTCTTGAACGCATCCTCCCAAGACTTCAAAGCACGAATAGCAATGGGGCGATATTTGTTCGGACTATTGGGAGTAAATCGGTACTCGATATAACCCTTTTTTATATTATGACGTGCCATTAAAAAGTTTTTATCGATGTCGTCTTGACCAAGATTTTTCTCTCGTAAAGTTACGAAAGTTTTCTCTGTCGTAAAAAACCCAAACCATTTATTATCATCTTGAAAGTAAGTCCTGGGCTCATATTTTATCTTATCATCACGGCCATCGTTGATTCTGCGGAAGGCGTAACGAACGCGTGCACCGATTTTTAAATCGTTAACAACAAACGAGAAAAAATCATTTCCATATTCATCTTGCGAAATTTCAAAATCAAGAGTTTCGCGGTACTCGTCGGCGAGCTTGAGATTTTTAGAATTAACTCCGCGAAAATCCAATTGTACATATTCCCGATTCTTCCAGTGGATTTTTTCATCTGTCGCTTCAATAAGAGCATCATTTTCGTCAACATGAAAGTTGAAGCGATTTTTAAGCGGAATCGTAACAATAGGAAATTCTTCAACAATGTTTACCTCCCTCCCTTCTTTTTCTGCTTTTTCTTTTTTTGCTCTTTCTTCGTCAGAAATATTTGTGTCGACTGCACGAATAGAGTACTGAGTGCTGACGAACTCAATTCGACTTGACTGCTTATAGCGCTCCTTTTGATTTAACTCAAAACCCTGAAAGGCCTTCATGTCGCGATTTGCATCTACAAGGGTTTCGGAAAAATGCCATTCTCCCACAAAGTAGTCTTTCGGCAAAACATCGGTTACCGAAGCATTATTAAATTTTTTGCAACTCTCCTTCTTCACACGAAAATGTGTAGCTTCATCGGGATAGCGAACACTGATTTCAACCAGTGCCTTTGTTTTCTCAAGGTTTCGATTAAGCTGGTTTTCGACCCGATAATATTGTATTGGACATCCCAACATTGTGACATAGACAGACTCTAATTTTTCTTTTTTAACTTTTTGTAAAGTCCTTTTAGTCGGTTCGACGAGATTAGATCTTGGTTTTTTAAACGAACGTAATTCAAAATCTGGTGCTGTGTCTTCGTCAACCAATTTTTGGATCAATAAGTATTTATCATTAAACTTGTACTTGATATTGTAAACTTGATTCAAAATTCCAATAAATTGATAGTCTTTAGGAATTAGGTCGGCGTCGGTCGTATATCCAGTGCCCTCTCCCTTTGCAAATCCAATCGCATTGAATTTTTTCAAATTCAAACTATTCTTACCAACTTCTAAATGGCTTGCTTCGCTCTGACTCGCGTCTTTAATATAGTCTTTCTTCACATTCTTTGTATTTAAAGTGTAGTCAACTTTAAACCCCTTCATGGCGATTAGATTTTCACCCGCCCCTTGTGGAAAGTATTCATCGCGCTGTTTTGTACACGCCACCAACGCACCTAAAATTACCATCGATAAAACATAGCTTGTCTTCATTCAAAGCTCCCTTAAATACTTACTAATAATCCTGCAAAAACAGACATGTTTTCGTACAAAAATAAATTCGTATTATCGTGTCTTCTGTCAGAACCCATAATCATGAGGGTTCCCATAACATCTTTGCTAAAGGCATAACTGGTAAAACCACTAACACTATACGCGTTGTCGACATTTTCTTGGATATTTCTAAAAGTATAGTGAGCTAACTCGAGCCCCATCGACCAAGTTTTCTTTTTATTCAACGAAAGGCCCATTGAAACCGAATTTTTCAGCATCAAATATTCATTATATTGAAACCCCGTTGGGTCTGCGGTATCCCATTCAAAATTGAAGTAACTAAGCATATTAGAAAACACAAACGTTGCGTTTTTGAATTTGAGTTTTAAATTTACGGTACCCGTCGTACCGAAACGCATTCCTGCTTTCTGTGCTTGATTAGATGTGGGCAAAATTCCCGCCAACAGATAACTTATTCCCCAGTCTTTACCGAGAGCACGACTAGATCCAACATCGTAGCGATTGTCACCGTACAATAAGGCAGTATCGGCTAAACCTTTCGTGTTGCTGTCATTACTGTGTCCAACCATGGTATTCCAATAGCGGCCGGTAAAACTTAAATATGTTTCTTTTGAAAAATTATAGCTGACACCAGCACTCATGACCGCAGCTGGGTCTTGTCCCTCAATCGGATCAAAAGGCGACTGGTAAACTAGCGAAAAGTTCCCCGAAAAGGGACCTTTAACCGGTTCTTTTGCAAGGCTAGTTAATCCCGATAAAAAGAATGTCAAAAGTAAGATTGTACGCACGTCG
>LWDK01000037.1 GCA_002083485.1 Proteobacteria bacterium SG_bin7 | reverse complement strand
ATCAAACTGTTCAGTTTTTTAGGATAGGGTCACGTGGGTTAAAAACAACGCGGCAGTCCAGTTAATAGTAGTTTCCAATATCATCGACATCGTCAGGGCGTGACCAATCAAATGGTTTTTCAAGAACCCAAGGCTTCGTTATATTTGAAAATCGGTAACGAACACTACGACAATTCATTAACTCGATATTGACTTCACCGCTTTCATAAAATTCGTTCGATTTAAGCCAATGCTTATAGTCTTCAACTTTAATTGTTCCGCTTCCATCGACTTCAGAAATTTTAATTTCAGCTGTGCGGTAAACGACGATCGCCAATTTTACATTCGAAGGCTTTCAAAACATTTGTATTACTTGATTTCGCGAGGGCGTTGGCGCCAACAATCACTAAAGGTAATGAAATCCAATTCAGTTTCATATACTGCTCCTTGTTCTAAAATAAATATTTTTGTAGCTGGGTTTAGTGGCTAATATTTTTCGTCCCGTATACTCCGACTAGTAAATGCCTTCATATCCTTACATTCCATCTCTCGGGTAACACTTTTCTGTGCGCAGAGGTCTTGAAGTCTCACCGTGCCATTTTCCATTGAGAAAGACGCATTAAGTATGGCATATCCAATGGGAGAGCCCTGCTCGTATTTATCAGGGGTTTTAATCGGTGAATTATCAATGACGAGATTTTTTGCCTGAAACGAAGATTTACTAATTTTAAAATGAACGGATTCAGCGGTGCTGTAGATATTTCCGGTCTTCTGAGCCGTCCATTCAGATTGATTTCCTAGCTGAACTTTTACTTTCTCGATCGCAACATCTCGGGAGTCCACAATTTCGAGAGAGGGGGTTACCTTATTGAGCGCAGTCTTTGTTTGTTCTAGAGAGAGTCCCGTGCATAAACCACACCAATCTCTGCCTTCGATAACGAAATTAGAAATATAAACATTTGTAGAATCGGAGATTTCAATAAATATCCCATTCACATCGGCTATGCGAGAATTAGAAACGTTACGCAAAGATATCTGTCTCATAGGCTCAGAATTGACGACTTGGTTATTATCACCTTCTACTCTAACGAGTGTATAATTAAAAAGATTTCCATATTCGTCAGCTATCGAATATTTGCTGCGGATGAGTTCTGGAAGTTTAATATTAGAAAGTGCATTAGAATTTCCCTTTATTGAGACAGAAATAGAAGTGCCGATTTTCTCCACGAGATTGCCATTCCCAGCGACTGTGAGGTGTTGATCTGCCATAATGTCTCTGATCGTGTTGTTATCCCCTTGGCAGTCGACATAATAGATTTTTTTAAATTTCCACTCTGGAGGACGATGAGAGCTGTACATGCTATCAGGTTTTTTGTAGTCTTTATCGTCTTCCGGTATGTTCTTTTCAAACACAGTTGGTCTTTGAATATTTTTAAAAGTATTTCCCGCACAAGACTTGTCCCAAATTCCGAAATGAATCATCGAATTCAGAATCTTATTATTTTTTACGTGATCTAACGAAATACTGTCTTTTGGCATTCTGTCAAGAATGTTATGATTTCCAAAAAAACTATAGCCAGACTTATGAATAGAAATCTCAAATTGTACTGTCGACAGAGCATCGACGATATTTTCATTGGCCCTTAGTTTTTTGTCTTGGGCTTCAAGAAGCTGAGTCGCCTGCTCAGAAACGCTCTTACCTTTGTTGTAAAAGTCTCGGTCAGTCGTGCGGATTTCTAAAACTCCTCCGCCGTTACGATAAACATAAAACTCATAGTCTTTGTTGAAACCGTATTTTCCGAAAATATTTTCTATCATATTCTGCATTGTCACAATTTTTTCGTATTCGCCATCGGTAAGCGAATAGTCTTGCTCTTCTTGCCGCTCAATCACATCCAGAAGAGCGTTTAGTCCTGTAATAAAGGGAGAAATAAATTGATGATCAGATGCTCTGGGCTCGTGCTTTTCGTGATGGGCCATCTCATGGATAATATCTAAGGCTTGAAATCTGAGATTACGATTGAAAAATGTTTCGCGATTGAGTTCAATCACTCGGTACTCATTCGTAGTTCTGCCCGATGAGTTGAGCTCTGAAAAATTATAGGTAACCGCGGTCGGAATGAGTTTAAGATTGTCCTTCATCTTAACGACGTCAGCATCGGTGCTCAATTGGTTGACGACATAAATTTTATATTCGCTTAACTTGTGCAACCAAGGGTCGGTATTGCGATTTCGTTTTCTCAGAATTTTAAAGATCCGTTGAACCTCCGCATAAAGCTCGGGGTAATCTTTTTCAAGTGAGATAGGTGTTTCATTTTTTCTTGGAAATACAGGGCCGTTTAACTCCGCGAAGAAATCAGCGGGTAGTGAATTCTGTCCTTCTCCAACTTTTCCGGAACCGCCAGGGCCGCCACCGCCTTCTTTCGCAAAAAGTGTCATGGGCGTAAAGGCAATAGCCAGTGTTACGAGGGTCATGTTCAATAGGTTCTTCATTAAAACTCCAAGGTTAGGTTATTCAATCTTTACGCCAATATAATGCGGTGTAATAATATTTTCCATATCTTTTTTGTCTAAAGGTATGGTCAAAAATGACCGATTGGTCACAATGGATCAGGATGCCAATCTCTTCGACTTTTTAGACTATCGTGCGTATCTACGCAAACATATCGAGTTTTTGAAGGATTCCGGCTTATCAAATCTTTCAAAAATAGCCGCAGCTGTCGGAGTACACCCAAGTTACCTTGGGCACGTAATTTCTGGTATTAAGAATTTAAATTTCGATCAAGCCAAAGAGCTCGCTGACGTCTTAAAGATGACGCCGCTTGAGCAAGAATATTTTTTCACACTCGTTCATTTAGATAGAGCTGGGACACAAAAATCAAAAAAATATTGGCTGACTAAGAGAGAAGAGCTTCTTGCCGAACGCTCCAAGGTAAGGTCCCGAGTCGGAGAACACACAGAACTCTCAGCGCACGATCGCGCTATATTCTATTCAAGTTGGGTATATGTAGCGATTTTTTCGGCGACGTTTATAGATGATGGACAAACATTAGACCAAATTGCGAGTCGCTTTCAACTATCGCGTCTGAAGGCTGAGGAAATTTTGAACTTCTTAGTTCGAACAGGAATCTGTGAGCGCAAAGGTCCAAAGTATAAACCGGGAACCACATTTGTTTACATAGCCAACGATTCGCCACTCGTCGTTAAGCATCACACAAATTGGCGAATGAAAGCGATTCAAAAAATGGACTCTCGAGAGACTCGTGAGCTTTTTTTTACGTCACCAATGTCTATGTCGATCGAAGATTTTACGAAGATTCGCGAAATTTTATCCAAGGGCATTGAAAAATCTTTGGAAATCTGTAAAGCCTCACCAGCAAAAGAGGTCGTGTGTTTGAATATAGATTTATTTCGATTGGCGACTGATGCCTGACTAAAAACAAACGACCGCCTGACGAGAGCCGGCAATAAAGGCATTGATTAAATTACTTCTGGAGCAGGACTGGCCGACAAGGATCGCATTTTGGAGGTAAATATCACGTCTGGAGTTGGCAAAAGGCCCAAAGGAGAACTATTTGATTTTATATTTCTTTATCGGCGTGCGTGAAAAACTCATTGGACTTTTAAGGCATGGAATTTTTCCGTCACTCATCTTCATAAATAATCCTTTAAATTTTTGCTGTGGATCTCGCGCCAGATCTGCAAAATTATTAATCGGCGCGCATGGAACGTCGGACCCATCTAACCTTTTTAGCCAGAAATTTCGCGGTTTTTTCTTTAACAAGAAACTTATTTTTTTACAAAGAACTGCGCGATTTTTAACCCGGGCAGGATTGGTCTTAAATCTTTTATCTGCGGACCAGTCGACACCGAGTGCGCCACAAAATTTTCGAAACTGTTCGTCATTGCCAACTGCAATTGCAAATGGTTTATCTTTAGCCTGAAAGACTCCATAAGGTACAATTGTCGGATGATCATTGCCATAAGTTTTTTCAACCTTTCCTGTTGCCAGATAATTTATCGCGCGATGGGCGAGCCAACTCACTTGAGTATCAAACAATGCCAGATCAATATGCTGACCTTTTTTAGATTTTTGTCTTTCAAGAATTGCGCTAAGGATCGCGATCACAGCATACAGCCCTGTCGTAATATCGGTGATCGCCACGCCGACCTTTATAGGTGTTTTTTCATTGGGCCCGGTAATGCTCATGATTCCGCCGAGCGCCTGAATCAACAAATCATAACCTGGCTTTTTTGCGTATGGCCCACTTTGTCCGAAGCCGGTGATGCTGCAGTAAATTAATTTTGGAAATTTCTTTTTAAGTGAGTTGTAATCAAGGAGATATTTTTCTAAGTACCCGACGCGAAAGTTTTCAACGAGTACGTCGGCCTTTTCTAGCATTGAAATGAGTTTGGCTCGGTCTCTAGCGTTTTTGAGATTCAGTTCAGTGATTTTTTTATTCCTATTTGTTGATAAAAAATAACAGGATTCTCCGTTAAAAAATGGAGGACCCCAGTGCCGGGTTTCATCTCCTAGTTCGGGGTGTTCGATTTTCATAACTTTCGCACCGAGGTCGCCAAGAACCTGGGTGCAATAAGGTCCAGCGAGAACCCGTGATAGATCAATGATGCGAATATTTCGAAGTAGAGACATCCACTTTCAGAGCTAACTCGACTTTTATTGGCGGGACAACAGTTTTTCTGCGACCGGTCGTACAATCAGTTGAACTTTCTCTGACAAAATGAGAATTTTAGTTCGCGTAATATAAAGGAGATAATATGGGTGTATTAGTAGGAAAAAAGGCGCCTAACTTCAAGGCAACTGCAGTATTTGGCAGTGATTTTAAGGATATTGAATTGTCGCAGTACGAAGGCAAATACGTCGTACTATTCTTTTATCCTTTGGATTTTACTTTTGTTTGTCCAACTGAGCTTCACGCGTTTCAAGAAAAACTTTCGGCATTCAAAGAGCGTAACGTGGAAGTTTTAGCTTGTAGCGTGGATTCAAAGTTTTCTCATCACGCGTGGCTTAACACACCAAAAAATAAAGGTGGAATTGAAGGCGTAAAATATGGCTTGGTTGCGGATCTTGGCGGAAAAATCGCTACTCAGTACGACGTGCTCAGCTCTGGTGGAATTGCCTATCGCGGCTTGTTCCTGATCGATAAAGAAGGAGTTGTTCGCCATCAGGTCATTAATGATCTTCCACTTGGCCGCAACGTGGATGAAGCCATCCGCATGGTAGATGCCCTTCAGCACAATGAAAAACACGGAGAGGTTTGCCCGGCCAATTGGACCAAAGGTGGCGAGGCCATGAAAGCTACCCATGAAGGCGTTAGCAAATATTTGTCAAAAAAATAATTTTGTTTAAAAGTAAGGATTTTCACCTTGGGCGTGGTTGGTCACATCAACCACGTCTTGAATTTGCGGAAAGTATTTTTGAATTGTGGTCACAACGCCTTCTTTAAGAGTAGCTTGTGATTGCGCACAGCCCTGACAGCCACCTTCCATCGAAATGAAAACTTTATCATCTTTAACATTCATCAAGCGGATGTAACCACCGTGGGCCGCAACAGCGGGATTAATTTCATTATCGATGAGAATGGAAATCTGCTCGGCGAGGGGGTGATGAATTTCGTGATCTTTGATTTCCGGGTTTTCTTCAATGTTTCCCCTTTGTAATTTCTCATTGAGATGTTCTTTGATGAGTCCTGCCAGAGGCTCTGCAAGTACTTCCCATTCTACCCAGTCGTGTTTTAAGATATTGACCTGGTCAGGTTTTAATTCTACGGATTTAGTCCAGGGAAAGCCAAAAATTTTTGCGGCTAGAGGTGAACGATTGGCGCTGAGCGAGTCTGTGTAAAGGACCTCATTTTTACTAATTTTTTTATTCAAAAAATAGCTGCAAGTCTGATTGTCTCTAATTTCCCAACGAATGATAATTTCTTGATCCATATGTTACAGTCCTCTCGATTTAAACTCTTCATATCATAATAAATTGGACGAATAAATGTGTTCCAACACTTATGTAGAGATTGTGACGTCCTAATGTTTGCCCAATTGTATACATGCGTTATACTAGAAAATACAGGGAGTTTTTTTGGAACCATCTGCTGCGGCTAAAATACTGGTTATTTCTTCAAATCAAAGCTTACGCCAATCTCTAACAAGCCTTCTGCGCGACCCGATATTCGAAGTCACTGACTGTGATTCGCTGCGCTCGGCATTTTTTGCAATTGTAAGTCAGCCTATTGACTTGGTTTTAGCTGACGATGTTCTGCTTGATGGTGAAATCTTAGACTTTATTTCGCGTCTGCGCTTAGGGGGTAATAAAATCCCCTTTATTATTTTGACTCAAGCGGACCGTGAATATCAAGTCGAGGAGATGCGCCGCCAACAAGTCGAAGTCATCGAGCTTTCGTCTTTGCGAGATTCTAGTTATATAGTTAACGTTGTAAAACATCTTCTTATTGAATCGCCAAAATCCTCAATAAAACGTCGCTTTCAGCGTCGGACTTGCAACCTTGATGTTTTTTTTGAAACGGTTCGCGGTGGAGAGGTAAGTCTATCAAAGGGCATGAGTTTGGGGCTTGGAGGAATGTTTTTGGCGACCTCTTATGCACTCCCAAGGATCGGAGATTTTGTATCATTTCGAATTGCCCCATCGCATGTTTCGCCAGTGGAAGTCGAGGGCGTCGGTGTGGTGCGATGGGTACGTGAGCGTTCGGTGAATGGTGACCCCAGTGGCTTTGCCATCGAATTCATTGGTTTGACTGCCGATACCCGCGAGCGTGTAAGTACGATGATTTCCTATCTCACGCCATAATTTCGTAAAAGCCCTATATCTAAGCAGAAACACAGGAAATTTTGACAACATTGGTATTTCCAGCTAGGCTTTTGGTTAGTTTTTAACTTTTATATACAAGCATTTAAAAAGACTAGGAAATCCCTGTAGTAATTGATGATATTGATGAGTGGATTTAAGCGGCTAATTTTTTCTCTATTTATCGTGCTGGTGACAGCATTTTGTTTTTCTGCTTTTGCCAGACCGGCTAAGTCGCAAAAGTTTGTATCGGGCAAAATCGCACAAATCAAAATTGAAGGTCAAAAGAAGATCGAAGTGGAAGCTATTCGTACAAAACTTGTAACGAAGGTTGGAAGCCTTTACGAAGAGTCTCGCCTGCGCGAGGATGTACAAAATTTATTCGAGACAGGGTTTTTCTACGATGTCGAAATTTCGCGCAATCAAATTTCTGATGGGATTCAACTTGTCTATAGAGTCACAGAAAAGCCCACGATTGCAGAAATCGTTTTTGTTGGAAATGATGAGATTGAAGAAAAAGACCTCAAAGAAGCAGCCGGATTAAAAGCCTACGAGATGTTAAATTTTCAGAGAATTGGTGAAGCTGTTGAGAAGTTGCAGAAACTTTATGAGGACAAAGGTTTTTTCTTAGCGAATGTGAAATACGAACTCACCGATATCAGGGCTGGTGAAACACAGCGGCTCACCTTTAAGATTTTGGAAAATGAGAAGGTTGTTGTTAGGAAAATCACGATTTTAGGAAATAAAAATATTGCGTCTGGAAAAATTAAATCGATTTTGAATACTAAAGAAGGCGATTTTTTTAGCTTTATGGGCGGTGGTAATTCGTTCCGTCAAGAAGCCTTTGATGTGGACATGCGGTTATTAAATTACATGTATTACAATGAAGGTTATTTGCAGGTAAAGATCGATCGTCCGCAAGTTTATGTTTCTCCTGACAAACGAAGTTTGTTTATCACGATTCGGTTAGAAGAAGGATTGCAATACGACGTCGGCAAGGTTGACTTCGAGGGTGACATGCTTTTTGCGGAGTCAGAATTGCGAAAAGCGATTGAAATCGACGACTCTAAAATTTTCGTTTACGAGAAAATGCAAAAAGACTTGCAAAAGTTAACCGAAAAGTATGGTGATTTGGGATATGCGTTTACGAATGTCATTCCAAAAATCCGACCCAATGATAAAGATCGAAAGGTAGATATTACTTACGAAATTGATAAAGGGAATAAGGTTTACTTTGGCCGAATCAATGTTGTTGGAAACACAAAGACACGCGATAAAGTAGTAAGAAGAGAATTAAAAATTCTTGAAGGTGAGCTTTATAACGAAACCAATAAACGAGAATCGCTTGAGAACGTAAAACGTCTTGGCTATTTTGATGAGGTTCACTTCAACACGAGTACGCCAGAAGAGAATCAGGAGCTGATTAACATTGATATTGTTGTGAAGGAACGCAACACAGGAACACTTCAGTTGGGCGCGGGTTACAGTTCTTTTTCGGGAATGGTTATCCAAGGTCAAGTCAACCAAGCCAACTTTTTGGGTCGAGGTCAGAAGTTAGGTGTAATTTTGGATTACTCGAAGGTGCGCACCATCTTTAACCTCAACTTTACTGAGCCCTATTTTAGGGACACTCAATGGTCGCTCGGGTTTGATGGTTATCAAAGACGAGATGACTTGCCGGATTATGAAAAAGTAGTTAACGGGGGCAGTGTTCGTGTAGGGCATCCGCTGGCGGATTACTTATCTGGATATTTACGTTACCGCTTGGATAATACCCAAATTAACCTAAAAGGTTTGCCGGCTGATCAGGACACAATTTTATACCCGGTGAATACTGTGAATGGGTTAACAAGCTCTATGCAAGTGACGATCGAGTATGACAAGCGAGACGACCGCTTCTCGCCCACCAAAGGTATTTTAACGTCGGCGTCACTTGAATACGCAGGGCTTGGCGGGGATTTGCGTTATACATTGGGTTCCACAAGTTTACGTTTCTTTAATAATTTATTTTGGAGTGTCGTTTGGCGGAACAATTTAACTTACCGCTTTATTACTTCAAATGATCCTAATAAAGATGTGCCATTCTCTGAGCGGTTTCTATTGGGCGGACCTTATACTCTGCGTGGGTACGATCCGTATGCGGTTGGTCAGAAAAAACGTTCGCAGGTTTTTTATGATAAGTGGATTGCCGCGAATCCAGGTGATGTCGTCGGTGCAGAGGCTTATGCACTTCGTCCCTTTGGGGGAACTCAGCAGGCCTACTTGCAGTCGGAATTAGAATTTTCTTTAATTGATGAAGCTCGTATTAAGGGAGTATTCTTTTATGATATCGGGGGAGCTGAAGATAGTCTTGATTTCAGCGGATTTCGTAGTGACATTGGTTTTGGTATGCGTTGGTTTTCGCCAATCGGTCCATTGCGTTTTGAATGGGGCTTCCCAATAGATAGAAGAGTGAGTGAGCGTTCCGTGGTTTTTAACTTCTCCATTGGTTCGCCTTTTTAGTTTTTGAATTTATTTTTAGTTTAAATTTTTCCTTGAGGAGGAAAGTATGAAAAAGGTTTTGATAGCATTGGCGATGGTTTTCGGAACTAGCGGTTTTGCCGAAGACAAAATGGGTTTCATTAACGTTGAGAAAGCGGTCGATGGGACAACGGATGGTAAAAAGGCCAACGATGAATTACAGAAAGTTTTTAAAGCTCGTCAGGACGAATTGCGAAAAAAAGAAGACGACTTGAAAACAAAGCGAGATGATTTAATGAAAAAAGAATCTGTTCTTGCTGATCAGGTGAAGCTTCGCAAGCAAATGGAGCTAGAAAAAGATATCGCAGAATTTCAAAAACAGGGCATGCAATATCAGGAAGAAATCCGCAAAAAAGAATTTGATATGAAAAAGCCGATCTTGGATGCGATTCAAAAAATTATCGAAGATATTGCAAAAAAAGATAGCTACACGATGATCTTGAATGCAAAACAAGGAGTAGTGTGGGCGAAAAACGAAATCGACATCACTCAACGCGTAGTTGATGAATACGAAAAATCAAAAAAAGGTAAAAAGTAATGTCACATCGACCAGACAAAATGGAAGCGAGTGAGATTTTTGCGCGGTTACCGCACCGCTATCCCTTTTGTTTGTTGGACCGGGTACTATCTCTAGCTGATGGTCCCGATTCAAAACGTCGCTTGGGTAGAAAGGCCGTAGCGATTAAAAATATAACAATGAATGAACCGTATTTTCCGGGGCATTTCCCCGGAAATCCAATGATGCCAGGAGTTTTGCAAATTGAGGCTGTCGCGCAAGCGTGTGCCATTAGTTCCTACCGCGACGAAGACCCACCTCAAGATTTTGCGATAGTCGGCGTGGATGAAGCGAAATTTCGTCGTGTTGTTTTGCCGGGTGATACTTTAGAGATTAGAGTTGAAACGATTAAGGAAAAAGGAAAGATATTAGTATTTCGCGGAGAAAGTTTCGTTAATGGGCAGTTGGCCAATGAAATGGTTCTAACTGCTTATGTATCGGAGCGAAAAATATGAGCAAAATTCATCCGACGGCCGTTATTTCCAAAGAAGCGGTAATTGATAAGGATGTTGAGATTGGTCCGTTTTGTGTTGTGCGTGGCCAGGTAACAATTGGTAAAGGCTCAGTTCTTCATAACCATGTTACTTTAGGAAGTGATTTTGGCATCGTTGAAGTCGGCGAAAACAATCAATTTTTTGCAGGAGCGGCAGTTGGCGGGCCACCCCAAGACTTAAAATACAAAAATGAAAAAACGAAGCTAACCATCGGTAACGGTAATATGATCCGTGAGTATGTGACTGTAAATTTAGGCACCGTGACGGGTACGGGACTTACCACCATAGCCAACAATAATTTAATCATGGCCTATTCTCATATCGCCCACGATTGTCGAATTGGAAGCAATATTGCGATTGCGAATTCATGTCAGCTTGCGGGACATGTAACGATTGAAGATAACGTGCGGGTGGGAGGGATGTGTGGTTTTGTCCAGTTCATTAAGATTGGAAAGTTTGCTTACATTGCCGGTGACAGTACGATTAACAAAGACGTTGTGCCGTTTTGCATGGCTCAGGGGCGCTGGGCTGTGACTCGCGCTACGAATAAAATTGGTCTTGAGCGTGCGGGTTTTAGCGATAAGTCCATTAGTCAAATTCACAAGGCTATTCGACTTACCATAATGGGAGATCGAACCATCGATGAAGCCTTAAATGCAATAGAGAGCGAATGTGAAATTGACGAGAACGTGAAGTATTTGATCGACTTTATTAAATCTTCTGAAAAAGGAATTGCACGCTAATGGCAAAAATTCGAGCTGCCGTTATTGGGGTTGGGCACTTGGGGCGTTTTCATGCACAGAAATATAAAATGATTGATGACGTTGAGCTCGTTTGCGTTTGTGACGCCAGTTTTGAACGTGCACAAGAAATTGGTGGAGAGCTTAATGTCAAAGCCGAGGATGATTATCGTAAACTTAAGGGTGCTGTTGACGTTGTAACAATTGCGGCAAATACCACCGTTCATCATGAGATTGCAAAATTTTGTTTAGAGAATGGCATTCATGTCCATGTCGAAAAACCTATGACTTCGACCGTCGATCAAGCCAAAGAGCTTTGTAAAATTGCTAGAGATAAAAAATTAAAGCTGCAGGTCGGTCACGTAGAACGTTTTAATCCCGCGTTCGTGGCGGCCAAATCAAAATTAACGTCACCACTATTTATAGAGTGTCATCGCTTGGCTCCTTTTAAACCCCGAAGTATGGATGTGAGTGTTGTTTTAGATCTCATGATTCACGATTTAGATGTCATTTTAGCTCTCGTTGGAAAGCCTGTAAAAAATATTGCAGCTGTCGGTACGCCGGTGATTACGAAAAACATAGATATTGCGAATGCGCGACTAGAGTTTGATGGCGGTGTGGTTGCCAATGTGACTTCGAGCCGTGTTTCACAAATTGCTGTGAGAAAATTTCGTGTGTTTCAAAATAATCAGTATCTCTCGATGGATTTTGGGGGAGGAGAGATTCAGCTGTTAACAAAAACCGGGGAACTTACCTCTCCAGACAGTTTGTTGCCAATTCAACGCGACACTTGGAATCTTGAGAAGGGTGATGCGCTACTGGCTGAAACAAAGTCTTTTGTTAGCGCTGTGAAAAATAATATGTCTTGTGAAGTCAGCGGTGAAGACGGCCTTGTGGCTCTTGAACTTGCCGAGAAAATAACTTATGAAATCGACCGAAACCTCGCAAATTCTCATCGTAGCCGCTGAGGCGTCGAGCGTCCTTTATGCCCAGCGGTTACTAGAAGAATGGAAAACTCAGAATATCGATGTACATGCCTTTGGCATTGGCAGTCGCGAAATGGAGAAAATCGGTTTCGAAATTGTTGGACGATCTGAAGAGTTGGCGGTTGTTGGGTTTAAAGAAGTGCTAGCGCATTATCCTAAAATTAAATCAGTGTTTAATCGTTTAGTCGAAATGGCAGGCGAAAGAAATCCTAAGCTCGTTTTACTTTTAGATTACCCCGATTTTAATTTTCGCTTAGCAAAAAAAATGAAGAGGCTGGGTCTTCCAGTTGTTTATTATATCTCGCCGCAATTGTGGGCCTGGCGTACAGGGCGAATTAAGTTGGTTAAAAAATTTATCGATCGTATGCTAGTCGTCTTTCCATTTGAGGTGGATTTTTACAAGAAGCACAACGTAGATGTAACATTTGTTGGACATCCGTTGTTGGAAGAAATTACCGAGGATTTGCGGGACGATGAGATGCGAAAGAAAAGGCGCGGCCGGTTTGGTCTTCATGATAACGATATGGTTTTAGGGCTCATGCCAGGAAGCCGAAATTCCGAATTGAAAAACAATTTGGCGACCCAGATCGAAGTTGCCAGAGTATTACAGAAAAAACATCCTGATTTGCATTTGATGTTACTGATTGCCCCGGGCCTTGAGCGCGAAAAAATACGCGAGCTATTACCGGCAGATTCTCCACATTTAATGTTAATACAAATGGCGCCATTTGAAATGTTGCAAATTTGCGATTTAATTTTATGCGCCTCGGGAACAGCAACCTTGATGACGGGACTTATGCATGTACCGATGGTAATAATGTATAAAATGAATGCTGTCAGCGCGTGGCTCGCAAAAACCTTGGTGAAGTCGACCAAATTTTTCGGCATGGTGAATTTAATTCTTGGACGCGAGGTTGTGCCAGAAAAATTTCAAGAGCAAGCCTCTGTAGAGGTTTTGTCAGCAGAGTTAGAAAAGTATATTGAAAATCGAGAGCTACGTAGCCGTGTCGTGAATGACTTGAAAGAACTTGATATTTCGCTTGGAAATAAGGGCGCAGCAAAGCGAGTGACAGATGCCATCAGGGAGTATTTGATGTGATTCGGAATTTAGTTTATGCCCCCTTAAGTCAGGCTTTTTCGGCAGCGGTGAAAATCCGAGAGAGAGTCTACTCTCGTGGATTGATTTCGACTTTTTCGGTCGGCGTACCGGTAATCAGTGTTGGCAACATAACGGTTGGTGGTACGGGCAAGACGCCAACAGTCGATTTCTTTTTACGTCACTTTGGAAAGTTAGGAATTAAAGTAGGGGTTGTCAGTCGTGGTTATCGCTCACGAAATGCCGGTCCAACTTTAGTAACGGCTGAAGGACGTGACTTGAGTTTTTGTGCGACTGAGTTTGGTGATGAGCCGACGATGATTAAATGGCGAAATCCCGATGTGCCAGTGGTGATTGGTAGAGATCGTGTAAAGGCCTGTAAGCTTTTGCTTGGGAGAAACTCGGGGGTTCAGTGTATTTTAGCCGATGATGCCTTTCAACATTGGCGCTTAAAAAGAGATTTGGATATTGTGGTTCTAGATGCTACGGAAAACCCGGAGTCTTATGAGTATTTACCCTTAGGAAGAGCACGCGAGGGATTTGAGTCTTTGGCGAGAGCTCACTTTATTTTAATTAATAAAACGAATTTGGGAAGTTCAAAGAATATTGAATTTTTGATGAATAAAGTGAAGAACTTTAAGTCTAGTAGTATTTTAAAGTTTCAATATAGAATTACCGGACTTCGTGGCTTGAAGTCTGGTGAGCTACAAAATGATTTACGCGCCCGAAAGTATTATATAGTTTCGGGTATTGGTCGCTCCGTAACTTTTAGAGCGCTATTGCAAAATGATCTGGGAATTGAAATCGTCGGTGAATTTCAATTTCCAGATCATTTTAGTTATGAAATTAATTCGATTCAAAAAGTCATGATGGAAGCACGAAAGTCAGGGGCTGATCGAATATTAATGACAGAAAAAGACGCAGTGAAATTTCAACGTTGGGCGCATGACGAGTTTTTATATAGTGAACTTGAAATGGTTCCTGAACTATCGCTAGAGCATTTTGATGGGCAAGTTAGTTCGCTTCTTCGTTAAACCTTTTTTATGGTTACTGTTCTTGATGCCACGATGGTTTCATCGTGGATTAGCATATCTTTTGGGAGTTTTGTGGTTTGATATTTTTCGTGTACGTCGAAAAATTGTGCTAGATAACTTAAAAATCGCCTATCCTCAAATGTCAGATAGCGAACGACTCAAGATTGCTCGGGCGGCGATGTATAATGTCGGTCGTACGATCGTTGACGTTATGCTTTTACCGTTTATTTCGAAAGCTTGGTCGGACGAGCATATGGAGATTCGTGGGTACGAACACTATGAAGCCGCAAAATCAAAAGGTAAGGGTATTATATTTTTATCACTGCATTTAGGCAATGGAGATATGGCGGTTTGTGCCATGAGTTTAATAGGTATGCCTGTGCACGTTATTACAAAAACATTTAAGAGCGAGTGGCTCAATGAGCTTTGGTTTGCGGCGCGAACGAAACATGGTGCAAAATATATTTCTGATCGCAAAAGTAGTTTCGAAATTTTGCGTGTATTGCGCCAAAATGAAATCGTTGTATTTGTTTTGGACCAGTACATGGGACCTCCTTTGGGGGTAAAGACAAAATTTTTTGGTAAAGAGACGGGCACGGCAATGGGTCTAGCTCTTTTTCATGAACGGGCCAATTGTCCTGTTTTACCGGTCTACGCTTACTATGAGAACGGCAAATCTATTTGCCAGATCGATCCTCCGGTGGCGCTCCAGAGTAAGGGAAGTCGGGATGAAACAATCTTGCATATGACCCAGGTTTACTGTGATTATATTGAAAGACTTGTGCGTCAGCGGCCCGAACAATGGATGTGGGTGCACCGTCGGTGGAAGGAATTTAATTGAAATGCCTTGGTAATTTGATTTCTATTTTTTGCTTTCTGGGTTTAAGTGGTTGCGCTCTTTTTAGCTCGGACGAAACTGTCGCTGACTTAGATAAAATCGCTGAGTTTGATAAGAAAATTCAAATCAGTGAAATTGGTGAGCCCAAGAAAGATCAGGAAGTCAAAACAATCCCCATGGCTAAAGAAGAAAAGAAAGGTACAAAACGAGAAAAACCGAAACCAGCTAAAAAGTCAAAGGCAAGCGCGCCAATAAAAAAAGATGAAAAGCCTACGGTACACTTTCCCGAATTTGAAGACAGCGAGGGATTTATTGGCCGAAGACCCGTGAATGATCCTTATCGCATTGGAGAAAAAGTTGTGTTGGCGGTAAAGTACTTTGGGGTTGTGGCTGGCGATTTAACGCTTGAAGTTGGCAAAATGGTCGAAGTTAATGGTCGAAAATCGTATACCTTTATTACCGATGTAAAATCAAACTCGAGTTTTGCGATATTTTATAAAGTTGACGATAATATTAAAACTTTTGTGGATTACGACAATCTAGTCCCAATGGGCTATTCGTTGCGCATCCGAGAAACCAATGACACCAAGGAAGGGAGGGGTGTTTTTGATTGGAGTGCTATGAAGGCTTTTAACTGGAAAAAATATATCGATGACGGGAAGGTTAAAGAGGAAAAGGACGAACATCCTTTGGAGCCTTTTTCACAAAATGTGTATAGCGCGATCTTCTATTTAAGAAATTTTAAACTTGCTGTTGGAAAACAGATTGTATTTCGCGTGAATGATGCTGGCAAAACTCTTTTGTTCAAAGGTCAGGTTTTGCGTAAGGAGACTCTGGAGACAGCGCTTGGACCAAAGGAAACTTTTGTCATTAAGCCCCAGTTTGAACTTGATGGAATATTTAAGCCGGTAGGCGACATTTACATGTGGATCACTGACGATGATCGTAAATACTTAGTACGTGTGGAAAGTAAAATTAAGATTGGGAAAATTGTTGGTGATTTGAAGGCCATAGAGCCCGGCGAGGATTTGCCAGCAAGTCCGTAAGCATTCCTACGTTGGTCGAGTGATGCGAAAACTAACTAGCAAAAAAAAGTTTTTTTGGAAAACTCTGTTACAATGTTCTTATGCCAGTGACCTCTTGTCGTCATTTTAGCGGCTACAAACCTTGCGGCCGACACGTCATTTGTGATCAATTTTGCCCTAGTATGAGTGTCCCTTCGACTCGAATTTTGGTAATTAGTCTAGAGGCAATGGGTGCGGTTTTAAGAAGTACAGTTATTCTGCCGGCGATAAAAAGTAAATTTCCAAATTCCCATATTACTTGGATTACTAAGAAGCCGATGCATCTCCTGCTGAAGGGAAATCCCTATATCGATCGCCTGTTCTCAGTTTGTGAAGAGGACTTGATTTCTCTTTCGGCGCTGGAATTTGATATAGCTTACGCAGTTGATAAGTCTCTTTTAGCGGCAGGAGTCTTAGCGAAAACGGGTGCTGATTTTGTCTATGGATTTATTGCCGATCCCAGCAGTGGTTCGATTTTGCCAGCCACCTCGGCGGCAAGAGAGCTTTGGGAAATTGGATTAAACGACGAGAAAAAGTTTTTTCAAAATAAAAAACCTGAGACCCAACTACTCTTAGAGGCGTTAGAGCTGTCTCATTTTGCTCCTAAAGGGTATGCAAACCCAGTCCCAGAAAGTGAATTGATGGTAGTTCAAAAGCGGCGTAAAGAGTGGAAACAGGCTGATAAACTGGTCATTGGGATTAACACTGGCTGTAGTGGAGTCATTCCTTACAAAAAATTACCGGTAGAGTTTCAGCGGAAGATGATCGCCGAAATTAGAAGAAAAAATTTGGGGAATGTCGTATTGCTTGGTGGACCTGAAGACACGGTTCGCAACCAACAAATCGCTTATGGGCTCGACGTTTTTGAATCGTCAACGACCTCTGGGATTAGAGATGGATATTTAAGTGTAGCGGCTTGTGATATCATTGTAACTGGTGACAGCCTAGGCATGCACATGGGAATTGCCCTGGAAAAGTGGGTTGTCAGTTGGTTTGGCCCCACTTGCGCCCACGAAATTGATGACTTTGGGCGCGGTTACAAGATTTTAACTCAAAGTAGCTGTAGTCCCTGTTGGAAGAGGGTTTGTCAAAACCAGCCAATGTGTTATGATTTGGTACCTTTAAATGAAATTTTAAGAGGTATTTCCGAGGGACGAGAATGGCTCAGTACAATCTCATTATCCAAACAGCCTTCATTGGGGATTTAGTTTTAACGATCCCGCTTATGAAAAACTTAAAACGGTTGTATCCAGATAATCCGTTGGTCCTTCTTTGTCGATCTGGTTTAGGGGATTTCTTTTTGGACAAGAAATTGGTAGACGAAGTCTTTGAAGTTGGAAAAAAGCCAGCCACGAATTGGGCGGGTGTCAGGAAAGATTTGGGGAAGAGGAAATTTAAATTTGTTGTATCCCCACACCAATCGTTTCGAACGGCTTGGTTTGTCTCTCGTCTGAAAGCAGAAAAGAAAATTGGTTATAAAAAATGGTGGAACTCTTTTGCTTTTGATTTACGAATTTTTCGTCCTATGAATTTGCCAGAAGTTTTGCGGCAAATGGCACTCATTCGCCATTTGGATGGAGCTATCGATCAAGAATTAAACCGCTCCGAAGATTTGAATTGGGCTGATCCCGCCAACTCGCCTGCCGTTCCCTACCTATTTTCTTTACAGTTTGAGGCCGACATAAAAAATCGCGAAAAAATTATTTATCTTTCGCCAGGGAGTGAGTGGCCGACAAAGCGTTGGCGCGAAGATGGTTTTGTTAAGATTGGAAAGTATTATCGAGCTAAGGGGTACTTTGTTGCGGTTACTGGTACGTCTGCCGAGAAAGAGTTGAACGCAAAGATCTCAAGCCAAATTGACGGTGCGCGAGACTTTACTGGCAAGACGACCATCACCGAACTTTACGAGAAATTTCGTAAAGGCACTCTACTCATTACCAATGACAATGGCGCAAGTCACATAGCAAGTTGCGCCGGCCTACCAGTGATAGCTGTATTTGGCCCAACAATGACTTCATTTGGATACCGTCCATGGATAGACAAAGCTAGAATTGCACAAGCCGATGTTTCTTGTCGCCCTTGTTCTGCTCATGGCACTGAAAAGTGTCCTTTGGGAACTCATGAGTGCATGAAGAAAGTTTCGTCGGAACACATAGTTCAAAAGGCGGATGAATTAGGAGTCTTCACTTGAAGGTGTTTAAGGGCGTTTCCCAATTCAAAAGTACAAACGACGTAAATAACTCTGTTGTGACAGTTGGAAATTTTGACGGTGTTCATCGTGGTCATCGCGTGCTTATCGGGCAAGCAAGAGAAAAAGCGAATCGGTTGGGAGGCCCTCTAGTCGTCATAACCTTTGAGCCACATCCTCTAAAAGTACTTGCACCACAGAAAAATATAAGAAGGATTTTTCCTTTAGGGGATCAAGAAGTGCAGATGAAAAGTTTGGGAGTAGATTATTTGATCGTTGAACCGTTTAATAAGAAGCTTGCTGACATGAGTCGCGAAGATTTTATTTTGCAGAAAATAAATAAAGTGTTTAAGCCGAAATCACTGGTTGTTGGGTATGATTTTAGTTTTGGAAAGGATCGAAAGGGCACTCCGGATTTTCTCTTAGAGAAAAGTCAAGATTTCGGCTTTGAGGTGGATGTGGTACCTCCCTTTAAAATTCATGACACCATCGTTTCGAGTACGGAAATTCGCAAGCGCATTGAGACGGGGAAAATTGAAGAGGCCAATGAGTTTCTAGGACGCAACTTTTATTTGGAGGGTAGCATTGTTAAAGGCAAAGGGCGGGGAAAAGGAATCGGTGTTCCGACGGCAAATTTAGACTATGACAGTGAGATTTTTCCATTGCTAGGTGTTTACGTTACCTTAAGTTTTTTTGGCGAAAAGAAATATTTTTCAGTCACCAATGTCGGAAACAACCCAACCTTTAACGATAACGTTTTAACAAAGCCTTTGGTTGAAACCTTTATTTTTGATTTTTCTGGAGACATGTACGGCGAAGAATTTCGCCTGGATTTCTTAGAGTTTTTGCGGCCAGAAATGAAATTTAGTGGAGTTAATGAGCTTAAGACCCAAATTCAGAAAGATATAACGTCAGTCAAAGAATGGTTTAGGACGCATGGCGATTAAATGGGGAGTGATTGGCAGAGAGATCGATGCCGAGAGATTTAATAAATTAAAAGCGTTTGTTGAGAGCAAGGGTGTTGCTAACGAAGTTATTTTAGTTGAAAGCGCGCCCGAAAAACTTGTCGCGGATTTAAAGGCTATCATGAGGCAAGTTGATTGTTTGCGCATTGAGAGACCATTCTATAATAATGTGGTATCCCTTTCTTTTGAATATCCTGTGGAAACGAGTTTATTAAACTATGCCGATTCTATGTTTAAAAAAGGTGAGCATTGGTGGATGCGTTCACTCCTAAGTGAGGGTATCCGAAGGCTGATTTTGAATTCTAAAGTCGACTACGAACCCACTGGAAAAGTTTTGGTCGTTGGCTCTGGGGGAGCGGCAAGGGCTTGCGTCTATGGTTTAGCAGCATTAGGTTTTTTGGCAATTCATGTCATCGACAGAGACGTTAAGCTTGCTCATGAACTGGTAAAGTCCCTTGAACATAATTTATTTAAAGTCGAGTTAAAGGCTCTTGATGCGGGCGAAATTACTTCGATTCCGCCCCAGTATACGGTGGTATTAAACACGACTCCCGAGACACCTGAGAATTTGCTGATTAAAGACATTGCTTTTTTCAATTTTATTATAGACAACGCCATTTTGATTGATCTTCGTCCCGAGGAAAGCTCTAAGACCTTTTTAGGTGAGTCAAAATCACTTAACGTGCATCGGTTTGGCGGAGAAATTGTCGGAAAATATTGTGATGTTATATGGAGCGAGCAGGCGTTTGGTCTAAACCTAAATTTTGGCGATATTTAAAAATTTTTGTGTTCCAGTCTATCGTCCAGTTACAAAAAACGGCACCTATGATTTAATATTCTCAAGGGTCGAAGTGTACTTTTTTACTCGCAAAGGAGACGTGTGGGAAAACGCGGAATCGGCGAACTTTTAGTCAAAGAAAAATTGATTAGTGCTGATCAGTTAGAAAAAGCAAAAAAGGAAGTGTCTCTCACCGGAGGAAAACTAAGCGCGGCAATTTCTCGACTGGGTTATGTTTCAGACGGAAAAATTGCAGAGTACGTGGCACAACAACATTCTTTGCCTCATGTGGATCTTGAGCAATTCGATATTGACGTTTCAATCACTAAACAAGTCCCTAAGGATTTATGTTTGAAGCATACGATGATACCTGTAAATCAAAGCTTAGGAACTCTGGTCGTTGCTGTTGCCGATCCTAGCAATATTTACATCCGTGATGATCTGCGCTTTTTGACGTCGTCAAAAATTGAAATGGTCGTCGCCAGTGAAAATGCAATTCTATCT
This sequence comes from Proteobacteria bacterium SG_bin7, assembly GCA_002083485.1. Taxonomy (GTDB): domain Bacteria; phylum Bdellovibrionota; class Bdellovibrionia; order Bdellovibrionales; family SG-bin7; genus SG-bin7. The sequence continues at coordinate 10,853 of LWDK01000037.1, read as the reverse complement.
GCGATTACCCGTTACTATGATGCCAGCATGAATTTGGGGTCCGTGGTCTCTGATCTTGAGTCATCAGCTGAAGCGACTCAGGCGACGGAGTTTGATCGTGTCGAACTCGTTGATGAGTCAGCGAAGTCTGAAGATGCACCAATTATTAAATTCGTGAATCTGATGTTGACTGAGTCGGTAAAACAAAGAGCGAGTGATATTCATATTGAACCCTACGAAAAGAGATTTCGTGTGCGCTTTCGTATTGATGGTGTTCTTCACGAAAAAGTCCAACCTCCGGGTGGGACCGCCGCAGCCATTACCAGTCGTATCAAAATTATGTCAAAGCTTGATATTTCAGAGAGGAGAAGGCCACAGGATGGTCGTTTGAAAATTAAAACGAAATCAGGAAAAGAAATTGAATTTCGCGTATCTGTGCTACCGACCTTATTTGGCGAAAAAATAGTTATGCGAGTACTTGATAAGTCAAAGCTTAATGTTGGTTTAGGGGACTTAGGCTTTGAAGAGGACGACTTACAGTCACTACGTGACGCAATTCACTTACCGACGGGAATGGTTTTGATTACCGGTCCTACGGGGTCGGGAAAGTCGACAACGATTTATTCAGCTCTCAATGAAATAAACACTCCTGACAAAAATATTTGTACCGCTGAAGATCCTGTAGAGATGAATTTGGAAGGCGTTAACCAAGTGCAAATGCATTCAGATATTGGTTTGACATTTGCTGCTGCCCTACGTTCATTTTTACGTCAAGACCCTGACATAGTTTTTGTGGGGGAGATTCGTGACCAGGAGACAGCCGAGATTGCGTTCAAAGCAGCATCAACAGGCCACTTGGTTGTGAGCACGCTACATACGAATGATGCCCCGGCAACGGTCGTGCGTCTGATGGATATGGGAGTGCCGCCCTTCATCGTAAATTCGACAGTTCACTTAATCGTCGCGCAACGTCTGGTCGGAAGAATCTGTGGTAGTTGCAAGTCGCAGGTGGACGTTCCCAAACAGGTACTACTTGACCTTGGTGTTCCCGAAGCTGAGGTAAGTGAGTATAGAGTTATGAATGGATCTGGCTGTCGTCAATGTAACAATACTGGGATTCGGGGGCGAATTGCGATTCATGAAGTGATGAAACTAACGCCAAAGGTAAAGGATGCAATTTTTAATGGGGCCACGCAGAGAGAATTAAGAAAAATAGCAGTTGAAGAAGGAATGAGTAGTTTAAGAAGAAACGCTTTACGAAAAGTAAAAGTGGGGCTCACGACAATCGAAGAAGTTTTAGGAGCGACAATCAAGGACTGACGGAACTCTTATGGTAAGTTTACAGCAGCTTTTAAAAACTGCAGTTCAGCAAAATGCTTCGGACCTGCATATCACGGCAAACTCTCCGCCGGTTCTGCGGGTTAATGGGAGTATAGTCAAAGTTAAAATCGATAAGTTAAGTCCAGATGAGTGTCAGAGTTTACTATATTCCATTCTCACCGACAGCCAAAAGAGTCGTCTTGAATCAACCAAAGAACTAGATTTTAGTTTTGCGGTTAAGGACTTTGCGCGTTTTCGTGGAAATATGTTTTATCAGCGAGGGAATTTATCGGGTGTATTCCGAAAAATTCCTAGCGTGATTCCAGCTCTTGAAGATCTTGGTTTACCGAAGGCCGTTGATCTTGTAACAAAATTTGATACAGGCTTGGTTCTTGTCACGGGAGCTACAGGGTCAGGAAAATCAACTACTGTTGCGGCTCTTGTCGATCGGCTTAACAACGAACGCAACGGTCATATTTTGACGGTTGAAGATCCCATAGAATTTATTTTTAGTCATAAGAAATGTATAGTGAATCAGCGCGAGGTGGAACATGACACGACAACTTTCGGTAAATCACTTCGCCAAGCCCTTCGCCAGGATCCTGATATCGTGTTCATTGGAGAGTTGAGAGATCTTGAAACTATAGAATCCGCTTTGAAAATTGCCGAGACTGGACACTTAGTGTTCTCTACACTTCATACTAATGGCGCGGTGTCGACGATTTCACGAATTATCAATGTATTTCCTTCGGAGGATCAAGATCGCATCCGCACGCTACTGAGTTTTGTCTTGAAAGGGGTTATTAGTCAGGCCTTGATCCCCGATGTTGCTGGAAATTTGTTGCCAGTGGCTGAAGTTTTGTTTGTCAATGCTGGCATCGGAAACCTAATTCGCGAAAATAAAATGCATCAGATTTATGGCATGATGCAAATCGGACAAGAAAAGTCAGGGATGACAACAATTAATCAAAGCTTACTTGGTCTTGTGTTACGCCGTCGTATTGAATTAAAGACGGCATTCGAGCATACGCCTGATCCGGAAGAGTTTAACAACTTATTAAAGAAGGCAGGAGTTTAGGCCATGGCGACATTTAAGTTTGAAGTTAAATCGCAAGATGGAAAAATAAGGTCGGGCACAATTAAAGCAAAGAATGAAACAGAGGCCCGTGTTCGTCTGCGAGCTGAGAATTTGACGCCAATTTCTCTTGTGCAACAAGGCGGTAAAGCAAAAATTTACCGCCGTGTACCTCTAAAAGACTTGCAAGTATTCACACGTCAGTTTGCGACCCTTGTCACGTCGGGGATTCAAATCATTCAATGTCTCCAGATGTTAGCCAATGCTTCATCGTGTGAGCCTCTGCGCGACACAATCAATCAGATCGTTGAAGATGTGAATAAGGGAAGAACTCTCGCTAATGCGATGGACGAACATCCGGGCGCTTTTGACAAACTTTATCGCAATCTTATACGTGCGGGTGAGCAATCAGGGGTTCTTGACGTAGTGTTAGGGCGCTTAGCCATCTATATCGAAAAATCGGTGAAAGTACGGCAAAAGGTACGCAGTGCAATGTTTTATCCAGCTATGATTATCTTAGTCGCTTTTGCGGTGATTACCGCGATTATGATGTTTGTGGTTCCTAAATTTAAGAGCATGTTTAGTTCGCAAGGTAAGGATCTTCCGGAATTAACACAAATTGTTGTTAACATCAGCGAAGGGTTTGCGAACTATTGGTATGTGATTTTTATGGGATTAATTCTCACAGGATTTATTATCAATACATGGTCAAAAACAACAAAGGGTAAAAGGACTCTTGATCACTTTATCTTAGGTGTACCGGTCCTCGGCGGCATCGTGCAGAAGGGTGCAATCGCACGTTTTAGTCGCACGCTTTCTACTCTGTTGGCTTCGGGTATTCCGATTGTCGAAGGCTTGGAAGTCTCGGCAAAGGTCGTAAATAATCATGATATTGAGCTAGCGTTTATGGAGTCAAAAGAGTCCATCACAAACGGAAAAACGATTGCTCAGCCGCTGCAAAAACATCGCTGTATTCCCAACATGGTTGTGCAAATGATTTCAATTGGAGAGCAAACGGGAAGTTTAGATTCTATGTTAGGTAAGGTTGCTGATTTTTTTGAAGAAGAAGTTGATGTCGCGGTATCGACAATGACGACTTTGATAGAGCCAATGCTTATGGTGGTTCTCGGAGTGATTATTGCCTTCATTGTAATTGCAATGTATCTACCGGTATTCAACATGGCGTCGACAATGGGAGCTTAAGATTTGAGAGTTCTGGCAGATATACTTAAGAAAAGCCAATTTGATTTTTCACAGCGAGGCAATCAAATGCTCGTTGTGGAAGTTATCCGGGTTGGCTTTTATGCGGCAATTCTGTTTGTCACGGCACTACTGACAATTCAACAACCGCACTTTGTAAATTTGGATTTGATATCCCCCATTTACGGGCTGCTATCTTGCGCTTTCATCGTTCACCTGTTTCACGTATGGTTTTTCGATCAGGCCCTGCGCAACTGGTATGTCAAAGCAGCTATTTTTGCGTTCGACACATTGTTGTTGACGGCGATTATTTACCACTCGGGAGTATCGCAGTCAATTTTTCTATTTTTATTTTTAGTTAACATTGTCCTCTGCGGTTTTGTTTTTAGAACACGCGGCGCGATCGTCCTCGCGCTTTGGACATCAATATTGTTTAGTATCTTACTTTTGCTGGGAACAGACGAAATTGGACAAAAAATTATTTTTATTCTTGGTATTAACAATCTCGCGTTTTTTGTGGTAGCCGTGTTGTCGGGACTCTTAAGCGAACAAATTACTACAATGGGGGTTGAGCTCAAAGAACGTGGCCGAGATATTCAAGTTCTTCAGGATTACAATAAGTTAATTGTTGACAATGTACCTACCGGAATTCTGACGATGGATCCTTTTGGTAAAGTAATTCACAGCAATCCATCGGCGTTAAAAATATTAAATATTAAAGAGAATGTCGTGGGACAGGCCGTTATGCGGTGGTTTCCCCATTTTAATGACTACTTTGACAAGACCACTGAACCAGCGAAGTTGCGTGCCGAGATTATTCCCCATAGACGTATACTTCACGTGCGAAAATCTGACGAAGAAAAAAGAATTTACGAGTTAATTTGCTCGCCCATGCGTGAGGGAGAGGGAAATCTTTCGGGTTTTATCTTATTGTTTGAGGATAATACTGAGCTTTCACGGCTTGAGAATGATGTGCGCCAAGCTGAGAAGATGGCAGCTATTGGTCAGTTAGCGGCGGGAATTGCACACGAAATTCGAAATCCCTTAGCAAGCATCAGCGGTAGCGTGGAGCTACTTTTCTCGTTGTTGAAAAGTCAAACGGATGATGAAAAGAAACTCATGAATATAGTCATGAAGGAAATTAAGAGGCTCAATGGGCTTGTGGGAGAGTTTTTGGATTTCGTAAGGCCCGAGGGAAGTCCTGAGTCTCAGATTAATTTAAACGAAGTGGTGATCAGTGTTATTGAGCTTATAAAAATGAATAAGACTCTTAATCAAAGAGTCAATCTAGTACACGATTTACAGTCACAAAAACCTATTCTAGGAAATTTTAATAAGCTTAAGCAAGCTGTGCTCAATATCCTTATCAATGCTTATCAGGCTATGGAAAAGAAAGATGACGGTAAAATCACAGTTCGTACACTGGACTATCCTGAAAAGGTCATTCTCAAAATTCGCGACGAAGGTGTAGGGATGAATGAAAGTACCGTGAAAAAAATGTTTGAACCATTTCATACTACAAAAAAGACGGGAACAGGCTTGGGGTTGGCGGTAACTCACAAAATTTTGGAAGTACACGGGGCCAAAGTCTATGTCGATAGTGAGTTAAACCAAGGTACTGAATTTGTAATTGAGTTTCCAAGTAATCAAGAAGTTGTGAATAGTAAAATTGAGTTGTTGACCAAAGATAAGAATTCGACGGAAATATTAAAAAGAGGGCGCTCATGAAGTCTAGAATAATGGTTGTTGATGATGAAGAGTCGATTCGAGAGTTTCTCGATATAATGTTGAAAAAAGAGGGCTACTCGGTAACCCTCGCTGAAGATGGTCAGCAAGCCATTGACCTTATGAAAGGTAAAACCTTCGACATGATTATTTCGGATTTACAGATGCCGAATGTGACAGGAATTGAACTGTTAAAGCATGTCAAAGATAATAGCCCACAAGTTATATTTTTGATGATTACGGCGTTTGGCACAACCGAGAGTGCCGTCGAAGCGATGAAGATGGGCGCTTATGACTACATCACAAAACCGTTTAAGATCGATGAAGTCAGAATTAATATTGCTAACGCCCTCAGATCTCAAAACTTAGAAGTTGAAAATAGAAATTTAAAGAAAGAATTAGAAGTTGAATATTCTTTCCAAAATATCGTGGGTAATTCTGAGCCCATGCATCGGATTTATGATTTAATAAAAAGAGTTAGCTCGGCGCCAACGAATGTACTTATTACTGGTGAGTCAGGAACAGGTAAAGAATTGATCGCCAAAGCGATTCACTACAATGGTCCGTTAAAGAATAAACCATTTGTAACAATTAACTGCGGAGCGATTCCCGAATCTCTCATGGAATCAGAAATGTTTGGTCACAAAAAAGGATCATTCACAGGGGCCGTTGCTGATAAAGCTGGACTCTTTGAGGTTGCTAGCGGTGGAACATTGTTTCTGGATGAGGTCGGGGAGTTACCGTTACAAATTCAGGTAAAACTTTTACGCGCAATTCAGGAGAAAGTCATCCGCAGAGTTGGTGCTATCGATGATATTAAAGTTGATGTGCGGTTGATAGCAGCGACCAACAAGATTTTAGAGGACATGGTAGCTCAGAACACCTTCCGTCAAGATTTATATTATCGCTTAAACGTTATTAATATTAAAACTCCTCCACTGCGTGAAAGAAGAGATGATATACCAACTCTTGCTGGTCACTTTTTAAGAAAGTATGCACAGAAGCTCGGAAAAAATATCGCGACAATTTCTCATGAGGCGATGGAAGTTTTAAAGAAATATGATTATCCAGGTAACGTGCGTGAACTTGAAAACCTAATCGAAAGAACCGTAGCGCTTGAGGCCGGTGCAGAAATTTTACCCGAGAGTTTACCCCCTTATGTGAATACTCCTTCGGGAAGAAAAATGGCATCCAGTAATGAGATCCAAATCACCGAAGAGGGTGTGGATCTCGACAAAGTTATGGGCCAAATCGAAAAAGAACTTCTGATTAAGGCGATTCATGCCGCAGGTGGCATCAAAAAGAAAGCCGCTAAACTCCTTGGCATTACTTTCCGTTCCATGCGTTATCGCGTTGAAAAATACGGGCTCGGCACCATTGGCGATGACGAGCTCGACGATGAATAAAGGTGCCTGAGACTTTTTCCAGTCCATGGCGCGTTAAACTAACGGCGAGTCAGAATAAGTGACTGTGGTTCTCTGGCACTTGTAAGAGTTAAAGTGTTTCCACTGATTGAGAAGGCTAAATCATCTGGAGTTATATTTAAACCACAATCTAAGTCTCCCACCTTGCTTGCCTGAGCGCCAGATAGGATTTTAAGAGTATTTCCAACAACGGTTGAACTCACTGTAGCCGATGCACTGCCAGTTTGTCCTTGATAAGAACATTTCGTAGAAACGGTTGTTGAGTTAGCGCCTATGGAAAAGAGAAAACTGATGGAGTATTCGTTTTCTGTTTGTTCTAGACCCCAGTTGCCGTAAATGCTGTTTGCTGGTGTTGGGATTGGTCTAGGCGTTGGAGTTGGTGTTGTTGTTTGTTCGGGTTGCGGGGTCGGGGTTGGTGCAGGAGGAGGTGTCGGTGAAGATTTTGTCTTGGGTTTTGAGAACTCATTATCGCGCAAATAGTTTAGACTCTCAGTTTTTCCGCCAAATGTAAGTTGGAGAGTGTTGCCAACCAAGGCAAAAGTTCCATCGAAAGCGGGAAGATTGAGCTCACAGGTTACTCCTTGTTGAGTTGTCTTAACGCTTGGAGATCCTTCAGCTGAATATTGGTTGCCAACAACTTTAGAGGACACTTCTTTTGAAACGGTTGCAGAACCTTGGTTCGTTGAACAGGTTACGCTAATGACAGTCGAGTTTTCGCGAATATCAAGAAGGAATTTATATTGAAAACCATCACTGCTACCATCTTTAGACCATACCCCAAAAATGCTTGTTGCTTGGGGTGTGTTTCCACCGCTGCCAGAACTGCCACTACATGCCGCAAATAAAAGAATCGCAGCCGCACTAATTACTAAATTACGAACCATTTTTACTCCTTAGTTAGTAGCTTATTTTAGTGCGTCAGGAGTATCAGATCTTCCCATTAAGTATCAAGAGCAAGATGAAAATCTTAAAAATTTCTCTTAATATGCCTGATGTAGCTGCTTGATTTTAAGCAATTTTCAGGGTTACTTGGATATATGTGATCCCGTAGCTCAGTTGGATAGAGCACTAGTTTCCTAAACTGGGGGTCGTAGGTTCAATTCCTACCGGGATCACCAACTCTCGGAGATGAAATGAAAAATAACAAGGAGGCTCTAGATGAAGAGGTTTACAACGAACCGAGGGCTCAATTTCTCGATTCCGTAATTTCACATCTCAAAAAAACAGAAAAGCCAGACCTTGATGCCTTTTGTGTTCATCTGAAAATTCCTTACAAAGATCTATCATTGAGCGTTGAGCCAATTGGCCAGATTCTTTTTCCCGTAACTCCAAAGATCGCAAAAACTTTGATCACGGAGGCGGAACCGGCAAAATACGGTTATAAGGAAAATACACTTGTAGATCGTAAGGTTCGTGATACATGGGAAATCTCGAAGGAATTTATACATATTGATCGTCATTGGGATGAACACCTTGCCGCGGCTTTAAAAACAATTCAAAAAAAATTGAATTTACCAGAAGAAGGAACTTTAAAGGCCGACCTTCACAACTTACTTATTTACATGCCGGGACAATTTTTTAAACCCCATCAAGACACTGAAAAAGCCGAAGATATGTTGGCAACTCTTATCGTCGTATTGCCAAGTGAATTTACCGGTGGCGAGCTAATCATAGATCAACATGGTGACAAAAAGAAATTTATTTTCGCAGAACCCAAGGACGCGTTAAACTTGGTTTCTTTTTATTCTGATTGTTATCACGAAGTAAAAGAAGTAAAAACAGGTTATCGTTTAGCTCTTACTTACAATCTTTTTTATAAATCGAGATCCAATTCTCTCAAGACAAACAAAAACCCTGGACTAGAAAAGGCTGTACAGTCTTATTTCGATCAAAGCCAACACGCCAAATCAGATTATATTCGACATCCACTAAAGTTAGTTTACCTACTAGATCATCATTATACGCGGAACAGCCTGGAATGGAACTGTCTTCGTGGGAGTGACCGCGAAAAAGTAAGTTGTCTTTTAGCTTGCGCAGATAACCTTGGTCTAACCGCGCACCTATCTTTAGCTGATGTCCATGAGACCTGGAGCACAGAAAGCAATGACTGGGAGTGGCGTCATCATCGACGCTGGCGAGAAGATGACGAGGTTGGGATTGAGGGCACTTCGACTCCCGAATATCGTCTAATTGAATTGATTGATGATGAAATTATTCTTCGACATTGGATTGCAAGAACTGGGAATAAGTTCCCTGAAAGAGATCTCTATGTTCAAAATGAAATGGTTTGCTGGACTAAAGCTGTTGATCAATTTCAGCCTTTTAAAAGTGATTATGAAGGCTACATGGGAAACTACGGAGATACATTGGATCGTTGGTATCATCGAGGGGCAATTGTCTTATGGAAAAAAGAAGATGATTTAATTAACTTATTTATATGTGACAAGAAGGCCGCCCTTCAAAATATTGTTGAATTATTAAAAATGGATTTGAAACAAGGTCACCAGGCCATTCATCAAATTCTGCCTTACTGGCCCCAGGATGTAAGTCTATTTATTGATCCCGAATACATTTTAGAATTTGTAACTTTCGTCCGCGATTACAACCTGGCTTCGACACTTCTCAAAACATTGGGAATTAGTACACTTAATAAAAAGAACGCATCCAAGTTTCTAGAGTTGATTTCCTCTTATGGCGAAGAATGGCTGCTTTCAATAACAGATTTTTGGCGAGAAAATCAGGGATATGATTTTCGTGAATCGAACATGAAAGAGTTATCTCCATTATTGAATCAATTCGGAGGAAAACATAAGAAAATAACGCAATGGCTTTTAAGTGATCAGTATTCTTCTTTAGTTAAAAACGACATCCATGAAAAAAAATATTCAGGACGAAAAGAAATTCGAAAGAGTCTTCCGAAAAAATTGAAAAATTTAGAAGAACTTCTGCGTTTGTCCTATGCTTTTGGTGAAATTAAAATTCACGATCGCCTAGTTAGTCATCTACTTAACGAACAAAGTATATATCCCGAGGTGAATTTGATAAATTTATTTATTTCAATCGATGAGACGGTTTATTTAAAGCCTTTAAAGGAGCTGGTAATCCGGCTTAAAAAAGAAAAAAAGGTTCCTCGCAAACGCGGAGATTGGTCTATCCAAGATGTCATTCCCGACAATTGCTCCGATTGCGAATATTTAAAAATTTTTTTGACCAGCTCCGCCACGCAAAAGATATTTTGGCCTTTAGCCAAAGACCGTCGTGCTCACATACATGAAATAATCGATCAAATGGATATTCCGGTCACGCACGAAACTATCCATACAGGATCTCCGCACAAACTGGTACTGACAAAAACTTCAGAACTTTTTACCAGAGAAGAGTCGCGGGCTCAGGCCATTGAAGCTTGTTTAGCTAGAGTTCGTCAATTAAAAATTAGCGGAGAAATTTTTTAATGATCAAAGGCTATCAGTCCGAAGAGTTTCCTCAGTGGTGAAAGGTTATTATAAAAGTGAAAAACAAACTTGGGCTCTATAAATCTGTCGCCACGGAATTCACTGAAACGGTGAAGGCATTAAATAGCGTCAAAGAAGTGGCTATCTTTGCATCGGTCGCGGGAAACGACCTCTTTCCAACTGACGTTGATGTGGCCTTATTTGTAGGTTCTTTTGAACATACGTCACAGATCGCAAGGGCCAAAAGAATCGCTCATGGTAAAATGAATGGGTTTGATTTGTTTGTTTTCGATGAACAGCGCAAGTTTCATGGAAATATCTGCTTTAGAAAAGAGTGTCCCAGCAGTTCAGTTGATTGTTCCCGACCTGACTGTGGCGACATACCCTATATTGAAAAAAGAGATGGTTTAATATTTGATCCCGTTCGATGGTTCAAAACCCCTGTTGAGATTCTCTATCAAACAACGCCTTCAAGTATTCTGTCCTGTTGGCAAAATGAAATCTTAAAATCCATTGGTCGCTCCGTGCCAGAGCCTTATCCTGTCAAAGAAAGTCTATTCTTCAAATGTCGGGAGTGTGGCAATAAATTTGAAATCAATCCTGGGGAGCAGAAATACTTTGAAAAGATGGACTACGAATATCCCAAACGCTGTCAACCCTGTCGTGATCAAGAGTTCG
>LWDK01000036.1 GCA_002083485.1 Proteobacteria bacterium SG_bin7 | reverse complement strand
GTTGTTTATAAGGGAAACTCCTGTTTAGAGGTTTGACACAAAATCGTTTTTTGTCAGATATTAGATTCAATGCGGCTAATTTGCCGTTTCATAGCCGGCCCGAGAAGACTTAAGAGCTTAGCCCTACGCCCTTTTTGCAGTCCCCAAATATCAAAGACTTCTGAGATTGATGGGTGTTCTTTGGTAAGACCGCCAAAAAGAGACATCACGTGGGCGGGGAGAGAGGGGTTTTGTTGCCAAGAATTAAGTACATGTTGCGTGATAAGTTTTGAAATTGGGTTTCTTGCAAAGAACAAAAAATAAAGACTCCAATTTATGATATCAAGACGGCTATGAGTGCTCTCGGCCATGAGCGCGTATTCGCGTCGAGTTAGGCCCGAGATAAGTTGCGATTGCGCTCTCCATTCAAAGTTTTGAATAAGGTGACTAACATGCTCAAGTGCCACTGAAATTCCCTGACCACCGTAAGGAGTTGTCACTCCGACAGCGTCTCCACAAAGCACAAAACGTCCTCTTGTCGCGGGACCCAGCCAAGTTTGGAACGCGGGGCAGCCGACGATAGGTGCATGGGTATCGAGAGGTCCGATATCATGAAATTTTCGAAAATCTTTAAGAATCCTCTGAATGGCGTTTTGCCAATCTTTTTTGACTGTGCCTTCAGGTGCACTGAAGTAAAGTCGTTGCCCTACACCTGGTAAGTTAAAGGCAAAAAGGGTTCCATTATTAAATGAACGTACAACTTGATAAGTATGTTTGGTGGGTGGGGGAGCCGCGATTTCTGCGCCAATAATCAGTTCGGATTTTGCACCCCAAATCACGCGCAAATTTTTTGGTGCTTTCGGCCCCTTCATCCACTCGCGGACTGTCGAATGGCGGCCGTCGGCACCAACCACCCAACGCGGTCTAATTTTTACGGACCCCATGTTTGGGAGGGCGAATTCGAATTCTGGGCGCTCGTGGAAAGACGGATCGCTAATATTTGTGGGGTGAAGATTTACGCCAAGAACTAAACGATTTTTAAGTTCTTTTCGAGCCACGTGGCGTAACGATTCAACTAAGACATCATGAGCAAATGTTACGGCGTGTTGGCCGTGTGGATAATGCATTGAAATTTCACCAATGACATCTTGGTTATTTTCCCCGAGGTCGCGAAAGTGAAGATTGTGGATCGAAGAAAAATGGGGAGATTTAAAAATCGAACTAAAGCCGTTTTTTCTAAGAAAGTTCAGAGGTCCCGGTTGCATGTATTCGGCTTTAAAAACTCGGCGGCAGGTCATTGTACGGTCCACCAAAAGTACGTCGATCCCCTTTTTATGTAAATTTAAGGCTAAAGGGGTGCCGGCTATTCCTGCTCCGACGATAAGAACTTCAGGAGTTATTACTTTGCTGGTCATGAGGATCCCTTTAGAAATTTTTTACTAATTCTAGGGGTTAGCGTCAATCCTAGAGTTTTATATATTTTTTATAACTCAGGTGATTTATCGATTGTAATCGGTGAAAAAATGACAAATTAAATTCCGCAAAAAGGTGTTATGCGGCTAGGTTCGTGCGGTGAATCTCGGCAAGAATTTGATTTAACGCCTTCACGTCGAGCTTCAATTTAGCAATAGTGTCTATGCAAGCGGTCCACTGAGAATTTTTAAAATATTTTTCAGCTTCTAATGTGAGGCGAATGACAGGTGTCGCAATAAATGTGCTGGCCCGTTGTTTGATGGCGTGGGCGACGCTTTCAAAACCAGCCGCATCCCGTTGCGATACCGACGATTCTAATTTTTGAATTAGGTTGTCTGATTCTTCGATAAAACTATTAATTGCCGTTGCTAGTAGGTCTTTGTCACCGCCGACAATGCGAAGCATTTGCGTGAAGTCGATGGTTAGGTCTCCCCAGATTGGAGCTGGTGTTGGGATAGCTTGTTGAGTTCCACTCGTGTGGCGATCTTTTGGTACACTCTTGAGTAAGCGCGAAAGATCAGACAAACGTACAGGTTTGCCGATAAAATCTTCCATGCCAGCGTCGCGGCAGCGTTCACGGTCTTCATCCTGGAAAGTCGCCGTCATCGCGATGATATAAGGACGGCGATCGCGGGTCCAGGTGTCACAGATAATTCGCGTTGCTTCAAGCCCTGAAAGTTCTGGCATCTGAACGTCCATCAAAACAATATCATATTGTTTTTTCTTTAACGCCTCGATGGCTTCGTAACCATTAGAGGCAATATCGGCTCGATAACCAAGTTTTTCTAAGAGTTTGAGCATGATATTTTGGTTAACACTATTGTCTTCGGCAACAAGAATTTGCCAGGGAAATTCTTCAGAAATTTTTTCGGTATGGGTACGAGTTGAAGCGTTTATGAAGGCAACGTCTTGAGACTCTTTGGCAATTATGGAAAAATAGAAAGATGAACCGTAGCCAAATTTACTTTGAACCCAAATCGATCCACCCATCATCTCGGTGAGACGTTTACTAATAGCAAGTCCTAATCCCGTACCACCAAACTTGCGGGCGGTCGACGCGTCAATTTGACTAAAAGATTTAAACAGCCGGTCTAAACGGGTTTCGGGAATGCCTATTCCCGTGTCCTGCACAACAAACTGAAGTTCAATTCCTTCTGTTTTACTGACCGATTTTTCAACGACCACTTTTATGGAACCCTTTTCGGTGAACTTCACGGCATTGCCAACAAGATTTACAAGGATTTGCCGCAAACGAGTTGCGTCGGTAACGATTGCCTTCGGCACGGATTTTCCTAGACTGTAATCAAGATCCAGGCGTTTTTCGCGAGCCTTGGAGTCAAAAACCAAAAATGTGGACTCAATACAGTGGGCGAGATCGCAAATATTATTCTCGAGTTCGACCTTTCCACTTTCAATTTTTGAGAAATCAAGAATATCGTTAATAATTGTAAGCAAATCTTCGCTGCAATCACGAATAGTCTCGGCGAGTTTGCGGGTGTCTGGGTCTAAACTCTTATCTAGTAGTATTCCGGTCATGCCTATAATGCCATTCATTGGGCTACGTATTTCGTGGCTCATGTTCGCTAAAAATTGAGATTTTACTTTTGAAGCCTCAATAGCTTTTTCGCGAGCCGTATCCAGTTCAATTTTTTGCTGCTGAATAATATTGTTTTTGCGCAAGTTGTTTGTTAGCTCAACATTTAAAAAGCGTCCCGCAAGCATTAAAAGCGCATAAGAAAATCCAGTAACTGCTAGATAGGAAAAGTTTGTAGGACCTCTATGAAAAAACATCGCAATAATGGGAGGTAGTAGAAGTAAAGAAATATTTACGAAATAGAAGCGATAAGAAACTGTGTGTAATACGAGCGATTCGATAGCCAAGGCCAGAGTGCAGTACAGTAAAATATTGGAAGTTAAGTCAAAGCTGCGGCCGTAAAAAATCGAGCTTGCAAAAAGTCCCCAGGCTAGAGAAGTGGTCCAAACGACTAACGAATAAATATAAAACCACTTCATAAATTCACTGTTAGAAATGCGACCTTGCATGCGCAAGGTTGCATAGCGTAACACTGACAAAACAAAAAACGAAATGTAACCTAGAATAACCTTGAGGCGGCTTTCTGAAAAAAGATCCGCCGTAAAGCAAAAAATCGTGTATAGAATGAAATAGTTCATGAACGCAAATTGCGTTCGTGAATACAACTCACGACTGATTTGGATCATCCAATCCAAAGTACTCTGGCGATTAAACATTCGATATTACTTCGACGTTTTTAGAAAATGTCTAAAGAAAAATATCCCTAGCGACATTTTCTCCACAGTAAATGGTACCCGACCTGGGCTTGGGTAGTATCGACCGTATCCAGAGTTATCTGAGACAACTCCATACGGTCATTTGTCAGAGCGACAAGTCGGGTACCGAGATAGAGATCAAAGTCCTGACCACATTCGGTCCAGAACGGATGATCAGTTAACATCGAGTAAAGAGTGAAATCGGTATCCTGACTGCTAAACCATTTTTTACGTTTAACGGGGGTATGTAATGGAGCACGTGTTCTTTTGTCGAAAAATTGGTAAGTTGCGAGCAACTTATTTTTCCCATTTTCAGGAGCTGAAGAAAATCCGCGGTAATCGATCTTGATAACCGCAACACGAAAACCGTCAGGCACATCAAAGGGAATGCGGATGTTACACATCTTACTGCCTTTTTTTAGCACTCCGCCGGCTTCGGCACTGTATTTGTCGAAAATAATACTTAAAGTTGTTTTGTCGGGGCTTAAAGTTCCTCGCGCCGAATTGTTGTCGCATCCATCGCCACGAAACTGTGGTTGCCCCATTTGCACAAGTTCGGAAAATTCAGAGGTGCGGGGGTCGACCGCGGGACCTGTGCCCTCATCGAGATCTAGGGCGTCGGGATCATCGTGCTCATCATTAATGGTTGGCACGGGCGTGCGACTAACAGGTCTGTTGAAGACTTGTCCGTGAGATAAAGACTCAAAGATTAAAATAAGAAAAATGATTGCAATTTGGATTTTTGAATTTGTCATTTCCTACCCCCGATTTGACATTCAAATTTTTTTGTTATTTTCATCACTTGCTCGGCTCATGCTAGAACCGAGCAAAACATATTACTAACTTCTTGTCTCTACCGACAACTTCTCCACTGCAGATGAAATAGCAGTCCTGAAGTCACATCCACGGTATCAACGGTCATCATGGTATCCTCTCCATAGCGGTTGGTTTGTGCGAGGATGCTACTATTGATGCGGAGGTTTGTATCCGCGCCGCAAGGAGTCCAAACGATCGCCTGAGTTTGCAGGTTGTGAGTGATCAAGTAGTCCTGCTGAGTATTACGAAAAGGAGTCCTGACGCTAGGTCCTCGGGCTCCGGCAAAGAAGTACTCGACGTTAAATTGTCCAAGGGCACCTGCAGGTACGTTAGCAAATCCACGATAGTCGACCTTGAAGATCCCGACACTCAGCCCTTGCGGAATGTGGACTGGAATGGCCACGTTGCAGGATTTGCGGTCCAGAGTTTTATTTGATGATATTCCTGCCTCAGCAATATATTGATCGAAGATAACACTGAGAGCTTCTTGACCAGGACTCAATACTGCCGAAACAGAACCCACTGGGCATCCGCTGCCCCCATATTGGGGGTGGCCAACAGAAATTGTATCGGCAAGTGCTGCTGTCGCCGATAAACTCATAGTTATTGCTAAAAATATTTTTGTGAATTTCATTTTTCCTCCCTTTTCGGTTTTTGTCGAATCTTTGTTTGAAGACTCGAAACTCACAAACCTTTAATTAGCAATTGGGGGGCCAGAGATTTTTTTATTTTTTGTTGCGATTTTTCACCAGATCGGTGTTTCAGATTCGAAAGGTGGAGTTTCAGATTTGCAGCGAAAGTTACAGTGACTCTACTGGTTTTACTTTTCCGGTAGAGTCATTCGGTAACCTCACTTATTTATAAGTTGAGGTAATATGTGAGATTCGAAAACTTTTTTGTAAACCTCGGCTTTTGCTTCTTTATCAAGTTGGTTTGCCCAAGTCACAAGCGCTGCCTGTTGAGAACTTTGACTTAGCAGTGTGATTTTTTGCTCCGGTGTCAGGTCTAGTTTTGATGAGCCTCCACCTCCAAGATCACCCGCTGCATGTGTGAGGTGCAGGCCAAGAAATGCGGTTAAAATAATAATAAGTATTTTTAAGAATTTCATTGGTCGCCCCCTTTATTTGTTTTGTCCATGACATCAACTGCTGAGAAAGTAAATGCATAGACCGCATCAGCGGCTGCGTTTGCTGACTCCATCAAGAATTCTTTCATGACGGCTTCCATTTTTGTAAAATATTTTTTTGCAAGCTCTTGATTGGTTGCAACAAATCCGGTTCTATAAAAGCAACCAAGATTAGGGTTGGCGGGATTTAGCCTTCCCATAATTTGGGTGCTAATCAGCACATGGTCGGCAAGAACGGCTTTGGGATTAAGATCCCGATCGCTAAAATAAACATATTTCAAAAGTTTCTTGTAACCTTGTGGAGTGCGGCCAATGATACCCAATTTTTCTAAACCTTCAAGAGCGTCAACAACCTCTTCGAGGTTTACGTTTATTTTCTTGGCGATCCATTTCGGTGAGGGATCAAATTCTTTGGTATCAACGAGTGAGGCGACCGCACGCCAAACCCAGTTACCTATATACTGCAACTGCAAAGTCCTGCGGCTGGTAGGTGTTACACCGGTTACCAGTTCTGCGTCTTGATTCATGTCTCCTCCAATTGAGACGGGGTGTCCTTGATGTATTTCTTAAGCCGATTAACGGCATCTAAAACTGGTTCTTGATCGGTGGTTTGTCCCCACCATAGGATCTGTTCGAGAAGGGCTTTTCTAACAGGATGCTTAAGGTTATTTAATACGACCGCGATGTCTTCAAATACAGGGTCAGAGCTATGAGAAGGTAGAGTCGTACTTCCATTAGATAAGCCATTCGACAGGCGATTCTCTAACTGTCCCGAAATATTAATGCCCATAAGTTCTAGCATCTTTACGAAATCAGATGAGCGAACCTCTGTTTTTCCAGAGAAAAAACGGTGCACGGTGATGCGAGAAATCTCGCAGTGCTCAGCGATTTGCTTTTGCGTAATATTTTGTGATTTCGCGAGTAAAGCTACCTTTTTAGAAAGATCAAGTTCGCTCATTCTCCGCCCCCTTCTTTTGGCTCTTTTATGGAGCCATAAGGTTACCGAAATGAGCCCGGTAAACCCCTATATGGAAAAATTGCAAGCTACATACCAGATAATTTGGGGGTGTTTTGATACCATTACTGACACAATTTCAGTTAGTTAGGTACTTTAAAATGAGAACGTGCCGGCAATCCCTCCAAAACGAATTGTGCCGTAGGTGTCTTCAACATCTTTTGTATTTCCGCCTGAGACTTCTAAAGAAAATACTTTGTTAAAACGGTATGAGATGCGCGTTGTTGTGGTGATAAAAGAACTCTGTGAGATTGCGGTTTTACCAGATTGGGACTCCAGTGCAAACGCCCATTTAGAAAGACTATAAAGAACCTCGATGACTCCAAGGCTTTGCAGAAACGATTGTGACATTGTTCCGAAATTTGGTGCCAAAGCGGTGACGATGTCGATGTTCGATTTTAGTCGCTGTAAGCGATTGTCGTAGCCGTCCGTCTCGATAGACATAAATAGCGACCATCTTTTATTGAGGTAGTAATTAAAACTTAAAATCAGCGCTGTATTTGTAACCATAAATTCAGTCCTAGTCGGTATGGCGAGCGTACCGATTATTTTGCGAAAGCGGAGTGAGCCCTGTATGTCCCATTTGTCAGCCAGGTACTTTGCACTCATCGAAAGAGAATTTGCTGAGACTTCGTCAGGAATCCTCCAGGTGTTAATCATAAAGGTATAAGTCCAAGTTTCTAGAGGGTCAGTTCCTAAACCTATTGTGATCCCGCTGGGGTTATAACCGGTTGTTGGATCGCCAGACGTCGAGCGGCTAGCCCCAATTAAAAATCTTTTGCCGCTGGCTAAACCAAGATCAGCAAAAATTGCGGAGCTGGTATTTTTATTGGAGTCGGATGTCAAATCCACATTGATAGAAGAAGGTAGGCGTAAGTCCGCAATTTCTTCTTCTGCGCGTACCAATTGAAAACTAAAAGTAAAAAATAAAATCAGGATGGCGCTGACAAAATATCGCATATTTCTTTTTCTTGAGCGAGCGCGTCTTGGTAACCCATATCGATAAGTCGCTGACAATAAGGGCCTTCAAACATCAGGTAACTAATAAGTTCAGCGGCCTCCCGCCTTGAACCGAGTCCATCAATTAAAAACTTTAGGGTGGCCGGAAGTTTTTCGCTTTCTTCAAAGGCGATTTTACCGATGTCTTGACTGGGACGTATATGAACTATGTTAATGGGGCGAAAAGATGTCGCCGTGGGTTCTACAACCTTCACAGTTTCATTGATGCGATTTAAACGTTCAATGTCCATATACACGTTGTCCATTAAAATGGCGTTGGTAACAACTGAAACGACACGCGCGAGTGTCGGCATGATAAGAGTGCCATCGCTTGGGTCGTGAAGGCGAATTTCTTTTTGCACGCCGACAACAATAAGATTCTTTGCGCCCAATTTTATGGCGGGACTCAACGGTGTTAAATTGCGTAAACAGCCATCGCCGTAAAAAGCTGTTCCAACTTGAATAGGTGGAAAAAAAATCGGGATGGCGGTCGAGGCCATTACGTGACTGGATTCGATCGGTCCCATTTCAGAGCGGCGGCGAACTTTTTTCCAGGGTTTAATATCGCTCTTCCCTTGGACAAAAGTGACTCGATCAGAATTTGCATAGTTCGTGGCTGTGATGGCTAGCGCACGGAGAAATCCGCTATCGATATTGTGTTGAATCTTTTGAAAGGGAATGCTTTCAGTCAAGAGGTTTTTGAGGGGAGTGGTATCAAGTAACCCTAACGTTTTTTTGCGTTTAACAAAAGAACCGGTTGTTAATTCTTTTAAGAGGCGAAAGCCGATCCGTGTGAATGAAATGGTATCGGTGCGTATGACTTGATGAGATTGTAAACTTCCCCAAATCTGACAAATTTTTTCTCCCGCGGATCTAAGATCTTCAGCGTGAGCTGCTAAAAATGCGGCATTGATTGAGCCTGCTGAAGTCCCGGCGATAATTGGCATAGGGTTTTCAATTTTGTTTTTCGCTCCAATTTCAGATAATGCTTTGATGACTCCTGCTTGATATGCTCCGCGTGCCCCGCCGCCAGAAAGAACAAGGGCTGTTTCATTCGTCTTTGCTGCCATAGTAAATATGATAAATCATGGCTTTTTCTGTAAACCAGGCCCGGCAGTTTATTCTAGTCGAAAGGCGAGTGCTAAGGCACAAAATTTGCTGAGGAATGCGTAATGGGTTCGGCCTTTCGCCATTTTATTATACTAATGGTTATATTATCGGCGTTTACCTATCTGGAGCGCATTCAATCCTTACAAAAACGGGCGCAAACCCTGCCATTAAAGGGCGAGGACTTTTGCGCTGGTCTTCCTAAAAACTTGAAAAAAAAATGTAGTACGATCTTGTCAGGGTCGCGTTTTGATCTTTTGGCGGCAAATTTTTGTGTTTCTCACGGCGGGGAAATTGATTTTATTTGCTTAAACGAAATTAAGAATGCAGTATTTCAAACAAATATGATGAGCTTATGTGCCGGCCATGACACCAAATATTTGCGGCTTTGTTTGATGGCCTTGAGAAACAAGGAATATTCTGATGGCGAGCGCAATTATTGCGAGCGTGAGGAATCATCGCTTGATCGTATATTCTGTTTGTCGCGCTACGGCCGAGCTCATGGCTAAAAATTCCTTTTACCATTTAGATCCCAATTCAGTACTACTAGCGGTTGAAAAATTAAAATTCAAACCGACCGGGCGTTATTGGCAGTTAAACTCTTATGAGAATCGGGTTTTTGATCTTGAGATTGAAGGTGATCCAGGGCGTGTTGTCGTAAAATTTTATCGCCCCAGCCGGTGGACAAAAGAACAAATTAAGGAAGAACATGGCTTCTTAAGTGACTTGGCAGAAAATGGTATTACTGTCGTACAGGCAAAAAATCTTGATGAGTTTGACGGTATGTATTTTTCAGTTTGGCCCAAAGTTCAAGGTCGAATGCTTGATGAGCTTTTGCCAAATGATTTGAAAAGCATTGGCAGGCAACTGGGCCAAATTCACAATGTCGGAGTACAAAAGAACTTTAGAGTTCGCCCAAATTGGAAAATGCCGGCGCGTGGTTCGGACAGTTTAAAGGTTTTAGAAAATTGGGTAGCCCGTGAGGTCTGGGAGCGTTATCGAATTGCCGGAAACAAAATAGTTTCGTACTTAAACAAGAACTTAAGTGCGAATAAGTTCCAGCGTATTCACGGCGACTGTCATCGCGGGAATATTTTATCTACGGGAAAAGAATTTTTCTTTGTCGATTTCGATGACTGTGGAACCGGACCAGTGGCACAGGATATTTGGATGTTGCTTCCTCCAGAAGAAGAGCAGCGCGCTGAGGATTTAGAATTTTTATTAGAAGGATACAATGAGTTTCGTGATTTCGATGAAAGCGATATTGACCTTTTTGAGCCGCTTCGAGGTTTAAGAATATTAAATTATTCGGCCTGGATTGCTCAGCGTTGGACAGATCCTTCTTTTCTGCAGCTGTTTCCTGACTTTCGTAGCTATAACTGGTGGGCCGAGGAGGTAGAGACTCTTGAGCGAATAGCCTGGGGTCTTTAATTATGAAAGCCTACTCCTCGCGGCATAATATTAAATTTTGGAGCTACGGATTCAAGTACAAGAGAATCAAAAAGAAAAGAGCATTGTGGTTTACTGCTTGCTGCAATCTTGTTAGCAAGCGATAATGAAATTACGTTATCAACTTCCGTTAAAACACCGCGAAATCCAGATCTTGGGTTAAAATATTTATCCGTAAGACTCGACAAAAATTCGTCTTCGTTACTTATAGAAAATCTCATGTTTTTTTGTTCCTCAAGAGATTTAATGCGAGCGCGCATCGTTACTTGTGCGACAGCGCGAAACTCTTCCCTTGTTTTCGGAGGAAAAAATACATGAATATCTCGACAGCGATCCAGAAGGAACTCTGAAAAGCCATCGGCGACCATGGCGTTACGAAGCTCTAATGGATCAATATTCGAATGAGTTAAAATCTTGTCTTGGCCCGCATTCGTGGCAAAGAACATACTTGCATTAATCGTCTTTATTTTTGTAAAGGATTTTGGACCATCAGCCTGCGAGCCGTTAAGCGATTCCGCCAAAGTCATGGTATCGCTGTCCATGACAGATAGTAATGCCTCTTGTATGTAGCGAGGGGCTTTTTCAACCTCGTCAAATAAGAAAACCGTGAAGGCATTCTTTCTAAGCGCGCCACCAATTTCTTTAAGGAGTGACTCGGCAGTTTTACCGCCATAATCTCCCAAATTAATTCTCACGAACGGAAGACCGAGGTGATCAGCATATACCTTTGGGATGTATGTTTTTCCAAGCCCTTTGACTCAACATGGGCATATCGTCTAAATTATTGACGGTGCACTGGCTAATTTAACGAAGCACATCTTTAACGGCCGAAATAATATAGTCTTGCGTTGCGGTGTCCATGTCTGGATACATGGGAAGACTCACAACTTTGTTACTTAATTCCTCTGAGACTGCAAAATTTCCATTCGAATATTTTTCGTAAGCCGGTTGTTTATTCAAAGGCCGCGGGTAATGAACTGCAGTGGGAACGTTTTTTTCTTTTAAGTCCGCCTGGAATTTTTCACGATTGTTGACCACTAAAGTGTATTGACCATAAACGTGAAGGCGATTCGGCATAACTTTCGGAGCCGTAACTTTGCTTCCCAGGTCAGTGAAAGACTTTGTGTAGCGTGCGCCCAACTCTACTCGGCGTTCAACTTCCCACGGGAAGCGGGCGAGCTTTTCGATTAGGATAGCACACTGAATTGTATCGAGGCGCCCATTAATTCCCAAGCGGGGATGAAAATAGCGTGCGCTTTGGCCGTGCACACGAATCTCCTTCATTGCGGTTGCCCATGTATCGTTGTTAGTAAAAATTGCCCCACCGTCGCCGTAGCATCCCAATGGTTTAGCGGGAAAGAAACTTGTGCAGCCAATGTCAGACAGATTACAGCTTTTCTTACCTTTAAATTCAGCGCCGAAGCTTTGCGCAGCGTCTTCAATGACAATGAGTTTATGTTTTTTTGCGATCGCGTTGATCTCGTCCATATCAGGAGTTTGTCCGTAAAGACTCACGGGCATGATGGCTTTGGTGCGTGCGGTAATAGCTTTTTCAATGAGCTTTGGATCGATGTTATAGGTGTCACGTTCAACATCTACAAAGACAGGAGTGGCGCCAACGAGTACAATTGCCTCAGCGGTTGCAACAAATGTGAATGGTGTTGTGATGACTTCGTCGCCAGCCTTAATATCTAAAGCCATAAGTGCCATGATCAACGCGTCGGTACCACTGGCGCAGGTGATGGCATGTTTTGAACCAATATAAGCCGCGAGATTTCTTTCACACTCGTCGACTTCGGGCCCTAAAATAAATCCTGCGTGGTTTAAAACTTTATTAATGCGTGCATTTACTTTAGTTTCAATAGCTTTATACTGCTTCTGCAGATCGATAAAATTAATTTGCATGGATTTCCCCTGGTCTTATAGGGATAGCGCGAGTGAAAAAGATTGGCAAAGACTATAAAACTTTGCTTAAAAGTTAGACCGTTAACTGGCCGTGGGGGTTCCGCTCGGGTGTTGTTTTTCGCTAATAGGTGGTTCTTTTTCAGGATTTGGAACCGGATTTATGAAGCTTTCTATCGTCGCCAGTATAATTGCAAGCCAGGAAGCAAACGTACAAACAATCACTAAAATCGGGAATGTGAGCAAGAGAACCGCTAGGTGCAACTTTTCTCTTATGGCTCTCATAAAAAAACTCCTCTAAATTGTGGCAAAAATCCCGACCCAACCGAGATTATTTTTCTCAGGCTCCATTAGCCTGCTGGAAAAAGAACTTCGTCATGCGACTTTAAGAGATCGTTCAAATACAAAGCGTCGCGAATAATTCTTCGTCGTGTAGGCTCGATTTCCCAACTCGAAATGAATTGTAGATACAGCTGGATTTCAAATATCTTAGCGCGGACATCCTGTTTCATCGGAGTCAAATCTGTTTTCAAATCGTTCAAATAGACATTTGCTTTCCGCATGAAGTCACCGTAATCGGGATCCGAAATATCTTGTAAATTATTAATGAATTTCTCAACTGCCTTTTGCATCTCTCACCCCCCAAAAAGAGCAGAGATGCAATTCGCGTTCCTTTATTCTTCGCCAGAGATAAATTCGTTAACTCGGCCGAGCCAATACGCCGCCAGGTATGCGACTCCTGGACAATCAACGTTTGAGAACTGTCCATTCATTAGAAAGGCATTGTGGGTCCCCGCTATTAAAACGTGTGCCATAATTATCCATCGGAAAAAACACCAGAGACTTTTTTGCCTCCTCTTAAAAGGCTTGGGTCTAGTTGCAATCACTATTCCGCTAGGTCAAAAATGCTAACAAAACTGGCTGACTATTTAATTAATAAGATTGAGTCGGGGAAATTTCTCATCTACCATTTTCAATGAGCACAAAAGAAAAGGAGATTCTATGAAAGTATTTTTTGTATTTTTAACGGTCGTTTTTTCACAGTTTGTATTTGCAACCCCTGATCACCCGAAGCACGCTCCTGTAGCGATGCCCAAAGAATTTGAAATGCTAAAAAAATTGGTTGGTACCTGGGAAGGCACTACAAAAATGGGTGATAAAGAAGAAAAGACGACGGTAACTTATGAACTTACAAGCAACGGCACTGTCATCACCGAAAAATTGGGTGCCGGCACTCCCATGGAAATGGTTTCTATTTACCATAAAGATGGAAAATCTCTGGCTATGACTCATTTCTGTGCGCTTGGCAATCATCCCCAAATGAATTTGCTGAAAGCTGATGATAAGGCAATTTCATTTGAAATGAAAAAATCCATTGGAGTTTCTTCCATGAAAGAACCACATATGCACGCGATGAAAATTACTTTTGACAGCGACGATGCTGTAACGCATGAGTGGACGAGTTTTGATAACGGTAAGAAAAAAGATACTGTTATTTTTAACTTCAAACGTAAGCTCTAGTTATATGTTAATAAAGCGCAGGGCGAAGCCTTGCGCTTTATTTGAAGCTCAGGAGCTAGAAGGATTCGTAGGCACCGATATCGAAATATCCGCTTTTAGGCCTTGCTGTTCCAGTAATATCAGTTTTTACACTTGAAATCGATCTTCCTTTGTTGACGGCTGGACTTGCGGCAGTCAAACGAAAATTTCTGGCAGATGCATTTACAAAGAGTGGATTTGTCGTTAGGTTGTGGTCGATAGTCGAATTTACGCCGTTATTAATAATTTGCGTAGCTGTGTTTCCATATACTATGTTGTTTTGTACGACGGTATTTTTGGAGGGCCCGAGTGTACCTGCAAAAAGCCGAATTCCATAACCCCTGTTCCCGTAAATGGTGTTGTTCCAAATCTTTGTATTAGATGAACCGCCGTTGGTGACTTCAATACCACCACCTTGCGCACTACCAGCTGGCTGATTCACTCCATTCGAATAGACAACGTTGTTATAAACCTGCGTTCCATCAATGACGCCAGAACCGGGCACATCTTTCAATACTGAGGCCCAAATCTGAATACCTGGATTAGCAGAGGTTTTCATGTCATTGTTGTGGTGAATAATGTTGTTTCGAACAATTACATTATGGAGAGGACCTGGATATATCACGATACCACCTCCAGGCTGATTGTAGATTTCGCTCCCCTCAATAAGAATGTTACTTCCAAAGGAGGCATAAATCCCATAGCGACGACTCGGCGGTGACTGCCTAGTATCTACAGTACTGTCGTGTATTTTACAGTTGATAATTTGAATGTTGCTGGCTTTAATCATTAGACCCGAAGTCTTAAAATTTTTGAATTCTAGGTTTCTAAGAGTGAAATGATGATTGCCATCGCGAATTTGCCAGCCAGAGGAATAAGATCCGTTTGTGCCATCGAGAATTAGATTTTCAAATAAGAAATAAGCGCTGGCCCCGCGCACGCGAATTGGGCCATAGCCATATTCTATGCTATCGGCAAAGCGTATTGTTACCTTTTCACTTTGATACCCGGCGACTCTGATCCACGCACTTGCTGTCCCGGTTTTTCGAACGGGGGACTGAAAATCCAATTGCTCGGTATAAGTGCCTCCGCGAATAAGTAGCGTGTCTCCAGCCTTCATGCGAGATATTGCATTTTTAAAAGTTTTAAACGGTTTGGCAATTGAGCCGGAAGTATTATTCGTATCCACTCCATTTGGCGCGACAAAATAGGTCTTGCCAGGCAGTGGCGGCAGCACCGCTGAAACTAGAGTGCTGGCAGATAAAGCTTCTTGCAGTGAAGTTCCGTTGTCGATAGTCGCAACTGAGCTGTTTAGGTCAGTGGCTGCAAGGAAGCTGGCATTAAAGCCTTCTTGTCCGCAATTTTGAAAAAATACAAGTATCACAGTGGTAACAACCAATAGCTGATAAAGTGAAGAAGTTTGTCGGTACATATAGGACTCCTTTTTCAATCTAACATTTGACGAGATTAATATGATTCGTAAGCGCCGATGTCGAAGAATCCACCTTTAGGTCTTGCAGTTCCGGTGATATCGGTTTTTATGCTGGAAATCGATCTTCCTTTGTTCACAGCCGGGCTTGACGATTTTAAGCGAAAATTACTTGCTGTAGTGCTCACAAATTGCGGATCGGTAGTTAAATTATGATCAATAACAGAGTTCAAACCATCATTGATAATTTGGGCATTTTTATTTCCGTACACAATGTTGTTTTGAACAACTGTATTGACTGGCTTTACACCATTGTAAGGAGCGATGGATATGCCGTAACTTCGGTTCCCATAAACCGTGTTGTTCCAAACCTTAACATTCTTGGTACTTGTACCAGAGACTAAAATTCCACCGCATACTGGGCTTCCCGGCGGCTGATTGACACAGTTCGAGTACACAAGATTATTGTAAATCTGAACGCCGTCGACATTCCCGTTACCATTTGAGCCGCTCAAAACTCCCCAAACCAGAATGCCACCTACGATGGTATCCATGAAACTATTATGACGGACTATATTGTTCCGTATCACCACGTTCACTAAAGGCCCGTAATACAAATGGATTCCGCCGCCGATGTTCTTATAGCATTCGTTTCCGTCAATTACTATATTGCTCCCTTTACTAATATACATACAGTAGAGTCTGCTGGTGCTGACGCGAGTTTGGTCGTGAAATTTGGAATTTAAGACTTCGACATAGGATCCTGCTACTTTCAAAGGACTACCAAAGAAATTTTTCATTTCAATTTTACGAAGGACAAAATGATGGTTGCCGTCGCGAATTTCCCATGTCGAGTTTCGTTTAGCATGTATGCCGTCAAGAATTAGATTCTCAAAATTAAAGTATCCTCGATTTCCACGAGCCCTAATCGGACCATAGCCGGGCTTTCCATCATTGGGATTTGGATCAGTATACTGAATTGTGACGACTTCGCCAGGATATCCAGCTACTTTGATCCAAGCGCTGGCGGTGCCAGTTTTGTTTGGACCTTGAAAATCAATCTGCTCTGTGTACAGGCCGCCGCGAATAAACAGACTGTCGCCCGCTTTCATGCGAGATATTGCATTTTTAAAGGTCTTTAGTGGTTTTGTTATTGAGCCATCATTTGTATCAAGCCCCGTCTTTGCAACATAGTATTTTTTTCCATTTAGCACGGGCACTAGAGCCGATCGGGCGACACCACTTGGAGAGATCGGCAAAGAACTGCTGATTTGTTCCGAGTCGCCATTTAAACTTTCGGAGACTTGCAATTCGCTGCTAGGCATTCTGGACTGAAATGCGCTTTGGCCGCAGTTCTGGAAACCTATTATGGGCATTAATAAACTAAATAGAATTAGTAATGTCTTCTTTTTCACTTTACCCCCTATTTATAAATACTCTCAAGCCTCTTACTTAAATATCCTCCTTTGAGACGCGCTAGTCGTCTAATAAAGTTGGCATGATTAAACAACAAGGAGAGAAGATAAGACTTGGGCGCAGAAATCTGCGCCTAGAGATGTTTTAATATGTCTCAATTTGAGCTCACGAAATTTGTGAACTAATAAAACTTAGGCCGCAGTCGTTGAAAGATTTCAGTTATCTCAGAATCAGACAAAGCACGGTTCCAAATAGCAACGTCGTCGATGAGACCAAAGAAGGGATAGGAACCGTCATTTACTATTCCACCTATTCGAGTATTTCCTTGACTCGCACTAGTGACACTTCCAATTTGAGAAATATCTGTTGTCCAAACTAAAACCCCGTTGACGTAGGCCCGAAACTGTTGGGTAGATCTATCGACCACAGCAAGCAAAAAAGTCCATTGACCAACAAAAGTAGGCGCGCCAACGGCTGCAAATCTTGCCATAGCAGATGATCGGTTTTGGTTACCAGTCCCATCGCTAATTGCGGCGTAGCATGCCGAACCGCACTCGATATCAAAAAAACGTTGATTAACTCCACCGCCGTTACCATGAGATAGCGCAATATCGAAAGCCCCCACATTGCCTGATTTTTTTATCCATACCATGTAAGAAAATGATCCCATTCCAAAATCAAATCGTCCATCCATGGGATCAGCTATTCGAATATTGTCGTTGACTCCATCAAAAGCGATGGCACCACCTTTCGCAGTTGAATTGCTCTTAACCAATCCGTCGCTGCCAGTTTCTAAAATACCTGAGTTTGCGAAACTTGAAGAATCAACTATCGTTGTACCTTCGACGGCATTGGCTTCATTCAACTTCCAATATCCCACTAACTGCGTGGTATTTATCCATGTTGAAGATAATTCCATATCGCTTTCGACAATAACAGTTGGTAATGGACTCGACGTGCGGCAATTAAGTTTCTTTTCAATTACTAAATCGTCAACGACAACCCTCATCGATCCCGAAGATGTCTGGGAGGTTGATTTCGTAATTGTTAAATCAAGATCAGATTCTATTGAGGAATATATAATGTCGCCATTGTTAGCAATGCGTTTAATAAGGTTGTCGGCTTTCGCTCGTCGAAGCGGACCGTTTAAGTCAAATGTTAAGGATAAATTCATCTGGGAAGTTATGAGATTTTTATTTACAATCGCCGCGATGCGATTGTCTTGCGAAACACAATAAGCGTCAGGCATTGCTTCTGGTATTTTGGGTAGATTGTTGGTATCTAGTTCACATTTTACAAATATTCCGCGACTCACTCCGATATAGTCTGGTAATAAAGTGGAGAATTTTATAGCGACATCATTGAAAAGAAAGTTTGTCGTCGCGCTCGCGCAATTATCTTGTACTAAATGAATGCCTTTATCATTAACTGTTAACAAACTCTGAAGCCCGGGAACATTTGACTGGCAAGTGAGATCATCGTAAACTCTACAATAAGAACCAGATGAGGGCTTGCCATCATAACTGCCTCCCTGCATAGAGCTCGACTCAATGGAACCTCTTATATTCGAAAATAAGACTGTGTTTTCACCGCCCGTACAGTTTTGAAATTTTAGCGCCACGGTTGTTAAGAGCAGGACTGGCCACAACCACAAATGTTTTTTAATAGCGGAATTAAGGTCCCACCAAATCATTACAACCCCCAACATCAATTATGTCTTAACTTCAAATAAAAAAAAACCGAGAAAGTTGGCATGATTAGAGGTAAAATAAAGGTTGATGTTTCATTTTTAGATGATCTTGAAAACCGGCTGCGTTTAAATCAAGCCCCGAAGGTAAAGGATCTTGTTGCTGCTGTTAGTCCTAAGGGGATTCCGCGATCATTAATATTTAGATACGCAAACCTCCTAAGGCGAATGGGAGGTTCGTATAATGCCCTCAAGCTTTTAAATCCAATCATACGAAATTCGATGCAGTCGCCAAGTAATCTCGAGATAATAGAGTACGCTGCGTGTTTGACCAAACTCAATTTGTGCGATGAAAGTATTGAGCTTCTCAATTCGGTACGAGATGAGAGTTCACCGGAGTTACATTTTGAGCGCGCAGCTGCATATATGACTAAGTGGGAATACCTTTTCGCACGCGAACATCTTCACAAATTCTTGGCGTGTCCAGCCATTCCCGAATATCGACGACGTGTTGGTGAACTGAACTTGGGCGCGACCTACGTACATACAAATGAGCCTGATAAGGCGATAAAAATTTTGGAACACCTCTTGAGTCGGGCGAAAAAGAGTCGCTTTCATTTGTTGTGTGGAAATGCTCTCGAACTTCTCGGGCAAGCTTACGTACTTAAAAGAGACTTTCCCTGTGCAACAAAACTGTTAAATGAAGCTAGTACTTACATGGGTATTTCTAACCCCCGCTATATACTTTACATTGATAAAGTCAGAGCTATGAGCCAATTATTAATGGAGAACAATTCGAAACCGGCGATTAGGGGATTAATTGCCTTAAGATCTCAAGCGGCAAACATTAGAGACTGGAATACACTTCGTGACATTGAACTTTTATCTGCCATCGCCACTAATGATATTAAAAAAATCTATGACCTATACTACGGGACTCCATATCCAGAGTATCGAAAAAGAATACTTGCGTTCTGGGGAAAGCCGCTGCCTTTAGTGATTAGCTATGAAAAATTTATTGGCGTAAAGCAGGATCGTCCGAAAAACATTTTCGATATTTCGAAGGGGTTGGACTTGAACTCTAGGCATCAGCTCAAGGTCGGAAAGACACTGCATAGGCTGATCCAGTGTTTAACAACTGACTTCTATGCGCCATTTTCTACGACTCGAATTTTTTCAATTGTGTTCAGGGGTGTATATTTTAATCCCCACACCTCTCGACAACAAGTTTATGAAGCCGTGAAGAGACTTAATCAGTGGTTCGAAAACCGCGAAATAGATTTACAGGTAATTCGTGGATACGGTGGTTATCGACTTCGATCCAAAAATGGATACATACTTAAGGTAGATGGGTCTATGAAAATTCACTCGCGTTTAGACGATTTTTTAAAACTTTTACTAGAAAACAGTCTCACCCAAAACTTTTCACTAAGGGCGGTAGTCGAGAGATTAAAGTTACCGGGGCGATCTGCGTCCCGAATGCTAACACTGGCGACTGAACACGGACTACTTATTCGTCATGGCTCCGGTCGCTCCACGAGCTATAGCATTTCCTAGAAAAGGTTCCAGGTTCTTTTTATCGAACATATACCGGCACCCAACTTTTCTTGAGGCGTTAAGTTGGACCTTGTCAAACTTTTAGACGATCTCAAAAACCCTAGATAGAAGCTCAATATGAAAACGTTATATATTCACTAAAAGTCGGAATGCTCTTTGCGAACTCATTTTTTACAATTTGTTTATTGGCTATCACAATTTTTGTCGGAATTAG
Source organism: Proteobacteria bacterium SG_bin7 (assembly GCA_002083485.1). GTDB lineage: Bacteria > Bdellovibrionota > Bdellovibrionia > Bdellovibrionales > SG-bin7 > SG-bin7. The sequence goes on along the minus strand of LWDK01000036.1, from coordinate 87,032 downwards.
AACGTCCCAAATCTTTCGTGACTATGTACCCGTGGGACGAAAAGATACTCCGACAATCATCAATCAACTCAAAACTCGCATGCGTTAATTTTGGCAGCAACTCCAGGCCGATGTGTTTACGGTTTTAGGTTATGGCGTCGCTCCCGAGAACCTAATTTCAGGTATGCAGTGTCTTGATCAGTTACGGGGTGTTCTCAGGTCGAGCAGGCCTTCCTATGACGTTGAGGCGCATAAATCATAAATATTGAGGCGATCCGACTTTCCAGGGGGCACACGCAAGCTTAGAAATTCGTCAGGATTCCGGGTAGACTTCCCATACCGTGACAACTTGGCCCGAAATTTTAAGAAATGGACAATTTGTCATATTTGTAGAACCATACTGTAAACACAGTTGAATACGCCATGGCATACGCATTGAAGTATAATTTAAGACGACTAAAATTAACTGAATTTCTCAAAATGGAGACATATGAAGGGTAGTCGAAAGATCGCCGTCGTGGATGACGATTTTGAAATGGGTCGTCTTGTTAAAGATATTCTAATTAATGAAGGCTACGAGGCTCAGGCGTATTCGTCTGTTTCGGAAGCTCTGGTTCAATTCAAAAAAGACCTCCCTGATGTAGTAATCACTGACCTGAAAATGAAAGAAATCGATGGCATGATGTTTCTAAAAAAACTTCAAGCCGATTATTCAAGTGTTACGACCATTATGATGACAGCTTTTGGCTCGATTGAAACGGCCATCGAGGCGATGAAAGCTGGAGCCTACCACTACATCGTGAAACCCTTCAAAAATGAAGAGATGGTCTTATTGGTTGAGAGGGCTCTGGAAAGATCGGTGCTTACGCAAGAGAATAAGATTTTAAAAAGAGAGTTGAAACACTCCTTTTCTTTAGAATCCATTATCGGAAAAAGTCCAGCAATCTTAGAAGTTTTTGATATGGTAAAGAGAATTGCCTCAGCTAATGCCACTATCCTAATTACCGGCGAGAGTGGTTCTGGAAAAGAACTTATCGCGCGTGCGATTCATAGTTTAGGTCCCCGCCGAGGGAAAGCCTTTGTTCCTATCAATTGCACCGCTATTCCCGAGCAACTCTTAGAGAGTGAGCTTTTTGGTCATATCAAAGGATCGTTTACGGGTGCCGTAAATGACAAAAAGGGTTTGTTCGAGGAGGCAAATGGCGGCACCATTTTTCTTGATGAAATTGGTGATTTAACTCCGCCACTTCAGGGGAAGTTACTACGTGTTTTGCAGGATAAGCAAATCCGTCCTGTGGGAGATGGAAAGCTTAAACAAGTTGACGTCAGAGTAATCGCGGCGACTCATCGAGATTTAGAAACTATGGTCAGAGATGGTAAGTTTCGGGAAGATTTGTATTATCGTTTAAAAGTTATTCCAGTTCGTGTTCCAGCCCTACGCGAGCGGGTTGAAGATATTCCTTTGCTTGTCGAAAACTTTGTTAAAAAATTCGCGCTTCAAAACAATTCTATCGTTTCAGGGGTTTCATCAGAAGCGATGGCGATGTTGTTGGCGCACCCTTGGCCAGGAAACGTGCGGGAGCTTGAAGGGGTTATCGAACGTGCAGTAATATTGAGCCGGAGTAAGGTTATCGACGCCAAAGATATTTTTAGCGGTGCACTCGAATCAGCGAAAAGTTCTATCGAGAAACTCTTCGAGGGAAACCCAACGCTTGAGAAGTTAGAGGAGCACTATATCAAACGTATTATGAGCCAAGTAAATTTTGAAAAGGAAAAGGCCGCGAAAATTTTAGGAGTTAGTCGCCGCACTCTTTATCGCAAAGAAAGAGAGTACGGGATGGTTTCGGCAGAGGTCCCCGAGCCTACTGAGGATTAGAGAGTGACAAAAAATCAAGGGCTTTCGCATCAAAATATGTCTTTTTTAAAATCCGCGATCGATGAGGCGGCAATCGTTGCCATTACTGACAGGCAAGGAGTTATCACTTACGCTAACAAGAAGTTTTGTTCAATTTCGGGGTATGCGCAAGATGAGCTTATTGGGAGTAATCATCGGATCGTAAACTCCGGTTATCATTCTAAAGATTATTTTGTAAGTATGTGGAAGACAATTTCTTCAGGTAAAGTTTGGGAGGGCGAAATTTGTAATCGCGCCAAATCCGGGAACCTTTATTGGGTGAATACGACAATTGTTCCCTTTATGAATGAGCAGGGAAGGCCCGAAGCCTATGTGGCTGTACGCTATGAAATTACCGAGCGCAAATTGGCTGAAGAGAATCTAAAAATTAATTCGAAGAAATTAGAAATTAGCAACAGGGAGCTGCAGGATTTTGCCTCGATAGCAGCTCATGACCTGCAAGAACCTTTAAGAAAAATTTTAACTTTCTTGGACCGAATTAAATTAAAAGTTAGCGACAAATTAGATGAAGAAGTCAAAGACTACATCGCTCGCGTACAAAACTCGGCCAGCCGAATGCAGACGCTCATTGATGATTTGCTTTCATATTCGCGAGTGACAACAAGAGCGCAGCCTTTTATAAAAGTTGATTTAAATCGAGTTTTAAAAGATGTGATATCGGATTTGGAAGTGAGAATTGAACAAACTAAGGGACTGGTTGAGGTTGGAAATTTACCAACAATTATGGCTGACCCAACTCAAATGCGTCAGCTTTTCCAAAATATTATTGGCAATGCTTTGAAATTTCATAGAAAAGGCATTGATCCGGTTGTAAAGGTGGAGGGAAAGGTTTTAGAGGGCATTTATGTCAATGGCGTTCCAGCTTGTCAGGTTTCTATCACTGACAACGGAATTGGATTCGATGAAAAGTACCTTGACCGCATTTTCACAATTTTTCAACGTTTGCACGGTCGACATGAGTATGAGGGGACAGGGATAGGATTAGCCGTATGTCGGAAGATCGTTGATCGCCACAATGGAATGGTGACGGCACGGTCGAAATTGGGCCAGGGTTCAACCTTTTCAATTAGTTTGCCTATTAAGCAAAATCTTGGAGACAAGTTATGACTATTAAAAAATCAATCCCCATATTGGTTGCTGATGACGATCAAGATGATCAACTTATGATTAAAGAGGCCATGCAGGAAAGTCGCCTCCTCAATGAGTTGTTTTTTGTCAAAGACGGCGAAGAACTCATGAGATATCTAGAGCGCCAAGGTCATTATAACGACGACAAGAAATTTCCAATGCCCGGCCTTATTCTTTTGGATTTAAATATGCCACGTAAAGATGGGCGTGAAGCCTTACAGGAAATCAAAAGCAACCCTGGTCTGCGGCAAATTCCAGTTGTGATTCTGACAACGTCGAAAGCTGAGGAGGATATTTTTCGCTCTTACAATTTGGGTGTTAATTCCTTCGTTACCAAACCCGTTCAGTTTGCGTCTCTAGTTGAAGTCATGAAGGCCCTTGGACACTATTGGTTCGATATAGTTCGTTTACCGAACAAGATGTAGAGGTTTGCTTGCAGAAACCTGACCTACGAGTTTTACTTATCGATGATGACGAAGACGACTATATCATTATTCGCGACCTTTTAAGAGAGATCAATACCTATAGATATATTTTAACTTGGAAGTCGAGTTACGAAAGCGGCCTAGAGGCGCTAAACTCCAAAAACTACGATATCTGCCTTCTTGATTTTAAATTGGGTGAGCAGAGTGGGCTTGATCTCTTAGAGAAGCTGAACTCTGATTTCTGTCCTATTATTTTGCTGACGGGTTTTGGCGACATGGAGCTTGATTTAAAAGCCATGCGGATGGGTGCCGCGGATTATTTGGTAAAAGAAAAGTTAATTGGACCGGTACTGGAGAAATCTATTCGGTACGCGCATAAGCGCGGTCAGGATATTAAGGCCTTACGAGAGCAAAAAGAAAACTTTAAAACACTCTTCAACTCTACCTTCGAAGGTATCTTTGTAATTAGAGACGGGCTTATCCAAGATGTTAATGAGGCGGCGGGTAGTATTTTTGGTGTGTCGCCAAAGGAAATGTTAAACACTCAATTGATCGATTTGATTCGCACAGATCGTCGTGATGTGTTTAAGAAGGACATTTTAGAAAATAGAACGACGGGACTTGAATGTATTGGAGTAAAAAAAGATGGAACTGAGGTTCCGCTACTGGTCGCGAGTCGAAACTTGGTTTTACAGAGTGAAAATGCAATTCTTGTTGCCATCCGTGATGTCTCGCAAAGAAAACAAATGGAAGCGCAGATCTTGCGTCAGGACCGATTAGCGTCGCTCGGGCTTTTAGCTTCGAGTTTAGCTCACGAAATAGGAACTCCTCTTGGAGTTATCCGGGGTCGGGCGCAGTTTATTTCTGATAGATCTAAAGAAATGACCATCAAAGAAGATATGGGCCTTATCACTTCGCAAATCGATCGCATTTCAAAGCTGGTAAATTCACTTTTAAATCTTGCACGTGAGAAAAAATCCTCAGTGGCTATTCCGGTGAATGTCGCTTTGGTGCTTGACGATGTCACAAGGCTTCTTAAACATGAGCTAGAAAGAAGTGACATAAAACTTGATGTAGTTTGCGGTAAAGACCAAAGTGTTCTGGCGGAAGCCGGTCCGCTGGGGCAAGTCCTTTTGAATTTGCTTGTCAACTCGGTTTACGCTATCGACGAAGCTAAGAAAAAAGATCGTAAAGACGGCCATAAAATTAGCATTCGGGTTGAAAATGATGGGTTGGCGAAAATTATTTTAGTTGAAGATACTGGTAATGGTATTGAAGAAAAAAACTTAAAACATCTCTTCAAACCGTTTTTTACCACGAAAGATGTCGGCGTGGGTACGGGTTTGGGTTTGGCAACGTCCTATAAAATTGTACAGTCGTGGGGTGGGTCGATGGATGTCTCTAGCCGCATCGGTCAGGGAACTCTATTTAAACTTCGTTTAAAGAACGCTTAATCTTGTTGTCAGATTGTCAGGTAGCAGTGGTTGCTATTTGCCAAGTTGTCCAAATGTTTTGTGTCATCTCGAACTGAGACACAAAAGGCTACGGCACCCTATTTGCAAAATTGCAAAACCGTAAATAAAAAATGGGGGAATTATAATGAACATTTTTATAAAAGTGTTGCTTTGTTTTTTTGTGCCAGGTGTTTGGGCAAGTGATTTTAGTTCGAAGGAAATTCAAGAGGAGTTAAATAGTTATTTAGGGGAGTCATCACTTCCCGTTAATACGCTTTATCCAAAAAAAGATAACCGAGGAAAGATAATAAGAGATACAGGTGGAATTTTTAGCAGCGATGAAGTTTTGACGACCGAATTTGTTAAGCAAAAATTGAACTCGCGAAGGGTCATGTCGGCAGATTATTTTTACTCCGAGCCCGAAAGAAATGACAATCCCAGAGCTCTCATAGAGGGAGACGCTTACACTGATTCAATACTTGAAATGGAAAAACACGGTTTGCAAAAAGGAGAGGTTTACAATAAGCCCTGGTCTGATGATTATTGGCCACATCATAAAGGGGGGCCAGCGGCCCGCTATAATGACGATAAGTTTCCTAACTCTTCAGAGTGGAATGAAAATTTTGATTACGTTTCTAAGAATCCTTTTTACATAGTTTTTGAAAGTTCGGTCCGCACTTCTATCGACAACCTATCTCCTGCGGAAAAATATGACCTTTTAGTAAATGAAAAATCAGGTTCACTTACGAAGGCTCTTTGGGAAGAAGGCGAATACTACTACAAAGCTCACGGAAAGGTAGAAGCATGGATGGGAATTTGTCATGGTTGGGCTGCCGCCTCTTACATGTCGCCGCGTCCGAAGAAAGCCATCGAAGTTTTGGCTTTCGATGGAAAAACTAAAATCAAATTCTTTCCAGATGACATTAAGGCTTTGCAGTCTTTGCTATGGGCCAATACGCGAACGCAGACACTTTTTGCAGGTGAACGTTGTAATGATAGGAATCCTCCTCTTGATGAAAATGGCCGACCAAAAAAATCCGAGTGTCGTGACAGTAATCCAGCCACCTGGCACAATACTATTGTTAATAGAGTTGGTTTGAGCAAGCAGAGTTTCGTGTTGGATGCAACTTTTGACTATCAAGTTTGGAATCAGCCGATAATAAAGTACTCTTATAGTTATTTCAATCCTCAGACCATGAAGGTGGCGAAGCTAGACGAAGCCAGAATTGATGTTGCAAATTTCCCCAATGATAAGTTCGCAAAACATAGGTCGCGCGAAGCGAGTTCCATAGTGGGAGTTACGATGCAGGTAACCTACGGCGTGGAGACGTCACCAACTCATTCTGAAAGTGATGTGCCGGAGAACGACCTTTCGCGAACTGTTTTATATGTTTATGACTTAGAACTTGATTCTAATGGAAATATATTAGGTGGCGAGTGGTACAAAACACCGCACCCTGATTTTTTGTGGACGCCGACAAAAGACGCAAAGGCTTTGGCAAAAAATGACTACTACTTACTGGGCCAGCCCAATTGGGATGGTAAATCGGCACTTTCTGATGCATGGAAAAAGCACGCCGAGGAAGCAGCAGTACGCTCTCAGCCTCTCGCCAAAATTTTAAATAGTTTAGTAGAAATTAGTAACAAACATTAACTAACATAAGGAGAAGAAAATGAAAAAAATATTATTTTTTGCAGTCACGATGATAGCATTAAACTCGGGTGCAGATCACACCGTTGAAACACTGGTTGAAAAAGTTTTTGTTCCGCCAACGGGTTTCGATAGCAATGACAATGTTCTGGTTATGTTGGACGGAACCCTGGCCAATCAATGCCAGCAGGTTTCTGATACGGACGTGCGCTTTGATTCTGAAAACAAAGTTTTCTATGTTCGCCAGATGGCAAGAGTACGATCGACCAAAGAGTGCCATCGTTCGCCCCTACCAAGGCATTTGGGATTGCCAGGTTATTTTAGCAAAGAAATTTCCTTCGGAGTTTTGTCGCCAGGGGAATATAGAGTCGAATTTCGAGGCAGTAGTGGTTGGTCAAGTCGCTCCTTTGTCGTTAGCGAAACTCAAACTGAATCCACGGACGACGAAATTTATGCCCCTGTATCCAACTTTTTTGTTCCCGAAATGATGGACGAGACTGAGAGCGTTCAAATTGTTTTAACTGGTGTAATTGGTTCGCGTTGTTTGGATTGGAAGAGTGTCGAGATCGAGCGGTTTAATGATATCATTGTGGTAAAGCCAAAAATGCAAATTGTAAGTACCAAGTTTTGTTCAATTACCCCATGGCCACTTGAAAAAATTATATCGTTAGGAAAATTAAAGGCTGGCCGCTACATGGTTCATGTGCGAAGCATGAACGGACAAGGCCTAAGCCGTATGTTTAGCATTCTGCCCGATGTTACCGATGTTAGAGGCGGGGGATATTAGGCTAATACTTTATGACGGTTTGTCCTGAGTCCTGGACAGGCTGTCATCTTTTTTTCATTAGATCTAATTAGTTCATTTTTGGCTAGGTCGAAGTATTGCACTTTAGAAAATAATTAAAATACAAGAGGGGACATAATGTCTAGAAGCAAAGCGATGATAATTTGGGCAATTGATCCATTTAAGACTGAAAAAAACCTACTTACCAAATCTGTGATTTACCTGGAAAAGCTGGCGCGAGATTTAGGTGCGGTAGTTAAGCCAACGTATATATTGAGTCCCTATATGTTTTTTTTGCCAATGGACTACTTCATTCCTCCTGATGAGCTCGACTTTGTACAAAAGGCTCAAGCTAAGCTTGATGAAGCATTAAAACAATTTAAGTCGGCCTACTTTTTACCGGGGATTGTCTTGACCGATAACTCCAATTCACTTCGAGGATCCGTTGATACGTTTATTGCTAATGCAAAAGATGAAAAGGCGACTTGCATATTCGCGACCACGCATGCGCGCCGGGGATTGCCGCGCTTTTGGTTGGGAAGCTTTGTGGAAACGCTGCTTATGCATTCGCCTGTTCCCGTGATATCTCTCAATCCGAATACAAAAAGTGCCACCAGTATCACCTCAATATTATTTCCAACAGATCTCAGTATTCGCTCGGTTAAATCTCTTCTAAAGGTTTTACCAATGGCAAAAAAACTGGGATCTAAGCTTTACGTGCTGCATGTTTTTGGAAATACCCAGGCAAACTGGGCGTCCGTCGAGCTTAGCGGCATTACCTACGACTATTACGACGGAATGCTGGATAAGATGAAGAGCGATTCTAAAACAAGGCTCGATAAGTTAGTGAAGCGCTGTCAAAAATCAGGCGTGACATGCGAAGGAATTTTTGTAATTACGACAAAATCTATAACGGACGAAATTCTTCGCGTTGCTAAAACAAAAAAAATCAAACTTGTGGCGATGGCATCCATCTCTGGACCCGTTGAAAATATGCTTACCGGCGGGATCACTCGGCAGGTCGTTCGCTATGGCGACTGCGCGACGTGGGTGGTTCATTAATGTTTAGAGTATTGGTGACGTCGACAAAGCCTTTTGAAGAAGAGGCCTTTTCAAGGTGTCTGCCTAAGTCGATTGATGAATCTGATATTCAGTGGACGTTTACGGATGCCTTTCTGAAAACTGAGACGGCAGAAATCGTGCGTGGCTATCAGGCCGTTTGTGTTTTTGTCACTGATAAGCTGGATGCTTCTTGTTTGCAAAAATTAAGGGAATACGGTGTTTCACTTTTATTGTTGAGAAGCGCTGGTTTCAATCACGTCGATGTGGAGGCCGCGAAAAGATTTGGAATGAAAGTAGCTCGTGTGCCAAAATACTCTCCGGAGGCGGTCGCGGAGTTCGCAGTTGCGCTGTATCTGTGTCTCAACCGAAAAATTCATAAAGCCCATGACCGCATTCGCGAGGGAAATTTCTCTTTAAGCGGCTTGGTGGGCTTGAATGTAAGTAACCAAGTAGTTGGTATTTTGGGTACTGGAAATATCGGCAAAAAGACAGCACAAATATTTCGCGGATTTGGAGCTAAGGTCGTGGCCTGTGATATTTCTCCCGATCGTGTCTGGGCAAAAGAGCATGAGGTCGAATATGTTGACTTATCTTTCTTGTTAAATATATCCGACGTCGTTAGTTTGCATGTTCCATTAAACTCAAGTACTAAAGCTATTCTAAATAGCGAAACTTTTTCGAAGATGAAACACCATTCTTTTTTGATTAATACCTCGCGGGGCGGGTTAGTCGACACGAGGGCTCTTATAAAGTCACTGAAGGCAAAGAAGTTAGCAGGAGCAGCCTTGGATGTTTACGAAGAAGAGGAAAATATTTTTTTTAAAGATCATTCTGAGGACATCATCGATGATGACATCCTGGTCAGATTAATGACATTCCCGAATGTGTTAATCACATCGCACCAGGCATTTCTAACCCAGGAAGCGCTTGGACAAATTGCTGAGACGACAATTTCCAATGCCAACAATTTCGTAAATTCAAAGTTAGATAATAATTTTCTTTAGGAGCAAGAGAATGCAAGTACATGAAAAAGAGACCTACTACCTGGTAAGGGCGCATCTGATGATTGCCATCGGCTGGTTGCTCTTTGGTATGTTAGGTGGTTTGACCCTGGCTTATCGCCTGATTTCACCGCAGGCGGCAGAGTTCCTTCAAAATATAGAATGGCTTAACTTTGGTCGCATTAGAATGTTTCATACTCACACTGTCATTTTTGGATGGCTAACGAATGGTTTTTTTGCTTTTTCATATTACGCAATTCCAAAACTTCTTAATCAAAAATTATTTTTACCAAAACTAGCGAAGTTCAATGTATACTTCACTCAACTTGCTTTGATCTTGGGGGCATTTGCTCTCCTCACTGGTTATGCAGAAGGCGTTGAGTACGCCGAAGCTCCATGGTGGTGCGATGTCTTTTTCGCGCTTGCTTTTGTATTTCAAATTGTCTGTAGTCTAGGTACGGTGTTTGTGGCCAAAAATATTGGCCAACTCTACGTCTCGGTGTGGTATCTCATACTTGGTTTTACTTTTACCGCGCTTAATTTTATTATGGCAAATACGATAGTGGCGCATGTAGCTCCTGGGGCTGCTGGGGCGGCCCTCTCGGGGTTATGGATTCACAATGCCGTTGGTCTTTGGGTGACGCCGATGGGTGTGGCGATTTGTTATTATCTTTTACCCATTTTGGTAAAGCGACCTATTGCTAGTCACAAACTTTCGCTGTTAGGCTTTTGGACTTTGGCAATTTTGTATCCACTCGGTGGATCGCATCACTATTTTTATAGTCCGGTGCCTTGGTGGTTACAGTCGCTCGCCGTACCATTAACGAGTGCTTTGATCTTTGTTGTTTATACTGTCGTTTATAATTTCTTCGCGACAATGAAGGGGCGATGGTCGCTTTTTACGGAAAATATGTCATTACGCTTTTTAACGTTTGGAATTTTCTCGTACATCATTACTTGTACCCAAGGTCCATTTCATGCACTCTTTAGTGTTCAACGAGTAATTCATTTTACTGATTGGGTGGTGGCCCACGCTCACCTGGCTCTCTTCGGTGTTTTCTCTTGGTGGATTTACGCATTTATTTATTTTGCATGGCCAAAGGTGGCGGGTCGAGAAATGCGTTCGAAAACGCTTTCCGAATGGCATTTCTGGTTAACGTTTATTGGCTTCTATATTTTCTATTATATTCCCGATACCATTGCTGGGCTAATGCAGGGCTTTGCGTGGTTACGGGGCTTGCCGTTTATTGATTCTCTTGTCGCTTCGCAACCCTTTTGGATTCCGAGAGCACTGTCGGGAGTGATGTTAATGTTGGGTGTATTTCTTATGGTGATAAATATGATGCCACGTCAAAAAGTAATCGAGGAGAAGCAAAATGTCTAATGTGAATTCGGGTTCAAAATTTGAAAGGCCAATATTTTTTCTTTTGATAGCCGGAGTAGGATGTTTTGTTCTATCCCTATTGGCTATGGGGCTTGCCCCGTGGACCTCACTTAACACGGTGATCGCAGCTTCGCAGAACGAAGGAAATCCCTATATTGATGGTGATGGCAAAATCACGAGTGTGGGACGGGGAAGAAAAATTTATATCCGTGAGGCGTGCTTTCATTGCCATTCACAATTTGTAAGGCCCGTTGCCGGCGAGCCATATCGCTACGGACCTCCGAGCAAAGCTTGGGAAAGTATGTATGATGTGCCACAAACCTATGGTACCCGCCGAATTGGCCCCGACCTTAGTCGTGAATCGGGCCGGCGCTCTGACGACTGGCATTTAGCGCATCTCTACAATCCGCGCTTTACGACGCCCGAATCGGTGATGCCAAGTTACCCATGGCTATTTGAAAAAAGTGGCGGGGAAACTAAACCGAAAGAAGAAGCCACAGATTTAGTCGCGTATTTACAATATTTGGGGCATGGGTACAAAGAGCAGATTCAAAACATCGTATACCCAAAAACATTTAAAGTGAGTGGTTTTCCGAGTGGGGGAGAGATAGATAGAGAACGCGGCAAAGAACTTTTTGTGCAAAATTGCATAGGTTGTCATGCGGATACCGGCAAGGGAAATGGAAGAGCGGCACCATTTTTAAAACCGAAACCTGCCAACCTTGTTGACCGGTTTATTTCTCCGTCAGAAGCGTACGCGATTTTAAATCGCGGGATATTGGGTTCGGCGATGCCGAGTTTTCGTGAAATGCCAGAAAAAGACTTGTGGGCATTGGCGGAGTACGTGGCATTTTTAGGAAATGAAACCCAGACGCAAATGAAGGCGTTGGGAAACATAGATCAGAAAAAAGGTGAGACAATTTTTAAAACGTCATGTGCAGTATGCCATGGTAATATGGGAGCGGGCGATGGACCGGCGGGAATGGCGTTGAATCCACGGCCAAAGGATTTTACACGCCGATTATTTAAAACAAGTTACTTGAAAGAAATTTTGCAGCAAGGTGTACCCGGAAGTGCTATGCCACCCTTTCCTGGTTTTAGCAACGAGGACTTGGAATCATTGTCAGCATACATTACAGGTTTAAATAACAAGGATCTGTGAGATGAGAAATTTGATCTTTTTATTCGTATTGTTGGTAACTCAAACTGCCCGTGCTTGTCCATTTTGTGACTACGGTGGCACAGCAACTGCAATTTTTATCGTAACGTTTTTAGGATTCATTTCATTAGGAATGTTTGCGTTATTTCTAGCACATAAGAGTTCTGGAGGATTTAAGGACTCCGAAGAAACTTCATATAAAGTTTTTGAAGCTGAGGGAGAGAGACATGAGTCATAGTCAAAATGAAAATCCGCAGATTGATGAATCGGGCGTGCCCTTATGGATAAAGATCATGTGGCTTTTTGCGATTTGCTGGGTATCGACATATATTTTTTTGGCACTCAGGAGTGGGCCGACGAGTTGGTGAGTTTCCCTGTGGCCAAGGTGTCTCAAGAGCGCCTCCAGGTGTGATATTTCGCCAAGAGTTCTAAGGCCTTTTTCGGAGCAGTTGCTTTTTTCCATACTCCCGCCGCATACTTGTTTGCCTCTGAAAATGTCGGATAAATATGAATAGTGCTGAGAATCTTATTGATCCCAAACCCATTCTTCATTGCCGTAATATATTCGATGATAATTTCACCGGCGCGACTGCCGACGATAGTAACACCAAGGATTCTGTCGGTCCCCGGTACAGTCAGCACTTTTACGAATCCACGTGCTTCTCCTTCGACAATGGCGCGATCGAGATCGGCAATCTCATAGCGTGACACGTGATAGGGAATTTCTTTTTCCGTGGCTTCTTGTTCGCTGAGCCCTACATGAGCGACTTCTGGATCTGTAAATGTGCACCAAGGAATCACACGATAATCAACCTTATATTTTTTAAATGGGCTAAAAAGAGCATTCACGGCAACATACCACGCCTGATGACCTGCTGTATGAGTGAATTGATAAGGCCCTGTCACATCACCACAGGTATAAATATTGGAATAGTTAGTTCTCAAGTATTCGTCGGCAACTATGGTTCCTTGCATTGAAATCTCAATACCTAGATTTTCAAGTCCGAAGCCTCTAATATTTGCTTGACGGCCAATAGCAAGCAAAATTTCATCGAATGGAACTCTAACCTCTTTCCCGTGGTATTCGCAAATAAGCACTTTTGCGCCAGCATCTACCCGAAGCGCATGGTGTTCTGTCAATACAGTTACACCCTCTTTAAGTAGCTCCGTTGTTAGGATATTAGAAACATCTTCATCTTCGCGAGCTAGAATTCTCGGAGCCCTTTCAACGATCGTCACTTTTGAACCGAATCGTGAGAAACTCTGTGCCAGCTCGCAACCTATGGGGCCTCCACCTAATACCAACAAGCATTTGGGAAGATCACGTAGTGCCCAAACATTTTCGCTTGTTAGATACTTAATTTCCGATAATCCAGGAATTGGCGGAATAAGAGGTGATGCGCCGGTGGCGATTACAATATTTTTTGTAGTTAGGATTTGACCATTTACTTCGACTTCATAAGGTGTGAGGATTTTTGCTTCTCCTTGAATGCACTCAACTCCTAAACCTGTGTAGCGATTTATCGAGTCATGCGGCTCAATATCTTTTATGGCTCGATGCACGCGTTCCATAACTTTAGAAAAATCAATTTTGTTCACTGACGTCTCAATACCGAATTCACGAGACCGCTTAATCTCGTTAAAAATCTTTGCCGAACGGATAAATGCTTTGCTCGGGACGCAGCCTGTATTTAAGCAATCTCCACCCATTTTGTGTTTTTCAATGAGAGCCACTTTAGATTTCACCGCAGCAGCAATGTAGGCCGAAACCAGGCCTGCGGAACCTCCACCAATTACTATCATATTGTAGGTAAAGTGTTTGGGCTTTTTATATTTGCGCCGATGTTTTTGTGACCTGACAGACTCAACTACCCATTTTGAAAAAATAGGTAACACCCCTACGAGAGCAAACGAAAGTAAAAGCTTAGCTGACAAAATGTCATGAACAGATTCGATTTGCGCCAACTGGGTTCCGGCGTTAACATAGACGGCGGTGCCTGCGAGCATTCCCATCTGACTCACAAAATAGAAAGTAAGAGTGCTTATTTCGGTGACACCCATAACTAAATTGATGAGGAAAAATGGAAAAATCGGAACTAGTCGCAAGGTGAAAAGGTAAAAGGGTCCATCCTTTTTTATGCCTTCGTTGATGCTTGCCAGATTATTTTTAAACTTGCTTCGAATGAGATCGCGAAAAAGGAAACGAGAAGCTAAGAATGCCAATGTTGCTCCAATAGTGCTGGCAAATGAAACAAGGACGAACCCAAGTTTAAAGCCAAAAATCGCACCGGCGCCAAGAGTTAGTATGGTGGCGCCGGGTAAAGAGAGGGCCGTTGAAAGGATATAAATAAGCACGTAGGCTCCACCCAGACGTATTGGATTCATTAAGTAATAAGAATGAATAGATGCCCGGTGAAATTTAAGGTTTTCCAGGGAGACGTACTGATCTAACTCAAACCATTTATAGGCGACCGCCGAAATGGTGATAAACACAATTAGCGCGACTCGTGAGGCCAATTTCTTTGTCATAATGCTGTTTCCTTGTTTATAATATTCCTTTCAAAAGGCCGAGATGTAAACTTGTTTGTAAGAATACGATTGGTTGTTAAATGAACACGCAATACGAATTTTTTGTTCGTTTGGGAATTTTTTTTTCAGTTTTGAGCGTAATTTCTGTTTGGGAGTTACTTTGGCCTCGACGAAAACTCACCCAAGATAAATTAGTTCGTTGGTATTCGAATCTTGGTCTAGTTGCCATTAGCGCACTTGCGCTGCGTCTTGTGTTTCCGATTTCAGCGGTGGGATTTGCTTATTTAGGTCAGAAAAACGGATGGGGATTATTTAACTACACTCAAATTTCTTTTGGGTTTGAGATGGTAGTTTCGGTAATTTTCCTAGATTTAATAATTTATTTTCAGCATGCCATGTTTCATTTCGTTCCAGTTCTTTGGCGGCTCCACAAGGTTCATCATGCGGATTTGGATTTTGATGTTTCCACTGGCAATCGTTTTCATCCACTAGAAATATTACTTTCTATGGGAATTAAATTTTTGGCTATTGCTTTTCTGGGCGCGTCTGCCGCATCAGTTCTAATTTTCGAAATTCTCTTAAACGCAACCGCGATGTTTAATCATGGAAATATTTATTTGCCACTCAATTTTGATCGGATTTTGCGTAAAATACTTGTAACACCTGACATGCACAGAATTCATCATTCAATTCTCATTGAGGAGGCTAACAGCAATTTTGGTTTTAATATATCGGTTTGGGATCGGCTTTTTGGAACGTATCGGGGCCAACCTAAAGACGGGCAGACTCAAATGAAAATTGGGATTAATCAGTTTCGAGAGAAGAAGTTTCTAAACCTTCATTGGCTTCTTGTTCAGCCTTTTATTTCTGAAAGCAAAATTCCATAAAGTTATTTCGTGACGTCCTGAAATCATCTTGGTAAATTTGTTCTTTTCCAGGCGAGGCATGTAGTGTCGAGAAAATTAGTATCTCAAATAATTCTTTTTTGTATTGGATTTTGTCCAATTAATATTTGTCTCGCTGACGGATGGGCCATTCGGGCTCGCGAGCATTTCGAGACACATAAGTACAAGTTAAACAGCGGTGATTATGAACTAGGTGGTCTAACAAATACGCTAAATATCTGGCACGAGCGTCCTTTTCGGTATTCTCTGGGGCTCGCGTTTTCTCCAATTATAGGGGCAGCGCGATCTAAGGGGGCTGTTTCAACCGAGATTGGCAGCGAAATAAAATTATGGGTTCTGGGAGTAGAGGGAAAGTATTTTCCCTATGGCCCAGATAAAAGGGGATTTACTCGTTTGGGATTGTCTTGGCATGCTCTCGATACTAAAGGTACATATGGCGTTTTGTGGGGATGGGGCTACTATCTTGGTTTGGGGTGGGAGTTTCCTGTCGGGATCGTGAGTTTGGCTCCTGAAATTGCAATCAGAAATATTTATCTCAATAACGACGTGTCAGGCACGATTTTTACGCCATCGATAGGCGTGCATTTTTATCCCGAGTTGAGATCCTCAGCTAAGTGACTTGTGGATATAAAAAACTGTCGTATTCATCATGATGCCTTTTATGTGGAAGGCTTATGCGCAGAAGCTCATGGCCTCTGCGCAAACTCCGTAATGATGCTTACGCGACCTGAGTG
This sequence comes from Proteobacteria bacterium SG_bin7, assembly GCA_002083485.1. Lineage (GTDB taxonomy): Bacteria > Bdellovibrionota > Bdellovibrionia > Bdellovibrionales > SG-bin7 > SG-bin7. The sequence goes on along the minus strand of LWDK01000036.1, from coordinate 70,922 downwards.
GCTCTCCTAATTACAGTTTGTGGGGTAAGTTGGACTCTGGAGTCAAAAATATTTTGGCAAGCAAAATCGATGTAGTCCAATCTACCGATGTCGATGATAAGTCTTCGATCGAGTGGAACCTCATCTAACGCTGCCGCAAGTTTCGGAATATTTAAAAACGATGCGGCTCCAGAAAGTCGAATCTCGATAAGGTCTTTGTCTTCGTTTTTTTCGATATTGAGATTCACTCTTTGAATAGTGGTTTTGAACAGAGACACACCAAAGCCAATAATAACGCCGGTCAGTAAGTCAAAACTTAATATTGTCACAAACGTCGTTATAAAGACCGCGCACTCCCAACGATCTTTTTGCCAGAAGCGTTTGATTTGACCAAGATCTAAAAGCTTATAACCTGTCAGCACCAGTATTGCCGCCAAGGCAGCGGTAGAAATCAATCCTAAAATTTGCGGAAGTGCTACGACAAAAATAAGCAGCCACAGTCCGTGAAATACTGCCGACCAACGTGTTTGGGCTCCCGCTTGAATATTGGCGGTGCTTCTAACAATCACACCAGTCATCGGAAGAGCGCCTAAAATTCCACAAATGAAGTTTCCTACTCCCTGAGCGAATAGTTCCTTATTGTATTTGGTCCTTTCGCCTTTATGCATTTGGTCGGTCGCAGTTGAGCAAAGCAGGGTTTCGGCGCTTGCTACTATTCCAATGGCGATGGCAGTTCCTAATAGTCCAAAACTCATCTGATTAAATAAGTTGGAAAAGCTTAGCCATTGAATCGCGTCGGTTAAATCGGTGGGAACTTGAACCATTTTTATCGGTAAACCGAGAGTCGTGGTTGCACCGACTGCCAAAAGAACTCCTACCAGCGGCCCTGGAACGGATTTGGCGAATTTGGGTTTGAATTTATCCCATAGAACCATCGTCAAGATAACCAAAACGCCGACAAAAAAAGCAGATCGGAATTGTCCGTTTGTTCCCGATATCAGCTCCATGAATTGAGTTGGAATAGCCAAAAGATTTCTAATACCAGATCCCAGGGGGGCCTTATCCATCATCACATGAAACTGAGAGAATAGGATAAGAGCTCCAATGCCGGCTAACATTCCTCGAATGAGAGCTGGAGATACGGCTCTAAACCACTGTCCCGCTCGGGCCCCTGCAGCCAACATCTGCAATATTCCTGCGATCAAAACTATTATTCCAAGAGATTTGAGGCCATGCGTCTCGACTGCTTGCCAGACCATTACCGACAGACCCGCAGCAGGGCCGCTGACCTGAAGTGGTGAGCCCGCTAGAAGACCCACCACGAGACCGCCTACGATCCCGGTAATTAAGCCTGCCGCGGGAGGAAGGCCTGAGGCGATTGCAATTCCTAAACATAGAGGAAGTGCTACCAAAAATACGACGATTGACGCCATGAAATCACTGGACTTGGGAAGAACGAATTTTTCCATAAGCACCTCTATGCTAATTGTACGATTTATGAGTTACTGGTTGAAGTTGGCGTTTTTGTGAAAGTAATGGCGTCGCCTCTTCCAGTAAAACAAACTGACCTTCTTGAGGATCGAAAGAAAAAACTTGACCGGTTTCGAACTTGTAAACCCAGGCGTGAATCTGGAGTTCGCCTCGTGCGAGGAGGGCAGCGACCGCTGGATGAGTCTTTAAATTTTCAATCTGTACCAAGACATTTTCCTGAATGGTGGCGTTTAAGAGTTGCTCACCGCCAAGATGTTTATAGTTTTCTTTCATAATTCTTTGGGTAGAGTCGGCATTTTTTAGCCAGGTTGCCGTAGTGGGTAATTCCTTTAATAGTGAAGGCTCCAAAACACCTTTCATGGCTCCACAATGCGAATGCCCACAAACGATTATTTCACGAATGCCCAAACCTAATAAGGCAAATTCGATGGTCCCGGCTTCGCCACCGATAGGACCTCCATGTGTCGGAATGAGATTCCCGGCATTTCTAATAATAAATATTTCTCCCGGCTGTGTCTGCGTGAGCAGGTTGGGATTTAGGCGAGAGTCCGAGCAGGTAATAAACAAAGCTTCGGGTTTTTGTCCTTCAGCCAAACTCTCAAAGAGTTCCTTATTCTCCGCAAATGTCTTCTCTTGAAACGCTTTAATACCACGAACTAATTTTTGCATTTTTCCTCCAATTTTTATGAATTTATTCGCGAACTAATTCTCGAGCTTTTTTTCTTTCTTTGACACGAACTTTATCGCCATGTCGGTTAAGAACTTCTAGCATATGATCAACGACTTCGGCCAAAGCTACGTAGAGATTTGAATCCGATTTTTCAATGGTGACGCCGTCATATCTTCCGCTGGCCACAAAGAGTTTAACTATAAAAAGGTCGGGCCCCGCTTGCAGGGGTGAATTTTCCATCGTGAGAGTAACTTGAATTTTACTTTTGTTTAAATCAGGAAACTTCTCAACGAGCGCACCGATCCTTTCGTATACCGCTTCCCGAGCCATTTCTGATCTTGCCAAATTTTTAAACTTCACTTGAATGGCGTTTTGAAGCTGTCTCATTACTGTCCTCCTAAAGTTGAAAGTAAAAAGCATTAGTAAATCTTACGGAAATTATTAGAATTGTTAAAATGGATAAATATGATGATTTTTATCGTTTAAAACAATACGATTATAGTATTATTGGTATTATAAGTTATGCATAGTTTTGTATCATCAAGTAATCAAGGCGATCATGGATTTCTAAAGTTCCGGGGAGCTTTCGAATTGCGAGGTCTAGTCTGGTTGTTGACTTAACGGGGTTAGTATAAAATCAACCCCATCAGGTTTTCCAGAAGAGCAATCAGGAGGAGAAAAAGATGCCATTTAAAAACCAAAAAGTTGGAGAAATAATGTCGAAAAATGTTGAAACTATTCTTCCCGATACTCCAATTTTTGAGGCCGTAAAAATTCTAAAGAACAAAAATATCGGATCTCTAGTGATCGTGGAAAATTCAAAAATTTTAGGGATTTTTACGGAACGTGACCTTGCCTATCGTGTAGTAGCTGAAGAGATTGACTACAAAAACACTTCGGTTTCAAGCGTAATGACGAAACCCGTCGTTACGGTGGCTGAGGACACCTCGATTGAAGATGCGTATTTGCTGACAGCTACTCGAAACATTCGCCACCTTCCCGTCGTAGACAAGGCCAACAGGCTTATTGGGATGACGGGAGCAAAAGATATATTGGCCGAAGTGTTACAAAAAGTTTTACCCATTTAGTCCGGTATTATCAAGGTTACCGAATCAATTTCTTTAGGGCTTTAAGATCTTGGGTTTCGAGATTGTCACTGCCCTTAGTATAATGAGAAATAGCTCTTTGAGTACGATCGAGAAGCTGTGAATCTGAAATTCTTGAAGCCACATAATATAAGCTTCTGACGCTTTGAGATTTGTCACTTCGGTTTTGGATTCCTTCAATGGCCTGCAAGCGTATTATAGCTTCGAAGTTATTAGAATAACTGTTTTCATTGGAATTTGTGGGAGTTAATGCGATCTCTTCTAAAAATGTTGCCACGTATTCATGCTGAGATAAGCCAAGTAGATAAACAGACAACATACGTTCTTCGCCACTTAAACTAGTATCGAGCGAATTCTCTCTTAGTTTAATAAGATCAGAATAGCCAAGTCCCATGGCTAAATTTTTTAACCTTATTTCAGTTTGGTCAGGAAGTTCGTCGACCATTCCGATTTTGGCCGACTCTGTTTTTAACAGTAAATGGATACTAGACCTTTTTTGTATGGCTGAATTTGATTCTGTTGGACTAAGATCATTGGTCATCACATCATTTTTTTCGGAGAGTACATCAGCTTTGTTCGCTATATCCATTTTGAGAGCTACGACAAAAATGATGCTACAAAGAGAAAATAAAATTATTTTTTTCATTTATGCTATTTATGGCTCCACCGCAAATCCGTCATAAAGAGGGATCGCCACCATATCTTTATAATTCCCTTTATAGACGGGAGAAGCTATGATGTCGCCATTTCCAGTTCTTTCATAAATTTTACTATCGTTTTTAAGTATAAGGAGGTGACTTTCTACCTTGGCAATATTTTTAAATTCTGGGTTCCACTTAAATGAAAAAGATTTTTCAAAAGAGTTTCGATTTACATTGAAGGAATAAATATCATGATTTTGATCTATCAGAAAGTACCCTTGCTCCCCAGTTTCTAATGTTGTCGCACTTTTTGCGGGTTGAAAGGTGAGCAGCTTTTCTTTGCTCCATTGACTTTCTAGAAAATTGTACGAAGTTGATGAGTTGCCTTCTGTAATTGCGACAACATAACGCCTTTGATTGGTATCGAACTCTTCATAATCTAACAATTTTAACCGGGTATTTAATATCAGTTTGTAATAAGAAAAAATGTCGGTAATACCCGGTAGTGCATCCGTACTCCCGTACATTTCTATAGGGTAAGCCTTGTCGTTTGTAAAAATGGCAGCTCCAAATGAAGTTCTCTTTAATGTGCCGTCGACACTTGGAATCTCCCGTCGCAAAGGCTTCTCAATTTCGTAAAGAGCACCTTGTCCATTTTTTAAGATCGCAAAAAGAGCTTCGCGCCTCTTAATCGGAGAATTATTGAAGACAAAATTGCTTCGAGCCATCGCCATCAGTCTCGCCATACTTTTGTAGACGGGGTGAAAGTTTTCTCCCAAGACAGAAACTCGGGCATAATATTCCATTTCAACAGCGTGAGCTCCTCCGGAATTGTAGTCCCAGTCACAGGCCGCCGCCGCTGAATTCATGTAAGGCCCTTGATTACATTGAATATGACTATAAAAATTTGTATGTCGTGCTTCATGAATTAAAATACCGACGCGGGCGAGAGTAGGTAGCTTGGCCCACCCATTTTGCATAGTGAAGTATCCACCGCTATTGTAGGCCGTTGCGGTAGTTACATCGTTGCGCCGGTCGATTCCGCGGGTCATAGATAAAAGCCACGAATAATATTCTTTAGAATCTATAAAGTTGCGGATGAAAATATTTTCGCCACTGTCTGTGAAGCGCCCTTCTTTTAACAGGATAAGATCATTAGCTAGCTTTTTAAAATCGATGGATGCATCACAAAGCTCTGCTCCGCCAAATGACTTAACATCAATGTTAAAATCTTGGACCATTCGCTGAGCCTCAGATTTTTCAATGCACTTAAAATCCCTGTCGTCGTGTGGAAGAATATCAGAAAAAGCCAAAGATTGAAGGAGCGTAAAAATAGCTACGAATAGAAGTATCATCGGTCCTCCTAATAGAATATTCACATTAGCAGGATAGTCGACTTAATTTTATTGTAAAGGTGAAATTGATTGTTCCTCTAACCTTTTGCGAGCAAATTTCTTAGCTCGTCTATCTTAATCGGTTTCGCTAGATAGCCGTTTATTCCTTCAGAAAGTAATTTTTCGCGATCTCCACGCCGAGCAAGGCCGGTGACGGCCACGATGGCGGTATTTTTATTTGGCCCGGATCCCTGCCTTATTTGCTTTGTTACGCTAACGCCGTCGATTCCTGGCATTGAAATGTCGAGTAAAATAACACCAAACTGCTTTTGACTTAAAACTTCTAACGCTTTGGCTCCATTTTCGGCGGTTTCGCATTCAAAGCCTAAAGCCGATAATAGTGTTTCTGAGGTTTTTCTGACAACGGCGTTATCGTCGACAACGAGCGCTGGCAAATCCTTTACAATTTTGATATCGGGTCCTGATTTATCTGTTGGACCCTTTTCGTTGGAAGTAAGACGTAATACCTCCTGAAAACTTTGCCGAAGAGTCAGAATGCGCTCGATTCCTTCATCTAAATCTTTTTTGAGATCAGAATCAGCAGTTTTTTGGGCCGCCAACTCAAATGTGCCTAATACCTCTTGGAGCTGATCAATAAGCCTTGGTGCCATCTCGAAAATATATTTTGTTTCTTCGATTGCGCGTTGAGCCTGGGCCGATTTACTCAAATCAAAAACCGTTTTTTGACGTTTTACTTTTATACGGGGTTGGGCGGAGAAAATGACCGAGAACAGAAAAGCTCCTAACACGAATCCAAATCCAAAAACCTGCCAATCCATACTATGCTCCTTTTGCAGTGGATTTAATTTTAAAACTTTCAATCACTTTTTTCAAATCATTTGGCTTAAATGGTTTCGTCAAAAAGTCTGACATTCCCACTTCAAAACATTTTTCTTTTGTCTTTCGAAGGGCATTTGCTGTTAAAGCGACAATGGGGGTGTTTTTGTTAGGTCCTTCGTTTTCGCGAATAATTTTTGTGGCATCATAGCCATCCATAACTGGCATTTGACAATCCATAAGAATCATTGCAAAGCTTTGGCTCTTTGCTTTGTCCACTGCCTCTTGGCCATCTTTTGCAAGGGTGAAAGTATAGCCTTCATCTGCGAGCATGGTTTGGAGTACTTTTTGATTTACCAAGTTATCTTCCACAACTAGAATACTAAACTCACTGTTTTGTTTTTTGAGATTTGCCCGATCTCTTTTATCGGACTCTAAACTTAAATTAGCACTCACACCAATGGACGTGGTTGGTTTTTTCAAGATCTCGGTTATTTCACGAGTCTTTATTGGTTTGCTAATAAGATCGGCTACAAGACCATCCAGCCTTTGCTCAGCCTCTACCTTCTGCGTTTGGGGAACTGCAAGAATTAAGCGAGCGTCATTCGTCTGTTTTTTTAAAATGGTTTTTTCGCCATCTGTCAAATCCAGAGCAAAGACCCAATCGGCAAGAATCATAGAGTGACTGTTTTCATTTATTATCTTTATCACTGACGAAAGATTGGGGACTCGTGAACAATCAATATTATTTTTTTCAAAAAATAACTTCAAGTGGTAAAAGTTGGTATCGTTGTTTACGCAGAGATAAGCTTGTTTAATATTGTTACCAATTTCAGATTGAGGTGGTTTGGGTACAGAGGCTGTTGGTAAAACGAGTTCGAAAGAAAATTGTGATCCTTCGCCTTCTTTGCTTAGTACCTGAATGTCACTATTCATAGCTTGAATGATTTCCTTCGAAATAGTTAGCCCCAGGCCACTGCCACCATATTTTCTTGTGTCCGAAATGTCCACCTGAGAAAAAGCCTCAAATATAGTACCTATTCTGTCTTGTGGTATTCCTATTCCTGTATCTTTAACTATAAATTTTATTTTTACATTTTTTTCCGCATTGAACTCGATTAACTCGGCACTGAGACTTACTTCTCCGGTTGGCGTAAACTTAATAGCGTTTCCAATTAGGTTCAATAGAACTTGTCGAAGTCGCGTCTCATCACCTGTGACTTTTGTGGGAATGTTTTGTGAGATCATCACGGGAAACTCCAAACCCTTGCGATAGGCGTGAGGAGCCATAACGTCAGCTAAAGCCTCAAGAGACTTAACAAGATTAAATTCGCGCCTTTCTAGTTCAACTTTTCCGGCTTCTATTTTTGAAAACTCAAGAATATCATTTATTATAGATAACAGTAATTCACTGGAATGCTCAATGAGATCTAAATACTCTTTTTGGGTAGGGTTAAGAGTAGATTGACGAAGAATGGAAATGAGACCAATCACGCCATTGAGTGGCGTGCGAATTTCGTGACTCATGTTAGCTAAGAATTGGCTTTTCGCATGATTGGCGGCTTCAGCTTCTTCTTTGGCTCGGACCAGTTCGATAGTTCGCGATTCCACGAGTGATTCTAGATTCTTATTTAAATGGGAAAGCTCTTTATTTGCATCGTAAAGCTCGCGACTCTTCTTTTCTAGCAAATTCTCAGCTTCACGTCGGGCGGCAATCTCTCGCTCTATTTTTCGAATCAAAGTATCATGATTCATATTAATTCCCTAACTAACGTGAATCGCCTATGGCAGCCATTGTCATCCAAATCTTGGTAGCTAACTTTAATTTTTTCTCCATAGTGTTCGATGCAACCATCGATAAGTCCAGAGGCGAGATCTGCAAACGGGCGTTGCGACTTATAGGTGAGCTCGAGACAATTTTCGCGTATTTTTCTGTGCGAAAAAGTCGGTAATTCGGCTTCAGGATAAAGTTTTCGAACCTCGACATGAATATAGCCATCTATTGAAATTAGAAAATCAAATAGGGTCTTTTGAGACGAAAAGAAATCTGGAAATTTTTTAACAAACACTTTGGCAAGGTGATGCCCAAATACTTTTACCAGAGGCGATACGGGGCTGTTAATGAGGGACGCCAATGCCGTTACCATCTCTAGAATGTCCTTATGATTGTAGGTACCGACGGCCGTATAGGCTCCACCGTTTTCTACTTTCGATGTTGTAATGACTTTGTCAGCAGTTTCAAGGCCAAACTTTTCTTCGACCATTTCTAGAAACTCGGTAAATACTATGCCTTTCATACCGTCACCCCATTTTTCTTAGTCATCTGCGTGGTCCATAGATTTTTACATAGAAGTCTTATTTTTCTTAGGTGTTCTTCCTTGAGTCCAATAAAAAAACTTTTGTAAGTTCGAATATTATTGAGATCGCCAATCTCTTCAGCCACGCGCACGGCCACCGAGGGTACGCCAACTTTAGTTAATAGTTCCGCATTTAAAGTGACGACTTGTCCAGCCTTAAGAGCGCTTGAGGAATGAAATGTAAGTCCCACTTCGCTGATCGACATAATTTGCGCCGGTAAACAAAGCTCAGCAGTAGAATCATTCATGTCTTCCACAGAGTATTCAACCCAGTCTTTTTGGTGTAAGTTAGCAAGACTTATAAGTTTACTTTCTAAAATCATCAAGTCAATGGGTTTAACGATATAATCTTTCGCACCTACGCGGACTGCTTGCTCGATGTCAGTCGGGCGGGACCTTCCGCTCATGACAAGTACTGATCCTTTAGACTGTTCAGCGATGGGTTTAATGCGTTTTAGCAAGTCTATTCCCGACATTTTAGGCATCTGTAGGTCAACAACATAAATATCAAAATGATATTGACCTAGAAGTTCCAGGGCTTCAAATCCTCCGTTTGCCGATACGGCGTTCATACCGAGCTTTTCCGCACAGTGCTTAGCGATCGCTATATCGCTTGGGTTATCGTCAACTATAAGTACATTTTGAATGAGTTTGTTCATAATTACCTACCTACGTTCCGCGATAATATGTTTGTATCAATAAATATAGCTTAAATTAGATACGTGAAGAGGTGATTAGGAAGATTTCAAGAAAGTGTGGGGCTATTCTCATATTGAAACAGAAAAATTCACATCTGCATAACATCCTGTTTGATCCTATTTAACGTTGATTGAAGACAATAGAGCATCAGGAGGATGAATATGAAATATAAGAATGATGAATCTAAAAAGGTCTTGGTTATAGAAGATCAGGTGTCAGCAATGGTGCCAATCGTTTCCATCTTGGAGAATCTCAAAATGAACGTTTGCTACGTATTTTCTTATAAGAATTTCGAGAACGTGATTTTAAAAGAAAAGTACGACTACTATATAATAGACTGGACCGTACCACCGCATTCAGGCCAGGAAATAGTTCTACTTATTGAAAAACATCTACAGAAATTTTACTCTGGAAGCGTTTCCAAATTATTTATTTACTCAGGACAGAATTTAAGCCTAAGCGAAATACCCGAACTTAAGCGGTTACGTTATTGCGGGCACTGGAAAAAGGGTGAAAACATAGCTCATTTGGTGCGACAGGTGAATCGATCTTTAAACTCATAAGAAGAGAGGGTTACAATGAATTCAATTTTAGACGCAGAAACAATTAAAACCTTACGAACTTATATAGATAAAGAAGGTAAGTGTTTGCTTGATACTTTGACAGAAATTTTTATTAGTACCGTTCCAGGCGAAATAAAACAGCTAAGATCCTACTTTGATAGTCGGGACTTTTCGTCTTTAGAGACGTCAGCTCATAGCCTAAAATCCACGGCTGGCGGTTTGGGTGCAATGGCAATGTCCGAGGCATTGGCGAAAATAGAAGAACACTTAGCTTCTCTTGAAGGAGCGACGCCAAACGAGGCCATGCTCTCTGGATGGCTAAAGATTGTAGAAGAGCAGCTTGATCCGATTGTCTCTGAGCTTAGAAAACTAAATTCTTAATTACTGTTAGAAAGTCGGTAGCCGGATCCATGTACCGACTTTACGAGTTCACCGGCTGACTTTAATTTCTTACGCAGGTTACTCATGTGCGTGTCGACGGTACGCTCTGTGATAAAAGTGCTATTGCCCCAGACGAGGTCGATAATCTCATTTCGTGAAAACACTCTGTCAATTGAACCCATGAGCAGCTTTAAAATTTTAAACTCTATGGTGGTTAGGTTTACGAGATGTTCGATTTCACTTTCGCTTACGAGTGCGCGCTGTGTTTCAATACTAAGTTTTAAGTTTCCAACTTTTAGGTTTTTGGTGGATGTTGTAGATGGGTCCAAAGTCATTGTACGCCGAATTAAAGCCAAAACTCGCGCTCTCAATTCGCCGGGGTGAAATGGCTTTGTAATATAGTCATCGGCTCCAAGGGTCAACCCCATGATGCGATCAGTGTCGCCAGATTTCCCAGTGAGCAAAATGATAGGAAGTCGACTTAATTGAGGGTCGTTTCGGATTAGGGTACAAAGATGGAAACCATCGACGTCAGGTAGGTCGACGTCGAGTAATAACAGATCAAAAAGCTGTGTCTTTAAAGTTTCTATCGCCTTATTGCCGTGATCCAAGGTAGTAATTTCTGAAACTCCTTGAAGCGCCGATTTTACTAACGCTTGTGAGCTTAAGTTATCTTCGATTAGCAAAGAATTTATTTTGGATTTGTTCACGCGTATACTAGGCTAACCTTTACACAGCAGGTGAGCAATCTTTTCTGGACTAAAGTGTTAGAGAGGGGCGGTGGGCAAGGGGATGAGCACTTTGTTTTTTATCTTAGGCATCACGTTTTTAATTATAGGAATTATTGGCATTTTTACTCCCATCTTGCCAACCACACCATTTCTGCTTCTGGCGGCCATTCTATTTTCTAAATCTTCTCCTACTAAGGGCTGGCGCTGCCGATGTTTGTATGGTTACAAAAGATGGAAAGATTTACGAAGTATCACGCAACCGATTTGGAATCCTACGACGAACTCAAGAGCTTTGCGACTTCCTGGCCCATACCATGAATATGGATATTGGTCGGCCCGCTGTGATTGCTAAATCGTCCCTTGGCTACAACTTTATCGCTTCGTTTTCAGCCGGTATTACAGGATTTAGGCTCAGCTCATTTTTGATTCTGTAGGCTAACGCTCGCCGTGAATTTGGTTCACCGTGATTGATAAAAACGCGCTTAGGTTTTTTACGAAACGCCCTTAACCAATCAATGATTTCGTTGCTGTCGGCATGAGCCGACAGGCTTTCAATCGATGATATTTCCGCTTCAACGTCTATCTGTTGGTGGTGAATACGAATTTTATTTAAGCCATTCTTCAAGAGATAACCTTTTGTTCCCGGGGGTTGATAGGCGACAAAAAGTACTCCATTTTTTGTGCCCGGAAGTTTGGCTTTAAGATGGTGAAGTACGCGTCCACCACTTAACATTCCTGAGGCCGAAACAACAATCTTAGGAGAGTCATCCATGCAAAGTAGCATTGAATCGTCAGTTGAGTTAACGGGAATAAAGTTTTTCCAATTAAAGGAAGAGCGAATTTGATCTTCTGACCATTTGGGTTTTATTTCACTTTCATATTTTAAGTAGAGCTCGGACGCCCTTAGTGCCATCGGAGAGTCGAGATAAACTTTGACAGAATCGATTTTGCCTTCCGCTTCTAGCGTACGAATCATAAATAGAATGTCTTGGGTGCGACCTACAGAAAAAGCCGGTATAACCAATGTACCTTCGCGTTTTAGTACTTTGTTAATTGTGGAGGCCAATTGCTCCATGATATCATCTTTGCTATGTACGCGATCGCCATATGTTGATTCGATAACAACATCGTCGGCTTCGACTATCTGCATTCGTTCTTTGAGTAGAATTGGATTAGGGCGGCCAAGGTCTCCAGAAAATAAGAGAGTTCTTGAATCGACGTGATTATCATAACCAATTTCAACAAAAGTAGAGCCTAAAATGTGTCCAGATCGGCTCAGGCGGTATTTTAATCCCTTATCTAAGGGTAACCACTCATTGCAATTTTGTGGCAAGAGAAACCTAAGGCTATCAATGGCTTCTTTTTCGGTATACAATGGGAGTGCGGGACTATGAATTGAATACCCTTTGGAGTTAGCAAAATGGGCATCTTCCTCTTGCAGGCGGCCAGAGTCGGGTAGTATTATTTTGCAGAGATCGGCCGTGGCCTGAGAACAAAGAATCTTACCCTGGAATCCATTTTTTACAAGAACCGGGATGAGACCGACATGATCGACATGAGCATGTGTAAGAATGACTGCAGAAATTTCTTTGGCGTTGGGAATACCAGCCCAGTTTTTGTTTCTAATTTCTTTAGGTCCTTGAAATAAGCCACAGTCGATGAGGTATTTTTTGCCGTTGTAAGAAATCTGCGTACGACTTCCTGTGACCGTATCAATCGCCCCTAAGAAATTTAACTCTAGACTATTCAGGTTTTTATCCTCTGCCCCTTATTTAGGAAACTATCGTAATGATAACACAAATTTGTTTGATCGTCTGCTGTACTCAGATGCCAAGTCAGTAGGTCCAGTGCATTTACCGTCGTAAAAATTCCGACAACTTGCCCGCTTACATTTAGCGCCAGCACATAATCGCGTTTTGTTTCTGCCATCGACTGGATTACTTTTAAAAGTGGTGCGGCTTCGTCGATGCACAAGGGATTTGTATCCATAATGTCTTCTACTAAGAGTGAACCTGGCCCCTGAAATACATCCGCTAATTTTACTATAGGCTCCGTCACCATACCTATGATTTGACTTCCCTCAAGGACCGGCAAATGACGAATATTGTGCTGATGCATGAACTTTCCGGCCACAGCTGCAGTCATCTTGCGATTTGCAATGTAGGGATGGCGGGTCATCGCTTTGTCAAGGCTAATGTGTTTCATAAAGCCTCAAAGACGCCTCGATGTTTAAAAAATTTTCGGGCGTAATCTTGAATTTGTCCGTCAGTGGCGTTGTCCATAGGTTCCACGGCAACGATACATTTTCTGAGGTGGGGAAAATCTTTGTCTATTATGTGCTTGAGATGGGTGTGGGCTAGACTAGGACCAAGAATTAACCACTGCGAGTCTTTTTCGGTTCCTAGAGTTTTAATAACTTCACGATAAAACTTCTCCATGTCTCCCTCTGCTTTCGTATGATTTTTGCCATGCACTTCGGCTTGGTGGCGGGGGCCATGGCTTTCGACTTTGCTGATCTCAACTCCAGTAGGTTTGAATTTAAAAATTCTAGCCTCGTGAGAGTTGATCCAAGTTACTAATGCCGACATAAATTCCTCCTGTTTTAAAGTGCGAGTTCTTTTAGTTGCTTAAGTTTTGTTATTTGTGCAGGTTCTATGGTGGTGTTTTCGTCAAGGTGGTATGATTCACCTAAAAATTGCAAAGCCTCATAACGAGTGAAACATTTTCTAGAATTTTCAGAATGTGGTTTGGCGCGAATACAACTTTCATAATAAATTTCATCAAAAGTCCAAAGGTTGACATCGCGAAGGGCTTCGGCAGCGAGACCAGAAAGATAAAGAACTTCAGAATAGTCTGATATTTCCTTTTGTTTTGTAACGATATCATTAAGAAGAGAAGAGGCACGTAAAAAGTAAATTAGCCCCGCCTCGCTATTCCATGTTTCTTGAATGGCGAGTTGGCCTTTGTGCACAAGAAGCCGTGCCTCTTTGACTTTGGCGGCATTGTTCATAGCCGTTTCCTTTTTCTCCGTGTCACGCCATTCCTTAGTTGCGCGCCGCCAAGTCAGAGCGGCTTCACGGAAACTTAGGGGGACTGATTTGGCGTCAAATACCCGGCTGATTAACTCCAGTGTAAGCGAAGGATTGCGTTCGACTCTGACAGCAATTGCTAAAGATTTTTTCATGCCTGTCGTCCATTCTTTGGTGTTTGTTTCTGAAAAACGCGGACTTGTTAATACTTGATCGTAGGCATTTAAAGCGGGAAGGAACTGGCGTACGGCCGCGAAGTAGTCAGCTTTTTCAATTCCCTTGAGATCCCCGACATCAACTGACAAAAAACCAGCGGTGTCTTGTATTCCTTGGTCATTACGGGTGTGACAACTGATGCAATAGTTGGAAGTCGAGCGAATGATGGATTTTGCGACTCCCACGTTTCCACTTTTTGCTGATAAGTAGGCCGACTGCATGTCGGCGCTAAAATCGCGTGCTACAAATTTGAGAACTGGATCTTTATCGAATTTTAGATTTTGTCCATGTCTATCAATTTCTTGAGCAATCCGCGCCAACTCTTTTGCTTCTTTTTCAAAAGTTGTTGTTTCACTGGAGCGTAAATAGGAAAGTCGAACGAGTTTTGCAAAGGCGACCGAGATTTCCCTCATGCGCAATTGCCACTCAGATTGATTGAGAGGTTTTTGCTCTGCCGAAGTGCATGCGAGAGAAATCAATGTGATCGTATAAAATACTGTTCGCATCCGATACTCCTTATTTACGGGACATCAAACCGCAAAGTACTGGCTTTGTCGGGTCCATTGATTTTAAGATCAAGTTTTATTGGTTCTTTCGTGGTTCTGAAGATATTAAAGTGATCTTTGTCGCGACTAACTTTTAATTTATGAGTTGAACCGGCAATAGAGATCGATGCCTCAAGACCTAGTTTATCGAGTTCAACTTTGGCACTTTCTACCCCCGTAATATAGATTTTGACTGCTTTATCACCCGGAACGAGTTTTACTTGAAAGAGGCCCGATTGATTTTCAAAGAATTGGATTAATTCCTGGTTATCGCGGAAGTCCTGAGCATGGAGTATATTTGTCGGCGTTGCCACGAATATTAAGATTAAAATCGAGTTTTTCATAAATTAATAGAAGAGCAAGGTTAAGGCCATCTTCATTTCCTCTAAAAGAGATTTGAGCATAAGTTTTGTGTCATGATGTCATTTTACAATGACGAGATGTCATTATGTCCCGTGATCTCAAACTAAGATCGGAGATTTTGCCAAGTTGGCATTCGGCTTGCCAAACTTGCTCGAGAATCACTATCAATTCAAATAAATGCATAATGGTGCTGGCGTCAGCATTGCAATTTAATTTTCTATCAATAAATGGAGGGACTAATGTCGAGCGTAAAAGTGAATGAGACTATGACACGTTTTCCGGAAGTTGCTTTTCCGGGAACAACGGTAGAAAAGGCCAAAGCGGCCATGGAAAAATGGGGAATTCGTCATTTACCTGTGGTTGATAAAAATAAAGTTATCGGGATCGTGAGTGAAAGAGACCTCATCGCTCAGAACAACGCCAAACCACTCCGGGATTTGATGAGTACAAATGTCTATCAAGTTCATCAGGACCAGTATCTGGTGCGTGTTATCGCCGAAATGGCAGAAAAAAAATATGGTTGCGCCATTGTGGTCGATGAAAGCAACGAAATCGTAGGAATTTTTACGACAATCGACGCCCTCAACTTACTGTGTCGGCTTCTAGGTAAACATGACCATTCTAAAATTAAGATGCTACATCTTGCTTGGAATAGTCCAGACTACATGATTTGAAGTTTACAAGGGGAAGTAATGAAGATCTCTTCAGCACACAATATATCTATAGAAGAATTTACTACGCCGTGTCCTATAGTAGTTCAGAGAAACACCCCGCTTAGTAAAGTTAAAGAGCTTATGAGTACCAACGGTATTCGACATATTCCAGTAGTTGAAAACAATATTCCAGTTGGGATTGTTAGTGATCGTGATATCAAAGTTTTAGAGCATTACCCTGCGTGGGAACTCAGGGAGCTAGCTTTATGAACATTTGTTCTTGCGAAGTAAAACATCATCAACTAAAAAAAATTGTAATTACAGGCGGCCCAGGCGCAGGCAAAACAGCACTCTTAGAAACAACAAAAAAAGAATTCTGTCAGCATGTAGCAGTTTTGCCCGAGGCGGCGGGAATAATTTTTGGCGGGGGATTTTGGCGTCACAATTCAATTCCAGGCCGAAAGGCGGCCCAACGTGCGATTTATTTTGTGCAAAATGAAATTGAAAATCTTATCACTGAAGAAAATAATACAGTCGTTGCGCTATGTGACCGTGGTACCCTAGATAGTTTGGCCTATTGGCCGCTCAGTGAATCGTTGTTTTGGGAGGATTTAAATACGACCAAAGAAAAAGAACTCAGCAAGTACGCCGCAGTTATTCACTTGCATCCACCAAAAAAGTCGAATGGCTATAACAGACAAAATCCTTTGCGAATCGAAACAGATATTGAGGCTGCGGAAATTGATAAACGTATAGTGCAAGCATGGGAAGGCCATCCCAACCGGTTTTTTATTGATAGCGAAGAGGACTTTTTAGTGAAAATCACGAAGGCAAGTCAGACTATTCGTAAACACATCCCCGATTGCTGTAAAAAATAGAAGGCTTATTTCCACCCACTAGGTAGAGTTGACTTTTTGGCGGGAGATACTGCTTTTGTCTCGGGCGGTTTCTGATCTTCACTTTTTTCTTTTTCCTTTTTAGCGGGAGCTTCAATAACAGCCGCGGGAGGAGTCGCCGTTGATACAGCAGCGACATTTCGCGAGTTTTGTGTGGCTCCAAAAAATACCATCATCAGCGCTGATAAAAGAAATGCTGCTTCCATAAATATCTCCTAATTAAAACGTCGATTCCATTTGTAAGAAATAAAAATCTGGTTTTATGCCAGAAAACTGATTAGCCAAATAGGCTCCAGGTTCAAAAGTGGATGCTCCGGCCATGACTGCCAAATTGGGATTAGCTTTCCATTTCACGGTCAAATCAATTTCGGTGCCTAGGTCATTAGACGTTGAACCGCCGGCGGTACCTAATGCGGTTGTTCCGTCGAGTTTGAAAACTGAGACGGTACTGTCGGAGCGGGTAAATTGATGGAAATCGATCATCGTGGAAACGCCTCCGACTTCAAAGCTGGTATGAACAACAAATCCCGAGATGTTTCTTCGCCCAAAGAGATCCGCATATCCTAACCATTTATGAACTGTTGGATACAATTGATTATAACTACTTCCGGCCGTGAAACTTTCTAAACTAATTCTAGGCTTCCAAGAGACTTCGTTAAATTTGTATCCAACTTCGATGTCGCCCTGATAGGCTTCGCTCTCTTTAGTCACAGCCGTACCATTTTCTTTTGTATATTCGAGCCGGTAATCAAGTCCACCAATTGTAGACGCAAGGCGAACCCCAAAAGCTTTCAAATCAGTCTTGCCTGTTGTATTTACGAGTGTGTAGTCGTCTTGATAAAAATAATAGAGGTCAAAATTCTTCAACCAGGTAAATGGGCTAAAACTATTGTAGAATCCATGTAGGTCCCTATCGCCATTCGTGGCGCTCGAGCTCACCGAGTTATCGACAAGTTTTGAGGTAAAAAGCTCGCTCCAGCCAAAGGAGTAATTGGCTTTTACGCGTACAGCATCAAAGGTTCGGCCCACATTATGCCACTCGAGGCCACCGATTACGAGTTCATCTCCATAAGACAGGACTTGGCGGCCAGCCTGAAGCTTTAGCCAACTATAAGGGTGATAATCAAAGTAAGCTTGATGCATCACCATTCCGGCATCAACGACGTTACCGCTTGTACTAGAGGTCGCGCTACTTGTTCCGCCCGTTGTCGCAGTTGTAGTCACTATGGGTTCGCCCATAACTTTAGAAAGCTGAGGTTGAAGGAAAACATCAATTTCAGAATTCGGGGTAAACTTAAGATCGATACGTGCGCGCATTAAGGTTGAATCCCTTACGGTGGTAAGATTTGTGTAGGATTCGCGTGCGGAACGGATGCGAAATGAGCCTTTAATTAGAAGGGGAGTTGGCTGCGGTGTTGCTACTGGCGCAGCTGCGGGAGCTGGCGTCTGCGGGGGTGTCGTAGTGCTTGTCTGCGCAAAAACGAGTGATGAGATCAAAATATTTGTCAGACAAAAAATTAGTATTTGAGAACTTTTATTTTTCACAAAAAACGGGCTCATTAAATTATCTCCTAAAAAATTTCATAAAGCTTTCGGTGAACAAAATCAAAAAATGTAGAGGTTAATAAACAGTTAAGGAAAATTTTAAAAATATTGGACCTTAGTTGGGTCAGCGATTACGAAAAATTTTTATTTTATGTCTTATTTTGGGTCCATCCTATGGGGTAGGAAGTTGATACTGGGGCTGTGATTGTTACCGAAATCACATCAAAATTTTTTTTGGATCAGACCCTTTAGATTGAACGTTAAGATTTCGATAAGTTGGGATCCAATTAATAATAGGAGCAAAAATGTTTAAAAGTTTTAAAGCAAAAATAGTTATGATGATGTTTGGGGTTCTGCTAGTTTTCGGAGCCGCAAATTTTGTTCAATTTCGAATGGCACTCAATGAGCAACGGAATAATATACTAGAGAATTTCGGATCCCACTCTGAAGGTCTCGGACTTGGTATTGCGTCACAATTTTACGAGCGCTATTTCGATGTTCAGGCTTTCGCTAAAAATCACGCTTTTAATCTTAAGGATTCAAAAATCTTGACGAAAACTTTTAACGAGTATGTCACGCTTTACGGGATCTACGACGTTGTCATGTTCGTGGATATGTCCGGTCACTTTATCGCGGCAAATGCAGTCGATGCGTCTGGTAAGCCCATTGATACCACGCCCCTTCAATCCAAAATGTATAATAGCGAGGCCTGGTTCAAAGCTGTGTCCAACAACAACTTAACCGAAGATCCTAAAAAAGGTTTAGTTGGAACTTTTGTTGAAAGCGCTCATTTTGATCCTATTAGTTCAGCGGTATTAAAGAAAGACATCTATGGCAACAGTTTTAGCGCCTTGGTTAAAGATTCAACTGGAAAGCCAATGGGTGTCCTTACAAATCGCGCTAATTTCAGGTGGGTTGAGAATGAGGTTGTAGATTTATATAAAAGATTCAAGGCAGCGAAACTTGGTTCTGCTGAACTAACAATACTTGATAAGGCTGGAAATGTAATTGTCGATTATGATCCCTCGGTTAATGGTGGCAACCTTGAAGTAAAACACGACTCCAGTGTTTTAGGAAAGCTTAATCTTGCGGAGCGCGGAGTATTTGCTGCTAAGGAAATTGTCGGTGGTCGCTCGGGCTCAACGACGGGAAGGCATGCACGCAAGGGAATTGATCAAGTTATAGGTTATGGGCCGATAACATCTGATAAATTTGCGAATGCTTTAGGTTGGGGAACCTTGGTGCGTATCGCTTCTGATGAAGTGTTTGCGGCCATTGATAAAGCCGCATGGCAATTCCAAATTATTACTGGAACTCTGGCCTTGATCTTCTTGGTTGTGGCTTGGTTTTTGTCAGTGCGTATCGCCAACCGCTTGTCCGATATTACTAAGCAGATCGCTGAGTCGGGAGTTCAAGTCTCTTCGGCAAGCGCTCAACTTTCTTCGGCGAGTCAACAAGTATCTTCGGGATCTACAGAAGCGGCTGCGTCTCTTGAAGAAACTGTTTCTTCGATCGAAGAGTTGTCAAGCATGGTAAAACTCAATGCTGACAATGCCAAACAGGCCGCCTCACTTTCTCAAACGAGTACAAAGTCTGCAGAAGAAGGCGAGACAGAAATTAGAAATTTAATTTCGTCGATGAAAGAAATTTCACAAAGCTCGAAAAAAATCGAAGAAATTATAAACGTGATAGACGATATTGCGTTTCAGACCAATTTGCTGGCGCTTAACGCTGCTGTGGAAGCTGCCCGAGCTGGTGAACAGGGCAAAGGGTTTGCAGTTGTTGCAGAGGCCGTAAGAAACCTGGCACAGAGAAGCGCTTCAGCAGCTAAAGATATTACCGCTTTAATTAAAGATAGCGTTTCACAAATTGAAAGTGGTACGAAAATCGCCGACGCCAGTGGAAATGTTCTTAAAAATATCGTGACCAGTGTTAAGAAGGTGTCAGATTTAAATAGTGAGATTGCCTCGGCAAGTGCCGAACAGGCCAATGGCATAGGTCAGATCAGCAAAGCCATGAATGAATTAGATCAATCAACTCAGCAAAATGCATCTGCATCTGAGGAAGTCGCAGCATCGGCAACCGAGATGTCAAGTCAGGCTGATACCCTGAAAGGACTTGTATCTGAAATGACCCTGTTAATCCAGGGCACCAACAATGAAACATCTCGTGGCGACGAAAAAGGTAAGACCGTCGCTAGTCATCACGATGTGCGGCCAATCAACACCGCAAAAAAGTTCGTTAGCAAATTGAAGCGCCCGACTCCAGCTACGCAGGCTATTCCTTTTGATGAGGACGTGGCCAATAAAGTTGGAACAACAGATGGGTTTTAATACGATGTCCACAAAGCAATTTTTAACATTTTCGTTGAAGTCCCAGCCCTATGGAGTTCCCATTGGCTCGGTAAGGGAGATTAATCGGGTCACCGACATTACTCCCGTTCCTCAGACACCTGGTTTTGTGGCTGGAGTTATAAATCTGCGTGGTAAGGTAATTCCAGTCGTAGATTTAAGAATGAAATTTGGGATTCCATCGGTTCCTCATACACGAGAAACTTGCATTATCGTCATCGAGAGCGACGCCGGGCAGGTCGGAATGATAGTGGACTCAGTGAGCGGGGTAATAGACCTCTCGGCGGAGCAAATTGAACCGCGCCCTGCGATGGGAGAAGAATCCAAAATTTCGTATGTTATTGGGATGGGGAAAATAGATAACACCGTAGTGATTTTGATAGATATCGTAAAGGCTCTAGGTCATAGCGAACTGACCAAGATTCAGAATGCGATTTCGAGTCAAAATATCGCTGCGTAGATATGTAGGGTTTATGAATGCTAAGGCGACTTTGCTAGTTGTGGAAGACGATCATGATCTTCAGGAGGTGCTCTTTGAGCAACTCCAGTTGCTTCCAATCAATATCGTTTTGGCGGAGAATGGTGCCAGCGCTCTTAAAATTGTAAATGGTGGAGAGCGCACAATTGACGCGATTCTTTCTGACATCAATATGCCAGAAATGAATGGCCTCGAACTGCTTAAAAACTTAAGAGAGATGGATAACTTCGTCCCTTTTGTTTTTTTGACCGGCTATGGTGATAAGGCGAAGGTAATCGAAGCCTTGAAGTTGGGAGCCTTTGACTTTTTGGAAAAGCCATATCAACAGAGTGAACTGTTTTCGGTCATTAAAAAATCATGTGAACTTGGACAGCAGTTAAGTTCGTTGGAGGAGGAGAGTGGAAAAGACAGTCTCTTTCAAAATCTTGACCCGATACAACTTGCAAAAGTCAGAGATATTAAGCGCCAATTGTTAGTCATGAAGAAAACTATGTTAATAACAAAGAGGCGAGCATAAACATGGAAGAATTTGCGCTTGAGGGGTTTCAAAAAGAATTTTTAGATGAAATTACTTTCATGTTGGAAGAGTGTGAGGAGTCCTATTTAAACCTCGAAAAACCTGAGAGTCGTACTGAGGAACTGAATCGGATATTTAGACTTGTTCATTCGATGAAGGGAACTGGCGCTGCCGTCGGGTTTACAGATTTATCCGCATTTGCCCATGTTGTTGAAGATCTTCTCGCCATATTACGTGTTTGTCCGGAAAAAATCAACACAGAGATAATATCACTACTTTTACTATGTGATGATGCTTTTAAAACCCGAATTGCGATGTTGAAGACTCGCGATGGGTCCATCTGGGATAACTCGCAACTATTTTTGGAATTGCAGAAACTTATCGAAAAGCTTCGCGCTGAAATTCCCACGGAATCAAACGAGAAGCCAAAAGCGAAAGTAGCTAAGCTGACCCACATGACTACTAATTCCGGTGCAAGCAGTATAAAAATAGATTCAGGTGTCGTTGAAACACTGTTGAATTCTGTCGGCGAGCTCGTCGTCATTAAGAGTCAGGTACTGAATCAATGCCAAAATTATTTGGGAGATGTCCGACTTATTTCGATTGTCTCGCAACTTGATAAAGCCATTCGCGAAATTCAAGAGAAAACTTTGATTTTAAGAATGATGCCGCTGAAGCCACTTTTCTTAAAAATGCAGAGGTTGGTGCGCGATCTATCTGTGAAAATTTCGAAATCGGTCGAGCTGGAAATGTCTGGTGAAGATATTGAAATTGATCGGTCAATGGTAGAGCTGCTTGCCGATCCACTTATGCATATTGTACGCAACTCATTAGATCATGGAATCGAGCCAACCTCGACAAGAGTGAGCCGCGGAAAAGTCGCGACTGGAAAAATAAAAGTTTCGGCTCGTCAACAGGGGGATCGTGTTACTATTGAAGTCATCGACGATGGAGCCGGAATTAACACGGAGAAAATTTTCGAAAAGGCCAAGGAAAAGGGTCTCGTGGCCAAAGATCAATTGCTTTCATCTTTTTCTGAGCAGCAAATATTTCTATTTATTTTTGAACCAGGATTTTCAACGGCAGAAGTTGTAACGGATGTTTCTGGCCGCGGTGTCGGTATGGATGTTGTAAAATCCAACATCGAAAAGATGAAGGGCGCTGTTGAGGTTTCTTCCCAACTGTCCGTTGGAACGAAAATCACGATTTCGATTCCTTTGACAACTTCGATAACGGACGGACTCATTGTGCGTGTCGGTCGCCTCTACTATATTATCCCTTTAGATTGTATCCGGGAACTGATTTACCCCACCGGTGCGGAGTTCATTTCTATTGAAGATGGACTCCAGGCTTTAAATCATCGAGGCGTGGCAGTTCGAATTTTGAATCTAGGTCAAGCCTTTAGTAAATCAGTTAGTCAGCATGCTCCTCCCCAAATGTATGTTCTTCTTGAAGCTGGCAAAAAACAACTTGTCGTTGGTGTCAATGAAGTCGTGGGTCAAACCCAAGTTGTCCTGAAACCTCTCGGCAACAATTTCAAAGAAGTTCGGGGAATTTCTGGGGCGGCAATTTTGGGTGACGGGCGGGTGGCATTGGTCATTAATGCTTATGGCCTTCATGATTTGGTTAACAATGATGTCGGACAACTTCGACCAGAGGCTATATGAAATTTAATCAAAGTGCGGTGGTTGCGGCGACAGAATATCTTTCTGATAGTCAAGAAATGTTGGCTATCCTCCAATCTGATGTGAAGGGCTTTCTTGAGCTCGCATTGCTTTTGAAAGGGTATGCAGGAATTAATCTTGCTTCGAATCCCAAAAATCATTCGCTTATGGCAACGCGATTGATGTCACTGATGAAGAGTCACAAAATTGCAAAATATGGAGATTTAGTTAAGAGACTGAAGACCGGCGACGAAGTTATAAAAAGAAATTTTGTGCAATCGCTCACCACCAATACCACTCATTTCTTCCGTGAAAATGCTCATTTTAGTTTCTTAACTTCAGTCCTTCCGGAAATTTTAGCAAGAAAGAAAGCAGAAAATTCTCGTGAGCTACGTATTTGGTGTGGCGCCGCTAGCACAGGACAAGAGGTCTATTCTATTTTGCTTACCATACTTGAATTTTTTGGCGATTCTATAAAAAATTGGGATTTTCGTTTTTTGGCAACAGATATAGATCTCGAGGTGTTACAAAAAGCGAGTAAAGCCGTTTATAGTGAGAAGGAAATTGAAGGGGTTCCTGTTTTGATGCGTCAGAAGTATTTTAGAAAGTTGACAAAGGTGGAAGGCACACTTTTTCAGATCCTGCCGGATTTTCAAAAATTTGTGCGTTTTGCACCTTTAAATCTGGTCGACGAGCCTTATCCGTTTAAGGGCAACTTTGACATTATCTTTTGTCGCAATGTTTTGATTTACTTTGATCCTCAAACTGCTCATAGGGTTGTTGAAAATGCGCTTCATTTTCTTACGCCTGAGGGCCTTCTATTTTTGGGCCATTCAGAGTCGGGTGCCATGAGGTCTAAAGATGTGAAAACCTTAAGTCACGCAGTTTATAAAAAATTGAGAAAGATGTGAGGCCTTAATGAGTCAGTTAAAATTGAATCTAAACGAAGAAGTTTTTATTGTTGATGACGAAGAAGAAATCCTTCAGGTAGTCTCTGCGGTAATTCAAGAGACAGGTATTCGCGTACGTACATTTTCTAATCCTAAAGATGCTATTGAAGCCGTTAAGTCCACGGTACCTTTTCTGATTCTTTCTGATTTTAAGATGCCGGGAATGGATGGGCTGGTTTTTTGTCAGGAGTTGCGTAAGACTTTGCCGGCTCTACCTTTTGTCTTTGTAACCGCTTATAGCGATAAAACGTTGGCAATGGCCAGTTTAAGTCAGGGCGTTAACGATATTGTTGAAAAGCCAATTCCGTCAGACCAGTTGCGATCCTTAGTCATTAAGTATGCACAAAAAAGAATTGCTGACATTGAACAAGAGAAGAAAGAGGTTTTAGAGATTACCCAACTCTTCGTTGAAGAATCCCATGACCTCATGAGCGATGCTGATCAATTGGTGCTTCGGCTTGAAGAAGAGCCGCTGGATCTTGTGGTTGTAGATTCACTTTTTCGCAAAGTTCACTCAGTAAAGGGGGGAGCGGGAGCTATTCCGCAAGCAAAAACTTTAAGTACACTCGCACACGAATTTGAATCAGTACTGGCGCTTATAAAAAAGAGAGAGTTTAAGCCAAACGCACACGCGATTAATACTTTCCTTGAATCTACGGATTTGGTGCTAAAACTTCTTCAAATCATTAAAGTCGACGATCAAGTAGATCCAGAGCTTCGAAAAAAAGTAGATTCTGTTATTGAGCAACTAAAAGATCTGAAAGAAAAAAAGAATCAGGCGGCTGTTCCTGAGTCAATGGCAGTGGCTACGATTAATTCTAGCCCTTCATCCAATTCTGGTAAAGAGGACTTTACACAAGAAGATGAAGGGATCTGGGTGTCTAATGAAAAACTTGACTCTTTTATGGCTTTGTCCGGAGAACTCATTGTACTAAAGAACCATTTTCACATGATGAGTCGCGATCATGAAATTAGAAATAATCCGCAAAAGCTCGAGAAAAAACATGCAGAATTCGCTTATAGCCTGAATAAAATTACTGACCATCTCCAGGAACACATAATGTCAGTGCGAAAAGTCTCTCTCGAGAAAGCTTTCAGTAAGTTGAATCGAATTGTGCGTCAGACAAGTCAAGAGGTTGGAAAGAAAGTTAAATTTACGACCGAAGGGTTAGAGTTAGGAGTTGATAAAAATATTGCCAAATCATTGGGAAGTTGTTTGGTGCATATGGTTCGTAACTCTATCGATCACGGTCTTGAAACTCCATCGGTAAGACGAGAGCGTGGGAAGAGTGAAGAGGGAATCATTAATATCAAGGCTTCAGAAAGCCAAGGCGTCATTAACATCGTGGTAAGTGATGATGGTAACGGAATCCCTAGGGATAAGGTCATTGCAAAAGCTATTCAAAATCAACTTGTAACTAAAGAAAAGTCACAGGGTATGTCGGACGCAGAAGTGTTTGATTTGATTTTTTTACCAGGATTTTCTACAGCTGAAAAGGTCACAGGCGTGTCGGGTCGTGGCGTCGGAATGGATGTCGTTAAGTCTTCCGTACTTCAACACGCTGGAAACGTAAAGATTGGCTCATCCCTTGGTAAAGGAACTACTTTTACCATTGAGATACCGGTTCCAAAGGCGGTGATGGTTGAGCACACAGTTTTGGGGGCCTGGAAAGACGCCGTGTTTGCGGTTCCACTGACCTCGATAGCCAGAATTATGTCTTGTGATCAACTTCAGTTAACAGAACTTGATCAAACGAGAATGTGCGAATTTGACGGCCAAACTATTGTATTGCGAAGTTTTGATGAACTCCTTGAGAACAGAAATATCGAGTCTGTGGAGTCGGTGAGAAGCAAATCGGCGGTCATCATTCGTTATAAGCATAAGTTTATTGGGCTGTTGATCGACCGCATCGAAGACCAGCTTGAAGCCGTGGTGAGATCTTTTGACAATATTGTAAAAAGCCTTCCCGGGTTTAAGGGTACGACGATGTTAGGGAACGAAAAAATTGCTTATGTGGTGTCTCCAGAGGACATGATAACTTTACTATCGAAAGAGCAGACAGCCAATGCGGCTTAGGAGTGAATCATGACAGCGGCGGAAGACGGGTTTTTAAAAGACTTACAGAAACAATGTGCTGTGGACAGCCAAGAGTATGTGACTGAGGCAAGAGAGGTTTTGCCCGAACTGTCTAAGAATCCTATAGAGGTTCTTGATAAGGTTATGAAGTCCTTTCACAGTTTGAAAGGCAATGTTCAGGCGGTTGGTTTTAGTTTTTGTGGACAGTTTGTACACGAAATAGAAACTCGACTGACCAAAATAAAAGAGGAAATCTCGGCCACAGAGGTTAACAAAATAACAGACTCGCTAATGAATCTGGAGTTTCAGCTCTCAAATGTTTTACAGTCGGTAGAAAAGTATTTAATTGATCTATCAAATACACTCGAAGATACTGCTTCCCTCTTAGAAACTTATAGTCCGTTACTTAACAATTTGTCATCTTGGATGGTTAAAAGTACAAAAGCCGACCAAATTCAGGCTGTCGTTTCCGAAGAAAAAGTCAGTCAGCCTATCCCACCTAATAATAGGGTCGCTAAGGAAATTCCCCCTTTAGAGAAAAAGGAGGCTTTACCAGAAAAGCGAGTTTTCCTCCTATGTGTGAATCAAGGACGACAATTCGGAATTCCTGTTACCAAAGTCGTTGAAGTGGTGCAGTTTAAAAAACTGAATATAATGCCTGCGCATCGAGCTGATCTTATGGGCCTTATGAATCTGCGGGGTGAGGTCATGCCTATACTGGATTTAAAACTTACTTTCGGGGAATGCACGAATCTCGAAAAATCTTTTATTGTCATTTGTAATGTTGATGGGGTTCGTTTTGGATTTCCTATTGAACAAGCTCAACAAATTGATGAGCTTAATGTTGGAAATTTTCAAAAAAATGATCGATTGTCCGGTTCGGGAAAAAGTTTGGTCAGCCATATTAGTATTAGTGAAAAGAAAACCGTTTTGATCGTCGACGTTGATAGGATTATTGCCGCATGAAAACTCTCTATGTGTTGCCGGGGCGTTTGGCTGTGTCAAAGGACCCTGTTGAATTAACAACAATTCTTGGCTCTTGTGTATCGGTGGTTTTGTATGATCCCCTAGCAAAGTGTGCTGGCCTTAACCACTATCTTTTGACAAAACTTCCTCAAGGAGAAGTTGCAAGTGGACGCTATGGTGAATGCGCTATTCCCATGCTAATCCAAGAATTGGAACGACTGGGTGCCTCACGGCGGAATTTAAAGGCAAAGGTCTACGGAGGTGGGGCCGTACTTACCGATGTGCAGATTGGAATTGGCGTCGGGAAAAAGAATATCGACTTTGCATTTGAGACGCTTGCCAATCTCGGAATTCCTGTTGTCGAGCAAAATGTGGGTGGAGAGCTTAGCCGAAAGATTACTATCAATGTGTCGGACTTCAATGTCATACATAGGTTTATCAATCAAGACGAGAATTCTCAAGTGGATATTTCAGGGCGAATAAAGTTAGAGCCCATCCGCAAAGTCAAAGTCGGAATTGTTGACGACTCGGCGACGGTAAGATCGCTTTTCCAAAATGTCTTTTCAAAACACGGTCTAGACGTGGTTGGTGTTGCTGCCGATCCGTATCAGGCACGTGAAATGCTGGTAAAACATAAACCTGATGTTATTACCTTGGATATCGAGATGCCAAAAATGAACGGCGTCGTTTTTTTAGAGAAGTTGATGAAACACATGCCGCTGCCAGTTGTTATGGTGTCGTCGTTGGGAAGCCAGGGCGAGGCTGCTCTTAGAGCTCTGGAGCTAGGGGCGATTGAGTTTATTCACAAACCATCGCAGTATGATCCCGCCGTTATCAAGCAACTTGGAGAAACGTTAGTTGAGAAAGTGAAGGCGGCAGCTAGTCAAAAAGTTTTGGCAAATCGGTCTCAAAAAAAATCTGATACCAAGGTCGAATATGCCGTAAGTGGTTTAGGGATTCAGGGTTTAAAATTGATTGCCGTGGGCGGAAATACGGGGTCGCAAGACGGTTTAAAAGCATTTCTTCAGTCGCTAAACAGTGATACGCCGCCGGTTATTGTTGCCAACTCGACATTATCTTCGTTTATCGAAGCCTACATTCAAAAAATTAAAAAAAATGTTTCTGTTAGACTTTCGGTTGTTAAAGAAAACACACACTTGACCTCTGGAAATGTTTATTTTGCTCCCGCAGACAACCATATTGTGGTTGAAACTCAATCCAATAATTTTTATGCGAAACTTCGACAACTCCCTCCAGTAAATGGCCAAAAGCCATCAAGCGATGTGCTGATGGCGTCGATCGCAAGTTGTGAGCGCGGTGGCGCTTTAGGAGTGCTTATGAGTGGATTCGGCCGTGACGGTGTTGACGGGTTGGCGGCTATGCGCGCCAGTGGCAATGTTACTCTCGTTGAAGATCCGGATTTATGTGCTTTTCCTTACGGTCCTCAACAGGCAATTAATTTGGGAATTGTAGACTACGTCAAAAGCGCGGGTGATTTTGCCAACACGGTTATGGAAATTAGAAATAAGAGAGTTGCCTGATGAATCAAAAAATTCGCGTTCTTGTTGTCGACGATTCTTCAATTATTAGAACTTTACTTACAAAGTTTTTAAGTTCTGACCCCGAAATCGAAGTCGTTGGTTCTGCGCCTGATCCCTATGTGGCGCGTGAAATGCTTACGAAGTTAAAGCCGGACGTTATGACGTTAGACGTAGAAATGCCGAAAATGGATGGTGTAACTTTTCTCGAGAAGGTTATGCAGCATTTACCAACTCGCACTCTCATTATTAGTAGTTTATCGACACAAGGTTCGGCCACTACTTTGCGGGCCTTTGAGGTAGGTGCGATAGATGTGATGGCGAAACCAGCGATCGATGTGACGCGATCCATGGAAGCCGTTCGTTACGAAATTATCACACGCGTAAAAGTTGTCGCAAAGTCAAATTTACCTGAAAAAAGGACTCTGTCTCCCATTGTTCGGGCTCGACCCACCGACGTTAAAGCCACGGCACTTGCTAAAACGACTCACTCGGTTTTGGCGATTGCGTCTTCAACTGGGGGAACTGAGGCCTTAAAAAGAGTGTTACCCCTATTGCCTCCGGACATACCTGGGACTGTGATTGTTCAACACCTTCCCCCGGTTTTTACAAAAACCTATGCCGATAATTTGCAAAAGCTATGTCAATTTGAAGTCAAAGAGGCACAAGACGGAGATAAGGTCTTTCCAGGACGGGCCTTAATTGCTCCGGGAAATTTTCATATGGAGCTTTCCCGCAGCGGAGCCTACTATTTTGTTAAGCTTCATCAAGAACCTGCTTTGCACGGCGTTCGGCCTGCAGCGGATTATTTGATGAAATCTGTTTCTAAATATGCCGGCGCAAATGCGATTGGTGTAGTGTTAACTGGAATGGGCAAAGACGGCGCTGAGGGTTTGTTGGCGATGAAAGAGGCTGGTAGTTATAATATCGCACAAAATGAACAGTCATGTGTTGTGTTCGGCATGCCTAAGGTGGCAATCGATGTGGGTGCCGTTCACGAAATTCTTCCTCTCGATCGAATTGCTGCTGAAATTATAAAAAGATGCCAAATGTTGGCGGTTGCATAACTTCTATGAAACTTAAGTACAATACGGTCAATTCAGAAGCAACAGAGCTTGAAGCGTTAATTATGGGCCTTCCTTTTGGTATATGTATTTTTGATTTTTTTAGGGCAGAAAAGTCCAAGACTTTAGTCCTTCGCTCTTACAATCAAATGGCCGAACGCCTTTTTTTGGATGGTAGGTTAACCGTCGGAACAGAAATTACAGATATATCACCATTACGCCGCCTGAAATATCCTCTCATTAGAGTTTTGGTTGATCAAAAAACTTCGGCTATTGAATTTATTGAGCCTAATATTGTTGGGGCTGTTGGAATTCCCATAAGTTCACGTTCCTTAGGACTTTTGTTTATGCCGGAAAATGAACGAGTCGCAAATTTGTCAAGTTTAGGACTGATGGCGGGAGAAATTGCCCATGAAATTAACAGTCCTCTAACCGTCATTGTCGGAAAAGCAAACTTCTTAAGATCTGCTATCCAGGATTTAGAGGGAGAAAAATCGGCGGCGATAGAAGCAGTAAATAAAATAGAACAAGTATGTTTTCGGATTTCAAAAATTGCCAAGGGAATTAAGGCTATGACTTACGTAAGTGCCAGGGATGCATTTTTAGACACCTCTTCCAGGGAACTTTTCAATGATATTATAGACCTCTCCCAAACAAAACTTTTGGCCTCTCGTCTCAATGTCTGTCTTGATATAGATGAGTTTGAGTTTGAATGTCGACCTGTAGAAATATGCCATGCTCTTATTAATTTGATTGGTAACTCAATTGATGCCGTTCGCACACTTTTTGAGCGTCGCCTTTGGATTACCGCAAAGTGCGATAGCGGCGTCGTTACCATTCGAGTCACCGACTCTGGCACTGGGATAGATTCGAATCTTGCTGACCAAATAATGACACCCTTCTTTACGACCAAGGGAAGGCAGAGTGGAACTGGCTTGGGGCTGAGTATAGCGCGTAAGCTAATAGAAGCTCACGGCGGCAGGATAAGTTTAGATACTGGGTCTTTAAATACTTCGTTTGTCGTGACCCTTCCAAAAAAACAGTCTATAAGTAAAAAATAAGTAGTCAAGAGATGGTTTGGCAGCCATAATTGTCGAATGCATTTCCATATTTTTTGCTCTAGTGATACCAGCCAAGAACTTCTTCGCAAAGAATTTAGTGAAAATGTTTGGTTTTACAAAATAAATGGTTCGGTGGTAACTGATATGCCCTCGCCAGCGTCATGGATTCTTTTTGAAGATACTGGAAATAGTGATTTAATAAATTTTTTCAAACAGCGGGTCGATACCGGTCCTTTGTTTTCTTTTCGTGTTCTGGACTCTCGCATAGAGTTGAAGTTATACTCTCCAGTTCGTCGTGAGTTCGTGCCGTTTCCGCTTGATATTTTCAAGGGCTTCGCTCAGCTTGGAGTTCAGAAAAAGTTGTTGCGAGATAGAAAAAAAGTTTTGGTTGTTGATGATGAACCTGACTTGGTTGAATTGTTATCTGCTTTTCTTCACGATCATGGTTTTCAGATTTATACTTCAACGATGGGGGCAGAAGCGCTTAAGTTAATTGTTCAAGAAGAGGTTGGGGTCGTTATTTTGGATATCTTTATGCCAGACCTTCTTGGGCCAGAAGTGGAGTTCTTGCTCTCTCGGTTGTTCACTGTAAACATGCCAAAAGTCTTGTTCATGTCGGGGTATACGTCCTCAGATCAAATGGCGACTATCCCCCTTGGAAGTTCGCCAATATCAAAGCCATTTCAATTTAAAGAACTGCTTGAGCGGGTAAAAATCCTACAAAATTAAGATTTTGTTTAAGAACTCCGAAATATTACCAAAGAGAGTTCATGACTACTAAAGGAAACTCAAAAGAATTTATCAATGGTTACCCGTTTGATCGCGATGCATTTTTTGCTAACTTTCACGGAATGACAGATCTTGGGGTTAAAGTTATCACCAACTTTATAGGAACGGTTCCAGGAATGATGACCGCAATCAATACTGCCATAAGCGAAAAAAATAGTAAAAATTTGGAAATTTCGGCACATACTTTAAAGGGTGCGGTTTCGCACTTTCATGCGGAGCCATGCCGACGTTTAGCGGAAGCTCTTGAGAAGCTAGGAAAGTCAGGTGACCTTAAAGGTTGTGAGAATATCTTAGCTGAGCTTCGGCACGAAATCCAAGTTCTTCTGGAAGCAATGTTGGAAGTGAAATGAAAAAAATTTTGATTGTTGACGATAGTGATTTTGATCGAGATGTGATGGCGGAGGTTCTAAAACGTAAAGGGGAATATGAGGTCGTCGAAGCAAGAAGCGCTAAAGAGTGCTACGATATTATATCGCTCGAAAAAGTTGACTTGATACTATTAGACATTCTGATGCCAGGGACTCTGGGGACCGATATTTTGAAGAAAATCAGAAGTCATACAAATGTTATCGAGCTGCCTGTAATTATGATGACGGCAAAGTCCGACACCCAAGAAGTTGTAAATTGCCTACACGACGGGGCCAATGACTTTGTAAGTAAACCGGTTAATTTTGATATTATGGTTTCTAGAATAAAAACTCATTTGGCTCTATCTGACCTGTCCAAAGAAATGGGACGGCTTAAGGAGGTTGCGGCGCTAGACGCAATGATCGCAACCTACAATCATGAGATTAACAATCCACTCACAATTGCAATTGGCTGCTTGAACGATCAAGATATAAAATCAAATAGTAAATATGAAAAGCTAAACAGATCGCTTTGGCGAATTTCTGAGGTTGTAAAAAAAATTCAAGAAATCACAGCCCAAAAGGTGTCTTACAAAGAATATGCTGGAAATACGAAGATGGTAAAAATCTAAATACCAGACTCATGTCGTGATCTCATGACTTAAATCGGGTTTTTCAATTACTCACTAAGTGCAGTCTGAGTTTTCGATTAAAATTATAGAAATGAATGTGAAGCGAAGGACAAGTATTTCCATTTCGATCTTAATGATGATTTTGGGCGTGATAGTAATCATTGGATGGTTGGTCGATTCGAAAATTTTATTGCGCATTCATCCTGATTTTGAACCCATGAGATTTAATCTCGCAATTTGTTTTGTTTTGGGTGGCATATCAGTTTTCATGTTGCAGTTGAAAAATAAACTATATTCACTCCTTCCTACTTTTTTATTGGGCATACTCAGTTACCTCACCTTTGCTCAGTATTTATTTGGAACAAGTTATAAAATTGACTTTTTATTTTTCAATAGTATCCATATGGCGGGTCTTAATCCCCCGGGGCGAATGTCCCCCTTAGCCGCCTTGTGTTTTAGCCTTGGTGCTACGGTATTGACCTTGCTTGCCCTACCTTTTAAGAATCAGACGACCAATAGAATTATCCAGTACAGTGGTATTTTTATTTTTTGTATTGGCTCACTTGCAATATTTGCCCATTTCACTGGCTCGAATTTAGTAGAATCGTGGAGCCAGTATTCGCGGATGGCGATTCACGCAAGTTTTGGCTTAGGATTATTTGGCTATGTTCTTTACGTTCAGACCGAATCTCTTTCGGTAGATAAATTTCTCGAGATTTATTCATTAATCCTTTTTTTGTTAATCGGGCAGTTTTACATTACTAGTAGCACGATTTGGTTGTTTATTTTTCTCGGCATGGTCATGTTAGCTACTCACCTTCAACTGAAAAATTCTCAAAAACATTTGAGGATTGCTAAAGAAGAAGCCCACGAGCAGGCTAAGGCTAGTCGCGAAATTGCCGACGCCTTAGAGACATTTTTTAATCTATCGGTAGATCTTCTCTGTATTGCCGGTACCGATGGAATGTTTAAGAGACTCAGTGCTTCGTTTACACGAGTTCTCGGATATTCAGAGGAGGAACTTTTAGCAAGACCCTTTGTGGACTTTGTTCATCCCAACGACGTATCGTCGACACTTGCGGCAGTAGAAAAATTGGCGGCGGGGTATTCGGTTATTAATTTTGAGAATCGTTATCGCTGTAAAAATGGTTCTTACCGGAATTTTAACTGGTCCGCATTTCCAGATTTGACGACAGGTTCACTTTATAGTGTGGCTCGAGATGTTACAGAGGCTAACATTGCGGCGAGATCAAGGTTAGAGATTCTTCGCGGTTTGGATGCATCGGCGATTGTTTCAATAACTGACGACAAAGGGATAATTTCTTACGTCAACGATAAGTTTTGCGAAATCAATGGATATACCAAAGAGGAGCTGATTGGCAGGAGTCACCGCATACTTAACTCGGGATTTCATCCAGCGGACTATTTTAAGGAAATGTGGAGCACGATCAAGTCTGGTAAAATCTGGCACGGCGAGGTTTGCAATCGTCGAAAAAGTGGTGATTTGTATTGGGTGGACTCGGCGATAACGCCAATTTTAGGGGAGGATGGGCGGAGGCAGTACCTAGCAATTCGATTTGATATTACAGAGCGCAAACTAGCGATGACTCAGTTGCAAACGTCCTCTCGGTTAGTAGCATTGGGAGAAATGGTCGCTGGTGTGGGCCACGAAATTAATAATCCCCTGGCGATAGCGCAAGGCTATGTGGAAAGAATCGAGCGGATACTGGGAACTACCGGAACCACCGATCCTCGCCTGATGAATTCAATAGCGAAAATACATGTCGCGCACGACCGAATCATGAATATTGTTAAGGGGATGCGAACTTTTGCTAGGGCCGATACAGATCAAAAATACATGGTTTCTATTCCCAAGGCGCTAGAGGAAATGAAAAACCTTCTCCTCGAGCTTTATAAAAGGGAAGGAGTTGAACTGAAAGTTGTTGAAAGTGATTTGCAAGATAACCTTATGGTGTTGGGATCAACCGGAAAAATTCAGCAAATTCTTATGAATATTATCCAAAATGCAAAGGATGCAACTGAGGGGAGCGAAAAACGTCAAATTATCTGTTCTCTTGCGGAATCGACATCTAAGGTTTGTATTCTCACAGTCAGCGACAATGGAGTTGGAGTGCCAGAATCTATTAGAGATAAGGTCTTTCAGCCATTTTTTACTACGAAGTCAGTCGGCAAGGGTACTGGGCTCGGTCTGGCTATAGCGTCGAATCTCGCCAAAGAATTGAATGGAACAATATCTCTTGAGTCTACGGTGGGTGTGGGGACGAAAGTTACGATAACTATTCCTGTCTTGGAGCAAAAACTGAAATGCGACGTAGAAGCGGCTGTCGTAAACCTTCCCAAATCGATTTTTCTTCCTAATGGCGCGCTAGTCGTCGATGACGAACCTGAACTCAGAGAAATAATTGCGCACCATTTGCAGAGTCTTGGGGTCTCTAAAGTTACTCTGGCTAAAGACGGCAAAGAAGCGCTTTTGGAAATTAAAAAGAATAAATTTGATCTCGTTCTGACCGATTTACATATGCCAGAAAAAGATGGAGTTAGTCTCTTAAAAGATATTTCAAAAATGGATCTTGCACCGCAACCCACGTGTATTCTTATGACCGGTGGTATTTTCAATCACCTTGGTAAGTACGGAGACGATGCTCCAAGTTTGTTTGATGGATTAATTTCGAAACCCTTTCGTGCCGACCGATTTCTTTCAGTCTTGCAAGAAGCCGTAGTCAAAAGAGGTAATGGCCAAGTGCAAATTTTGGACATAAAATCTGAAATTGCAAATTAAACGTCTTATCTTTTTTCCAAAGCATGCTTGAGATAGCCACGGATTTTCTCATTGTAGCTGGCAACATCCATAACGGTTTTGCCTTCTTTATTTTTTATCGAAAGATCCGCGTTGGCCAAAATTAAAGTGCGCACAATTTCGGGCCACTGAAACTCATAGCTCCAATGAAAACCCGCCGCAATCATAATTGGAGTATCGCCTTCTTCATTTTGAGTATTGACGTTAGCTCCCCCTTCAAGCGTTGCTTCGATCGCATCAATGTGGCCATACACCGTGGCAGCAACTAGGGCGGCATCAATACTTTCCTGATTGGCGCCGTGAGTTACTAAATACTCGATAATTGCGGAATGACCGGTAATCGCCGCCGACTTTATGGCGTAATAATTTTTCATTTGCTCATTCACATCAGCTTTTTTCTCTTCGACGAGCCACTTTACCAAATAGTAATTTCCCGATTCGGCGGCGTTCATAAGGCTCGTTACATGATTACTCCGATCAACAACTGTGGCACCTTTGGACTCTAACATTCTAACAACGTTGAAATTTCCACTTTTCATTGCATAAATCATTGCAGAACTATTTTCTGTATTGCGGTGATGAACGTTGGCATTTCTTGCTAGCAACGCCTCACATTTTTTGATTCTAACGCGCTTTTTTCTCCCCATCGGGTGAAGTCAATTTGAATGTAGTTGGCCTTCTCTTTTAGAATTGATGTAGTCAGTGGGTGAGGTTGAGATATTTCCTTTTGAGTCCCAAATGACCACAAACAATTCTTCTTGGCGAGGATAAACTCGAGGCAATATTATGACAAATGAGAACAAAACAGAGACAGAAAAAATGCCTAAGTCTTCACCGTCGACGTCGGCGGCGGCCGTGGCTATGAAAAAAGAAGTAAATTATCAGCGCAGACATATTTCGATAAAAGTTAAAAGAGAAGTTTGGAAAGATGCCGGCACAACGTACAACGGGCCGGCACCTGACCTGACCAAAAGATTAGGTCGAGATACGAGAAGTCGTCGTTGTGAAAAATTTTGAGAAATTGTCCTTGGCGTTTGCCATTTGTGCACTTCTGTGCATTTTTGAATTACGTCAAGAATGTTAGACTCCGTGAGAAATTAACTAGGAGTCTTTGTGAAAAAATTCTTAATCATTGCTACTTTATTTGTTTCCGTTTCAGCCCAAGCGCGTCGTTGTCCTGTGACGTGCCAGTACACTTCAAAAATGGGAGTTCCTGTTGCTGGATGTGCGCAGGATAAGGGATCGGCCTGGGGAAAATTGTTTAAAAACTGTTTGGAGTCTGCCAACGAAGTTTTTGATGAGATTGATTTTAGCGGTATGGACGGCGTCACCAAAGCAAACATACAATTAAAAGTCGCAGAAATGCGCACAAATTTATGTCTCGCAGACACGGATGGGTTTAGTATTTACTGTCAGGACAATGCTCTCGAAGACGCTGAGCGAGCCATGAAATTGGACATGTACTGCCATGTTACGCGTCTGGTGTCGTTTGCTGGAATTCCGCTTTACTATTCTAGAGAGGGTTGTCATAAGTATGCCCCGAAATACTAATTTTCCTTACATATTATTTTCCTCTTTCATTTTCTTTTTTGTAATTGATAGTCATGCCGCCTGGTTCTGGGAAAGCGGTGAACTTGTTTGCGAAAACCGTGTGAACGGAGAAAACTGCTGGTGGCAAGAAAGTAATCCAGCTCCCGATCAATACGATCAGATTCAGACTGAGCTATATAATATGTATTCAAAAACGTTACGCTCAGAAGATAGCGAAAACGTGGAATTGCAACTTCTTCAACATAGAGTGATGAAACTTGTAGAAGAAACCGCAACTTTGCTCCAGCAAATGAAAATGAATGACCCGCGACGCAAAATTTTGGATGGAGAGTTTCTGGTGAAAATTCAAATTTTACAACGTTCGGTTGGTTTATTTACGTCAACGGTGCAAACGACAAGAGACTATTGGTCAAGTCGTGGCCCTAAGTACATTGACACCTTAAGAAAAGATGCCGCCAAAGCAAAGTGTCTATCGAAATACTTAGAAATGGCTTTGCGGTCGGATTCTGAGGCGCGCATGACTTTTACGGAGTCTGGGTTTTTAAATTGTAATTTTATGGTGTTGAAAAAATGAAAAAAATTACTTTTTTCGTCTTTATTTTCCTGTCGGCGCATGCGAGTGAGCAACTGTCCTGCCTTCCTTGTAATCTCGGACTACAGGTTTGTTTTTCTGATCCAACGGATACAGAGTCGGCATTTCAGCGAAAATGCGAGGGCATGCGTTGCTCAGAGTGTTTACCATCGGGATTTGGCAGACAACGTTTTTCTTATAGCATTTTTGACGCCGATAAAAATTTTGTATGGCTGGGCTTTTCAAACTTTTATACAAACCTTTCGAAATGTGAAGGAGAGCGTCGTGTGGATTTACGTTGTAATTAGTTTTTTTATAAATTTTGCTGACGCTAGTCCCTTGTTTTTTGAATGCCAAAACGTGGTTTCCGTAAAGCATGAGGATTTAGGGCAGGCATGTACCGATACTTACATTCTTTGTCTTAAAACGTTAAAAAGCCAAGGAGTGAAGGGTTTCGACTTACATTCCCGATGCCAGAGTTCTAATATAAGATGCGAAGTCAAAGCTTATGAGCCGGTCGACGCCTACGATTGTGAAGTACTCGCTAAAATTTTGCGGGTTAACCCTAGTCTCGTGGCTGATGAAGTGATAAAAAACTCATGCTTAAAGTAATTCTTTTTCTAATAAATTTTTGTTTGAATTTTTCGTTTGCCAGCAACACATGTCATGTAGGGTGTAGCTATGTGAGTGCAACAGGAATGCCGTCGGGGGGATGTGGTTCTAACTATCAGGAAGCCATATTTGCAGCGCAAAAAAACTGTATAGAAAACATTAACTTTATTTATCAAAAACTCTATGAGAATAGTAAACTCAGAGAAGTCATTCAAAGTCATTGCACAATCCCCGGTGCTTCAGAAAACCTATTGCAGTCTACATGCGAAAACTTCAGCGATGACCGAGAATTTTTTGCTGCCTGGAAAAAACAAGTTTGCCGTTATAAAAAGCAAATTATTTTCACAAAAGATCTTATTTGGTCCAAGTGGTATGAATGTGACGAATTCCGCTTCTAATCATCTATGAAAAATCTGAGTCTATTAAAAAAGAAAGATGCTTCTTCGAATTCCGATGCTGTCAACTCGTGATTGATTTTGCCGTTTTTGTCTATGAAAACCACGCTAGGTAAATTGCGAACGCCAAATTTTTCACGGAGGAGGGCATTCTCATCGCTAGGGTCACTGAGATCCACGGATAATGTCACAAAATTTGTAGTCAGTAGCCCGGCTTCAGCGTGACTAAAAACTTCCTTTTTAAAACGCTCACATGATTCGCACCAAGAGGCATAAAAATCTATAAGGATTGGTTTTTTTTGTGCAATAGACTTGTTATAAACATTTTCGGAATATTTTTGAAAACGGATTCCCGTTGGCGATTTCGCCGTTCTTTTTAGAGGACTTACTTTAGACAGTAGAGAGCTGGGGCGCCGATCCTCCGTCGAGTCAATAACGTTTACTTTGGCGCCCAGGTAAGTGAGTTTGGGGCTTATGCATACCTTGGATGTGCAGGCTTCGTAGCGAAGTTGAATTGCCAATGGAAATTCCCCGATCTCGCCAGCTCCATCCCATGTAAATTCGATTTCGATGCTGCTGGTGCCTTGCAGGAAGTCCCTATCTTTTTTTGAAATAGGATCAAAACCACGGATATGAGGTTGGCTTTGGTGTTTTTGAATTTTAAATCGACTCTGATTCGCCACACGTATGTTTACTTCGTCTGTAAAAACGCGAAAGTCTTTGCTGATCTCAAGGTCAATTTTAAGATGAGAAGGCTTTCCCTTGACGAGGGTAATTGGCTCCTGCTGAGTTTTGATAATAACTGGATTTGAGTTTATAAAACTATGAGATTCAAATACAGCGAGGGCTGCGGGAGAAAGTCCAGCTAAATTCAGAACCAATAAAGCTGAGATAAGATTACTGTTGGATGTAAAAACCATGAGGAGCCTTCATAAACCAAACTTGCGCAACGGAATCGTTAGAAGTATCAATTTTCAATAGATAGTTTGACGAGAAACTGGTTACAAATACGAACTTTTCATCGGGAGTACGGATTAATTCGTGTGCGTTAGAGTAGTCAGGTGGTAGATTTCTGCAGACCTCGTTTTTGTCACATGCCTTTTCTTCGATTTTTCGGGGTTTAATCCGAGTGACATAACTTAATTTCGAAGGGTCGTTTTTGTCGATTTTGAAAACTGAGATCGAGCCAGGTACAAGC
Organism: Proteobacteria bacterium SG_bin7; assembly: GCA_002083485.1. GTDB lineage: Bacteria > Bdellovibrionota > Bdellovibrionia > Bdellovibrionales > SG-bin7 > SG-bin7. Next base: position 31,307 of record LWDK01000036.1, on the reverse strand, counting down.
TTTCCGTCTAGGAATTTGCGAAAGTTACCTTCGGCGTTGTAAAGTTTTCCATTGGCAATTGCGTTGTCAGAAACCCCCTCTTGAACCCCGTCTTCGCCATGTGCTGATTTTGACTTTCCAACAGCTAAAAGTGCTTTCGGTTTATTTCCACTAAGGTCCACCATCCATACGGAGGCTTCAAATGCATTGGGTGTACCTTGATCTGGATCTTGCCCGGCGTTGACGAAAAAGTGAGTATCATCCAGCCAACGTATGGTATGAGTGTAAGCGCCGCGAACTTTTTTACCTTTAGTGTTTGAGACTAACTTTACCACGTGTTTGATCGAAGCTTTTCCAGTTGCTTTGTCGAAATCGAGTATGAAAACTTTGTCGCCGTTCATTTCATATTGTGTCGTAGCTGCTTTAGTCGCGGAAGGATTAGGGTAAAAGCCGTGAGGACCCTTTAGACCAGAGCCTGAAATGGGAGTACCAACTAGTTTTTTAGATTCAGTATCGAAAACCCGTAACTGATTCGATGTGAGGACGCTGAATACGAGATATTTTCCGTCATCGGTAATTTGCGGTCCATGACCTTCTTGCGTATACGGATCGCCCATCATTTCTTTCTTCCTGCAACAATAGGCATCGCTTACATCTTTGGTTTTTGCGGGCAAAATTTGCACAGATTGAGCGAGAGTTGCTTTAGGTACACCGTTTTTCCAATTTAGATCTATGATAAGTAGACGCAAAGGTAGAGTCGTATTGCCAGACATCGTTACATACGCAACTTTTTTATTAGGATGAAGGACTGTATGAACCGGTTGACCGTCGACCGGCCCTCCAGTGATATCGGCAAAAGGGAAAATCCAGTCTTTTCCACCTTCGAGATCAAAGATGTGAAAGGCGCGGCCATCTTTGCCGCCTTGGTCGTCGGGGTTAATATGTAACATCGTCATTACCGACTTAGGTATATCTACTGCAAAGGCTTTACTAAATAAACCCTGAAAAATAATTAATAGAACAAGTGAAAGATAACGTCCCATACCTTCCCCCAGCATATGGTTGCAGTAATATTATCGGGCCTAAAGCAACTTTTCTTAAGATAAGAAAATTGACTAAGGTACGAGAATTTGACCAATTATTGGTATCTCAGCGAGAGACTTGTATACTAAAAAAGTAAATCAAAATGAGCTAGATAATTGGAAAAGAGAGTCACTAATAATTTATCTTTGGCGTTAGCTTTTGTTCCTTTTGCAATAGGGGCTGTGGCCGTTTTTGGATATCTTTTGCAGTTAGAATTCTTTATTCGATTGGTGCCGTTTTTTCCGAGCCTAATTATTTCTCCAGTTTTTATTCTCGCAGCACTCGCCATAGTGGCTATTATTCGACAGAAAGAGAAAGTTGTTAGAATTGCCGTATATTCTATTGTGTTCGTGTCTGTCGTTGGGATAGCCAATTCTATTTTAAATTTGGGTTGGGAAATGAATCCTCTAACGACTCAAAAAATTACGCCTATCTCAACTTATTTGGGGGTATTACTACTTGGGCTTGCCATATACCTATGTGGCGGACACCATAAAATTCGAACTATGCGTGGAGTTTTGGTAGCGTGTTCGGTCGTCCTTGTGATTGCGTTACGTTCCATACATATTTACCTGTTTCGAGATGGAATAAACTTACAAGGACCAGCTGTAGATATGGCTTTGGGAACGGCAGTCGGGCTGATTTGCTTTTCATTTTCCCTATTTTTTCTGTCGGCAACAATTAAATCAGGACATGATGAATTGATCAATGAACGTCATCCGGTCATCGTTGTACTTCGAACCTTTTCAGTAAAAAGTAAATTTCTTATATTGTCAGTAATGCTCATTACGGGATTAACTGTTTTTGCGGCGTCTACTTTTAAAAGATTTATAGATAGCAATAAAGCCTGGGCGGAATACTCAGACAATGTCGTCGCTCGTGAAAGTAAACTCAGTCGAATGTATGAATTGCTCGGATATGGTGGTGGCTCGGCCTATTTTAAAAATCTCGTACTAAGAGGATCGCCAGAGTCAATTCAGGAGGCACAGAGCTCTTTTAAGGAAATTTTAGGAATCGTCGAGGACTACGGTAAGTTACCAGAAGTCGATAAAGATGAATCCTTAGCTTTGGACGAAATCAAACAAATCATTAATAAATATTTGTTTAATATGGATGTAGTTCTTAGGCCAAAAGGCAATGGTGGGATGACTCCGAACAATGTTGATGCCACTTTTTTTATTGACGATACGCGCGCAAGAGCAGCAATTAACACACTCAAAACCGAAGTACATAGAATGGTTTGGGAAAAACTTGAACGCGTGCAACGCTCACGTCAGCTTTTATTGGTAGTTACAATAATGGGATTTCTATTTTCTATTGGAATTATTTTAATTTTTTCTTATCTAATTAATAGCACTCTCCTTGAATCGATTGCTAGAGTAACACAGACAGCCAAAGATATAGCGAACGAAAATTTTGAAGGTGAAATATGGCTGGAAGGAAACGACGAAATTGGCCATCTGATGAAAGATATGGCCACTATGAGGGAACGAATTAAAGAGTCTCGGCTAACAATTATCAAGAAGAGTGAAGACATTTCGAGAAGTAACTTATTTCTAAATTCTATTTTTGAAAACCTTCCCAGCATGGCTTATTTGAAAGAGGCAGGGACCTTAAAATATACGCACTTCAATCGTGCCGGAGAAAAATTGGTGGGTGTGCAACGCGATCAAGTTTTAGGGCAAAATGACTTTGACATTTTACCGCGCATACGGGCCGAAGAAGCCAGAAAGAGCGACCAATCTGCATTGGCATCTGGGGGGCTCGTTGAGATACCCGAGGAAACGTTCGAGCTTCGTACTGGTGGATTAAAAATTTTAAATACCAAGAAAATTCCAATTTTAGATTCCAATGGTGTCGCGTCCCATGTTTTGGGAATTTCGGAAGACGTGACGGACCGACATCTGTTAGAGAGATCACTGAAGGAACATAAAGAGCGACTCAATTTGGTGTTGCGTGACTCACATATTGTGACTTGGGACTGGAATATTAAAACCGGTTGGATTTCAGGAGATGAGAGTTTTTATGATTTTCTGGGATGTCCAAGATCGGTTCACGGACTGACGTTAGCTGATCTGGTGGCGGCGATTCATCCCGAAGACCGTAACTCAATTGCTATGGAGATTTTAGATGGTATTAAACAGAAAAAAGATCTAGATTTGAAGTTTCAATTTGTACGCCCATCAGATCGTCGTGTACGAAACTTTGCTTTGAAGGGAAAAATTTATACTGATTTCGCAGGTCGACCAGATCTTATTTCGGGAATTATTACGGACTTTACCAGTAAGTTTGAGGGTGAGGACATTGAAATTTTATCAGATGAAAAATTTCATTCGCTCTTCGCTGCAGCGCCGGTTGGAGTTCTTTTAATTGACCTACGCGGAACGATTCATATCGCCAATAATGCCTTCGGAAATATGACAGGGTATAATTCTCATGAACTCGTGGCCTTAAAGTGGAATGATCACTTAACTCCCAAGCACTATGAAACGTTGGATAGTGTAAAGAAGAAAGAGGTTTTGAGTCACGGGTTTGCGAGTTCCTACGAAAAAGATTTTTTGTGTAAAGACAAGAGTCTGGTGCCAGTTGAGGTGTCAATGTCGCGATTGGACCCCCAAGGTCACAACGTAATTTTGTTTGTCGCCAAGCGGTAACTGCTCTTTAATTTTTCTTAGGGACATTTGGAAATAGATTGCGTGGATTTTTTCTGAGACTTTTTAGCCAAGATATCAGGCTGTCTTCAGGGCCTAATTTTCTTGATGGTAGTCGCTTTCCTTCGGCTTCTAATTTTTTTGTAAGAGACTTAAGATTTCTTTTTGAATCTAGGGTAGTATCAAATTTGATTCCCATCCCAACTTTTGGCTGTTGCATATGGTGAATTGCGGTTCCAGCGACAACATACTCTTGATCGCCATCTTTAAAACGAACCTCAAGTAAAGATCCGTCGGTAGGGTAGTTATCGCCAATTATCGCGAAGAGACCGCTTTCAGAAATGTTTTTGATTTTGGCGAGAGTGGTCGCTCTCGCCGATTTGATTTCGGCATCAAAGTCTACGATGTATCTGGGTTTGGATTCCCACCACCTTAAGCGTGGGTCAAAGTAAACTTGCCGCACGGCTGGGACCAGAAAATAGATGACCACAAAAATATTAGTAAAAAATAAAATAAAAGGGGGAATCGGCAAAGAAGCACTGCTTGCTGCGTGAGAGTTTACGTAACTTTGAACAAGAATGATCGACATCATAAATAGGTAGGCCCAAATACTCCATCTTTTGCATAAATAAATCGTTACACCAGCAACAACGGGTAGAACCAAGAAGCAAAATGAACTCCAAATATTGGGCGCATACACGAATGCGGAAAAATAAGTTAAGTAGCTGATGTCGGGATGATAGGTGGTTAGATAAAAATTACCAAAGGGGGTTAGGGCGTGAAGAACAGCTAGAATAACTATCGGCCACGGACGACGCTTCATATATTTTATTATAGGAGTTCAAGGGAATCTGTCCATAGGTCTATGGTCTAGCTAAGGAACCTGCCCACAAAATAAAAGGCATCAAAAACTGTTGTTTATACCGTCATTGGGCGGTAAGCATTTTGGGTGATCATTTCAAATTTGGTAACTTCACAACGAAATTATTTTCAACAGGGGTTAACTCGCTCTTTTGAGCAGCGTATCAAATCGCTGAGCATTTTAGAGCAACTTCTCGAATCAAATCGAACAGCAATTTGCGATGCGGTCCACGCCGATTTGGGAAAACCCCATTTTGAGACCCTTACGGGAGAAATTGCCGGCGTACTCAATGAAATTTGCCACATGAAAAAAAATCTCAGAAATTGGATGAAACCGCAAAAAGTAAAAACACCACTTCTCTTATGGCCGTCGAAGAGTCGAATTTTTTATGAGCCATTGGGGCTAAGCTTAATTATCAGTCCTTGGAATTATCCAATTCTCTTATCGCTGTCCCCGCTAGTCGGAGCCATTGCCTCTGGCTGCTGTGCCATTTTAAAACCCTCAGAGCATGCAGCGAAAGTATCTACGATCCTCCGTGACCTTATTTCTCAAAGTTTTCCAACCGAATATGTTTCCGTTGTCAACGGAGGTGTTCCAGAAACAACAAGTTTACTTTCTCAGAAATTTGATAAGATTTTTTTTACAGGCAATAGTCAAGTTGGCCAAATCGTTATGAGCGCGGCGGCAAAAAACTTAACTCCGGTGACGTTAGAGCTTGGTGGAAAAAACCCAGCAATAATTTGTGCCGATGCCAACTTGAAACTTGCAGCCAAGAGATTGGTTTGGGGTAAATTTTATAATTCTGGTCAGACTTGTGTTTGTCCCGACTATTTTTATGTCGAACAGTCTGTATATGAGGAATTCTTACGATATGTAAAAAGTGAAATTACTTCTCAATTTGGAGAATCGGGAAAAGTTAATTATAATTTATCACGAATCGTAAACAGTTTTCATTTTCAACGCCTCCAAAATTTAATTAATAAAGAAAAAATTTTTCACGGTGGTTATGTAAGTTCTGAGCTTCGCTTCATTGAACCAACGGTTTTGCGAGATGTATCTTGGGATGACTCGGTAATGAAGGAAGAGGTTTTTGGGCCTGTTTTGGCTATTTTGCCGTTTGAAAATTTTGAAAGCACCTTACATTTGCTGGCAAAAAAGCCTCGCTCTTTAGCCTCTTATTTATTTTCAGAATCACCGGAGAAAATAAATTTTTTCCTAGAGAATCTAAGTTTTGGAGGAGGATGTGTTAACGACTGTGTTATCCATCTGTCGAATTCATATTTACCATTTGGTGGAGTTGGCACGAGTGGCATTGGTAGCTATCATGGATTCAATAGTTTTTTAGCATTTTCGCATGCTAAAAGCATAATTTTGGGAAGCAACCTTATGGACATCCGCTCTCGCTATGCCCCTTACACGCCCCAGAAGCTGAAATTTCTTTTAGCAGCGTTGAAGTGGTTAAATCGGTGACCCACTATCTTGCGACATTCCACCACACATCCCCATCTTCGGAAAACTTCTCAATAAATTCCCAGAGTTTCGCGTCGTAAAAGATATTCGAAGGGACTCCAGGAAGGTTTTTTGCCATCTCATGAAACGGCATCGGTGCAGAAATCATTTTCACCCGAGGTTTGTAGACAAGCTCGGTAATTCTTTTGTCGTCTGCGGGTAACACATGGACATTCACGGCTTGTATAGTAATTTTTGAATTTAGAATTTGGTCAAAGGTTTTGACGAGTGTACCACTTCCTACAGGCAACCATATTTGCTTTGGGTCCTTACCTATGGTTCCTGATACCTCAAGCCACTTTGATTTCAGTTGTTTCCTCAAGTGCATGCGAAGATTCACAGTCAAAACCCAGTGGAATTTTCATAGTATCAGGTGAATTTTGAATGGATTGTTCGGCGAGTTTTTCGCCAATTTGCAAACTGTCTACTAAAGTAATTTGAGCTCCATAAAACTGTGCAAGTTGACTGAAGGGGTGCATCTTATTTTCTGAATCCGCTTTATTAATTTCGCAAAAAAGATGGCATTCATACCCTAACTGCTGGCAACTAAACGCTAAAGCCACCTGAGCAAAACCTGAAAAGGGACTGGCATATATAAACTTTCCAAAACCTTTTTTGTTCATGTCCCGCAAAAAGGGAATGCAGGCTCTCTGTTTGGTTCCAGCTGGAAGTAAGTCGTCCCTGACGATGTAGAGTCTTCGTCCCTCTGTTTTGATTTGGTGAATAACTGCGGGAGGAGAAAAATGCGGATCGCTTGTCGATGTAGGAATCACTGTTGACCCTCCCGCAACTAATGACATTGAAGCTAATTTATATTTCAATTCTTGGATAAAAAATTACTTCACAAGAATCACGGTTAGCATCTACTAAGACTTCTCCCGTGTTTGCAGTTCCCAAGAATGTTTTTATACTTGTTGCGAGCCCATAAGGTGCGTTGAACTCAAGTGCAAGCGATACAACTTGTTTTCCATCCTTAGATGCAAAAACATATTGCCTTAAACCGACATCATTTCCGCGAACACGTTGGGCGACATTGTTCACTGAAAGTACCGATAAAGTTTCTGTTTGGCCACGTTGAGTCACCAACAATTGCACGTTGTAGCGGCCATTTTGTGCATATGACCAAAAACCGTTATTACTTTGCAACGTAACTTCACCTGAAGCGGTCATGCATTTTAAATCACGTGGAAAAGCGGGGTCGGCGTAGGACTCAAAACTCATACCTAAGACGGCGAGTCCAATCATTGCCAATTTTTTCATACTCTCTCCTTTGTTGTTGTTGTTGTTAGTCACGTAAAGCAAATATCCGTGTAGAGGTAAAATATATCCAATAGTTAAATCTTATTTTTTGTGTTGTGTAATGTTGTGAATTTTTTAATTATGTTTCCCTTGATGCTAATTAAATAATCATATTGGTAGGAAATAACTTTTTATGTATTGCGAGTATTGTAGTGATATGTTGTGATTTGTGCCGTGAGAAATATTACCGAAGCTTATTATAGGGGAAAATATAAGGACGTTCTTTCTATCGTTGGGCGAAACCCTATCGATGTCAGAAGTGAGGGGTTCGAGATTAAAACGTCCTTTCAAATTGGTGCCTTGGTTTTTTTGGGAGAACTTCATGACGCCAAAATTATTTTTGAAAGGGCCATCAAGTTAACTAACCCTACTTTGGCATTTATATGTCGTTCGCGGTTTTTTCTTGGAGTGGGCTATGTTCGTACATCTGACTATGCGACGGCGAAGTCCTATTTTGCGCAAAACATTTTAGCAAAAAAGAAATGTTTGAATTCTAGGGATCAGGGGCTTGCCGAAATTTCTTTTTATGCTCTTCAGGGCAGTGCATTTTTTAGATTTTTTCGTGGGCAATTTCGTCGTACCGTTATACTTGCCCAACGCGCTTATGCGGCAGCTTTTGAAGATGGATTTAAGTATGGTCAAATTTTAGCTTTGGATTTACTCGGTCACTCATTCTGTATGCTGGGTTTGGTGAGACGAGGCACATTTGAACTCGAGAAGGCTTTGGCTTTGGCAAAAAGTCTTGGAAATGGTGGTATTGAAGCAGCATTGTCGGTTTCGTTGGAAAAATATAATGCGCAATTTGGACTAGATATACAAAACTCAATTCAGCGGCTAAACAACGCCATAACTTCACTATCTTCAGAAGATGTGTATTCAAAGGCCGAGCTTTACCTCGAGCTTATCAGGCAATTGATTCTTCGGGGGCGAGGAAAGGCGGCGCAGAAAATTATCGAAAAGGTCGGCAGTATAGTCTATCAACATCAGAATAAAAGACAGTCGGCTATTTTTAATCTTCGATACTCTCATCTTTTACTGCTTCGGGGTGATCCTCAGGCGGCATTGGCCCTCACCAATGCCCTAAAAAGCAACTTAGATCCTAAAATAGATATTGTGATATCTCAACAAGCCGATGGATTGTCCCGTAAAATTAAAGAGCATATCAATCGTGAGGTTGAAGTCGAAGAAGACATAAATTTTTCAGCGAACTCGGTTGACGAAAGAATTAAACGGCGCCGATTTATTAATAATTTAAGTTTAAATAATCTTGGAGAAGATCCTCTTGGAGATATTTTGGATAGGATTCGAGTCGAGGGTAGAGACTTATTCTATGAGATTAAAAAACTTGGATTATTTGGTCTTTTGCCGCAAGTTCTTAATATTCCTATCGGATCAAGTGGAATTTATCTAGGACCAAGTCGTGGCGAGATATTGATCATCAATGGTGGTGACGTGGTATGCCCTGATCAAGGAATCACCGGTCCGATTAAAAAATTGATACTTTACCTCTTTGGCTCCGAATACAAATCAAAAGAGTTTTTAATCGAAAAAGTTTGGAATTATTCCTATAATTCTTCTATCCATGATAGTTTGCTACACGCGACAATTGGAAAATTGAGAAATCTTTTGGGAGATTGTGCGGGGTGGGTCGAATGGTCAAACAGTGGCTATAAGCTTACCGACTCGATTTCTCTTTTTAATGTTGGCGATGACAAGATATCCACAAAGTCTAAAAGTTCACTCGATTTTGTGAGTGCAGGTGTTGACCTCAATTCGCGGCAGATTGGCGTTCTTCAATCCTTGAAGCCTGGTAACTTTATAAATGTCAAGAAGTATACACAAATCTACAAAGTCAGTAGCATGACAGCGTGTCGTGATTTAAGTTATTTGCATAAGGTAGGGCGCGTAGTACGAATTGGTCGCGGTCGGGCTACGAGTTACTGTTTAAGTTAATTTAGTGAAGGAGACTTTTATGAAAACTTTTTTATTTTTAATTGCCAGTTTTGTGGCGACGTCAGCGCTTGCTGCTGAGCCCAGAATGGGAACATATGAAGTGCCAGTGCCCGATCCATTGCGGCCCTATGCGATTTACCATATGGAAATTAAAGATGATGTTTATACAAAAGGACCGGACTTTTTTACTTTTCCTTTGCCGGAAAGTTTAGTCGGCGAAAAGAGAGTTTTCAAAATAGTGAGAGTTGCTGGCACTTCAACCTGGCAGGGTGATGACGTGTCGGGTGTTTGTCAAACCATTAAAGAATATTTCAGATGCGAAGTAAAGTTTCGCAACCTTAACATAGATAAGAGCCAGGTCGCGGCGAAGATTCAAGCCGAGTTTCCGAAAGATCAGATGGAAAAACGCTATGAAGTTGCCATGCGGTTTGTAGGAGAACCTCTCGGAATAATAAAGGTTCCAGGTTCTTTTTTTGAGAGGACCGCGGAAGAAGAAAAGTTGTCTAATCTTCAAATAACGAATCGTTAACTCTAACCGCAGTAATGAGGCAGTTCCATTATCCAAAATCCGTGCTCGTCGCCATCGCGACGGCATTTCTTCTGGGCGAAGTCGAAAATTCATTGTCAGCTTCGCTAAGGACTGAAAATCCAATAGAGCAAAAAGGCCCGGCCAATAATTCCTGCGGCCGCGTAAGTGTGAACCCAAATACTTTCCTTAAAAGTCTCACCTGGCTTAAAAGAAAAGTCTTCGTTTGACCTCGTGAGACGCGAGGCGATGCTCTCGATTCGTTCAATAGAAAATGAAAACGTTTCACAGAGGTCACTTATTTCTTTCCGAATTGGGTAAGGACCAAAAGTGTCTTCGGTTTTTAAAATAACAGACATCAAATACTCAATATCATAAATGAAGTCTTGCTTTTTGTCTTTTGCAACATGTCCCTCTGACCGCAGAATCTCATCATAACTATCGCGATAGAGATTTAGATTATCAACAATTGATTTGAAAATCATGTCAATTTTCTTTGGACCAATTATCTGTCGAAGCCGCCATAAGATGTGTGAGGCGATCATTGAGTTGTTGTGATAAGATTCATTTTCCGCATCGAGTAGTGTTTTAATTTTCGATGATCTTGTGTTTCTCTTTTGAATATCACGTATAAAGTCACCACTATTGACTTCGCCAATAACCGGGGAATTGCTAATATGACCGGCACCAAAATCTGCCAAAGCTTCTTGGATCGCTGGATTTCTGTTGATCCAAGATTTGGAACTGTAGGTCGCATTCAAAATTGAGTGTGTGCGTTCATGATAAAGAACACTTTTACTCTTTATGATTTCAGATGACCAACCCAACTTGCTCATAACAATTATTGGCTCGCTTTTTCGTGTCCAAATATTGTAGGTTGGTATGGAGAGAGAAAATGGGCCAGTTAAAGGGGCCGAAACAGAACCGCTTACGACTACTGTTGTCTTCTCTGGTCGTGCGAAACCCATCTGAGTCATCGAGCTATCAAATCTCTGAATATTGTTAGCGATTGCTTGACCCGTCTCTTGAGAGGCCGACAGGTGGCCGACGACGGTAACGGCGTTTTCATTTTGGGCTAGCGTGCGAAAAAACTTAAATACAAGCTTACTGTAGATATGAGCTTCTTGCAGTAGCTCTATGGGGAACTGAATGACTTTAAAGATAAATTCGACAATTTTTTCATCGGAATATACTTTTTTAATACGGTTTATGTCGGAAACTTTAACTTCTTGCCCAGTTTTTCTATCTAAAAAATGCAGAAACATTTCGCCTTCGTCGACGGAAATACGCTCAAAAGTCAAAACGTGAGTTTCAGGGTCTCCGGGAACCAAGTAACGAACTTTATCACCCGGTATATAGTCGACGTCCTTTGGAATTTGGTAAGAGATTTTTGTAAACAAATCACCACAGGTAGTTTTAGCCTGTAGAAGGTTTGTAAATCCCAAAGCCAACACTAGTATTACAATGCCTTTTTTCATTGAAATAAGACTGTGCAATTATAATGCAATTTAATAAGTCATTACGTTGAACACGTTACAAGTTGCTGTCAATTTAATTGACGCTGAGACGAAAAAGGTTCCAGGTTCTTTTTTCTTATCACTTTACATGACCACAAATATTTATCGCTTGCTGATTATGGAGGGTGAGGCCAAACTAAGAATATGGAAATTCGCAATCAATTTGACCACTCCCAAGAATTTATCCACTTAAATAATGCCGGTATAACGCCATTGTCGTTGCCGTGCCAAGAGGCTATGATCGAGGCAGTAAAATATATGGGTCAGACGGGTGCGCATGGTTACTACGCCCTTGCACCGCGCTTAGAGGTGGCTCGTAAAACTGTGGCGGATTTTATTAACGTCAAGACCGATCAAGTTGCTTTTGTTAATAACTGTTCGACGGCAATTTCAATTTTTGCTTTTGGAATTCCTATGAATGCGGGTAGTGAAATTATTTTAAGTGATCAAGAATATCCGTCGAATCGCTATCCCTGGCACAGTCGGGCGAAAAGAGACAATCTCGTAATTACCGAAATAAAATCAGAAAGCGACGGAAAAATAAACTGGGATAAATTTATTTCTTCGATAGGTCCAAAAACAAAAGTTGTGGCAATTTCTTGGGTTCAATATGCAACTGGCGTGCGCGCCCCTTTAAAGCAAATCAGTGAAAAAGCAAAAAAGTTTGGTGCCGTAGTTGTTGTCGACGTAATTCAAGGTTTAGGAGCTATACCTTTTGATTTTAAGTTTGAAGGTGTTGATGCCATTTGTTGCGGAAGTCATAAGTGGCTGTGTGCGCAGATAGGGCATGGATTTTTAGCAGTCACTCTCGAGCTTAGTGAAAAAGTTTACCCGTTTGTCCAGGGGGCCCTAACCTTTGGGACCCCCGATACGCTGTTTGATGCGAAACGGAGTCCGCATAATACGGCCGGGCGCTTTGAATCGGGAGGAATAAATATCATTGGCAGCCTTGGGCTAGCTGCATCCATTAATTTATTTCAGAAAATTGGTCAGGAAAATATTTATAGCTCTGCAATGGGTTTGCGTCGGCGTTTAACTGAGGGCCTAAAAAATCAAGGCGTTAAGATTGTTGCTGAAGTCCCCGACGAGCAGGGTTCTCCCATTGTTACTTTCTTACCCAAGAATTCGGTTCAAGAAGTCGCGAATAGGCTAAGTGAAAATAAAATTTCCTTTGCCCCACGCTTTGGTGGGATTCGAGTTTCGCCCCATGCGTTTAATACAAAAGAGGAAATTGATCGCTTATGCCAAATCGTTTAGCCCAAGAAACTAGCGCCTATCTTTTACAACATGCAAACAACCCTGTGAATTGGTATCCTTGGTGTGAAGAAGCTTTTTTAGACGCAAAAAATAGAAACGTTCCGGTGCTTTTGAGTATTGGCTATTCCACATGCCACTGGTGCCATGTGATGGAACATGAAAGTTTTGAAAACCCTGATATTGCCAAAGTAATGAATGAAAATTACGTTTGTATAAAAGTGGATCGCGAGGAACGGCCCGATATCGACTCAATATACATGAAAGTTGTGCAGGCGATGACGGGGGCTGGTGGGTGGCCGATGACCCTTTGGTTGACCCCTGATAAAAAACCCTTTTTTGCTGGAACTTATTTTCCTCCATTTGATGGCTCCCGCGGAGCTAACGTTGGTTTTTACCGAATTTTACAAATTTTAAAAGAACGTTTTGATGTTGAAAAAGATCGTGTGACTAGTACCTCCGAAGAAATATTGAAATATCTTCAAGAGCAAGTGAAGACGGTCCAGTCAATTGAACTACCAAATGAAAAAGTTATTGATAACGCCCACTCTCGTTATCAGAGTGAATATGATCGTGAAAACGGGGGAACCCTTGGTGGTCCAAAATTTCCAAGTACTTTACCCCTACTTTTTTTACTGCGCCTTGGTCATGTTGAAATGGTCGAAAATACACTTACGAAAATGGCCAGGCGCGGATTGTACGACCATATTGACGGAGGTTTTCACCGCTACTGTGTTGACGAAGCTTGGACAATTCCACATTTTGAGAAAATGCTTTACGATAATGCGCTGCTAGCCCGCTCTTGTTTAGAGACTTATCTTGTTACAAAGAAAGATTATTATAAGGAAGTCTTAATCGATATTTTGACATATTTGGAAAAAGAAATGCTTTCTCCGGATGGCGTTTTTTTTGCTGCAACAGATGCCGATAGCTTAAATACAGATGGCGAAAAAGAAGAGGGGGCGTTTTTCGTTTGGACGCCAGCGGAACTCCAGAGAGTTCTTTCCGTGGAAGAAATCGAAACGATGAGAAAAATTTTTGAGATGGAAGAACTAAACTTTGAAGGAAAATACATTCATCTTGTTCGCTCAGGAAACGATTCTAATTGGGATCCTATCCGAAAAAAATTAAAAGCCTATCGTGATGCACGCCCGAAACCTCTTCGGGATGAAAAAGTTTTGGTAGCGTGGAATGCTTTGGCAATCTCGGCATTTGCGCGTGCCGGAATGGCATTAAAAAATCCGCGATACTTAGGCGTCGCAGAAAAAGCAACTGATTTTATTCTCAAGAACCTATATAGAGATGGAAGATTATATCGCTCATATCAAGTTGGAAACGCCAAGGGAGACGGGGTGCTTGAGGATTATTCCTATTTTATAAGCGCTCTGCTAGACTTGTTTTCGGGTACCGGAAGTCCAGAATATTTTCAAATAATAAATGACCTCAATAAATATTTAGATATTCATTTCAAGGATAAAAACGGCGGATACTATCACTCTACTGATGAAGCCAAGGACGTCATCTTACGCGATAAACCTTATTATGACGGTGCCGAGCCCTCGGGAAATTCTGTTCAATTTCAAAATCTAATGCGTCTTTATAGTTTAACGACGGATGAAAAGTTTCTTAGCGACGCGGAAGGTATTTTGCGCATATTAAAGGATCAAATCGAAAAATTTCCGACTTCATTGGGTTATCTCATGAATTTTTTAATCGACTACTTCTCTCCGCCAAATGATATTGTAGTTGTGTCGGATCAAAAAATAAATTTGAGTAGATCTGTCTCTAATTTTTTTGAAAATTACAAATTTGGAAGTCAACTTTATTTTGTTTCGAGTCAAAATGTCGTTGTTCTGGCAAAAATGAACGCTCTCTTGTTTCTCGGAAAGACATCATCTGAAAAGGATGCTGAGAGAACTTATACTTGTACGCGTGGTGCCTGTGTTTTAACTTATGTGTGAGAACAAATTAGACTTCGTAATAATATTGCGTTGGTTTCACTTCGAAAGAGGGCAAAATTCCTTTTGCCCATTTTACCAAAATACTTACCGTATTACCTTCGCGTTGAACAATTCCTTTAATCTCTAAAAAACAATTATAAGCCAAAGCTTCATGGTGTTTCTCATACACATCGGGGCGAATAACAAGATCCAAGAAACCAAATTCATCTTCCATGGTCGCAAAGGTCATTCCTTTGGCCGTTGGCGGTCGTTGTTTTATTATAACTAATCCCGCTGCATGAATTTCCTTACCTGGAGCTACCTGTTTGGCTAAAAAAGAGGTCGTTAATGGTAGCTTTTGAGCTTGTCGCAGTCCCTGCATGGGATGTCCTATCGTTGATAAACCCATAGAGTTATAATCACTCTTGATATTTTCAAAAAATGAAAGTTTTTTGAAAATATCATCGTCATCGCCCTGTGATTGTTTGTGAAATAGATCCATTTGGATTTCTGAGCTCTTAATATCATAATCTAAAATCGACCACAGTGAATGTCGTTGATCCATGCCAAAACCAACAAACGCATTTCCCATAGCAAGTCGGTATAAAACGTCTCGGCGTAAACTATTTTTTGCTAAAAAATCTCCCAAACTTGTATAGGGTCTACCGGCGACTAAGCTTTCCATATTTTTTTCCTTCATGCCACGAATAATACGAAACCCTAAACGTAAAGCGCCATTCTCCATCTGACAATCCCAACTCGAAATGTTAGGATCAATTGGCAAAACTTTCGCTCCATGTCTTTTGGCATCATCAAGCAAGGTGTGATTGGCATAAAATCCCATGGGCTGCGAATTTATTAGTGAACAACAAAACTCAGCGGGATAATGGCACTTTAAATAGCAAGAAGCATACGCCAAGAGTGCAAAGCTTGCCGCATGGCTTTCTGGAAAGCCATACTGTGCAAAACCTTTGATTTGATCATAGACTTGCATGGCAAAATCTTTTGGTAATCCTGAGGCGATAAGGCCACGAATTAATTTTTGTCCTATCATCTCAATTTCTCCCGATGATCGCCAAGCTCCAATCGCGCGACGCAATTGATCAGCCTCTCCAGGGGTGAATTGCGCAAGTTCTATCGCCATGCGCATCACTTGTTCTTGAAATAACGGTACACCTAAAGTTTTTCCTAAAATTTTTTTAAGTTTGGGATGATGATAATGAACAGCTTCTTTTCCCTGCCGCCTTCTTAAATAGGGATGCACCATTTTCCCGACAATTGGCCCCGGTCGCACAATCGCCACCTCTATTACCAAATCATAAAAACTTTTTGGCTGTAGCCGCCCCAGCATCGACATCTGTGCACGCGATTCAATTTGAAAAGTTCCAACTGTATCAGCGCGTCCGATCATTTGATAAGTTTTTTTGTCCTCCGCTGGGATTTCATTGAGTTTCAATCCCACGAGATCTAGATTTTTTCTAAGTGCCGAAAGCATTCCCAGAGATAAAATATCGACCTTTAAAAGACCCAGATAATCTAAATCGTACTTATCCCATTGGATAATTGTGCGTCCATCCATACGCGCCGGCTCTACCGGTACAATTTCCGTAATTGGGTCTGCCGATAAAGTAAATCCTCCAGAATGGATCGATAGATGCCGGGGAAAGCCTTTCAGCCCATCTTCTAATTCTTCAATCAAATTTTTTGCGTTTGCCACCGGCGAAGTTTTAACAAGTTCATCAAATTTTTTTTCAATTTCTTTAGCTGGTAACACGCCTATATTGACTCCAAAGGCTTTACTTATTTCGCGAATCATAGACCTTCTACGGTAGGTAATCACGGCGCTGACCATAGCAGCTCGGTCTCTTCCATACTTGTCATAAATATGTTGAATAACTTCTTCGCGGCGTTCATGTTCAAAGTCGACGTCGATATCAGGGGGCTCATGCCTTTCTTCAGATATAAACCTTTCAAATAATAAATTTAAACGAATCGGGTCAACTGCGGTAATTCCTAAAACATAACAGACAACACTATTGGCTGCAGCCCCACGTCCTTGACACAGAATCCTTTCTTTACGGGCCCAATCAACAATTTCATAAATCGTCAAAAAATAATCGGCATACTGAAGCTTTTTAATAAGTCCTAGCTCGTGGCGAAGAACTTTAATTACTTCTAACGGAATTTCGCCCGTATACTTTTCTTTTGCACCTTTCCAGGTGAGTTCTTCTAAATAACTTTGGGATGAATGCCCCTCAGGAATCCACTCTGACGGATAACGGTATTTGAGTTCACTTGGTGAAAAAGTACAAGACTCTGCAATTTTTAAAGTATTATGAATTGCATTAGGAAAATCTTTAAACAGATCACGCATCTCTAGAGGTGTTTTCAAATAGCGTTCACCATTAGAAAATAACTTGAAACCTAATTCTGTCAGAGGTGTAGTTTCACGAATCGAAGTCAACACATCTTGTAATTTTCTTCGGTCTGGAGCATGAAAGTGTACGTCATTTGTAGCTACAATTTGCAGATCTAATCTTCTTGCAACCTCTAAAATGTCGTCGGTGCGCTTTTTATCTTTGCCGTCTTTGAGTCTTGTTAGCGGCAAAAATAATCTCTCGTTAAAATTTTCTTTTAATATTTCATAATTTGACTTTTCTTCGGGAAGGCAAATGAGTCCATGTGTCTCAGTCGCCATCGCCAAGAGCTTTTCTAGTTCAATCGCTGCATTGCCTTTAGGTTTATCACGATGACTCTCTGTAATGATCTTACACAAAACGCCATAGGCCTTTCGATTTTGGGCGAGTAGAGTTAAGCGCGGATGATTTTCAATATTTAAATCTGCTCCAACTATCAATTTAAAATTGGGAAAGTCTTTAGCTTTCCAATAAGCTTTGGGCATTCCATAAACACCATCGTTATCTGTTAATGCGATCGCAGGATAACCAAGTTCAATCGCGCGTGCGATCAATTCTTCTGGGTGTGAGGATCCCCGCAAAAAAGAAAAGTTAGACTTACATTTAAGTTCGACATACATAATTTAAGAAATGGAGTGGAGTCGGCCCAACTAAATAAATTCTTCGTTAAAATATCTTAAGTGAATTTGTGGCGTGTGATCTTTGTGATAGCGTTTACGTACTTCATTGGCGACACTTAATTTTAGCATTTCAAGAGAATCTGATTCGATGCGAATCGATTCACTTTGAGCTTTAGCGATAAATTTATTATCAGGAAAAATATGGACATGAAATTGAATTACCTCACGTAAAGGATAATTTGCCCAATGATAAATAAATCTCCAGTGAGCAATAGCACCAAAAATCACAAAGACATGAAAGAGTTCATGTGCATTTAAAACTCCAGGCCACAAAACTGGAGTTTTGATGAAATCAATAACTGCACCGATAGAATAAAAAAGGCCTCCCAAAATCAAAAGGTTTAAAGATTTATCTTGATAGCGTTTATGAAATTGCATGCCGCTGAGGGCGCCGATCCAACCAAGTCCCAAATATAATGATAAGGACAGCCACTCTGGAAAAGA
This sequence comes from Proteobacteria bacterium SG_bin7, assembly GCA_002083485.1. Lineage (GTDB taxonomy): Bacteria > Bdellovibrionota > Bdellovibrionia > Bdellovibrionales > SG-bin7 > SG-bin7. The sequence goes on along the minus strand of LWDK01000036.1, from coordinate 13,193 downwards.
ATCAAAGAATACAACTTCCAATACTAATCCTGTAATCGCAATTGGCCAGACTAAGAGTAATATCGCCCAACGCCAGCCGCTACGAAATAAAATAATATGAATAGGGGTAAAAGTTGCAGCAATCAAAACCCAGATGCCAGCATGATCTAAACGGCGAAAAACAAACCGTGCTAATCCGTTAGGATCTAATAAGTGATAAACTCCACTCATCGAAAAAAGAAAAACTAAACCAATTGTATAAATAATAATTGCCGAGATTCTTCCCGCACTTCCACGTCCTTTGCGAATTAAAAATCCAACACCACAAAAGGCTAAACCAGCTGCTAGTAAATGTGACAAGCTGGCGAAGGGTTCGCTAAATCCAGGGATTGGGTTAATCAATCAAACACTCCATGCCAAAAATAATAATTGGGGGTTTCAGGGTTTGTATACACCCACCACTGTGAGTCATCCTCTAAAGAGGCTTTATAGTAGTTACGGTGGAAGCCTTTAAGCCACCATTCGCCAGACAAGGTTTCTGGCCCTTCGAGTTCTTTAATTTTATAGCGATGACGTTTATAAACAAAATAATTCTCAATTTTGTTTATTGGTCGGGGGTGGCGAAATAGGACCAGAGGACGTTTGGGGAGAGATGCTATGTCAAACGCCTCTGATCCCGATAAATCTCTTTTCCAAGCAGCTTCGGGTAAATATCGAGCCACGGGTTTAGCGACAAAAGATTTTTGCGCACCTAGTTTTTCATGCAGACGTGAGACTAAAGAACCCCATTGCTCTTTTTCTTCTTCTTTTTTGTAGAAGAGATCCTTTTGTTGGCTAACTCCCGGTACTGCTTCCATAGCTTCAATTTCACAAGCGAACACGGAGGACTCCAGGGGATGAAACTGCAGCTCTTTATTTAAACGCTCACGTACAATTGGCAAAACGAGACTGGATTCACTTTGCGCGAAACTTAAATTAAAATTCCACACACGAATGGGTTCTCTGACCGTCGAATAATCTTCAAGTTCAAAGCGCAAGCGAAAGCTCATTAATTTCAAGGCTCTCCCTCTTAACCGTCCCAAAACTTGCTCTAATAAGGGACGAATTAAAAATAACATAGGTTCAAGGGTTGATACTTGATGATCCAAATCAATTTCAGTGCGTTCACAAACTTTTTCTTGTGGATGAAAAACTGGCCACGGTACTTGTGACCCATAAAACACTCTTTGATAAGCGAGCAGGGCATTTTTACCAAAACGTGACGCCAAAGTTTTTGGTGGAACTTTTGTTAAATCTTGAAGACGATAAATTCCAAGCTTTACAAAAGACTCTAACATTTCGGCGAGTTCTTCACCGGGATTGAATGGAGAGAGAAAATTCTCTAGCGCCTCAATTGGTAAGTTTTCGCGTTCGCAAATCATATTTAATTTTGCAAAACTCAAAGCGCTTCCTGGGTCTGTGCCTATGGATAATTTTCCGGTAAGCTCCATACTGATTAAAAGTTCTTTTAATTTCTGTAATATCTCTACTTCAGAAAATAAATGTAAGGACTGCGAAACTTCTAAGAATACACAGTCTTTGCCTAAAGCTACTTGCGGCGTAAATTGCAAGGCGGCTTCTGCCACTGTTTGCAATTTATCTTTGTTGTCGAGTGCGATACAGACAACTCTCATCTTTGCCTCAAAACTTCTAGCTCTAAAATTTTTTGATCAGTTCCATTGCGGCAGGGATGGGGCTTTGCCACTAAACTAATTGGCCACGCAGGAGAAAACTCTTCGGACAATAAAATCACTGAGGAATTGGATTTCTCTGCAGCAAGCTGCAATTTCCTTAAGTCTTTTTCATTCAGACCTTTAGTGCGTAAAATCACAATTGAGAAGAGTTGGCACTTCAATGCTTGTAGGGCTGCCCACATTAAATGCTCGCCAGCCTCAGTAAATAAAATTCGTGTTAAATTGACTTCTCTTTGCAAAATCCCAACGGGATTTAATTCAAAATCAACCTCAATCCATGCCACTCTTTCTTTAGGGTTATCGCGCAGAAATTGTACAGTCGCTTCAGTTTTTCCGTAACCAAAGATCTGCGTGATTGCTCCTTTTGGAATCCCACCTGCAAGTAAACTCGTTTCAAAGCGTTCTTTCTGTGAAAATCCTTGTTTAAAGGCAATAAGTTCCCTGAGTTGTTCTATGGAAGCAACTGACATATAAACCTCAAATTTTTAAAAAGTTTTTAGTTCAAACGAATTAAACCCACAAACACGCCTAAGATTTTAAAGTCATCTTCGGGATCTATAATAATTGGTTTGTATTTTGGATTTTCCGAGTGTAACTCAATAACACCTTTCTTTTTAAAATAACGTTTGATCACAGCCTCGTTATTTATTTGTGCGACAATGATCTGGCCGTTCGTGTTGGCCGTCGTTTGTTGACGAATCACGACGTAATCACCTTCAACGATACCAATGTCGACCATCGAATCGCCTTTTACCATCAGAGCAAAGTGCGAGTGGCCTTTTTTAAGCATCGTCGTGGGCACTTCAATAAACTCATCATTGATATTGTGTTCGATGGGAAGCCCTGCCGCAACTTTTCCTAGAAGAGGAACGCTACGATCACTGGGATTTAAAATTAAATTTCTTTTCTCATCGCGGGCGCGTTGGATGTGGCCATGTTTTTCTAAGTAAGCAAGATAGTCTTGAACAGTGCCAACAGATTTAAATTCAAAATGTTGCGCAATTTGTCGTTGTGTCGGAGTGAAGCCATGCTTTTCTTCATAAGATTTTAGAAAATCTAAAACCATTTGTTGTTTTTGAGTTATTCCCATAGATCCTCCTTGTTGGTTTGTTTTTTGGTATCAGTTCTTTTTCCGGTTATTTTCCGTACACCAGCTAAAATATCCGTACATTTTCCGTACGTCAACAGGGCTCAAAAAATTTTTCTGAGCGCTGAGCTAAGTGTTTAGAATTACTTAAAATAACGCCGGACGGAGGTCTGGATTAGTTAAAGTTGTGAGCGAGAAAACTTTTTATAGAATTCTCTAGAGAGTTAAATTTCTCATTAAACTCTTTATTATAGTGATTTTCTTTAAGTGGCATAAAGCCATGTTTTAACGAGAAATTATCTTCGATGGTTAAATTGTCCGTTTCTGGCAGTTCGTTGCGATTGGGGGTAAAAATGATACCCCTTTTTGAGACTTTGAGCCGAGTGTAAAAAAGCATGAGCTTATCAAAGGGGACACGCCCATCGATACTTGTCATGGCCACGAAGGTAGGAACATTTATTTTTTCAGCTATTTTTATGATGGATTTTTCAGTGTCACTGTCGCTAGTTGTGAATTTAGATATGGCATTGGCGCCGGCTTTTTCATAGGTATCAGAGATCAAATGCATAAGCTGGCAATAGGAATTCATGCTGTGCTCTTTGTATTTTATTGGACTATCAACTACGGCCGTTGTTCTTGCTCTCCAACTTAGAAGGCAGGACCAAGCTCCGTAACGATTTCCGCTATTGCCGTCATGAACTGCAAGCGCCGGAGCCAAAAGAAGTAGACCCTTAACATCCGATGTTTCTAACGCCGCATATACCGAAAGGACGCCTCCTGTGGAGAATCCACCAACTAAAACATTCTCACCTAATTGTTTTGCTGTACCTAATCCCCAATGGAGGCTCTCTACCCACTGCGTATGTTCAACGCTCTTCATGTCTTCGAATGAAGTCGCGTGTCCCTCTAGAAGAAGGGTTATCACATTATATCCTTGGTCAAATAGAAGTTGGGCGATATCTTTCATGTAGTAAGGAGAGTCATTTAAGCCGTGTATTAAAAGCACTGAGTATTTGGTTCGACCTTCGTGAAGGAGCGCAAATGGCGCCGCAGCCACTCGAGAATTGTTGGATTTGGTTATAATCTCCGCCAACTTAATATCTAAATATTTTTGGAATTGTGATTTTCCAATCTCGAATAAATTTAAATTATCATCGCCCTTGCTGGCAGTAGAAATCACTATTAAAGTAACAAGGTAAATGAAAATTGGCTTCATGGGGCCTCCTTACAGGGTACTTGCTATCATGCAAGTATGCCAATCTTTAAAATCATTTATTTCAATAAAAGAGATTTGAGAATGTCTACTCTTTTTACACTGTTGCCTAAAAAGAGCCTTTAAAAATTTTTTTGTCTTTTTTGTCTTCCCACCCTTTTCGCAAACTATTACCATGAGAAAATATGGCCTTCTCAGACTATATCCAAGAAGCGTGGAAGAACCACTCTACTCAATGTGAAAAAGTTGCCGCTGATTTTCCTCGCGCCGCTACACTCGCCATTACTCACGACGAGATAAATCAGTTTGTGGAATTAGTGATTCACGTCATGGGAGAACATCTGGGAAAGTGGAAAGAAGGAATTTCTTTTCTCACTAATTTAAAGAAAATAACCAGTTTTTCTAAAAACTCAGATGTGGGCGTAGCCATAAAATGCGCTATTGCGGCTTTCCAAATTAGCGACGAGCAAACACCCGACCTGCGTTCCTTTACCCGCTCCGAGCAAATCCGTATTCTTGCCTTAGCAGCCACCAATTTATGTGATCGTGATTTTAAAAAGTCAAAACGCCTCTTGAGTCAGGCCGTAGCACTCGCTGAAACTAATGTCGAAAAAAGAGATCCTGCCAATCGAGCTATTGCGGTTACGAGTAATAATTTTGCCTGTGGTTTAGAAGAAAAAAAATCTCGAACACCTGAAGAGACTGAATGGATGATTGCTTGCGCTGAGATAGCGCGAAAATACTGGGAACTCACTAAGTTAAAAAAAGAATAGGGTTGATTATTAATCAAAAACGCCAACCAATTTCGGAAAAATAAAACGACGACAAATAAACGCTGACAGCAGCGAAATATCCACAGATTACATCTGCAGTCCAATGGGCTCGCAAAATTAAAACCACGAGAGCCTGATAAACAACAATAAAAACTGCCAAAACTTTCAATGGAAAATATCCTAAATGCATAAGTTCAAGCCCACCCAAGACCGCCAGTGCCGTGTGTCCTGAAAAAAATAAATCGTTAGATATTCCATAGGTCACCATCAGAGATGGAAAACCCGGATAATACCAAAGGTTCCCCTTAGGAATTGGCAAAGTAACAAGACCTTGAGAAATTTGGCGAAATAAAAATAAAACGACGAGAGCAACAAAAGGTCGAAAGCTTGGCCCCCAAATGCTAATGGCGATAATAAATAAAACAAGGGAATCGATAATTAAGGAGCTGGTAATCAAAAGAGCATTACAGGATTTACGGTGGGATGCAAAATAGGTATTGAGGTTCTTTGTCCATTCATGAATGGCGTCGTAATTTGGGGGTAAATTGCCACGAAATCGCGACAGCCACCACTGACTTAAGTACCAAAGTGCCAAAGCCAAAACGACAGCCAGTATTTTCACTCAAGAATTTCGGTAACGTCGACCGTCCCTGTTTTTTGTAAATTCATTTTGACTGCCGGGATTCCACCCCAAGTTTCCCCAGGCGGAATTTTTGTTTTCGGCAACACAAACGAGTTTGGTAGAACTTTCGCTTTGTCACCAATTTCAACGCCCCCAAAAACTGTCGCACCATGACCTACCAACGCTTTTTTTCCGATTCGGACTTTTTCAATAACGAGTAAACTTCCTGAAGCATAATGAGCCATGATGTTAGCGCTGCCACCAATTGTCGCATCATCGTCCATCTCGATCATGCTCGGATCTGAAATGCGTGTGGAATTGATGTAGACATTTTTTCCGAGCTTCATACCCATCGCCATAAAATAAAAATTGGCAATTTTAGTCGGTGTAATAAACTCTAAAAAACTGTAGCGTGCAGTAAAGTGAAGAGCGGCTTGAATATACCAAGGTAAACAGCGAAAGGAAACCGAGGGCCCGCGATAGGGTTTGAGACGTGCTCCCAATAACAAACAAAAAATTGGGTTTAGGATGATGAGAGTAAACCCATAAAGGTAAAATCCAATCGGCAGACTCATTGCCTTCATAAAGATAGAAAGAATTCCCGACTGTGAACCGGCAAGTTGCCAAATTTGAGTGCCTAAATAGACTCCCGGAACTGCCGAAAGCCCCATCACTGTGCAGATGAGAACGAAAACAGGAAGCGTCAGTAAAAGATCTACCACCTTAATACTTTAGGTAGGTACAATGAGTGCTGTCACTAGAAATCTAGATGCCCACGAGTAGTTGTGAAGCAATATTGCTGTCATCGGGGTCGGTAACGAAGTAAAAGCGAGTTTTGCTCCCGTTTTCATCAATATAAATGCCCTCAGGCTTCATCTGAAAATTTTCTCTCGTGAGCGAGATAATTTGATTGTCAGTAGAAATTTTGCCGATAAAGGCGCCAAGGAGCCTTCCATCCTCATAAGATGAAGGTGTCGCTTCGGCAACAGCGAGGAAATAGATTTCTCCGTTCCCAGTGATACTTGCGTCGGTAAAGGCGATCGGAAAGTTTTGCTCTTTTCCAAGATCAACAAAAGTAGCGTGCAGCAAAGAGAAAGTCAGAGGCGACAACGTGTAGCCAACGTCGATCACGGCGTTTTTACCAGCGCCATTGCCACGGTTAAAAAGTTTAATTCCACTTTTGGTAACGACGGCGCCTTCAATATTAATCGGACCTATTTTCTTTGCAATCTCAGAATACAAAGGTGAAAAGTCAATCTCCCTTGGTTCTGCGGCAAGTTGATTGGGACTTACAAATGGAAAAAGAGCGCCGCGTGTTCGGTTTTTTTCAGAACCTGAAGGAATTAAAAGAAGTGCACCGTTTTGCAAACTCGAGTTCGGCTCAAGAAAAGTGATGGCTTCAAGATCAGGTTTTTTCTTTTTTCGTTTTTGTGCTTCTAGCGGCAGAGTTCCGGAAAAAATTGAATAGCTTTGACAGGGGAGAGTACCATCTTCGGGAATGCGAACGAGATGATGTTCATCGTCGGCAACCGCGTAAAAATTGCCATGCGCTTTTACTAGGCCGCTGGCTGCGGAAATATATTTTTGTCTGCCGGTCTGCAAAAGATGTGGTAAAGTTAATTCGCGCACAAATTCAATTCTCATGGGTTTTTCCTGGTTAAATTTTATTTTGTCGGGAGCGGTACAGCCAAACAAGACAAAAATAAGCCAAAAATGTCTCATCTTATTTTTTATTTAGCACAAAGAGATATTCCTTTGTGCCTTCCTCGAGATTTGCCCAATTTTTAGTCCAGCACATGGAACGCATTACATGGCTTTTGTGATTATGTTCCACAATGGAAAAAGCTCTGGCATAAGACGAAATAAGTTCGACGAGATTATCGCGCGTGGCCCTTCCTTGATTGGAATAAGATAATACAATGTAGGGAGCCGGTGTTAGACGAATGAGTTGCTCAATCGCTTCGAGCGCAATAAATTTTCCGCTTTCTGAGCGTCTAAACTCCTCAAACACAGATGTGGCCACCACATCAGACACATCTTGACGGCGCTTTGCCGCGCCGACAAGTTTGGGTTGGTCATTGCGGATGATGGTAGTCCACAGGTGGTAATAGGATGCGTAACGGACACGCGAAGGAGGCATTTTCTCATTGCTAGAACCATAAGGCGGATCAAAGTATGCAAGGTCTGTAGAAATATTTTTGACGGTATCGAAAACATCACCTCTGATGACCTTATTTTTATTTTCAGAAACAGAAATTAATTTTGGTAAAACCATTTTCATCGTCGCAAACGACCGCGGTGCCCATTTTTTTAAATAACTTGTGTGATGTCCTAAGGACGAATCCACTTTGTCCATAGCTAAAATTAAACTTGTGAGAAGAACGGCACGCGCGACTTCGTCTAGCCTTAGGCGCTCAATTTCTTCACGAATCGCGTCCAGTTTTTGCGTATTATGAATTTGCCAAATCTTTTTCTCGTCTGACTCCATGCCACCGTAGTTCTCGCTAAACCATCCTGACTTTCCAGGCAAATTATTTAGATGTTCCAAGAGCGGCTCATAAAACTCTGCAGGTTTGGAGTTTTTTAAATAACAAAGTCCAAAAATATAAGACCAATCCGAAATATCATTGGAATGAACTTGAATGCCTATTTTATAGAGACCTTGTGATACGCGTGTGGTTCCTGCAAAGCCATCGAAAGCAGATTTCACTTGAAGTTTAGTGCAAATTTCCAATATCGAAGGAATTATCGCCTTTTTTGACCCCGCGTACTTGATTCCCTCGGTTTGCATGGTATTTATCCTAGTGAGAATTTTTGCTCAGGAAAAGGAATTTTTTAAATACTATGCTTATCGCGCAAATCACTGACACCCATATCATGCCCCGTGGTCAAGAGTGGCTTGGGGATGCTGAAACAAATGTCCATCGCCGTTTGGAGCGAGTGGTTATTGCCATTAACAATCTTAAACCCGCGCCCGATATTGTGGTGCTGACAGGTGATAATATTGACGGAACAAACCATTCAGGTGCCTATTCCGCACTCAAAGAAATTTTATCTGAGTTAAGAACTCCTTACTATGTTATCCCCGGCAATCATGACGATCGAGAAGGTTTGAGAAGTGTTTTTCAAGCTCAAAGAGATTCTTCGTTTGTTTTTGACCATAGCGAAGCGCGAGTCATCGGCTTAGACTCTTTGGCGCCGGGGAAAGACTTTGGTTTTTTAGGTAATGATCAACTTCAGTTTCTAAAACAAAGTTTAAACGAGCGTCGCGATGTCCCCGCGCTTTTGTTTGCGCATCATTTTCCCGTTAACGTTGGTATTGAAGTGTTTAATCAAATGACTCTGCGAAACGCCGAGGATTTAGAAAATATCATGCGTTTTTATCCGCATGTGATTGGGCTGGTCTGCGGCCATTTTCACAATCAGTTTTCAACTCTGTTTGCCGGGAAACCCCTTTATATATCTCCAAGTTGTGCGCCGAATTTCTTTTTTGAATCTGCCGATGCTAAGAGGGCGTCACATATAAATCTGGAACCACCACAATTTTCTCTGCATAAGATTTCTGGTTTTAATTTTTGGAGTAAAGTGATTTCGGTTGTGCGGGCAGAGAGAACTTTGGTTCTTTGAGTTGTTTTGTGAAAAACTCCAAATAAAGTTGAAATCTGGGGCAAAAGTTTGATGTCCTAACGGCCTCCAGACATAAAAATGGCGGCTTTACTTCCGCGGCGGAAGTAAACTTTATTTTTCCTTAACTCCCCAAGATTTAATAATCACTTTTTCATCAGCTTCTGACATCGCTTTTTTGAATTTTGCCCCCGCACGGCCCTTGACGCGCACTTCGCATTCTTTCCAAGTCTTGTGGCGTTGTAACTCACCGTTAACCAAACTCAAATAAGAAAACGCCTCAGCTTTTTTCTCTGATCGCGATTTCATTTCAGGAACCGACATATCATCAGGCAAATCATAAACAGGAACATCGTACTTCAATAATGATCCCGAATAAAGATCAACATATTTGCCGGTCGAAAAAGAAACTGCGATTTCATCGCAGCGTTCGTTGGCGGCAACTCCGGTATGTCCGCGCACATACTTCCACTCTAGTTTTGAGCCTTTGCGTTCTTTGACTTCTTCATTTAACACCATCCACAAATCTTTGTTAGCAACTTCTTCTTTTTCGCCATTGAGCCAGCCGTTTTTCTGCCAGCCCCAAATCCATTGCGTAATTCCACGAATCACGTAAGTGGAATCAGTAAGAACCCAAACATCTTCTTTGCGATTTTTTATTTTTTGTAAACTCTGAATAGCACTCGCGAGCTCCATGCGGTTATTTGTGGTTTTCGAGTGGCTCCCACCAATTTCTTGGATTTTCCCTTCAGGATAAACAATAATGCCGCCAAAACCGCCAGGGCCGGGATTTCCGGAACATGCGCCGTCGCAAAAAATAAGAATCTTTTTAGTAAAATCGATTTTCACAATCTAAATTTAGCTAGAAATAAAGTCGAGTCAAGGGAAGTATTACCAAAAAACCAAAGGGAACGTCATGGTTGTTGCTTGATTTGATTTTGGAAAATTCACTGACATGATCAAGCGTTTTACTTCCACAAAATATTTTTGCTCAGTTTCGCCACTCCGACTCATGGATTTGAGTGTGCTAATCAATATTTTATAGTCGGTAATTTTACCGGTTCTACTAATTTTTAGTCGAAAAGTGCTGATACCGTGCAAATGCCGAAAGCGTTTTAAGAGTGGCAAAACTTTTTCGTAGATAGAATCAATCCCGCGCAAAGCTTGGACGCGTGTGAGTCCGCCCTCAAAAAACGGCTGGGGATGAGTAAACCACCCGTGTATGACTAATCGTCCTTCACGAGGATCATTTGTGCCGCGAACTTCTGAGACACTGTGTGGCCGACGCGGATCAAACACTGTCAAACGGTTAAAGCGAGGAGGGATCTTATCGATTAATTCACTTTCCTCAATACCATTTTTGTCATGAAAGTTCGGCCAAAAATCAATCGCCGCGTCTTTCATGATCCATGTCTCGCCTCCTGAAAATTTTTTCTCCTGTAATTTTGTTAGCGAGTAAACGAAAGCAAACGGACCGTGTGGTACATCGGCGTGCCAGCCTTGCTTGCTTCCATTAATATAACAACTCAACCACAGAGGTGTAATCCCAACGCACCCGAGGTTTTCTTTTCCAAAATTTAACAATTCATCGGTAAATTTTTTTAGCAGTGTTTTACTAAAAAAATTAACGGCGGGAGTGCGCAAATGCGAGTATTGGCCGGGGACGTGCCAATAGTCCCAAATAAAACGATTTGAGTCTGCCGGTTTTGTAATATCAAGACGGGAATCAAATTCCTGTCGGAGTTTTGCTGCGGGCGTAAAAAAATTGTCGACTATAATCATGAGTTACGCCCACATAAAAATTACCGAGAAGAATATTTGTAGATGTCTAGACGAGGACCTTTACCGGTATCGTCGCGAGATCTTTTCTGCCACACAAGTTCTCCGGAAGTATTTTTATAAATAGTCCACTTTTCAACGAAACTGACAATTCGATTGCCCACAAGTAGTCTTCCGCTGAGAATTGAGTAGACCTGGTTATCTTTGCAGTAGCTTTGTTCGATCACATCACGATAAGAGGCACCTAAATTTTTGGGGTGCGGTTTTCCGGTTAAGACCAAAGTCCAAATTCTTCTTGGTGTCTGATAGCCCGAAAAACTTAGGTGCAGGACCTGATCAACATTTTGAATGACCTGGAGTATAGCTCCCGTCTCTTGCGGAAAGACTTGCTGGTATTTGCCCGCAAGATTTGGGCATTGCGCTGCTAAACCTAAAGAAGCAAAGAAACTTACGAAAGCTATTAATAGAGTTTTCATAAAATCCCCCTTGTCTATAGACGGTGGGAAGATCTCAGGCGACTAGCACTTCTGTCAACGGGGGGTCACTCGGTTACCGATAAAAAACAATGTGATCAAATAGATGGCAGTGCTGGAGCCACTATGGCAGCGAACCGAATTACAAAACTTTCTCCATAATTCCTCCAAAATTTGCAACGCGCATCATCAAGTAATAAGAATTCAAAGTTAATTTAAAATTTTTTTAAACTTTCATTTTAGCAAGACAAGAAGTCCTCTTGTTGGTACTTGGCTTGCTTAAAGAATTGGTAATGGGGAACTTTTGCGCCCAATTGGGGAGGAATAATGCAAAATAGATTTAGTAAGCGGTGGCGTCTGTCACTTGTATGGATACTCACAATAGCGATGCTGCAGTCAGGGTTTGCATGCACAAGTAGTGATGGCTCCGCACTTGACGATGGAACAATATTTGATAGCGATGTTCTGATTGAGATTGAGGAAACTGATGCCAACGTAAAATATGGCAACCCTCACGATGTCGAAGTCTATTTAAAAGGTAATTTTCAACCACCTGTAAGTTGGCAAGTTTCTGAATTTTCAGTTTTGCCCCCAGGATTAGAGATCGTACCACCAACAAATCCAGATGATACCTCGATTTTACAAATCAGCGGGACTCCGCAGTTTGTTGGCCAATGGTGTTTTAGTTTATCAGCTTTGACTGGTGACAATAAGCAGGGTTTTCGCGAGCTTTGCATTAATTCTGACTCAGAAGACACAGCTAATTTACCGAAGTTCAGTTCCGAAAGATATTTGCCCTGGGCAACACAAAACTCAAGTTACGAAACAGAAATCAACTGGACGGAGTTTGGAGTTCCTTTCCAAGCGGAAGTTAGCACTGAATCTTTTCCATCAACTGTTACAGCCTCGGTCGTAAATTCCGGCGTAAAAGTTTATGGAACTTTTTCTGATTTAGGTTCTTACCTATTTTATGTCCACTTACAAAATATTGATAGTAACATTCACGTTTATAAACAATTTCAGTTAAGCGTGAACGAAAAACAAGAACCAATTCCTTCACCAATTCCATCGCCAAATCCTCCTCAACCTTTGCCAGTTCCAAACCCAATGTGTCCCGATGGTTATTACTATGATCCGACCCTGGGTTATTGCGTAGAGAACAGAGCAAATCGCTGTCCAGATGGTACATTCTATGATCCACAGACGGATAGTTGTATTCAATTTCCGCAGCCGCCTCCGCAAGTTTATTGCGGCGACGGTTATTACTACGATCATTGGACAAATATGTGTGTACGCATTGGTTACCCGCGTTGTCCTATCGGAACCCACTATGATAGTTATTATAACCGTTGCGTAGCAGACACGTATTCTTGTCCTATCGGGTACCGTTGGAATTATCATTTAAATCAGTGTGTGCCGGCTTACCCACAAAATATGTGTGGACCAAATTCACATTGGGATCCTTACTACAGTCGTTGTGTGCCCAATCGTGTACAATCATGTCCGTGGGGTACTTACTGGGATCCGCGTGTTGATCGTTGCGTTTCGTCGAGTCGAATTGAAATTTGCGGCTGGGATTCCTATTGGGATCCCTATTTAAATCGTTGTGTGCCACGATCAAATCGGCAATTTTGTCCCGCAGGATATCGCTGGGATTCTTTCCGCGCGATGTGCGTGAGAATTATTGAAACGCGTCGTTGTCCAATAGGCTATCATTGGTCATGGTCGCTGGATCAATGTGTCCCTGATCATAGACCAGTGCCGGCACCCGTGCCGCGACCTGTGCCACGTCCAGTGCCACCGCGACCAATACCGCCGCGACCGGTACCAAATCCACGCCCAGTGCCGCGACCCGTGCCACGCCCGGCTCCTACACCACGGCCAACTCCACGACCAACGCCTGCGCCAGC
>LWDK01000035.1 GCA_002083485.1 Proteobacteria bacterium SG_bin7 | reverse complement strand
CCGATACCCACACTGCCGTCGGCCGCGATACGCATACGTTCAGTTCCCGTGGTTGCAAATTTAAGAGGTGTATTTTCGTTATTCCAAACGTAGGCATCACCCGAGATATTGTTGAGACCAACAAAGAGTCCATCGGTGGAACTAATTCCAGTTGCCGAGCTACTCCAGTGAGTCTCGGTAAGTCCGCCACTACCGTCGTTGAGGTGCAATGTTCCCGTAGGCACAGACGTGCCGACGCCGATAGTTCCGGACGAAGTGATTCTGACTCGTTCAGAGCCAGCAGTGCTTGCCGCCATCGTATCGGCGGCGGGTCTAAACCAGCCAGTGTCGGGATCACCAGAGAAACTAAAAGTTGGAGCTGCGGCCGTACCATTGCCAGAAGTGATCAGTGCGCCACCAGTAGTCGGTGAAGATAAAGCTGTACTTGAGATATTAAAGACGTTAGCACCATTAGCAGCGATTCCGATCGTGTCAGCGCCGTTGCTGTAAAAACCTGTGTTAGTGTCTCCCGAAAATGAAATTGAAGGAGCGCTCGCAGTGCCATTGCCTGCCGCTACACTTGATGCTGTTGACGAAGTTATCATATCAGTCCAAGCGCCATTTTGATAAGCTTCAAATTTATTTGTATCAGTGGCGTATCTCATCATGCCATTCACGCCGGTAGTTGGACGATTGGCAACGGTATCGCGAGGAATAATAATTGAACTTGAAGCAGCACCTGTGCCGGTGATGTCGAGGCGAGTGCCTGTAGTGGGATTTGTAGTTCCTATGCCGACGTTGCCATTAGAATCAATGCGCATTTTTTCGGTTGGGGTAGATCCTGTAAAAAATTGATGACTTCCAGTTCCGTTTAGTACGTAGTACATGGTGCTGCCGCTTACAGCTGATCCACCGAGCTGCAAGTTATTGCCCGATGTTAAGGTCACCGTTGAAACCACATTGGAAGCATTATCCAGCATGCGAAGCGACTGGTTATTGCTCATGACAATCGATCCATCTAAAAACTCATATTTTCCGTAAGCTCCAGAACTGTTCCCAGCTAAAATGCTTCCATCCGTAAAGACTTGAAATTTCGACGAACCCCCAACTTTAGCATCTATAAAACGTTGATCACCTGAACCGACGGCTGTTTCTGTACGGCTAATAACCAAATCAGTGTTCGCTGCGTTTCCTGAAGTTTGATTGTAGGTCGGCGTGATTCGAAAAACGCTCGTGGAACCTGATGTCTGCGTATCGGTCGCCGACACATGTAGCTTCGAGCTTGGATTTGTTGTTCCAATACCGACCTTCCCAGTATTATAATAAATATCATTTCCAGTTGTGATCCACTGACTGGTAGCTGGAGTATAAACTTCCCATTTAGTAAGAGCTTGATTCCAACGAACACTTTGGCCGTTAGCAAGGCCCGTTTGATCAAAGGTGGCACCCCCAAATTTTGTATCGACATAAGTTTTGTTAGTTGCGTCTGTGCCTAATGTCGGAGCGGCAAGATCGATGATTTTTTTACCATTGAAATCAACGTCAGTTGCAGGAGTAAAGTTTCCGCCATTAGCTAAAGTGTAATTTGCAGAAGTACCGGCGATGAGTGCTAAAAGTTCATTGTAATTTGCGTTTGTAGCGAGGTTATCAATTTTTGCCTGTGTGGTGCTCGTCGAAGTTTGTAAAAAGTCGGATGGAGACTTTCCTCTTAGAGTGTCGGCATAAAGAGCGTAGGGGACAGCTTGAACATCTAAAGTCTGCGTTACGACTTGAGGACCACCGCCATTATCAAAAGTCATTTTAATTTTTCGTTTAGCTCCGCTTGCGGGAGTGTAGCTATTACCAGAACTACAGGTGAGTGAATTGATTTGTCCGCTTCCGTTGTTAAACACTTGCGCCAGAGTGCTAGTGTCTTCAAATGCGGCACCCGAGCGAGTTCCAGCTCCGACCGGAAGAGCGAAGACACCGCCAGAGCCTGTCATGTTAAGGGTATGAGTTTCTTCGTAGAGCACGCACTCCTCGGCTCCGGGGGAAACAATTTGAACAGTAAATGCGACGCTAGCGTCTTCGAGGGGGTTATTGCTAGAATCAAGAATGCGGCCTTGTAGACTTAAGCCTTGTGGAGACGTTTGTGCTATGGCCGTTCCAAAGAATAACAAAAACGCCACGGTAAAGAGTGTTGAAAATATTTTTTGTCTGCAGATACGTACCACTTAGGCTCCAAATTAATTGGTTTACTAAGCTCTTATCGGCATTTCCTAACCAAAGTTTAGACTAACGTCGGGGTTTGTTTTAAAGTGGGACGTTGGCTAGATTCTCATTTTGGAACACTTGTTGAGAATTACAGACACAATCTCTTTACGATTTCAGCAAATCCCTGTCCACCAGGTTTAGAAGCCACAAATTTCGGTGTATGCTCGATTTGAGAAAGAAATTTATCAATATTAGCTACCGCAAAAGAATTTTCAAAAAATTTAAACATCGGCTCATCATTGGGAGAATCGCCAACAAAAAGTGCTTTCTTGTTATGTTTTTTAAGATCGACTCCCAGTTCCTGTCTTGCCCAATACAAACAAGTTTTTAACTTATTAAAGTTTCCAAACCAACCATTCACATGAATGGAAGAAATTTTTGCGTGGGCACCATTGGCCTCAAAAATTTTTTTAATTTTAACTGCGGCTTCAATTGGCAATGGCTTTACATCTTCACAAAAATCAATCGCCAGATCAAAAAGGCGGCAAAACTGATCAGAAGCTACTGCCGTTCCTTTAATTTTTTTTAGAATTTCTTTTTCCAATTTTTCTAATTTTCTTTTTTCTTTTCGATATTTCTTGAGGCTGGTGCTGAAATACCGACGCATTTTTTTATTTTTGTACATAAAATAGAAGGCGCCATTTTCGCCCACGACCGCATCTACGGGCCAAAATCGGGCAATCATCTCGCACCATCCCGCGGGTCGACCTGTGACCGGAACCACTTTAAATCCCTTATCTTTTAGACGCCAGAGCGCTTCATAGGCTACATGACCTAACTGCCCTGAATCAGTTAAGGTATCATCAATATCTGTAAAAACTATTTCGACACTTTTAGGATCAAATTCTGAAATTGGTTTCATGATAACTAGACCGCCCGCTGGTAAGGTGCATTATTTCTTTAGACTACCCCTGATCAGAAATTCCTTGCAAGCAGGAACGATTACATTGATTTTAAATAGTAATGAATTTTTTTATGGAACCTACTTTAGTCTAGAATATTGAATGGCGTGAATGGCAAAAGCAGCAAAAAAAGAATCTAAGTCAGCATCTACTAATAGTGTAAAGAGCCTAGTAATTGTAGAGTCTCCGACAAAAGCGAAGACCATTCGCAAGTTTTTAGGTCGAGAGTATATCGTGCAGTCTTGCATGGGGCATGTTCGTGATTTGCCCGAAAGCGCAAAGGCAATTCCCGAAAGATATAAAAAAGAATCATGGGCAAGTCTTGGCGTGAATGTCGATGAAGATTTTACGCCTATCTATTGTATTCCTAAAAAGAAAGAAAAAATTGTTTCGGATTTAAAGAAAGCACTTGTTAACGCGGATGAGTTAATACTAGCGACGGACGAAGACCGTGAAGGAGAGAGTATCTCATGGCATCTGCTTGAGTTATTACGTCCAAAAGTTCCTGTGAAAAGAATCGTATTTCATGAGATCACTAAAGATGCCATCCAGCATGCGCTGAAATCACCGCGAAAAGTTGATGAACAGCTTGTTAAAGCTCAAGAGGCCCGTCGTATTTTGGATCGTATCATCGGGTATTCAATTTCTCCATTAATATGGAAGAAAATTGCCTATGGCTTATCAGCGGGTCGGGTTCAGTCTGTAGCCGTTCGCCTGATTACCGAGCGCGAGATGGAGCGATTGGTATTTAAACCCAACGAATTTTGGTCGATTGAAGGTGAGTGCGAAAAATCAAAAATTAATTTCTTAGCCCGGTTGATTGCCTATGATTCACAAAAAGTTGTGGTTGGAAAAGATTTTGATGGCACGACTGGAGCGTTACTTCCTGATCGTAAAAATCATTTACATTTGGATGAATCAAGAGCCCAAAAAATTGCTGGCGAATTAAAAGGTAAAGAGTTTGAGGTTATAGAAATTGAAGAAAAACCGATAGCTCGAAAGCCTGCACCGCCTTTTATTACGAGTACTTTGCAACAAGAGGCCAATCGAAAGCTCGGATTGAGTGCGCGCGAAACAATGAGTGTGGCGCAGAATTTGTACGAGGAAGGGTTAATCACTTATATGCGTACCGACTCAACTTTTCTTTCCGATCAGGCAATAGCGGCGGCGCGAGCGTGCATCCTAGAAAAATATGGAAAAGAATATCTGCCTAAAGAAGCACGAAAATATGAGGGCAAAAAAGTAAAAGGCGCCCAAGAGGCCCACGAAGCGATTCGCCCAGCTGGAAGTGAGTTTGTTGATCCCGATGATGCAAAACTTAAAGGTGTGCACTTAAAACTATATGAATTAATATGGATGCGAACCGTTGGTTGCCAGATGGTCGATTCGCGTCAGAAAAGTACAGCTATTAAATTTCAAGTTGGCAAAGGCAACTTTGCCGCCAATGGGATGATCATTGAGTTTCCGGGATTTTTAAGGGCCTATGTTGAAAGTGAAGATGAACAAGAAGAAGCGTTAAGTGAACGTGAAATGCGCCTTCCACCTCTCAAGAAAGGTGAGAAAATAAAGTGTTTGAAAATAAACACCAGCCAACACGAGACACGCCCGCCGAGCCGGTATACTGAGGCGGGGTTGGTTCAAACTATGGAAAAAGAAGGCATCGGACGTCCATCAACTTATGCTGCTGTTATTGGTACTATCATTGACCGAGGCTATGTAAAAAAAATTAACAACGCTTTAGCGCCTACATTTACGGCGCTTGTTGTTTCTAAGCTTTTAAAAAATCATTTGCCCAAATATGTGGACTTGAAATTTACTTCAGAAATGGAAAAGGCCCTTGACGATATCGCCGAAGGTGATCTTGATAATATCAAGTATCTCCATGGTATTTATTTTGGCAAAGATGGATTAAAAAATACAATTGCTAAACAGGAAAAGAGTATCGATCCGGATGAGGCGCGCTCGGTAGATCTTCCTGGATTTAAAGGTCTTGATTTTAGAGTTGGTCGCTATGGCGCTTATGTTTGTCGCAATGAAAAAGGTGAAGAGGTTTGTGCAAGTATTCCAGAGAGTCAATCGCCTAGTGACGTGACACCAGACTCGGCCAATAAATTAATTGATCAAAAAATTAATGGTGCCGATGCGCTTGGTAAAGACCCAGAGACGGGTCTTCCTATTTACGTACTCAGTGGCCGCTTTGGCCCTTATGTCCAGCTTGGCGATGCGCAGGGCGAAAAAGAAAAAAAGAAAGGCAAGAAAAACGATAGAGACGAAAAAACTGTAAAAGTTAAGCGCATGTCCGTACCGCCACCGATGGATCCGGCGAACCTGTCCCTTGAACAAGCGTTGTCACTGTTAGCCCTTCCTAAAAAATTGGGTATGCATCCAGATACGAAAAAAGAAATTAAACTTGGGTTGGGACGTTTTGGTCCCTACGTTGTTTGTGATGGCGATTATCGTTCAATTCCTAAAAGTGAAAATTTCTTAGAGGTAAATTTAAAGCGAGCGATTGAACTTTTTGCGCAGGAAAAAAAGGGTCGTGGCCGATCCAAAGTTCTAAAAGATCTGGGGACTCACCCTGATACGGGCGACGCTATGCAACTCATGGATGGAAAATACGGACCTTATATCAAATCGGGAAAAATCAATGTGTCGCTTGGTCAAGACCAAGATCCAAATAAGCTCACAACTCAAGAAGCTATTGAATTATTGGCGCCTAAGCTTGTCAAAAAATCAAAAGGGAAAGCTAAGGTGGATAAAACCGAGGCAGTGAAAGTCAAAGTCGTGCCGACAAAACGCAAGGCGCAGACGCAAGGTGCTATAAAGCAAAAGACCTAATCTTCTCTTAATGTTATAGATTTATTCCGATACGAATTTAGTGTAATTACATAATTCGTACGGCAAAGTACTTTGGAAGGGGTCTCCTGTGATTAAGCAACTCGTTTTTATTTTAATTCTTGGAATTTCAAGTGCTCAGAGTGCTCCACTACAGTGTGGAAATTTGCAACTGATCCAAGGTCATTTTTTGATGAACCATATCAGTTATAAAGGTACCCGCAGTATAAGCCCTGAGGCCCTTAAACAGATCGAGACGCGCATTCGCGAACAGTATCTAAAGGCGATTGATCGATCAAAGTTATATTTACTTGATAGCGATGTAAAAACCATTGAACAGAAACTCAATAACTCGATTGTGCATGTGCAAAATAAACAATGCGATTTTTTAAATGAGATTGAAGATATTTTAGGAAAGAGAGTTAAAGAGCGTACAGAGTTTGCAAAGTCTTATCTCAATGATAAAAAATTTAAATTTGATAAGAAAACAGAGCTGATGCTCGATCCCGATAAAAGAAAATATGCCAAAGATAAGGAAGAGCTAAACGCCTTTCACAAAAAATATTTGCAGTTTCAAATCGCCACCTATTTGCAAACGGGTTTAAAGCTCGAGGAAGCAAAAACAAATACTCTTAAGCGCTATGAGCGTGCCGCGCGCCGCTATGAAGCAACGCCAGCTGATAAAAAAACAACTGGCAGTGCGGAGGGTGAAGAGTTTGAAAACGTAAAGACTACTCCTGCTGACAAAAATGCCGAACTTTACGATCAATATCTAAATGCGTTTGCAAGATCTCTTGACCCACATTCAAACTACCTCAGTCAAGATATGTTGGAAGACTTTGAGATTTCGATGCGTCTGTCGTTAGAGGGCATTGGGGCAACCTTATCTTCTCAGGATGGTTTTACGGTGATCGAACAGCTTATTCCAGGAGGGGCTGCGGCACTTTCTGGAAAATTACAGCCCAAAGATAAAATCATTGCTGTCGGTCAGGGTGGAGAAGGAAAGCTAGTAAACGTCGTTGAGATGGATCTCCGTGACGTTGTTAAAAAGATTCGTGGAGCTAAAGGTTCAACTGTGCGTCTGGCAATTTTACGGAAGACAGGTGCTGAACAAAAACGTTTTGAAGTAAGCCTTGTGCGTGACAAAATTAATCTTGAAGATGAGGCCGCTAGTATTACTTACATTGATAAAGATGAAGGCGGCGTAAAAAAGAAAATTGGACTTGTTAATTTGCCATCATTTTATAGTGGCCCGATCTCAGATGGTCCATTTGGTGAGGTGAGGTCAAGTGCCGGTGATTTGAAGAAGATTTTAGCCGAAGCCAGAGCCAAAAATGTAGACGCTGTTGTGCTGGATTTATCAACTAATGGCGGTGGTTCCCTTGAGGATGCGGTCAATATTGCTGGCCTGTTTTTTAAGACTGGCGGCGTTGTCAAAGAAACAGGTTCAGGCGCTGAGGGCGATAAAATTCGTGGCGATATGGATGCCAGCGTTGATTGGGCGGGGCCGTTGGTGGTTTTAACCAGCCGAATTAGTGCGAGTGCTTCGGAAATTGTCGCAGGAACTTTGAAAGACTATCATCGCGGAATTATATTAGGTGGTGATCACACCTTTGGGAAAGGTACAATTCAGCAAGTTTCAAAACTTCCTCAAAAGCAAGGAGCTACTAAAATTACCGTTGGGATGTTTTTTGTTCCCGGAGGAAATACGACCCAGCACTCCGGGGTCAATGCCGATATCGTCTTGCCAAGTGTTTTTTCTACCGATGAAATTGGTGAGAAAACTTTGGACTATTCGCTTTTACCTCGCAAGACAGACCCCTTTGTTTCACCAGAAGCTTTTGTCGCTGAAGGCGCTGGAAAGTGGACTCCGATAAATGACGAAATCATAAAGGAATTGAAAACTCGCTCGAGTGCTCGGGTTGCTGAGAGTGCCGATTTTAAAAAGGTTTTTGAAGATATTAAAAAGGCTCGCGACCAGGAAAAAAATAAGGTTACAAAGTTGAGTGAGCTTATGAAAGAAAAACCTGAGGGCGAAGATAAAAAAGATGATAAAAAGAAGTCCAAGTTTGGCTCCAAAGAAGAAAAGCAAGCTGAGTACATGAAGCGCGCCGACATTAAAGAAGCTATTAATGTGGCCTTTGATCTTAGTCAAAAAATATCGGGTCAGCCTTTAATTCAAATTACCGATCATAAGGCAAAATCTAAAGAAGCGTCGAAAATTGACAATGATGTTGATGTTGGGGAATCTGTAAAAAAATAAACATGACAAAGAAGAAGGCGCCAATGAAAACAAAATTGGATCCGGAACTTCTCCTTAAGATGTACGATCTTATGGTGAAGTCTCGTGTCCTGGAGCTTCGCCTGATCCAAATTTATAAACTTGGCGAAGCTTTCTTTTGGATCGGTGGACCGGGAGAAGAAGCCTTTGGCGTGGCTCTAGGAATGCTGGTAAAAAAAGGCAAGGGCGTTGATTATGACTGGCTACACTTACATTACCGTTGCACGAGTACTCTTGTGGCAATGGGGATTGATGTTCGCGATGCCATTCGCATTATCATGAACAAGAAGACAGATCCATGTACTGGTGGTCGAAATTTTTCTAATCACTATTGTTATCCTGAGTGGAATGTCGCTCCCGTTAAGTCGCCGATTGAAATTCAATATCCGATTGCGGTTGGGACTGCGCTCTCACAGCGTCGCGAAAAAGGAAAAGGGATTACCGTAGTATCGGGAGGAGACGCAGGAACAGCAGAGGGGGATTTTGCAAGTTCACTGGTGTGGGCAAGCCGTCCTGGTTTTGAGCTTCCAATGCTCATTACGGTGCAAAACAATGGCTGGGGAATTTCTACGAATTACCAGAGTCAGCATGGAGAGGAACATATTGCTGATCGGGGTAAAGCCTTTAGAATGCGAACTGCGGTGTACGATGGCAATGATGCCATTGAAACTTATGTGGGATTAAAAAGAGAAATAGAATATGTACGCACGAGCCGCCTTCCAGCACTTGTGGAATTTAAGTTATCACGTCTGTTCGGTCATTCATCTGCCGATGGTGCAAATTCAACTCCCGGAGTTGATTGCATTAAGGAGTTGGAAAAAACCTTGATCGAGCAAAAAATTATTTCTAGGGAAGAGGCTGAAAAAACGTGGGTGCAATATGAAGACGAAATTAGAGCCGCGACCAACGAAGTTCGTAACGAGCCTGTACCGGAAGCTGATTCTGTTTGGGATCACACTTATGTCGATAATGAAAATGGTGACTGGAGGAAGTTCTAATGGCAAATATGGCGCAAAGTATTCGTATGGCGCTCCATTTTGCTGAGGAAAATCTTGGTGTCACTGATATATTTGGTCAAGATGTGGGTGAGCCACTGGGTGGAGTGTTTACAGCGACTCAAGGCCTGAAATCAACCTGGAACACCCCACTGGATGAGCGAGGAATTATTGGTGCGGCTATTGGTTTAGGCCTTGCCGGTGATCGCTGTGTCGCCGAGATTCAATTTTGCGACTATATTTTTAATACGATTGATCTTCTAAAGTACGCTGGTAATTTACATTGGGCGACAAGTGGAAATTATAACTTACCAATTGTCGTGATGACTCCTGTGGGAGCGGGAATTCACGGAAGCCTTTATCATTCTCATAGCTTTGATGCCTGGGCCACAAGACTTCCAGGTTGGAAGATTGTTATGCCATCGACACCCTACGATGCTTATGGATTGATGCTTTCAGCGATTAAAGATCCTAATCCTGTTTTGTTTTTAAAGCATAAAGCTCTTCTTCGCGTACGCGGCAGTGAAAAACTTCCCGGAGAACCCGAAGAAAAAGAATTGAAATCAAGAATCGATGCCCCGATTGGTGACCGCAGTAAATGGAAGCCCAATTGGCCAGATATTAAGGAATTTTATCTGCCTATTGGAAAAGGAAAGGTCACGCGCGAGGGAACAGACCTTACCGTTGTAAGTTACGGAAGAATGCTTTTACTTTGCAATGAAGTCGCTGATGAATTGAAAAATGACAACATAAATGTCGAAGTTATTGATTTGATGTCATTGTATCCTTACGATTGGCAACTCATAAAAAATTCGGTGATGAAAACTCATAAAGCGCTTTTTGTAAATGAAGACACCGAAGTTACAAATTTTGGCGAGCATTTGGCAACTCGGACGACAACGGAACTCTTTTATCATCTCTATGCTCCGGCAAAAGTGCTTGCAGGAAAAAACGTTCCAGCAATTGGTTTACATCCAAATCTTGAAGATGCATCGGTTCCGCAGAGAGAAGAAATCAAAAAAGAAATTTTGGAACTCCTTAAAGAGCGGCCTTGATGTCAGGCCCTCTAGTTTCAGTTATCGTTCCTTACTATAACAATGAAAAAACGTTGCCCTTGGCACTGGCGTCAGTAAAAGCACAGACTTATGAAAATTGGGAATGCTTGATCATTGACGACGGGTCCGAACAAAACCCGGCAAATATTATCGATAAATTTAAGGAAAGGCGTTTTCGATTAATTCTGTGCGGAGAAAACCGTGGCCGCGGTTATGCTCGCCAAAAAGGTCTTGATTCTGCCATCGGAAAATATATAGCGATGGTAGACGCCGATGATTGGATTTATCCTGATAAGCTCGCCAAACAAGTGGATTATTTAGAATCAAATCCCGAAGTCGCCCTCGTAAGTAGCGGCATGGCGATTATTGGTGAAACCGGAGAGCTCGCTGGTGTTCGTAAGTTCGGCGAAAAAATTTTTGAACCATTGAAAGCGCCGATGTATTTACCGATTCCTCATGCGCCATCAATGATTCGCGCCGAGATTGCGCGTGAAGCGGGGTATGACGCCCATTTACGAATTGTTGAAGACTATGATTTTTTGCTGAAGATTTCGTTAAAGCATAGTTTTGCAACTTTGAGTGAACCGTTGTACGCTTATACAGAATTTGCCACTCTTGATTTGAAAAAGATGATGGCTAGCCAAATGGCGATGGCTGAAGTCGTGCAAAAATATCGCTCGCAATATCCTAAAGAAGTGCAGAAGCTTTTGAGTAAAATGTCTTTGAAAGCATTTGGTTATACGGCACTTTTTGCGTTGGGGGCGTACAAGCATCTTATTGTGTGGAGAACTCGTCGCGCGAGTAATTCGGAGCTGGCTAAGTTTTTGGCGGCTAGAAATACTGTCTATTCGATCTAACAATTCATAAATTATAAGTTTATCTGGGGTAGGTTTGTTAAAAGGAGACTTATCTAGACAAAGGACCTGAGGGAAGTATCTGGTACCACTATTTTTAAGCTCTGGCAGAATCTTATTTATGAGTTTAAAAGTCTACCAACGAAAAAGAAACTTTAATGAGACCCCCGAGCCCAAAGGAAAGGTTTTAAAGTCCAAAAAAGGAAATCCACGCTTTGTGGTACAGATGCACGCGGCAACGCGTTTGCATTTTGATTTGCGTTTGGAATTTGATGGTGTCTTTAAAAGCTGGGCCGTGCCAAAAGGGCCTTCATTAAATCCCCTTGATCAAAGGTTGGCGGTGTTTGTTGAAGATCATCCTCTTGAGTATGGAAGTTTCGAGGGAATAATTCCCAAGGGAAATTATGGGGCGGGTACCGTGATGCTTTGGGATGAGGGTACATATTTAGAGCGCGGCGCTGAAAACCGGCAAGAGACCGAAGTCAATATGAAGAAAAATTTTGAAAAAGGGCATCTGACGTTTGTATTGTCAGGAAAAAAATTAAACGGTGAATTCGCGCTTATAAAACTTAAAAAAAGTAATGACGAAAAGGCATGGCTTCTGGTTAAAAAGCGCGATGAACATTCGACCTACAAGCGTAGTGAGATCCCTGATAATATTTCTGTTAAGACCAGTCGAACGATTGATGAAATAGCCGAAGAGTCAGAGGCCAAAGGAAATGTATGGTTGCCGGGGAAAAAGAGAAAAGACTCATCGCAGAAGCTTGAAAAAGATCCAATGCCGCGAAAAATTAAACCGATGATTGCTATTACGAGTCGTGGCGAAGTCAATGGTGATGATTGGATTTTTGAGCCGAAACTGGATGGACTTCGTGCCATTGCTGAGGTCGAAGGAAAGCGCGTTCATTTGTACTCGCGTTCTGGCTTACCATTTGAAAAAAAATTTCCGCAAGTAGTGGATGAACTCGGCACCTTGAATCTGAATGCCGTTTTCGATGGTGATATTCTGAAGTCTCGTTACGTAATTAGCGATATTCTTTATTGCGATGGACGAGATATACGAAAGGAGCCTTTAAGTTATCGAAAAGAAGTTTTGGCGAACCTTATTGGCAAAGGAAAACATATTGAATTGATTTCTGGATCTTCTAAAAGTAAAAAACATATCGCCAAAAACTTAAATAGTAAGTACCACTCGGGAACATCCACTGATTGGTTGATTGTTGAAGGTCGTACAGAGAAAAAAAGAACTTCAAATATTAAAACCGAAGAAGTACGTCTCACAAATCCCGATAAGATTTTTTTTCCGAATGACAAGATCACGAAGGGTGATGTGTTTAAGTATTACCAAGAAGTTTCACAATACATCTTACCATTTCTAAAAGATAGGCCACAAAGCTTAAATCGTCATCCTAATGGAATTCACCAGGCGGGTTTTTATCAAAAAGATATGACCGGCCATATTCCGAAGTTTTTAAAAACTGAGAGAATATTTTCCGAGTCCGCCGATAAAACCATCGACTATGTGCTTTGCCAAAATGAAAGCAGCCTTCTTTATATTATAAACCTGGGTTGCATTGAGATTAATCCTTGGTTTTCAAGAGTCGGGTCGCTCGACAATCCTGATTTTTTAGTGATTGATTTAGATCCTGATGGCAATGAGTTTCATCATGTGATTGAAATTGCGCACCAAGTGCGTGAAATACTTTTGAATGTCGGTGTAGAAAGTCTTTGTAAGACTTCGGGAGCGACGGGGATTCATATCGCTGTGCCTACGGCGGCGAAATATAGTTTTGATGATGTCAGGGAGTTTGCCGAAATCGTGTGTCGTATTATAGCTAAGAAATTTCCTGCGACCACAAGTGTAGAGCGAAATCCCAGTCGCCGCAAAAAGAAAATTTATTTGGATTTTATGCAGAATCGCCGTGGACAAACTCTCGCCGCACCATTTTGTCTGCGTCCGCGAGATCTTGCGCCGGTTTCTATGCCGCTTTCTTGGAAAGATCTGAAGTCGGGTCTTACGCCAGAAGATTTCACGATTAAAAATGCTGTTCGTCTTATTCCGAAACAGGTGCGCCATTGGAGCCCCGTGCTAGAAAAGGGAATTAATCTTAACGCTTGTTTAAAGGTTTTGAGAAAAAAGTTCTCTTAAATTTTGACGTGCTGCAAGCGGAAAAGGTGCAAGGCACCCTAATTGCAGCTTAAGTTCCTCGACTTAGGTACCGATAGAATTTCATGGCGAAAACATCTATGAAGAGTAAAAAAGTCGATCCTTTTAAGACGCGAAAAACGAAGAGCGAGAGTTCAGATGCAAGTGATACGATTTCTCCTCCTATCGAGGTTGCTGAAGCGATTGATCAATTTCGTGAGTGTCAAGATCAGGCAAAACACTTTGAAGGGGAAGCGACAATTCATAAAAATACAATTCTTTCTTACGCGGAAAATGAATATGTGAAACGTCTCCTCAATGGCAGAGACAAATCTTTTAAAGTTCTTGGCGAAGAAACCATGGTGACATATGTGGTAATGGATTCCAGTGCGGGACTAACCGAGGAGGATGTCGAAGAGTTCACTAAAAATTATGGTGAAGAAGCCGCTGAAGATTTAATTACACGTGATTATGGAAGTATTAAATTTGATGCTAAAGTTCTGGAAGAAAACTATGGCGCTGTCGTTGACGCGCTGCAGGTCTTGCCAGAAGAGGTATTATCGAATCTTTTTAAACCAATGTTAATGAAGGCTCGTCCTGGGGCCGCTGAAAAGTCTAAAAAATACGCAAAGAAACCGGACGACCTTTTAGAAATTCTCAGGAGCCTAAGAATTAAGAACTACATCCGATAAAAATAATTAATTAAGATAATGTTATTGATACCTTGGTTTGCGCAGCATAAATTGCCCGCATGAATCAAGCCTCTGTGCTACCCGGAATTTTTGAACCCACCATTTTTTCGCGGCGGAGACTGTTGATGCCTTCTGTTTATATCAAGGCGATGCACCCCAAGACTGAGATCAGTCCTACCCGCGCATCGATCGAAAAAATTTTGAAAATGGGGTGGGTTGGGCAAATGAAAGTGCATGGGCATCGCGCGCAGATTCATTTACATCCTAAAGAAGAGCCGATTGCGTTTAACCGACAAGGAAAACCGCACAAAAAATTGCTTCCGCCAGAGATCGTCACTGAACTTCGCCGTTTGTTCCATTTGGAGAAAGGTTGGTCAGTGATTGATAGCGAGTGGTTAAAACCAGAAAATAAATTGTATATTTTTGATGTTTTAAAATATAACGACAAAATTTTGCGTGGATTAACTTACGAGAAACGCTACGAACTTTTACCGAAATATTTTATTTCTCCGCACGTACAGGCACTGCCGGTTTTAACCTCTGTCGAAAAATGCATGGACGTTTTGGCCCGTGAAGAGGAGTTTGTTGAAGGTCTGGTTTTCAAATCGATTACGACGAAGGGTTTTGAGGACACTTCGATTGTTCGATGTCGGAAAAAGGTTCCAGGTTCTTTTTCCAAGGCGTAGCGACTTCTTTTTGGTGGTAAAGCCGGCTCATCTGTATCAAAATAAGTCATGTCGAAAATTTTTATTGGAATGTCAGGTTGGACGTTTGAGGGGTGGCGTAAGGGCTTTTATCCTGAAGGATTATCGCAGAAAAAAGAATTAGAGTACGCCAGTCTTAAAGTCACCTCGATTGAAATCAATGGCACCTTCTATTCTTTGCAAAGGCCGACTTCCTTTACTAAATGGTATGAGGAAACGCCAGACGACTTTGTTTTTGCGTTGAAGGCACCTCAATACATCACACATGTTCGACGTTTAAAAGAAGTAGAGGAGCCGCTTGCCAATTTTTTTGCGTCAGGTGTCTTCTGCCTGAAGGAAAAATTGGGGCCTATTCTTTGGCAGTTCCCGCCAAATGTAACGTTAAAAGATGATCGCTTTACGAAGTTTTTAGAACTCTTACCCTTTGATTCTAAGGCTGCCTCGAAACTCGCAAAAAAACACTCTGAAAAAATGAACGATCGCAATGTCACAAAGGTTCACGACGACTATCCGATTCGTCATGCTTTTGAATTTCGTCACATGAGTTTTATGAATCCTGAGTTTGTCGAACTGTTGCGAAAATATGGAGTCGCGATCGTCTTTGGACATGCCGGCGATGAGAAATATCCTTATATGGAAGATGTCACTGCGGATTTCGTTTATGCACGCATGCATGGGCGAGGACTTGAGTACAAAAAAGGTTATCCTGATGAAACTCTAGAGTGGTGGGCAAAACGTTTAGAGTCCTGGACCGCTGGAGGCCAGCCCTCAGACGCACAATGTATGGTGGATAAAAATCCTAAAAATAAAAAACGCGATGCTTATGTATATTTCGATACCAACGAAAAAGAATTTGCTCCGTACGATGCAATGACATTGATTAGAAAAATAAAATAAGCTCTATTCTACATCATGAAATTTTGTAAAATCAATTCGCGTACCATCACCTAAAAACGAAATCACATCCGCGAATCTTTTTGAAAAATGAACGTCATTTGCTTGATAACGGTGGGCTGCGTGAATGGTTTGTGAAAACGCTTCGTCATAACCGGTTAGTGAAACAAATAGTTCTACATCGCGTTCTAAAAAATCTTTGTGGGTCATATTGTAAAAAGGACTTCCCTCAGTAACTTTATGCATCACGGTCCAAGTTAAAAGAAAAAATGGAGACTGATCGCGCTCCAGTTTTACATCGACAAATCTTTGAAGAGTAATACCCTCCTTCGATTTGTAAGGTACAAGAGTTAATACCGTGATTTTAGCGTCAACAATATTAGAATCCCGACCATTGCCCAGGCGAAACATTAGCGTTGGAATGTCGTCGAGACTAGTGATTACGACTTTGTTGCTAAAAATAATATGCGGTGTGGGGCGTGCAAATTTTGCAAATGTTAAACCCGTGGTGATTGCGGTAAACAAAGTGCTTAGAATGCTTTCGATATAGACCAAAACGTGTGCGTAGGGTGTAATAGGTAAGTAGTAACCAAATCCGATTGTCGCAAATGTTTGATTAGAAAAAACAAAAGCATCCCAAAAGCTATTAGAGGTGGAATTAGCAATGTCGTTTGCCTGCAGCGTAAATAAGAATGCGAAAAAGGCATTTATAGCTGTATACGTAAGGGCCACATAAAATAAAAAACGTGTCCACGACATTTTTAATATTGAGTAATATAGTTCACGCAAAGAATGGCGACTTAAGCCGTGCCGTTCGATTTTCACCTGATCGATAAGTGACGACATATTCAAACCAAGACTAACCTAAACCTTCTCTAAAGGCAACTCAACCGCAGAAATTGAACGTCTGGGCTTATTCCCGGGATGGAACTTAGTTAGTTAACGATTTTTGCTGGAGGATAGAAATCAACGTTGCTTTTAATCCAATCTGTAAGATTGTTTTTTGGGTCTTTCCATTTTTCCATAACGACTGCATCTTGAGTCCATATTTTGATACGACGGCGTTTAACTTTATTCTGCCAGCTATCACCGATCACAGCATTTGTATAGAGAAGTCGAATGGTCACATTTCTTGACAGCATTTCAAGTTCGCTTAAATCAATTGCGCCATAAGCCTTTTCACCTTTTAGATGAGGAAGGTCGGGAGCTCCATCTGAGATCATAATGATATTCAGTGGCTTTAAAACAAGTTTTCGATTCTGCACGTAAGAAACTACTTGTTTGAAAAATGCGTTATAGTCAGTAAATGGATTTTCTTTTTTCTTGGGAAATATTTTTTGGAGCTCGTTATAAATAGCTCCTTCGTCTGATCCACGAAATGTTTCGATGGGATAGAAAGTTTTCGCCTCATTGGCTTTTGCTCCGCCAAGAGGACCGACAAATAGTGAGTGCGGAACTTCAAGATCGTCTTTGCCGTTGAGGTGAAGATAGATATATTTTGCCAAGAATTTTAGTGAGTTGTCGAAGTGTTTGCTACGTAAAAATGAGCCACTAACGTCGACACCAACAAAAACGATGTTGCGCGGAACAGTTTTTGAATCCTCGGAATTTGCCCAGATGGAAAAAAATAGAGTTAGAGTGATAAAAATATTTTTCATAACTATCTCTTTGCCGAAGCTTTTTGTAAAAGTTCACGGGCTTCTTTGAGTTCAGATATATTTTTAAACGGCAAGTCAAACAGATGTTGTCCGATCAGGAGCAACATAAGAAAGTTCAATCCAGCGGCTATGACGTTAAGAGGAGGTAGAATAAATGACCCCAACAAATCGTTGCTATACTCTTGAATCCACTTTGCCTCCGACTTTATCTGCCCAATAAGATTTCCGGTGAGAATAAAAGAACCCTGCATGGGATTTGATTTTAGCTTTGTGCCGCCGCCCTCGATTCCCGTTCCTTGAATAATTGCCATAAGTGTGGGAGTGCCAGCAGCTGCGAATAAGAACCAGGAAAGCGCGCGCACTCCAAGCCAAGTCAGACCCGCGATAATAAGTGTTCCGGCAATTCCAAAATTTGCTTTACCGCCGCTATGTTGTGCGAACCATGGCACCAGAGCATCAACAAATTCGCGGTAAAGAAAAATGATTTCGATAAACATAGAAACTAGTTCGATGATAGTAATCTTGAGAATGGCTGGAATATTCTTGGTCGCAACAGCAGATGCCCAGGTTGAAAGTACGGCATAACTTCCAAGAATAATAAATAACATGAAAAGAAAAAGGGGAATTCGAACAAACGCTTCTGTAAGTGGCTGGCCAGTCATGTTGGAAAGCGTATCGATTACCAGAGGGGTCATGACAAAGGTAAAAATCACCGCTTCCAAGACACCCCAAAATAATGTTAAGCCAACAGCGAGCCAAGGAATTTCTGGATTAAGTACTCCGTAACCTACATTTTTTAACAAACGGATCGGTGTTAGCAGAATGTCCTGAATGAGCATCCAAACGCCTAAGACTATAATTCTCAAAAAATTTAGAATGGCGATGACAAAATGAAAAAAGAATTTAAAAGTTCCACCCCAAAGACTAAAAATCGCGCGTCCAAGATCCCACCACGTAATAAGAAGTGCTGATAGAAAAGCTTTGCGATCGGAACGAAAAATAACACTGACAAATCCGACAATGCTGGTCCAATAGCCGAGGATTATCGCTCCCACAGGCAAAACTAAAAATATTTTTTTAAGTGCGCTGATTTCAAGGGGGTCACCGGCTCCCCAGCTATAAAAGAAAATCGTTGAGAGCATCGGTAGAAATAAAATCGACAAGAATAACTGGACAAGTTGGTTAACTTCCATAGCTGTACCTCTAATGGTGTATATTCGGAATCTCTAATGAAACAAGTAACTTGTTTTCGGGAAATTAGGCCAAATTAGACCTTGGTCGAGCCTAAAATCCATTGCGCAAATTCTTTGCCGGTTTGCTCCCAGGATATTTTAACTAGGCACGGCACTGAGTAAGAGTGGATTCGTAATATTTCCTTTTCGACCTTTTTATAGAGTGAAGATCGTGTTTTAAAAATGACCGCAGTCTCTTTTGACTTACACACTTTTCCCTTCCAGCGATAACGCGACTCAATTGAGGGGAAAATATTAGCGCAGGCGATTAATTTTTTTTCTAACAGTAAGTCCGAGATTTCTTGCGCTTCCGATAGTGAAGAGGTCGTGGTGTAGATCCAACAATTTTTTTTTGCCATTGGTTGACACCCCCAAGTTTGACGCACTATGGACTGCAAAAAGTCTCAGGCACTCTTTAATCCAATCCCGTCTTGAGAAGTTCATGACGCTTCTTAAGCATTTCGGCAGCGTATTTACGCATGTCTGCACTGGATTCAAATTCGTCCACGATATCAACTCCAAGAAGGGTTTCAATCGCATCTTCCATCGTCACAATACCTTCAACGTGTTTTTCTGAGTCTACAACAACGAACAAATGACGATTTTTCAGAATAAATAAATCAAGCACCTGGGCCACCGTAATATCGTCTTGAACTTTTTCTACCGGAGCCATTAGCTCTTTTACAAGTGTTTGATCGGCACTGCGAGCCACAGCATCCATAATACGAAAACGATGCACAACGCCGACAATATTATCGACCGCATCTTGGAAAACAGGCACGCGGGTATAGCGAAGTGTTGGGTGCTCGGCCATTAATTTTTCCACTGTAATATCGGCAGGAAAAACCGTCATCTCCGTGCGCGGGGTGAGAATATCACTGACTAAAACTTTTTCCATCATAAGCAAGTTTCGAATCACGACAGATTCGTGACGTTTTAGACTTCCTTCGCTAGCGCCAATCTCTGCAGATTCAATTAACTCGGCTCGTGAAACTAATTTTTGTCTCTTACCGCCCACAAAGCGAATCACTTGCTCCATAATAATAATAACGGGAAAAGTAATGACTACTAAAGTTTGAATACCGTAGGCAGCGACCGTTGCAAATCTTTTCCAGTGAGCGGCTCCTAGCGATTTAGGAATGATTTCTCCAACAATTAAAATCGCTAAAGTTACAGCCCCCGAAGCGGCAGCTATACTTGGCTCGCCCCACAAATGCATCGCCTGGACGCTGACTCCGGTTGAGCCCATAGTATTTGCCGCAGTATTGACAGTTAGAATCGCGATCAACGGACGATTTATTTTCTTCTTCATTTTGTCAAGAATTCGCGCCGCTGTTTTTCCTTGCTTCACCCGCACGGAAATGTAGGCGGGTGTTGCAGATAAAATTACAGCTTCAAGCAGCGAGCAAGTAAAAGATAGACAAACGGCGCCAAGAAAGAATGCTAAAAATAAACCCATTATTTATTTTCAGCAGCCCTCTTCTCCTGGTATTTTTTGACAAGTTCCTCTTGGAGATTACGTGGGACCGGCGCATAACGGCTAAATTCCATTGTGAACTCACCTTTACCTTGAGTTGCCGAACGAAGATCTGTCGAGTAGCCAAACATTTCCGTTAAAGGAACTTCAGCTTCAATAATACAGCTTCCTTCGTTATTGCTGGAGCCAACGATCATACCTCGGCGCTGGTTGATTTGCCCCATCACGTTTCCTTGGAACTCTTCGGGCGCAGTAGTTTCTAACTTCATGATAGGCTCAAGTGCTGTTGGCTGGGCCGCCTGGAAAACTTCGCGGATCGCTGCCATGGATGCAATACGAAACGCCATCTCTGAAGAGTCCACATCATGGTAAGCACCGTCGTTAAGAACAAATCTCACACGTACAGTTTCAAAGCCAATGAGGTTACCGCGCTTAAGTTGTTCGATCGCTCCTTTTTCAACTGCAGGAATAAATTCGCGAGGAATTTTACCGCCGACGATGTCATCAACAAATTCAAAATCTTTACCCTCTTCTGGTGGGATAGGTTCGATGTAACCGCAAACCTTTGCATATTGACCCGAGCCCCCTGTTTGCTTTTTGTGAGTGTAATCAAAGTTTGCGCGTTTTGCGATTGTCTCACGGAATGCGACTTGCGGTTTGCCCGTGATAACTTCCACTTTAAATTCACGTTTCATACGTTCTACGTAAATTTCTAAGTGGAGCTCACCCATACCCGAAATAATTGTCTCACCTGATTCTTCATCACGGTGTACGCGGAATGTGGGGTCTTCTTTTCTAAATTTATTAAGCGCCTTCGAAAAGTTCGCAGCTGTTGCTTTGTCTTTTGGTGATATCGCTAGGCTCATAACCGCATCAGGAACGAACATCGAAGTCATTGTTAAGCGAGTCGTTCCATCCGTGAAAGTGTCACCGGAGGCACAATCGACACCAAAAAGAGCGACGATATCGCCGGCTGATGCTTCTTCGATATCTTGCATTTCATCCGAGTGCATGCGTACGATCCGTGGGATTTTTACTTTCTTACCGTCACGAATATTGTAGATGAAATCTCCCTTACGTAACATGCCCTGGTAAATGCGCATGTAGGTCAATTGCCCATAACGGCCTTCATCAAGTTTAAATGCGAGTGCCACAGCTGGTTTTTTGTCATCAGTCGCGAGTGTGATTTTTTCTTCGTTCTTATCTTGATCAAGGGCTTGGTTCGTAACTTCTGTTGGGTTTGGAAGATAGTTTGTAACACCATCAAGAAGTAATTGAACGCCTTTATTTTTGTAAGCTGATCCACAGAATACTGGAACAAATTTCAAAGAGATACAGCCAGCGCGAATTGCACGCATCATATCAGGCACGGGAACATCCTGACCATTTAAAAATTTATCGGCCACAACTTCGTCGTAGTCAGCAATAATACCAATAAGTTCTTCGCGATATTGTTTGGCATCATCCATCATATCGGCGGGAATATCGCGCGTGACGACTTCAAGACCGTCTTCACCTTCAAAATAATAAGCTTTCATGGTGACAAGATCGACGCAACCTTCATGTTTATCTTCAAGGCCGATCGGGATTTGAGTTAAAGCCGCGTTTAGTTTTAATTTGTCGCGGATCATTCCAAGAACGCGGAAAGGATTTGCGCCCGCGCGGTCGAGCTTATTAATAAAAGCTAAACGTGGAACAGCGTAACGGCGCATCTGTCTATCAACAGTAATCGATTGTGATTGTACGCCAGAAACACCACAAAGAACTAAGATCGCGCCATCAAGAACGCGAAGAGCACGTTCTACTTCGATTGTGAAGTCGACGTGTCCTGGAGTATCGATAATGTTGATCCAAGTATCCTTCCACATAACGTGTGTGGCCGCTGACTGAATCGTGATCCCTTTTTCTCTTTCAAGGTCCATCGAGTCCATTTTCGCACCGACGCCGTCTTTGCCACGAACTTCGTGAATTTGGTGAATACGACCTGTATAGAACAAAACGCGTTCTGTAAGTGTCGTTTTTCCTGAGTCAATATGGGCTGATATACCGATATTTCTAACCTTACTGAGATCCCATTTTCCAGCCATCTACTTCTCCTTTAGGATTAGCTTTCCTTAAAATAATAGCTTTTTGTTTTGAAGACCGATAAGATAGCAAAAAAACAAATAAAATCAAACGATTATTAATGAAAACTAAAGGTATAAAAGAAGTTCTGGCGGAAGTGTTCAAGCTTGCTTCGTTTCGGGGTGATCAAGAGGCCATAATTTTACGCACTCTCAAGGGACAGAATAGCCTGATAATTATGCCAACAGGGATGGGAAAAAGTCTCTGTTATCAATTACCAAGCCGTTTGCTTAGCGGTTTAACTTTGGTCGTCTCCCCACTCATAGCACTGATGAAAGACCAAGTCGATCAAGCTCAAAAATTGGGCCTTAGAGCCACCTTTATAAACTCTTCTTTGGATAGATCTGAGCGTGAAAAACGTTATAAAAAATTAGATGGTGGAGAGTACGAGCTTTTATATGTAACGCCTGAAAGATTTCGCAAGACCGAGTTTTGCCAGGCTTTGAAAAAAAACAAGGTAAGGCTCTTAGCAGTTGATGAGGCTCACTGTATTTCGGAATGGGGTCATGATTTTCGCCCAGACTATACGAAATTAAAAGAAATTCGCAATTTTCTGGGAAGTCCCCCAACCCAAGCTTTGACGGCGACAGCCACAGCGGAAGTGCAGGTCGATATTGTTAAGCAGCTTGGATTGGGCGAAGAAGATATAAAAGTTTTTGCCGCGGGAATTGAACGGCCGAATTTATATTTGGAGATGGACGATCTTTATGGCTGGGACCAGAAGCTAAAAGTATTTTTAGAGTGGAGCGGGCGTATTGCTGGGCCTAAGATTGCTTACTTCTCATTAGTGAGTTCGGTCGAGAAATTTGCGCAGGAGCTATCAAAGAAGAAAATTAATTTCTGCATTTACCACGGCCAGATGAGTCCCAAAGATCGCAAACGCCAGCAAGAAGAATTTCTACAGAGTAAAGATGCTCTGATACTTGCGACCCCAGCGTTTGGGTTGGGAATTAATAAGCCTGATATCCGTGGAGTGGCACATTTGGAATTGCCGGGGTCTATCGAAAGTTATTACCAGGAAATAGGAAGAGCAGGAAGAGACGGTAGTCCTGCTAATACGATTATGCTTTACGATGAAGAGGATATTTCCATTCAAATGGATTTCATTAAATGGACAAATCCTGAGCCAAATTTTTTATGGCGTTGTTATCGCTTGATTGAAAAAAATCCTGACAAAGTAAAAAGTGGTGGCTTGGATTATTTGCGCGAGCAACTAAATTTTTATAATAAGCGAGATTTCCGCGTGGAAACGGCGGTAAATTTATTAGAGCACTGGGGCTTTATCGCGCGCGAAGATAGAGGAAAAGGTATCTCGGTACTAGAAGAACCCAATGGTGAAATGTTAGACGAAAAGTTAGCGCAAGCCCGATTTAAAGGCCAGAATATGAAACTTTTAGAGGTGGTAAATCTCGTGAAAAGTGAAGAGTGTCGTAAGAAAATTATATATAAATATTTTGGTGTTGCAGCTGGTGACTGTGGGAACTGCGATAACTGCCTATGATTGACTTTCCTGATCCCGAAAATGCAGACGAAACTGGACTTGTAGCTGTTGGCGGCGATCTTGAGGTTGAGACTTTGATTTCGGCTTATACTAAAGGGATTTTCCCATGGCCACATCCCGGCTACCCACTTCTTTGGTTTTCTCCAAAAGAACGCGGAATTATTAAGTTCGAAAATCTACATATTTCAACCAGTTTAAAAAAGTTTCTGAAGAAAACAGATTACAAAATTACTTTCAATAAGGCCTTTGCCGAGGTGATGGAAGGTTGTGCGAGTGTCCCGCGCCCTGGTCAGAATGGTACTTGGGTGACGAGAGAAATGAAAAAAGCGTACTTGAAATTTCATCAGAAAGGTTATGCACACAGTGTCGAATGTTGGGATGAAAAGGACTTGGTGGGCGGGCTGTACGGAGTTTGGGTCGGAGGGGCATTTGTTGGCGAAAGTATGTTCTTTAAAAAAGATAACGCTTCAAAGATGTGTTTAGTTTCGCTCATTGAATTTCTGAGGTCTCAAGGTCATCAGTGGATGGACGTGCAGATGGTGACGTCTGTAGTTGAAAGGTTGGGTGGGGAATATGTGTCGCAGAAGAAGTTTTTAAAAATGTGGGAATTGACGCTGAAAAAGCTTTCCTTTGAAAGTCTGAAGTTTCCATCTATTTAAATTGACGCGACATGGACTGGAAAAAGTCTCAGGCACCTAAAAATTTCTCGTACCCCAGGGAATGGTTTGGTTTTTGTTGTAGTTTTTTCGGGGCTGAGTAAGGAAGTAGAAGACAAAAACTAGGGCGAAAATGACGGCAAGGTAAAGAATAGTCAGCTTTGTATTCTCTTTGATTGTCTCAATCCGACGGCGAAAGACTTCGCGATTTTTTTGAGCTTTGAGCTGCTCAAATTTCTCTTCTAAACCACGACCAAGATGCTTTATTTGACCCTTTTTTAGCAAGAACTGAACGGCCACGATAACTGCTTTTTTGGGGGTACCCCAGGAAGCTCGTTCGGATTGCTCTTCCAAACGTACGACGCGGGCATAGCATGCTATTTGTCCGGTACCGGGCGCTTCGAACTCAATAATGATGTTTTCACTCAGACGGGGGGCATTTTCGCGACGAACCGTAAATGCCATTCCTGTTTTAGAAATATCGAGGATTTCGATTCCTGTCGACTTTTGCCGTATTTCGTTGGCAAATCTCACAAATTGGTTATCTTCTGGACGGAGCACGTAACGTGGTGCTCTCCCAAACCATTTGCGCACAGGGTTATTCATTCACACCTCTTCGTCAGTCTCATCGGAAAGTCTGGGCATAAATTAAAGTCTTGTTTAAGTGTCTCATTGTGAAAAAATGGACTTAATGTCTAAGAAGAAAATTACAGGTTTTAAGAGAAAGTTTGTACGACGATGTACCCAAATTAAGTGGGCGTCTTTAATCGTTGCGGGGTTTTTAACAGTCAATTATGCGGTACAAATCGTAAGAAAGCCAACGGAAGCCCTAGGTATAGTGCCGACCACGAAAAAGACTCCTTTGCAAACTTGGCAGAGTTATCGTGATGAATTTAGAAATAGCGCCACAACTATCATAACACCCGATTTTTTGGCGGCGATTGCACAGGTAGAAAGTTCTGGTGATCCTGTAGCCCAGCCGAAATGGGTATGGCGCTGGACCACAGATATCTTTCGTATCTACGCTCCCGAGTCGTCAGCTGTAGGCCTTATGCAGATTACAGAAGGCAATTTTGCGGAAGCTAAATACTATTGTGTTCGTTATGGAAAAGTAGAAACGAATTGTTGGCTGAATAACTTGTATGCACGTTTTTGGCCTTCGCATTCCAT
Source organism: Proteobacteria bacterium SG_bin7 (assembly GCA_002083485.1). Taxonomy (GTDB): domain Bacteria; phylum Bdellovibrionota; class Bdellovibrionia; order Bdellovibrionales; family SG-bin7; genus SG-bin7. Next base: position 73,063 of record LWDK01000035.1, on the reverse strand, counting down.
TGAAATAGCTGCGGCATTTATGCATGTCCAAGTTGAAAAGTTTTTGGCGCTTTATCGCCTTTCCTCGGTAAAGCGAGAAAGCCAGCAACGATTGGCGGCAGTTATTCACTTGTGTGGAAAGGGCCGGGCGCCTGAATTTATCAAAAATAAGTTTCGTGTGGGTTCTTCATTTCAGAGATGTGGAACACATGATCCTAAAGATTACTTAAATAAAGTTGGAATATATCAACGCCAATTTTCGCGGATGCTGGCGAGCGAGTAGAGGAACAGGTTATAACGCACGATGGACGGAAAAAAGTGTCAGGCACCCTAGAGTGACGCGGGATTTCGCTTCTTGTATTGCTCTGTCCAGTTTTTTGCTTCTTGAGCGGTGATCTCATGATTTTGTAAGTACTTAAGCAGTAATTCGACGAGCGCCTGCTGGCGTTTTTGTTTTTCAAACTCAAAGATACCCGTGCGTTTAACTTCAGTTTTTAAGATCATGACACTACCATTGAGATCTGCTTTTTGATCCTTGGAGAGGGATTTGGCTTTCACTATATGGTCTTCACATTGGGTGAGGAGGAGTTTCATGTCTTTGCGTTGATGACTAAGGGCCGCGACTCCGACAGAGACAGCAAATAATATCCAGAGAATTCCTGCAAAACCGCTCATGGCGTAGAGTTTTCGCGGGATATTTAAAATTGCGTATATGTAAGTTCCTAGCGGCCAAAAAATAAAAATCGGCCACCATAAATCGTGCGGGCGTGATGGACCCTTCTGCTGGGTATGAAATTTAATGACAATGGCTGGCAAAATGACCGCGAAGTAGGCGCCTGTAACTAAAACAAGTAGTACCGGAGTTGAGGTTAGCAGTGGATGCATGAATTTAATTTCGGGAAAACCATTGCAAGACTTAAGTAAGAACTAAAATCTTCTTGATTATGGTGTCGCAAGGTGAGGCGGGTACTCAAATTGAAGCATTTTTAAGTTTAGTTAAGCGGCGCTGTTGTTTTTGGATTGCTCTTCGAGGTACTCGGCGACTGCCGTATGATTTCGTGTTTTTGCATAGTCGGATGCGGTTTTTCCTTTACTGTCTTTTTCTGTAACATTTGCGCCGCAACCGACAACGGCTTTGACCACCTCAAGATTTCCACTGTAAGCGGCTATCATGAGGGGAGTCGCGCCTAAGTAACGGCTATCGATTTTGCAACCCGCGAGTACTAGCGGTTTAATAACTCCGGCATTTCCAGCTTCGATGGCATGTAAAAGAGAGCTTTTACCGTGTCCATCTTTAATGTTCGGGTTTGCTCCGGCGTCGAGAAGTTGCTGAACCACTTTTGTGGAACCTTTTTTGGTAGCCAATAAAAGAGCTGTAAGCCCTGAAAAGTCTTTGGCGTCTATTTCTGAGTTAAGAGCGATTAATTTTTTTACCATTTCGGCGTTACCTAAAGCGGAGAACTTCATCAAATGTGTTTGCCCCAACTTGTCGCGGATTTTAACGTCGATATCAGACTGTTTTTCTGGTGGGGGCTCTTTGGACTCCTCACCAAATGCATCTGAACCTTGATTAATGAATGCTTCATAGCGAACAATAGTTTCAACAATGGAATCATGACCATTTTGTTTGGCGACGTCTTGTACGCTACTCCCGCCACTATTCTTAATATATAAATTTGCGCCAGCATCCATAAGAGCTTCGAACATTTGATCGTTACCAAACCGGGCCGCTACCATCAACGCAGTTTCACCATTTTTATTGGTGAGATTGATGTCGAGTACGTTTGAAGCCCAAGTTTTTCCGGATTTTGCTTGGTTCGCGCCGGGGACAAAACTGTTTTCAAATGCGTGAATAAGTAAGAGGTTAAACATCTCGAAGTTACCGCACTCGATTGCTAGCATGAGTGGTGTGGAACCCTCGTGATTTTGAATATTCACGTCGGCGTTAGCTTTTAAAACTATTTTGGCAATGTCGCGTTTACCACTGAGAATTGCATTCATAATCGGTGTCATGCCTTTGTCGTCGCGGCTGTTGACCTCGATGTTTTTCAAAGCCTTCTGCACGGTGTCGACATTCCCTTCACTGATAGCATCGAAAAGCGGTTTATTTTCTGACCTAAAAAGAGGTGCCGTATCGACTTTGCCAAATTTGACTTTTTCTTCGACCAATTTGACTTTTCCTGATCTCTCAGAGGTCTCTTTGGTTCTTAGAGGCTCTGAGTTTTCTGTCCCTATTTCTGGAGCAGCCAACGGCGTGGGCTCAGTGGGTGCCTCTTGAGCTTTTAGATGCTCAGGAACTTCTTGGCCAAATTGTTCAAGGAACGAAACGACGAGAGGTCGAAAAACCTTTTTTTCATAAACAGAAAGTGGTGGGTTTCCATCAAGGCCGGCAATGCGCCTCATGGCTTCAAGGGGCGTACAAGTTTTGTGACCGAAGCGCATACTAGTAAGTTCATCAAACTCGTCAGCGAAAGCACAGATTTTTGCAAACACGTCGATCTCATCACCTTTAAGGCCCAAAGGGTAGCCTGAGCCATCCACGCGTTCGTGATGCTGTGTAATCATTTTTACCACGCGCTCGGGAACTTTCATTTTTTTAAATTGAATCGTCATTGCACCATTTGCGGTGTGTGACTTAACGACTTCTTTCTCGGCATCTGTCATTTCATTCCACGGTTTAAGAAGAAGTTTAAGGTCCATATCTGACATGCCGACATCGTGTAAAAAACCGCCCATTTGAAGTATTTCCGGCTCATGAAAACCAAGAGCCATTCCAAAAAGTGCACAGTAAGTAGCGACGTTTCGACAATGTGTGTAGTTTGTCATGTTTTGAGCTGCAAGCTCCATTAACACATTAGAATATTCCTTTTCTGGAGTACTTGCGCCTTCAATATGAGTCAAAACTTTACGCACGTTTTCGACCATCTCTTGACCTTCACGCTCATCGGCAGATGGGTGGCTAAAAAGATTGCCGAGAATTTTTTGCATTTCGCTGCTTAACTTTTTTTCTTTTTCGATTTTTGACAAGCGGCCATCGTTCTTCAGGCGCGATAAAACTTGGGCGGTATAGCTATAGTAGGTTGCTAGCTCATTTTTCTTAATGTAAATTGAATAGTCTCTATGTTGTCGGAATTTCTCTAAAGTGCGCTCATCTAGGTTCTGACCTTTTTGACGGTATTGAATAATCTTTCGGTTGTGCGGTAAACAAACAAACAAATCAAACGGCAAAGCTTCTGACCATTCTAGTTCCACAACGTTGACTCTTGAGAGGGAATCGATCGTGAGATGGGCGTTGTCGAGCTCAATTGGCGCAAATTCAAAAATGCAGTTAATTAACATTTCTTCCTCAAAGGGAATTTGATAAATTGAATCAATTCCCAAGTTGAGCATGTTTTGTGGGTTATAGTTGAGGCGACCATAAAATACGCCAACGATTTTCATGACTTTAGATATTTTACGTATAGCGGCGGTGAATTCAGCGGCGTCTTTGTTCTCTTGTTTCGGATCTAACTCAATGATTGCGAGTCGTGTCGGGTCGCTCGATTTTACCTTGCTCACTTCCGCTATAGAATTGGCCTGAATAAACTTATAACCGAAACCACGTAAGCGTTCGCTAAGCTTTTCCAGATTTGAATCCGGAAGCGGATAGATTAAAAGTTTTTCGCTCTCCTGAGCTTTTTGATCTAACGACACTATTACCTACTATTTAGATTTTTCGGTGTATTTTCAGAATAGTAGAGGGGTTGACATCAATAAAAGCCCGAATTTAACTTGCTAAAAGTCCATAGGTAAAATTAGATTGAACCTAATGAAAATTCTGCTTCTTCAGCCACCCATTCAAGACTTTTATGATACCGACGTTCGTCTGCAACCCATTGGACTCGCTTATCTTAAGAGTTCGTTATTAAAATACGTTGATGGTGTGGAAGTCAAAATACTCGACCTTCATCGCGGTCATGGCCGACACACTGTAAAAGTTCCGCGAGAGCTTAACTATTTAAAAGAATATTATAAGTACGATGATCGCAGTCCATTTTGTGGTTTTAATAATTTTTTTCATTACGGAGCGAGTTGGGAAAAAATTGAAAAACTCATTAACCTAGAAAGTCCAGATGTTGTTGGTATATCGTCGTTGTTTTCGCCGTATTATAGAGAGGTGGTGTCTGTCGCTTCGCTTGCAAAAAAGGCAGGTGAAGCGATCGGTAAAACAATTACTATCGTCGTGGGAGGATCCCATGCCAATGCCATGCCTGAGTCTTTACTTGCGTCTTGTTATATTGATTACGTCATTTGTGGTGAAGGCGAAAAAAGCTTTTGTGATTTAATTTCAAAACTGAAAAGTGGTAATGCGCCAGAGCAGCGCTTGGTTCCTGCCAGCGAAAATTTTCGGCTTGATGAGATTCCATTTCCTGATTTATCTGATTTTTCGCTGGATAACTATCTTTACGAGGGGCGGCCCATGACGTTCATGGTCACGTCGCGCAGTTGTCCGCATAGATGTAGTTTTTGTTCGGTACATAATACTTTTGGAGCTAGTTATCGCCGACGAAATGTTAAGAGTGTTTTAGAAGAAATTCGCTTACGTTATCGACAGGGCTTTCGTGTGATTGATTTCGAAGACGACAATCTAACGTTCTATAAAAAAGAAATGACCGAGTTGTGTGAGAATTTAATAAAGGAATTTCCAAATCAGGAAATGGAACTCGTGGCGATGAACGGAATTTCTTATTTAAGTCTAGATAGAAATTTGCTGCGTTTAATGAAGCGTGCAGGGTTTACGCGATTAAATTTGTCACTTGTTTCTTCTGATAAAACCGTTCTGGAGTCGACGAAACGTCCTCATACAATTGAACAATATCTTGAAATTGTGAACACCGCTTTTGAGCTTGGGTTCAAAGTGACTTCTTATCAGATATTAGGTCTGCCATTTGAAACACTTGAAAGTATGGTTCAGACAATGGCTTTTGCGGCAAAACTTCCGGTATTATTGGGGGCGTCACCTTTTTATCTCACTCCTGGTTCCCCAATTGCTTTACAATTGGGGAATAAGAATACTACGGAGTCCGTTGTACGAGCTAGGCTGACAGCTATGGCAAACGAGACAAATTTTTTAAATAGAAACCAACTCTACACACTTTTTATTACCACGCGTATTATTAATTTTATAAAAGGACTTAAATTCGACTCTGACCGCCGTGAGTTGCGTGGGCTTGATATTCTAAGGCATTTGTTTGCGAAAAAGGAATTGCTAGCTGACACCTCAATGGGATTCAAGGTCATTGACCGTTTTGATGTCGGATTATTTTTTAAAATCTTTGAGGAACTAGATTTTGTTACAAAGATCGATGGACAGCCATTTTTAAGTAGCGCCCTTCGGGAAAATTATCAATTACCGGATGGTCGGGCGGATGACCGCCACGGGCAATTGTAATCATCTCACGATTTGAACGTTTTGCAGCTTTTTTTAAAGTGTCGTTAAATTCCTCTTCGCTGAAAAGCCCCGAACATGAACAAGAAACAACGAAACCATCTTTTTTAACGAGGCGAAAAGCTTCCGTGTTGAGTTTTAAGTAGCCGTGCTTGCCTTGAGAAATCTCTTTTTTATTTTTAATAAATGCGGGTGGATCTGAAATTACAATATCATAATTTTGTGAAATCAGAGGCTTTAAGTCACGAAGCACATCGCCACGAATGATTTTTTTTTGCCCGCAAGAAATGATATTATTTAAATTCTCTCCAGCAAAGCGTAAAGATTTTTCCGACGCATCGACGAGAGTAACCTCAACTTCCCGCCCTTTTGATTTCAGGAACTGTGTGATTTGTGCCGACCACTGACCGACATAAGAACAGAGATCCAATATGCGAAATTGGGTCGCTGGTCGAGTATTGAGCGAGCGCTCAAGTAGTTCTAGGAGGACACGGATGTTGAAGGATTGGTCTAAAAACAGTCCTGTTTTTTGGCCGTGAAGAAAATCGGCTTTTAAAACAATGGGTTCTCCTAATAAGGGGTTTGTCAGGAGGACTGGCGCGCTTTCTAAATTCAACCCTTCTGGACAAGAAAGGACAAACGCTTTTTCAACCGGCAAGCCTTCAAGCTTGCGAACGCTTGAATCGTTACGTAAAATGATCGCCGTGGTTTTTAAATCCACAAGCTCAGAAAAAATATTTTTTAGTTTTTCAAAAAGCGAATTCATTCCGGCAGTTAAAATCTGACAGGACAAAATATTTCTTCCGTCTAAGAGAGTGTAGTAATCAATAATTAAACCGGGAAGTTCGTCAGCTTCGGAATAGCATAGCCGGTAACTGTATTTCATCCCTGCGTTTAATCGTTTTTTCCAAGCCACTTTTAGTTTTTCTAAGAGCCAGCTGCTTTCGGCAAAATTTTCTTCATCCGATGAAAATGACAGCGCTCGAAAAGAAATGTTCGAATTGGGGTTGCCATACCCAAACGCCAAAAATTCACCGTGGCTATCTTTTAATTTAATAAGACTGCCAGGAACTACACCTTCTGGCGCATGCAATTCATTGGCAAACACCCATGGATGTTTACCTCGAACTCTTTTGTCTTTACCTTCTTTAACAATCCAAGTTTTCAAGCACAATCTCTCTGGCCATTTCGTTATGTTTGAGCCACGCATCAATCGCATTTTCGGGTAAATTATTTTTTTCCATCGCCACCCGTAATAAAACCAGGCGACGGTCAAATTCACCCTTTTTAATTTTCAGTGGCACATGAACCTGTCGTAAACCACGTCCCGTATATCTCGTTTCTTGGTCAAAAAATCCAAGAGTCAGTTCAGTCTCCTTAGCGATTAGCCGTTTCGTATCTTTGCCATTGAAGAGGTAGCCAATCATGGGGTCGTTAATCGCATTAGCAAAATAATCACTAAGGACTTTCTCAATAATTTCACGCTTGAAAACAGGGTTTTTGTCGTGATATGTCATTGACTGATTTTTTAGCGAAGTGACCTAGAAAGCACAAGGAGATTTTATGCCGTCGTTTGATTTTATTTCAGAAATCAATATGCAAGAGGTGGACAATGCCATCAATCAGGCCCAAAAAGAAATTGCCGGCCGATACGATTTTCGCGGTAGTAAGTCCAGTATCGATTGGGATAAGAAGGAAATTACCATTAACGCTGATGACGAATATAAACTCAATGCGATGAAAGATATTCTGCAAAGTAAAATCCACAAGCGGGGTATCGATATAAAGGCGCTTAAATTTGAAAAAGCGACTCCGGTCGGTGGAATGATGCTCAAGCAAACTGTGAAATTACTTCAGGGTATTGATAAAGAAAGCTCTTCGAAAATCATGAAAGCCATTCGTGATTCTAAAATTAAAGTTCAGGCCCAACTCAATGACGAAAAAATTCGCGTGACTTCAAAAAGTATAGATTCCCTTCAAGAATGTATCGCGTTTGTGCGCGGCCAAGATTTTGGAATTCCCCTGCAAACAAATAATATGCGGTCCTAAAGATGACCTGGCCATGACTGCCGAAATCATACAATGACGCGCCATGGACTCGAAAAAGTCTCAGGCACTTTAGTCTTCGTCGCGGGCACGTTCGATTTTCATTTCTTTTAAACGTGCATGCGGGTCAAGAGTGCGACAGCGAATACGAATGCTTTTCGGTGTGACCTCAATGAGTTCTCGGTCAGAGATCCAATCCATTGCTTGCTCAAGCGACATGGGTTTCACAGTTGTTAGGCGAATCGCTTCTTCTGAACCCGAAGCGCGGTGATTGGTCAATTTTTTTTCGCGCGTGACGTTGATTTCAATATCGTTAGATTTTGCATGTTCCCCGGTAACCATGCCTTCATACACCATTGTCCCCGCATCAATAAAGTGTCGACCGCGTTCTTCAAGGTGATAAAGCGCATAAGGGGTAGCTTTTCCAGAACGATCAGAAATCATCGCCCCCGTTGTGCGACTTGGGATGTCGCCTTTATAAGGCTCATAGCCCGCATACTCTGTGTTAATGAGCCCTGTTCCTTTTGTATCAGTCATAAATTCAGAGCGATACCCAAAGAGTCCGCGTGCAGGAATTTTAAACTCTAAGCGTGTTCGTCCTGAGCCTTTGCTCATCATCTGAGTCATGACGCCACGACGAGAACCAAGTTTTTGTGTGACCACGCCCGTAAAACCATCCTCAACGTCAACCACTACATTTTCCATGGGTTCATGAAGTTGGCCGTCAACGGTTTTATAGAGGGCCTGTGGTTTACTCACGAGAACTTCGTAACCTTCGCGGCGCATATTTTCTAAAAGAATCGACAATTGAAGTTCACCACGGCCAAGAATTTTCCAAGAATCGGTTTTACCAGTGTCTTCCATGCGTAAAGCTACATTGTGTAACATCTCTTTTTCAAAGCGTTCTTTAAGTTTTCTGGAAGTGACGTTCGGTCCCTCCTTACCTGCAAAGGGACCATCATTTACAGAAAAAATCATTCCCACGGTTGGTTCATCAACTTTAATTCTCGGAAGTGGTTTGGGATCAAGAACGTTGGTAATTGTGTCGCCAATGAAAACATCTTCGAGACCTGCCACAACCGCGATATCGCCAGCACTCATTTCGGGAACTTGAATTTGCGAACTTGCCTTAAACGAGAAAAGCGCTTTCACTTTAACTTTCGAATTGTGCTTCTCATGCATCACTAAAACTTCATCATTGACTTTAATTCTTCCCGATTGAATACGGCCAATAGCCATACGACCGACGTAATCACTATAAGAGATATTAGAAACCAGTAGTTGCAGAGGTCCGCCCTCTGTTACTTTCGGAGGAGGTACTAAATCGATAATGGCATCAAATAGGGGGGTGAGATCCTTCGCTGAGTCAATATTTTTGGGATCAAGTGCTGCCAAACCATTTTTAGCAATGGTGTAAACAGTTTTGAAATAACATTGTTCTTCACTGGCATCGAGATCAATAAATAAATTAAAAACTTCATCGAGGACTTCGTTGATACGCGCATCGGGCCGGTCGATTTTGTTAACAACAACAATAACTTTTAAATTTTGCTCCAGCGCTTTTTTTAAAACAAAGCGGGTTTGTGGGAGTGGTCCCTCGGAGGCATCGACCAACAATAAGCAGCCGTCTACCATATTTAAAATACGTTCAACTTCACCGCCAAAATCACTGTGGCCGGGAGTGTCTACGATATTGACTTTAATGTCCTTGTAGTTGAACGATGCATTTTTTGCGGCGATCGTAATTCCGCGTTCGCGCTCAAGATCCATTGAATCCATAAAGCGTTCAGCAACCTGTTCATTGGAACGGAAAGTTCCGCTTTGTCGTAAAAGATGATCAACTAGCGTTGTCTTGCCATGGTCGACGTGTGCGATAATCGCTATGTTCCGAATCGGTAGTGACATGTTTCCTTCTTATTATTGGTGAAAAAAAATTGCGTCTCAATATACCATCAAATAGAGGAAAAAAACTAGTATTTATAGTATTTGTATTGCCTTTTTCACGCGGTAGATTCAGGCAGACGCGCATCATTGCCAGTGGAATAAGGCGCAAGAGTCCCGAAACTATGAAAACGGTCAAATACCCATGCATGTTTTCTCCGAATGTGCGTAAGCAAAAGCCTCCCAAAAGTGATCCTAATACAACTCCACAATTATTTAAGAGACTAAAAAGTGCTAAAAAACTCGCTCGTGTTTTAGGCTCTAGGTATTCAAAGAATATTAGAAAAGTTCCCAGTTCCTGTGCGGACCAAAAAAATCCGCCAAAAATTTGTAAAAAGATCAAAAAATAAAAGTTTGTGGAGTTAACCCAGAGCCAGGGGATCATAATGATTCCCATCGTTCCGATCGCCAGGAGTTTTGTCACTGAATGATGCGCGACTCGCTTTCCCCAAAAAGGAAAACTTAGGAATTTTGCGATCATTGCTGAGGCCGTTAAAATCGCAAATTGATGATAATTTAATTTTAACTCAGAGAGCATGTAGGGAGCAAAATAGGGCGATGCTACGTTGGTCGAAAAATGTAGCGTCAATAAATATAGAAATAATTTTCCTGTCGGAGAACTACATAAGTGTTTTATTTGTGTGCGCAGTGAAAGCGTATGAATGTTTAGGGCAATTTCCTCGGGTTCGTAAGAACGGAACAAGTAAATGGTCGAAATGAGCCGGCAAAACCCCGCGAGACAAAATAAAACTGCAAAAGGGAGGAGATCAGTTCGGTTTCTGGTGCTTTGTAAGAAATAACCGGCCACCAATATTCCAATCAAGGTAAACAGCTGTAGTAAGCGACTGCGATGAGCGAAGAATCGAATTCTAATGCCGCTAGGAACAAATGCTCCCATCCAAGAGTTCCACGCCGGGTTTGTGGCCATACTCGTCATCCAATACAAGGTAATGGTAAAAAATAGTAAAGTTCCTGACACCTTTGAAAGGGTGGCGGTGTTGGCTAGTAAGAGTAAAGACAAACACTGCATTAGTGCCATGATACAAATCCACTTGCGAAAGCTTTTTAAGCGCTGAACAAAGTATGGCACTAGCGTTTGTCCGATTGAACCAATGAGTAGAGGTACCACAGAAATTAACCCGGCATACGTCTCTGTTGTTCCCGCGGAGAGGGCGAATGCGGTAAAATATGACTCTCCAAGGCCGATTGCCAAACTGTAGAAGCTGCCGTCGATAATGCTGTAATTTAGAGTTTTGCGGAGGGGATTCATGAGATTTTCATTTTCCCACTATAAAGCAAAGCTGTAAACGGACCGATAAATTTCTATGCGTTTGTCATTTTTTCTGTTTTTACTTCCTATTTATACTTTCGCCGAATACCGGGCTTACGAATTGACGATTATCAACTCGGCAAATGGAAAAACGCGCACGGTTATCTCAAATATGGATCAATACCAATATCCAGAATATAAACATCTCTCTAGCGGAGAAATGGCAACTTATGTGACCTCATGGATGTGTTACGGGCGCACAAACAATCTGTCCATTTGCAGCAAGCCTGAATCCACCATGTCAACCCCGGCAGCCCCAGCCCAAAATCTGGTTACACCTAATGCTTCTGATCCAGCCCTTCAAACACGCTAAAAACTGTGCTAGTCTAAAATTTGAGAGGCTAGGATGGCCGATAAAGTCGGAAGCTACAGTCAAGCTAATGATTTGGCGGAATTGCAGCGCCAATACAAAAAAAAGCGCGATGAAATAGTCACGCAGGGCGAGACTGATTTGCAGAAAACCCGCGACGATTTTCGTGAGCGCAAAATAAAACTCGAAGAAGAGAATGCCGCGAGTATTAACCATATACGTGAGAGTAACGAAAACGCCGCCAGACAAATGAAGCACCAGGGCTACGAAAACTTAAAGGCGCTGCGTGCCAATATCAATGAAGATTTAATGTCTTCGCAGGAAAAAATGAATGAACGGGCCTCTGTGGTGAACGCTCGCTTACGCAAAGATCAAGAGGGTATAAATACGCAAGTGAAAAAGGCGCAAGACCAACAGGTGAGAGATCAAGAAAGAAGCCTTGAACGCGTCAATCAGGCTCGCGAACGCATGATAGAAAATGAAAAAATAGCTCGAGAAAAGGCGGCATTGAGTTTTGAAGGAACTCGTAAAACTGAGAATGAAAAACTTGAAAGCCTAAAAGGCCGCAGTCAGAAAGATATTCGAGAGTTACGCGAAAAATATGAAAAAGAGATGAGTGCGGCACATTCGCGTCACCAAGACTCGATGGAAAAAGTTAAGGAACGCCAATCTCGTGAAATGGAAAACTTCAATCACGAGGCTCAAAAACGTACGTTGCAGGTGAAAAGTGCCAATGAGCGCGAGCTAAATACGATCCATGATCGCTACCAAAGCGAGCTACAAAAGGAAAATCAAACTGGTAAGGAGCGTGTTCAAAAAGCACGTATGCAAAATCAGGGCAGTGCGGTGAACGAGCGTGACAGGTATTTGAAACAAACTCAAAAAATTCAAAGCGAATATGGCGAACAATTAGCCAAGGTAAGAGAGAAGGGTAAAGCTGAAATCGAAAAATCGCGAGAAGAGTTTAATATGAAACGCGAAGTCTTGCGTGAAAATCACGAACAAGAATTATTGAAACTGAAAACCGATCAGGAGCACGAACGCTTGATTCGCGAAAATCAATACAATGAGCAAGCCAAAAAAGACCGTGACATGTATCGTAATAATTTAAAAATGCAGAAAAGTGAGTTTGACAAGATCTACAAGAAAAACGACGAGTTTGGTCGGCAGGCTTTAGAAAATCAGCGAGAAAGTGTAACCCGTGAACTCAGTAAACAGCGTCACCGGCTTGTTACGCGTCTCGATAAATACAACGGCTTAGAAACCGATCCGTTTTACGGTGTAAAACATTTGAATACGGCAATTTCTGAAACCGAAAGAAGTTTTATACTTACGGCTGATATTCCGGAGCATCTAAAAAAAGACGTCAATGTCGTTGTTCAAAAAGACCGAGTGCGGATTTCGGGAAACAGATCCTTTCAAGAAGATTTGACATCAGAAAAAAATGATCATCGCTTAAAAACTGATAGTTACCAAACTTTCAACGAAGAGTTCATGTTGAGCGTACCTGTTTTAGAGAAGAAAATTATTGAAAGGTATGAAGACGGAAAGCTCACTCTTATAATTCCAAAAGTGGGTACAATTCCGGGTTAATTATTTTACAATCAGCTCTTTAACTTCCGCGAGGAGATAATTTATGCGTGCATTGATTTGGGTTAGGCGGCGGACGTTGGCTTCTAAACGGCTGACAACATCAATATCTTCGTGATTTTCGGGTAAAGAAAATGTTTCGTCCTCAACATCACGCCCAGAGCGTTCGTTCCATTTTTCGTTGAGTTTTTCTGAAGTAATCATTTTCTCCTCGAATCAACCTCTAGATAGTATCCAATTTCACATCTCAATAACAACACTTAAAAACAAAAAAATTTAATAACGATGATTTGCCAGTAATACTCAACTCTTAACAGGTTAAAATATTTTCTAATACTCACATTTCACCGAAGCTAAATCGACATTGCCGATATCGCGGCGCAAAACCCCTGAAGCCAATCGTTCATTCATAACACTACCAGCTTCGTTATCGTGGGCAAGACCGAGTAGATGTCCTAGTTCGTGAATCAATAGGCTCTCAAAATCAACAGAGGCAGCAACGGGACTTGAACCTGTAGAAAAGGTAAAGTTTTTTGCATTGATACGAATATCTCCTTCGACGATTTGTTCTCCCTGCCAATAGATGGTGGTGCGTGCTTGTTCCGAAGTTTTGCTTTCTTCCCATTTACTCATAAAATAAATAATCGACACGCCGTCTTTTTGCGGTGTAGCGGGTCCGCTAACAACACCCACGACTTCAAATAGCTTTCTGCCGAGTGCGGTTTCCCAGGTTTTCATGGCGTTCGTAACAGCAGGGATATAATCTGACGGAACGGAATCATGTATGTATATTGATATAGGGAGATTTGAATTCCAGGAAACACGCTGTTGCATGCTATTCATCACAAAGTTACAGCCTTTTTCTGGCGTGATTTTTAAGTTACACGCTGCCATTGTCATCATTAATATGATTGAGAACGAATAACCTAATGCTAATCTAAACTTGCTCGTAGCAATCCTCATGACCTTCCTTAATACAAGGAGGGTGCCTGTTGGTGTTATTAGTACCCATCGGCACGTTTATATAAACTCTTGAATTTATTAATTAAAATCATGTGCCGATAAGAGTCACCGCCGCCTAGGAGTTTAACTATTCATCACTTTTTGACAGGTGTCTCTACGGTGCGAAATATAAAATTAGTAACCATTTGAAATTATATAAAAAAATATTGGCTAATATATTTACAGATGAACAACCCTATACTCCCTTAATTTGTCTTGGTTCGAACATAGTTATCAATCTAGGTTATACTCTCCATCAAAATACCAAAAGTGATATGACCCAGGCATCAGTGTCGAAACGATACTAATTGCTCAGCCAATTCAAATGTATTTGAACTGAAATTCAAAAGTGCAACATAGATTCTGGTCCAGCCCTTGCTATAGCTAGTCAGTGACCGGCTCTTCCACAGTCGTGGGTCCCTAGAGCTAAAGTTCCTACCAAACATCACACCTTAATCAGGACCGGGGAGAGAAAAGACTCCCCCGCCTTCTCTCTATATATTAATACTTTGAATTCAAATTAAGTCGGGGATTCTGTTGAAAGGCGATAGCCAAGACCTCGAATTGTAACTACAAACCTACCTAGGTCTGCCAACTTTTTGCGCACAGCTGTCATATGTACATCGAGGGTTCGATCGGATAAATTAGGTTGCTGTAGCACGCGATCGCGCAATTGTTCTCTCGTCACAACCTGTCCCTGTCGGCGCACCAGCTCTACAAGTATCTTAAATTCAGTTAATGTAAATTTTATTTCAACTCCATTTAAAATAGTTTGATGGGTGGATGTATTGATGGCGAGTGTCTGGAAAACCAAATTTGTCGGCATACCATCGGCAATTTTTTCTTTCGCACGCCTTAAGACAGCTTTAATCCGGGCGTCAAGCACGTTAAATCGAAACGGTTTAGTTATATAGTCATCTGCGCCGAGATTTAGGGCTTGTACCACGTTTTGATCATCATTGTGTCCAGTTACCATAATAACCGGAACATTCTTAAAATTAGAGTTTGCCTTCAATTCTTTTAAAATCTGTAAGCCTGATTTTCCGGGTAGCGACAAATCAAGCAAAATGATTTCAGGAATTGTACTCACGTCAGAAAATATCTGTTCGCCGCTAGTAACCGCTTGCACTTTATAACCTTCATCAGTTAATGATTCGGTGACAAGGGACCGGAATTCAGCTTCATCGTCGACAATCAGAATGTTCATATGACCATAATTATCAGTAATTATTTGAATTTTTTCAACCTGATTGCGGGCCCTAGTACATTATTAAGATCGGATAAAAACTTGTTGAATTCCCAATCACTAAGGACATAATGTTTTCCATCCAAAAATTGAGAGTATTAAGGACAAGAGATGCGGGATTTTCAGCGCGAAATTGAAGAAAAAGGCCGAGCTATTTTTGCTAACATGGAGGAAGACACAGGAAGTCTTTTTAAAAAAGAGCGTTGGTACGGCCGAATAATGGATTGGAGTATGAAGAACCAATCTTTCAAAACCCAAATGTTTCGGTTTGTCGATGTTCTTCCTTATCTAAAGTCGAGCTCTGAGGTTGCTCGCCATTTGCGCGAGTATTTTGCCGAGGGAGGAGAAGATCTACCGTCAGTTTTTAATTTCGGATTGGGAATTGGGTCATTAGCGCCTGCATTATTGGCAGGAGCCGTCAAAAAGAATGTTACAGAAATGGCTAAAATGTTTATTGTTGGCGAAAACAGTAAAGATGCCTTTAGCGTCATTGAAAAAGCTCGAAAAAATAAAATCGCCGCGACAGTGGATTTGCTTGGAGAGGCGACACTTTCTGAGGACGAAGCGCTGGAATATCAACGTCGCTATATGGATCTTATATTAGAGTTTAGCGATCGCGCTCGAAAATGGGAAAACAGCGAGCAGATTGACACAAATCATTTAGGAGAAATTCCTAAAGTAAATGTTTCGGTAAAACTGAGCTCACTTTATTCGCAAATTAATACCGCGGCTTGGGAAGAATCAAAAAAAGTCTTAATTGAGCGCTTATACCCAATATTTAGATTAGCCATGGAGAGAAAGGTTTTTATCAATCTCGACATGGAAAATTACGCCCTCAAAAATCTGACCTTTGAAGTTTTTCGCGAGATGATTATGAATCCTGAGTTTTCTTCGTATCCATTTTGGGGCGTGGTTGTTCAGGCCTATTTGCGCGATTCAAAAGCCGATGCGGAAGTGTTAGTGGGTCTTGCAAAAAAACGAAGGGTTCCGTTTACAATTCGATTGGTAAAAGGTGCGTATTGGGATTTTGAAACTATTTTTGCCGAGCAACGCCGTTGGCCATACCCAGTTTATACCAATAAAAAAGAATCTGATGCAAATTTCGAAGAAATCACAATGCTACTCTTACAAAATCACAGCCATGTTCATCTAGCACTTGGCTCACACAATATAAGATCTCTGGCGGCGGGACTTATGTGTGCTGAAAAACTTGGTGTCGACCTGCGTGCGGTTGAAGTGCAAATGCTTTATGGCATGGCTGACAGTTTTAAACGGGCACTGGTGAAGATGGGAGTACGTGTGCGCGAGTATGCTCCTATTGGAGAACTCATCCCGGGAATGGCGTATTTGGTGAGAAGATTATTAGAAAACACTTCTAATGAGTCATTTTTGCGTTCCAAGTTTGCAGAAAACATTGATACTCATACACTACTGAAAAATCCGCACGAAAGTTTACAGGCTTCAAGTGATCTTCCCGATACCGGCGACAGATTTTATAACGAAGCGCCAACTGACTTTGGAATTGCTTCTGATCGCAGTGAAATGCAGAAAAATTTAAATCAGTGGCGGAAAAATTCTCCTCAAACTTATACTTTGGTGATTGGTAAGAAAAATGTCCCAACTGATACAACTATGAATTCGGTGAACCCTGCAGACCCCAACCATATCTTGGGAAAAGTGTGTTTGGCGAAGGTGGAGCATGCTGAAAGTGCTGTGAGCGAGGCGAAAATCGCTTTTGAAACGTGGAAGAAGACAGATTTTAAAGTTCGCTGTGATTATATCAACAAAGTTGCCGATCTTATGGTGAGGGACAAATCAAATCTTTCTGCTCTTATAACTCTTGAAGTCGGAAAGCCATGGAACGAAGCCAATGCAGATGTTGACGAAGCCATTGATTTTTGCCGGTATTATGCCCGTCACATGCGAACGCTTGGAGTGCCTAAGAAAGCCGGAAATGTTCCCGGTGAGTTGAGTCTTTACAGTTATCGTCCTCGGGGAGTTGCAGCAGTAATTGCTCCCTGGAATTTTCCGTTAGCGATCTTAACGGGAATGGTAGCGGCCGCTGTTGTTACAGGAAATACAGTCGTGATGAAGCCCGCAGAACAAAGCACGATCATTGCTGCCGAACTTATGCGAATAATTAAAGAGGTGGGAATTCCCTCAGGCGTTGTTAATTTTTTGCCAGGACTCGGTGAAGAGGTTGGAGCGTACTTGGTTCGTCACAAAGACGTGGCGGTGATTTCATTTACAGGGTCCAAACAAGTGGGCCTTGAAATTTTGCAAGAGGCAAGTGTTTTACGGCCGGGTCAGAGGTTCCTAAAAAAATGCATTATCGAAATGGGTGGAAAGAATGCGCTTATTATTGATTCTGATGCCGACTTGGATGAAGCGGTTCAGGGAACTGTTCAGTCGGCATTTGGCTTTGCGGGACAAAAATGTTCGGCCTGTAGTCGCGCGATTGTCCTTGAAGAAAATTATGAACGTTTTGTAAATCGCCTGGTCGCTGCAGCAAAAAGTTTTTTAGTGGGACCGGTGGAAGAACCTAAATATTTTATGGGTCCGGTTATTGATGAAGAGGCGCAAAAGAGAATCTTGCGCACGATTGAGCGTGCGAAGTCTGAGGCCAAGCTTTTGTTTGAGGGAAAAGTTCCAGAAAATGGTTACTTTGTTCCGCCCACAATTTTTGGCGACGTCGACCCGCAATCGGATTTGGCGCAAAAAGAAATTTTTGGTCCTGTACTTGCGGTCATTAAAGTGAAAGACATTGGTGAGGCAATTCGCGTCGCCAACGATGTAGAGTATGGCTTAACTGGTGGCGTGTATTCACGTAGTCCGGTAAATATTGAAAAGGTGAAGGCCGAGCTGGAAGTTGGCAATCTTTATATCAATAGAACCATTACGGGTGCTATGGTTGAACGACATCCCTTTGGAGGTATAAAGCTTTCAGGAGTAGGAAGTAAAACCGGTGGTGTAGATTATTTATTTCAGTATATGGAACCCGTAGCGGTGGCTGAAAATACTTTACGTCGTGGTTTCGCTCCCACGGAAG
This sequence comes from Proteobacteria bacterium SG_bin7, assembly GCA_002083485.1. GTDB lineage: Bacteria > Bdellovibrionota > Bdellovibrionia > Bdellovibrionales > SG-bin7 > SG-bin7. Next base: position 55,142 of record LWDK01000035.1, on the reverse strand, counting down.
ACGAAAAGAGCTAAGAGCATGCCTGCTAACAGGCCGCCAAGGTGAGTGGTAAAAGCTACAGAAGAACCGATTTCTTCTACGGTCGAAAAATATCCGGTCATATCGAGAATAATTCTATGAACAAGAATGATCCATGCCGGGAGGTAAACAAATCCCCAATAACCATCAGCGGGCATGATAAAATAAAAAAAACGAATCGGACGTCGCCAGAGATGAGTTCCTAATAAACCAAACATTCCGCTCACACTACCACTGGCACCGATCATTGGGATTGCCGTTGTTCCGCCAACGACAGTGTAGATAAGGGCGCCAAGGACTCCCGAAATTAGAAAAGCTAATAAGAAAGCAGCACTCCCGATAAGTGGTTCTAAGTAGCTTCCCAGAAATAGTAAAAAAATTCCATTTGAAATCAAATGCCAAAGGTTTCCGTGCGTAAACTGATAGGTCAAAGACTGTACCCATGTCGGATGGCTTGAAATAAAAGCGAGCTCTTTGTCGGGATGAATTTTTTGTAATGAGCGAAGTTTTTGAATTTTTTTACGCCATATTTGCATCGCCACTGTGTCGCCTGAAACTGGAAGAGTAAGAGCCGATTCTAAAAAGAAAGTGTCTCGTAAGGCATAGCCGGCCATTGTTTGAAGGGACTTACGGTCGCCAGTGAGGGCTTGCTGGGCTTTTTCCTGGGTTAGTTCCGAGTAGCTTGCCGGATTGCGGGTAATAAATTTTGCGTAGATGGCTCCCTGTGTGTTTAGAAAGTACGCGTCGCGATAATATTTATTAAGGGCTCGTTCGACGCTATCGCGTGGAGTTTGAGTAACCGTAAAAACGATGAGATTAAAAAATAGGAGTAGCCAAGTGACCGGTGCTTGACGGGGCGATAAAATAAAATTAAGCCACGGAATAATCATTTACCGAACTTCTTCCTGAGCTCGTCCTTAATCTCATCAAGCTCTTTTTTTTCCAGAGCTGCCGGTGAACGGATATTTTTTTCTGTATTTTGACTGGCCACAATTTCCCATGCTTGTTTTGAATGACCGCTGCGATGTGCGGAAATAATGTATTTTTCTAAGAAAGAGTTGGAGTCGATAACTCTTGAAAGCAATTGGCCTGTTTCGAAGGCTTGATTGTACCGTCGGTTGACAAAACTATTGTCAAAAACTTTTTGGCCTACAATGATCCAGTGGTCACCGTAATTTGCTTTTTTGTTTTTCCATTCTTTGAAGACAAATTCCTCGCTTTTTTGGCTATTCGGAAGTTCCAGCAGCCGTAACGAAGCCTCGGATTTGAGTATAGGATCAGTTGATTTTGTCAAAATGTCTGTCAGAAGGGATCGTGATGACTCGCTTTGCGTAGATTTCACGAGAAGAGCGCCTAAAAAATCACGTAAAGTAGAAGTTTTTGCGGCTTTTAAAAAATCGCTATAGTTAACTTTATTTCCTTTTTCGCACTCGGCACGACGGATTGCAGGAATTAGTATTTCTGGATCAAGATTTGAAACTTGAAAATTGGCAAGATCGTCCATGAAGGCATTGCATGAACGTTCTTGTTTGGCTGAACATCCTTGAAGAGATTCGTGATAGCAGAACCAAGAATTAGTATACAGCCTGTCTTCCAAAGGCGCCGTGGGGAGAAATGTGTAAAGTGCAATTCTGGCATTATTAAATTGGTTTGTTGACCAAAGAGCTTTGGCGCGACTTTCTGCAATGTAAGCAGCAATTTCGCCATCGCCTTTAATGGTATCAATAACATTCAAAGCTTGAACGTAGTCATGGGTGCGCAACCAGTGTTTTAGTGACCAGATTTTTATGTCGTCATGGGAGCTACGCGAGAGATTAAAATAAATACGGTCCAGATCATTTCGAGTTTTATCTTGAACTTCACTGTAAAGTGCATGGAGTAGTAAACAATAATCGGGATCTGACTTGCCCTGACAAGTTTTTGCTAAATATTTTGTGAAAACCGATTTTTCATCCATAAAAAGAAGGGCTTTGGCAGCATACGCCGGAGTGATTTCCTCAAAATTCCAAAGTACGTTGTCGGCTTCACGATCTAGACATTCGTCGTCGATTTTCTCGATAGCAAATAAACTTAAAGCCCTTTCCATGCGTATCTTCGGGCCCCGGTGATTCTTTTGATGGAAATAACGGCTCACGCTTCGGCAGGTGTCAGACTCATCAGTTTGCCAGAAAAGACTTGAGGTTTGATATTTTCTGTTTTCTTCGAAGATGGAGTAGAGAGAATGCGAGATCATAATGAAAATCGCCACATACAGCAAAGAAAGTGTCAGCCGGAGAAGTCCACCAAGTCCCATGGCAGGAGGACCCACGGCAAATTTTTCCTGTGCAATGACAACGGTGTCTGCAAGGCGGTCATAAATAGGGCGTCGTTCGCGATGATAAAAAATAGCTAAATGCGGTAAGAAGAATCCGAGGGCTCCAACGCACCAGTAGACGGCACGAAGTAAACTCGCTCCCATTCCAGGTTTTTCTTCATTCCAAATCGAAACCACACGAAGACCAAAAAATAATTTTCCCGGTGTTCCACCAAAAAAAGCTGTAAAGAGTCCTTGATAGAGCACCACAATCATCATCGCAAAAATGAGATACATCAAAATGTAAACTTGGAAGTCTAAACCCTTTCCAAGCCATTCCGAAATCAGAACTTGTTTTTTGACCGAAGAGAGAAAGAGTGAAATGGTTGGAGCCAAGATTACGAAAAGGTCGACCACCAGCGCGGCCCAACGGCTTAAAGGATCGGCTAAAGGAATGCGCCAGGCTTTGAAGCGTCGGCGTTCATTTAAGGAATTCCCTGGACTCAAAATGCTGGAATTGAAAATGTCTTTCAGTACCACAAGGAAATATCGGTAATTGACTAAAGTTTCCCGACAATTCCAAGTCGAAACTGGGATTTGGTCTAGTTAGCAGCTACGCTTTGTGATTTTTCGATCTGTAACGAAATGAAATAGCCGGCTTTATCAAAAGTAAAGGTAGCTATACCCACCCGCTGTTGATCACTATTGATAAGATCAAATTCTTCTAACTTTACTTCAGAAGTTAGTTTTTCGTGAGTCTTATTTGCAGACTTAAATTCCACTGCTAGTAAATTTTTATATTGTTCCAAAAATGAATTTGCAGATTTTATTTTTTGCGGATTGTAGTTTGTCGTCGAGCGCTCAGCGACTTTAATCCTAGTGATTTTTCCAGAGTCGAGGGAAACTAAATAACTTCCATTTAATGTGCCAAATGCAAGACCCTCTATTTTTGAGGGGCGGGTACCTAAATGCGCCACAGGCTGAGCCAAATTATTTGTATATTTAGCAATGACTGATTTTTCAAAACTGGTCGAAAGTGAATTCGGCATTCTCTCGCTTACTGAGGCAATAGAGCGGCTTTGTGTGGGTTCAGAGGTGTTTAAAATTGTTACTACCAAAAACACACTAACTAGCAGGGCCGAAATTAGGATACGCTTTTGTTCTATATTAAGGGGAGACGACGAATAGTCGGGCATCACTTTGCTTTTAACCTTATGAATTGGAAAATTTACGACTTTATTTTGGCTCATCTTAATGCCTCCCTTTTTGAGAATAGTTACTGCGAAGGCCGTGCCTAGGGGTTTAACTTTAGAGGGTTTAATAAGGAAAAGCGTCAATAGTTTTGACACTTGTAAAACAAGATTCGTAAAAACCGAGTAGTTACAAACCCAAACGGAGCTATTTAAGTCCTTTAAAAAATAGTAAAAATACATTGACGCAATACGTCAATACATGGTATTCATTACACTTCATTTATGTGGAATGTAGGTAGGTCATGAAAAAAATTCTCAAATTTTCTTTCGTTTCAATTTTATCATTATCAACTCAACAGTATGCCTTTCCTCAGCAGTACGAGGTTGTGGTCCCTGACTTTGCTAAAGACATGGCGGCACGCGACTGCTCTTGTGCTGACTTGTCAGAAGAAAAAGCGGAAATGCGTTTTTTGTTTCGTCAGTTTTTTAGAAGTGAGTATTCTGGAACTGAAACCAAAACGAGAGATTTTCAGGACGCCAAATTTTTTAAGATGGCACCCAGCTTGGATCCAAACCGTTATGCATTAAACCAAAATAGACCTGCGGGTATCAGCACGATTTATCAAAGCTATCCTTTTACTACCACCCAAATTATTAATGATCATAGATATGATTTGGCGCTTTGTCCTATAGGCCCGTCAATCAAAAGTCATCTCAGCCCAGAAGGGAAACTTGCGGCCCAGGCCTGGAATAGTAGTTTTACCACCTTGGCTGGGGGCCCAGGGCGTCCAGTATTCCGACAATTTTCTAGTGACGCTGATTTTCAGCTCGGTTTTGCAGAGCTTTGTAAAAAGGCCGGGGTGCAGGATTGTAGTGATGAATTTAAAAAAGCGCTTGAGGGGTCTGCGGCCAACTGGGACGTGAAGACCGAAGAGAAAACTTTATCTAAAACCGAAACGCGAGTCTCAAAACAGGAAATAAAAAACAAGACGAAGATCCTAACTAGGCTGGAGCCACTCATTTATTTTCACTTTGATATTGAGAAAAAGATCCGCAATGAGGCGCCTTATGTATTAACTCCAGATTCTGGTGGACTGAATTTGAGTGCCGACGACCTCAAATTTTCCAGAGCAACCGTAAAAACCACATCTGAGGGTAAAATTATTCTTCAGTCTGCTGGCAAATCTAAATTCGGTTACAATGTTCAATATAAGGATGGAATTGGTATAGGTGCTGGGCCGGGAATTCAAACAACCGTGCGCTGGGGGCAAACTTCTTTAGCCAAGTATCTTCCTATTGGTTTTTATGCCGGTGGAATGGTTGTGTTTAGCAAAGCCCGAACATTAAATCGAAAGGTGTCTGACCCCTCGGAGGCAAGTTACGAATTCCGGCAAATTAAGTATGACCCTGATACCGTCGTAAAGGATTGGGGTATTGGTGATTCTTATAGTTTTGAAACACCTAAAAATATAGTTAGCAATTTTATGCTTGCGGCAGGTATGAGTTTTTACGGAATAGCTACTGGGCCTGCCTTAGTAAAAGGAAATAGTGTTAATCACATTGTAACAAAAATCGGGCCTAAGGAGGTCATTGTTGAAGTTGCCGATCTTAACGTCTTGTCGTTGAGCGGATCGATTGCCGGGGCCTTGCTTTCATATTCCCCAGTATTGATCAACGATATAAAGAAAGCCAAAGGAACTTATTATTTCAATCTCGAAAGTCCAGCCGCTCGTGAAGCTTACAACCAGATGATGAGTGGTAATTACTTTGACGCTCAAATGTTAGCTCAAGATGGCAACAATGGTTCCGTCGACCGAGTCGCCGATAACAGAAGTAAAACCTTTCTTGATAAGGTTGACGGGAATGACTACCTGACATCGTGGTATTTCGGTATACCTTTTATTTACCTTAATTTCTTGACCGGAAAACAAACTGAAGTTGGGTATTTGCGGGACTTTTTGGATCGAACAGATTCGAGATATTATCACGGTATTTACTTAGACAATTACCAGCGCCGGATTTTGTTTGATCACCAGTATTTGACACAAATGTTTTATACAGGTGTTGAAAATACCGGCCAGGTCAACATGACTCATGCGGACAGCCAAGATTTTTATGGTCGTTACGTATGGAACTACCAAGATGAATCGGCAAAAAAAGGTGACTTGCGAGAAAAGCTGAACGAAATGGTCTACTTTCGTACTGGCCTCGAAGAGTTGGATATTGACGAGACTCACTTACCGAAAGATTTGGGTTATGTAAATGCCGAAGTGATAGTAGACATTGACCAGAATTTAGCGACCCAGCTTTATAACACCGTCAGTTTTGCGGAAGTAAATTTAGAAATGCAATCAGTGATCAATGAGTTTTCTAAGAAAAGTTACTCAAAGGGACAAGACTATTGTGAGCCATATTTAGAGAAATATCTGACAGCTCGGCCTGACTTAAACCCGGAGAAAATTCGCTCGCGATCCGCAGCGCGCGAGTACTGCCTTGGAGAAATTAGAAAAAACACAAGTCAGGTGCTCGGTGAAATCCGGGTTCAGTTACATGAGATGAGTCAGTTAGCTGTGGCACTAGATGATAATTCTAAGAAGAAACTTGCTCATTCTTTTCGTGAATTTGGTCGCAAAATGATGACCGATCGATTTACATTTAAGGTAATGTACAATTTGTTGAAAAAACGCACTGAAAGGGATTTCGTACGCTACACCATTAACGGTGAAAGACTCGTAAACATGGTTGTTAGTTATCCCAGCGGATTAGTTAGCGGTGTTGTCGGTACGTTATAAGATCTGGGCTGACTAACAAGTCAGCCCATGGAATATATTAAGCTGCGATTGGTTTTTTACGGCGAGCTTTGCTAGGGTCGAGATTGTACAACTTTACTTTTCTGTACAATGTGGCTCGTCCAATTCCAAGGGCTTTTGCAGCCTCGGTCAAATTGCCGTTGTAAACGGTGATGGCGTTCTCAATGGCTTTGCACTCAAGATCATTCATGCGTGCAACTCCAGAGTCACCGCTAACTGTCGTCGGGAATTGAAGTACTTTGCCTGAAGCCGTCGAATGACCAACAGGAAATGTTTTACCAGCAGCCTTCTGAGCAGGATCTATAAAGCATCCTTCCCATTGCTCTGGAGTGAAAACTTTGACCGTAGCGCCGTTTGACTCCACCCAGCTTTTCGTTTTGGCAGTAAAGTCATTATCGCTAGAGACAACGTATACTATTGAACGCACCATATTTGTCCCCCTTAAGGATTAAAGAGTGTTTCATAACTTGAGTCATTGACTCACATTTATATGTATCGGCGAGTCACAATGAGAAATTTAGGGGAAAAATGCGCCAAAATGAGCGAGCGGTGTAACCCACCGGAACACTTGAAGATTTGATTCAAAAAGAGATACAATTTATATCTTGACGGCGTCTTCATCGTGCAGAATGGATGCTGTCGTCAATCCCGGCGTTTTGCCAAGAAATTACGTTTTCATAGCCCTCCGTGGAGGGCCACCGCGCTGGGTGTTTGATCTACCACTTATACCATATAAGCAAGAATCAATTATTCCCAGTCCACATATAATTACTAGGTTTCAGAATTCGACCACGGGAGCCTATATTACCGCCCCTATTTCTCGTGCAGGTGTCACGTTAAACATGCCTTACCTGTGGACACAAAATATTCCTACGGTGGGAGGTGGGACTGCGCCAATGGCTGATTTACTTCAGAATATGTTGATGATTCGTGGGGTAAATTTGGGAAGTGACGGGCATTCGAACAACCTATTTAAGCAGACTCGCCCTGTACTTGATTCGCCAAGCTTAGATGGTGCCGTTGCCGATCTTTCAAGAAAACAAATTCCAGCGGTGGGTCTAGGTGCAGGCAATGGCTTTGCTTACATGTCCGCAAAAGGCATTGGAATGGCGTCGGGCGGTTCAATTTCTCCAACTCAACTTAACAGAATTTTAAGTCCCTTCGACCAGTCCACCGATGCGATCAGCCCTACATTTCTCAATAACAAAAAAAATCTTCAAATCGCTGTTGATGCTGCCCTAGACAAACTTGCTGTTTACGCAAAATCTGCTGCCCCGGGATCAGAAAATCTTTTTGCGATTCGTTCAAAGTCGGAAGAACTAATACAAAAGGGAGTTTCTAATATTGGCGAGGTTTACAAACCGCTTTTTGATAAGTACATGTCATTGGTGAGAGCTGTTAGTTTGTCTCCCGTTGCCGGTATTCACGATATTTCTGTTGCCATTGACAACTTACCCAAAAAGGGCGACGGCACTGTTCCCTATACAGCCATAGATTCCGACAGTTGCCTCGGGCCAAGTGCCGACACACGAAAAATTATTAGCGAGAAGGCGACGCTTTATGGAATTGCCGAAAACTTTGCGGTCACCGAATATTTGCTCACTAGCGGATATAGTAGTTCTATTACCTTTGGATTTGTTTCTCCTCAGAGCTTAGTCTATGACAACGTTCTTTCGGCTAATGGTGTTGTCTCGTCAACCAACTCTGGGGAATTAGGATTTGATGAACACTATGGTGGGGCATATTTGAGTCTTATCGTAAATAGTTTTACCTACCGGGCCATCGCGGCCTGTATTTATGAACTTATAGGACAACTTAAAGGCAGGACTGTTTGATGAAACAGTGATTCAACTTGGAAGTGAATTTAGTCGTTGCCCGAGAAAGGATGGTTCTGGTTCCGACCACGGTTGGGTAGCAGGATGTACATCGCTTTATTCAGGGATAATCAAAGCACCCATGGTTTTAGGAAACGCTATGTTTGATGGAGGAAAATCTCCGTTGGGGGCGAACTATTCTGGTACTTGGGGAGCTTCCGCGCCGATAAATGTTGATGGCGCCACTCAATATTTGGGTATTGGGCACATGACCTCAACAGTTGCTGAATTACTACGCGTAGAACATCCCATGAAAAATAATGGTTCTTTAATTCAAGAAGTGGGCTCTGGTGTAGTTCCTCTAGTAGAACTTGCGAGGAATGTGGGATGAAAAAGATTCTCTTTCTGAATCTAATTTTTTTAGGTGTTTGCTTTAACAACTGTACTGCCTTTCGCGTCCCAAAAGATAGCGTGTCAAACTCTTCTTTAAGTGCCGATGTGGGTTTGAACGCCTTTAAGAGCGCGCCTTATACTTACTTGACCAAAAACTGCTCAAGTTGCCATGCTTCGATTCAGACCCCATTCATTGCAAGCAGTGATGTTAGTATTGCCTACGCCTCGGCAAGGACAAAAATGAATTTCATCAATATCGATAGTTCGGTACTTTTGCTTCAGTCAGCCAACAAACACTGCAAAGTCGATTTCTGCGCCAAAGCTCCCGCGGAGTTTAAGGCTTTGCTTGAAATTTGGAAGTCCGCGGAATTTCCGCCTATTAATACCGGTTCCGGTAGTGGCGTGTTAGAAACTTCTGGAACAAAACTTCGGCTGGCAGGTCGGCAATTTGTGGCAGGGAAGCTAAAGAGTTTGTTTGGGACAAATGTTAGCACAATCACTGATAAATACATAGAAAAAGAGATCGGAAATTTCGGCGGTCCTTGTGACCGCAATCAAACAGAAATTACGTTCTCGGTCGCGACAAATGGGCAACACGGAATTCGCATATACCCAGATTGCTCGTCTGATTCAGATTCACAAGGCTCATTGATCGGACCGACGACGCCGGCGCGCTTTGCCTTCGTCGAGCGGGCTTGCAAAAAAATTCTGCAAACTGATTCTTATTTAAACGCCGGTGCAATGACGGCCTTAGGTGTTACTACGACTCCGACAGCAAGATTAATTACCGATGCCGATATTCAATCTTTATATTCCGCATTTAATATTGGTAAAAGTCCAAGTTTAGAAATACTTGCGAGCTTAAGGAAAGTAGCTGAAGCTGCAACAGACAAGGGCTTAGGTAATATGGAAGGCTGGCGTTTTGTTTTTCTTACGCTTTGCCTTAGCCCAGATTGGCAGATTCCATGAAACGGGGAAGGTCAATTCCGAAATTTTTATTAACACTTGCATTGGTTTTCCTTGTGCAGTGCCTTTTTCAAAACTGTGACTCGGGCTTCAATTCTCTTTCGTCTCAGGATCAGGGTGCCAATTCGCAAGGAGGATGGGACAGTTGTCCCATAACAACGGCTCCCATCTACCCAAGCTCAAAACGAATTCTTTACGTTGATAGTTCAGATGGTGACGACTCCCGTGACGGATTAACTGCAGCTTCAGCGTGGAGAACTTTGAAAAAGGCGGGAGACTTAGCGTCGGCGGGTGATCTTGTCCTCCTTAAGGGATCTTTTTTAGATGAGCAGTTAACTCCACGAAACTCAGGAACTTTATCAGAACGAATTGTTTTTAAATCGGCACCTGGTCAAGTTGCCAAGTTGTCAAAGCGAGGAATTAGTATTTCCTCAAAATCTTATATCGTCATTGACGGTCTGGAAATGACGGACATTTATTTTCCATACGCCACTATTATTTTAAGTTCATCAAATAATATTTCTGTCAGAAATATGAATATTCATGATACCTCTAGAATTGGCATTTATGATGGTAGTTATGCAAATCGCATTGAAGATAATGTTTTTAGTCGCTGTGGTCCAACACCGACCGACCCCCAAGTTTGTGCGCAGGACTCAGACCCAGCCAAGAAATGCGCGAACGATGGGAATTATTCCTGTATCCTTATGAACTCTACTGCCAATACGAAAAACATAATTACCCGCAATAAATTCAATTTTTCCAATGGTCCACTTATGGTGTTAAACGGCGGCCCTGGGTCTATAGGCAACGAAATTTCTTACAATGATCTTTCCAATCCTTGGTCTGTCGGACTAATAAACTTCGGAGCCAATCAGTCACTCATTCAGTGCAATAAAATTCATGGCTCCAGTGGCGGTACGGCTTTATTAATAACCTCTTCGGATAACATAATTAGGTACAATCAAATATACGATAACAAAGGTGAAGGCCTAGCATTGCGCACCTTTCCGGGAACCAAGACCAGCCGAAATCATATTTATGGTAATACTATTACTGGAAACGGTGGACCCAATATTCGTTTAACTATGCAATACATACCGAATTACGAACCCGACAATATGAAAGATAATGTATTTGAAAATAATATTTTTTGGGATAACAATCACCTTCGCGATGGTCATTGGTATTATCCCAACCCACATTCAAAAATGGTGGAACAATTCGAAGTCGTAATCGATATGTATCACAGCAATGTATCATGGGAACAAGGCTCCCTAAATGGCAATATTATTCGGAATAATATTAATGGGAGTCGATTGGACGAGCCTGGCAATGGATGGTTTATGCTGGTTCTTGCCGGAGGCGTCGGCAGTACCTTCTTAACTCTTGACGAGGCTCAGGCAACTTATCCACAAAACATCTCAGGCAATAAGATAGAAAAACCAGTATTCTAACACCTATCTGGACAGACTAGCGACGGCCTGACTTAATCTTTACCTGTAAACGAGAAATCAAGTGCACAGCCATTTTTTCCTGTACGCGACACATTTTTAATTCGTCGCGACGGTAAGAGCGCTGTGATGGCGTTAAAGTTCCCATCTCAAGCTCCATTTCGTAATCCATTTTGCTAGCACGAATGGCTTCAAGCTCTTTCGTCTGAGTTTTAAACAGTTTTGTGGCGCCTGATAGTGGAGCGACATCAATCCACTCTTCTTTCTGGCGGTACCAACTTACCATACGCAAAAAGCGCGCTTTATTTTTTGCCAGTGTAAAGACGGGATATTTCTTCTCATCAAGAGTTAAAATATTGTCGACACTTAACCACTCAGTGTCTTCTTCGACTTCATTCATGGTATCCACTGTAGGCACCATATTTGTTGCCATTTGGGGTATCGCCGAGGGCGACTCCAAGCCTTCTATTGTTTCAAAGTTTTCAAATGATGATGTATTTTCCAAGCCCTTCCCCCAAGTGCGTTAGTCATCAACTCATAGCAAACTTCTTATAACTTTTCAATGGTGGGGGCTCCAAGGGTTTGAAATAAGAAGATTTTTTATACTTGGAATGAGCTTTAAGGGCGTATTTTCAATAGATTATAAAAATTACCTGAATTCTCAGTTTAAGATTTTTCCTGGTGATGATTTAGACACTGTCTAGAAACATAACGGTCATTTGGCACCAATTCTCTAAAAATCGTCACAAAAATTGCAGAATTAGTCCTATGGGAAGGGAATTCTTATGGGGAAAGTCCAATATATTTTGGCGGCCTTTTTATTGGTTTTAATGATATTTGGCTTTAACAACTGCAGCGAAATGCGGTCGGTACAGAAAGGTGCGGCTAATAGTGGCTCAGGCGGTGGGCCTTTGCCGCCGATCCCAACAACTGGCCCAAGTTATTTTAGTCAAATTGTGAAATCTAAATTCACGCAAAAATGTTCAGCTTGCCACATCGAAGGATTTCCCAATAGTCCGGGGCCAGTCACCATTTACGATTACTTAAGAATGAAATCAAAACTTGCCAATGGTTCGAGTTCGACCATCAATTCCTTAGTGGACAAAGTTAGGGGTATCGTTTCCCATACTGGTGGCAATCAATGTCCTGGAGGTCTAAGTGATAGCCCATGTAAAGAAATTTCTGCGTGGTGGGGTTTAGAAAACAGTAGTGGGGGCGCGCCTCCCTCTAATAATGGGTTGGCGATTCGTGGGGGTATCGAATATAGCTCGGTGAATGGCCTGTTGTCGGGTTTTGCTGCTGATCCGGTTCGCACTAGTGATATTGTCACGGTCACTTTCTATATTGATGGCGCAAAAGATGTTGGCACAATGCTTGGGGCAGTTTCGGCAAACGTTTCTTCATTCGATCCAAACTATCCAAACCATGCTTTTAATTTTCAATTGCCAAACATGTATCTCGATGGTCGAAGTCATAATATTTATGCTTACGGAAGAACGAGTGCTGCTGCTGAAATTTTGTTGCTCAATACCTATTTTGTTGCTGTCTCTTATGCCAAGTCAGCAAACTGGAATAATTCGGCGGTAGCTAATAATATTCGGAACACTTGCAATGGCTGTCATCTCCTGGAAATACAAACCGCCTATGATATGGTGGCTAACCCTTTAAAAGCACGGGGGGGAACCGCAACTAACAACGATTTGTATAGATTTGCATCAAATCAGGGTGGCGTTCATGGCGGTGGTAATGTTTGTAACCGTAACAATGTTTGCCAGAGCATTCCAAGTTATTGGACGCAAGAATTTGGCGGCTACCCTTAAAACTCCTCGTCTTGACATGTGATAAGACAGCCAATACCGTCTTATCACTATGAAAAAATACTTTTTATTTGGTCTAGCGCCCGCTATTTTATGGAATTTAAGTTGTTCGTCGACGTCCCATAAGTCGGCTTCGAGTATTGCTGTCAATACGAGCTTTATTACCAATATTCGTCAGCTCACGTTTGATGGTAAGCGTGCTGGCGAGGGATACTTTAGTGCCGACGGAAAACAAATTATTTTTCAAAGTGAGCGCGAGCCCAATAATCCCTTTTACCAAATTTATCTAAAAAATTTGGAGAACGGAGATTTAAGGAGAATTTCGCCGGGTATCGGAAAGACCACATGCTCTTGGATCCATCCCAGTGGCAAGAAAGTTTTGTTTTCATCAACCCATCAAGACCCTAAAACTCTCTCAAAAATGCAGGCTGAAATCGACATTCGAAAAAAGGGAATGCAACGAGGCTACTCTTGGGATTTCGATGAAAACTACGATATTTATGAAATGGATTTGAAGACTGCAGGGTACAAAAATCTTACAAAGACAAAAGGCTACGATGCTGAGTCGTCTTGGTCTCCTGATGGTCAGTGGATTGCATTTTCATCAGACCGTCACGCCTACAATGGAAATTTAACAGAGGTCGAAAAAAGTGTTCAAAGTAAAAATCCTTCGGCGTTGGCAGAACTCTATATTATGAAAGCTGACGGCACTGAAGTGAAAAGGTTGACCAATGATATTGGTTACGATGGCGGACCATTTTTTAGTACTGATGGAAAAAAAATAATTTGGCGTAAATTTTCGTCTGACGGCCAAAGTGCTGAAGTTTACACGATGAATATCGATGGTACGGACATTAAACAAATTACCCACCTTAATACGCTTTCATGGGCTCCATACTATCATCCAAGCCGCGACTACATAATTTTTGCATCGACGATTTTGGGACATCAAAATTTTGAATTGTTGATTGTCAGAGCTGACGGACAGGGTGAGCCAATTCGCGTTACTGATTTTCCAAAGTTTGATGGTCTTCCTGTATTTACTCCAGATGGCAAAGGGCTTGCTTGGTCAAGCCAGCGTTCGTGGGATGGTTCATCCCAATTATTTGTCGCGAGCTGGAATGATGAGGCTGCGAGGAAAGCCTTGGGTTTACAACACCCTGTCACGAATACAACTGTTAGTAACGCAGTCGCAACGCCCCCAGCTTCGGTTCCTGAGATTAGAAAACACGTGGAATATTTGAGTTCGCCGAGCTTAGAAGGAAGATTAACTGGAAGTCGGGGAGAGGAATTGGCGACCCGGTACGTGGCTGACCAATTTAAAGCCTTGGGTTTAAAGCCTTTAGGTGCGAAAAATTCTTTTTTTTCGACCTTTAGCTACCCTTCTGGAGTTGAGATAGGGCCGAAAACTATATTAGCAGGTGCCATGTCCTTGAGTTTAGGGAAAGACTGGCGGCCAATGGTTTTTTCAGGTTCGGAAAAATTTGAAATTGCCGACGTTATTTTTGCTGGGTATGGAATCGTGTTTCCAGGCACAGAAGATATAAAACCTATTGATTCTTATGCAGGTCTTGATGTTAAAGATAAATGGGTCGTGGTGTTCAGGTACATGCCTGAGAGTCTTTCAGAAAAAGAAAAACTGGCGCTGACGGCGTTTAGTGATTTACCGACAAAAGCTCGTCGCGCCAAAGAGCGTGGTGCCGGAGGGGTCATTTTTGTCAATGGGCCTAATTCCGGAGTCGGAAATGAGCTAATTCCTTTTTCTAAAATGGGATCGGATGCCGGAATTTTGGCAATCACAGTGAGTGATGAAGTGGCGCAAAGTTGGGTAAATACCAAGGGCTTAAATTTAAAGGATATGCAGAATCTTTACGATGCGGTTAAAGAAGTAAAAATAAATTCATTCTCACTTTCCACAAAACTTACAGGTGAAGTGGACCTCCAACATAAAAAGGGTGAGGGTCGAAATGTCGTAGCTCGGTGGCAGGCAGGACAGCATCCTTCATCGAACTACATTTTGGTGGGAGCTCACCTTGACCATCTTGGGCACGGCGAAACCGCGACATCGCGGGCAGATAAAAGTGTGCAGGGGCAACCGCATACGGGAGCTGACGACAATGCTTCTGGAGTCGCAGCCATGCTAGAGATTGCACGTCTTATGACTACGAACTCCGAGTTTAGGCGACTTGCAAAAAAAGATATCGTGTTTGCAGCCTGGAGTGGTGAAGAACTTGGGCTCTTGGGCTCATCAAGTTTCGTAAGTTCATTTAAAACAGAAAATTTGCAGGCGCGAATTGAAGCGTATTTGAATTTAGATATGGTTGGCCGTCTTAAAGAGAATTTATATCTTCAGGGGGCCGGATCAAGTATCGGCTGGAGAGAGGTAATTGAGGCTGCTGCTTCAACTGTTGATATACCGGTTTTTTTACAAGAAGATCCTTATTTACCTACCGATGTCTTGAAGTTTTATTTGGCAAAAGTTCCGGTACTGAATGCGTTCACTGGTAGTCACAAAGACTACCACACGCCAAATGATACCGCTGATAAAATTAATTATAAAGGCATCGCTCAGACGGTATCGGTGTTTGGAAATATCGTCGCGCGTACATCAGGTTTAAATCGAAAATTGCCTTATGAGAAGGTAAGTGGGGGCTCTGGGATTACTACGCGTGCTGGGTTTCGTATTACTCTTGGGACAATGCCAGATTATACACAATCCGATATCACTAAAGGAGTTAAACTTAGTGGCGTTGTTGCGTCCTCACCAGCTGATAGGGCGGGAATAAGGGCAAATGATATTGTTTTAGAATTGGCCGGAAGAAAAGTTTCTAATATCAATGAATATGCAGATCTCCTTCGTATTTTAAAACCGGGTCAGGAAATTGATGTCAAAGTAAAACGGGGAGAGGACGTTTTAAGTTTAAAGTTAACACCCGAAGCTCATAAATGAGTGTCACCCGTGCCGCAGTTGAGCTGATATTTGCCACCTTGTTTTGGGGGTTTGGTTTTGTTGGTGCACGTTGGGCGTTAGAGCTTTTTAGTCCGTCATGGATGAGCGGTATCCGATTTGTCCTCGCATTCGTTATCGCGATTCCTGCAATGCTTTACATTGCTAAAAATGGCGCTTTCTCGAATTGGAAGCAAACCTGTAAGCATTCTTTTTGGCCAGGCCTTTATTTGGTTCTTACTATTGTGCTTCAGACTTGGGGTTTAAAGTACACCACTGCAACGAACGCAGGGTTTATTACGACGTTATACGTGGTTTTTGTACCGATCTTGCAACTTATTTATCTACGTAAACGTATTGATTTGAATCATATTGTACTTGTGCTCGTTGCAGTAGCAGGGACAGCGCTTATCTGTCAATGGCAGGCCAATAATTGGAACAAAGGAGATTTTTTGACAGTACTATGTGCTCTTTGTGGAGCTTTACATATTGTCTGTATTTCACTTTATTCAGAAGCAATAAAAAATCCTTTTTTCTTTAATAATTTTCAGTGTCTCTGGGCCGGCGGACTAGCCTTGATATTTGCATTTTTTTCTGAGCCGTTCCACGTTGGAAATTTAACACCTCAAAGTGCCGCCGGATTTATATTTTTACTTTTTGGATCTACGCTGTTTGGATTTTGGGCCCAAGTTCGGGCCCAACGAGTTTTGTCGGCCAATGCAGCGAGTTTGATTTGTTTACTTGAGTCGCCATTTGCAGGCCTTTTTGCATTTATCTTCTTAGGCGAACGGCTTGATATTTGGCAATGGACTGGTGCAGGTCTTATTTTGCTCTCAGCGTTTGTCACAATAATACTTGAAGCCCGGAAACTTACTATTTTACGTAACTAACTTTCACTTTAAAACTAATTGGCGAAATTTCGCAATCGTTGGCGTCATTATCACCAAGAGTGATTAAGTGAAAGGAGTGATCTTTGCGCGTGGTATCTAAGGCCATAATTTTTTGAAAAACCGACCCATCAAAACTCATTTGGATAGATCCTACAGTATCGGTTGTTGGCCAGCTGCAACTCGATTTACCGTCTTTTTGGCCTTCACAGAAATTGCCCTCAAGGTGTTTGCGACTGCTCCAGCTTGAACCACGAATTTTTGCCCATGAATAGACGTTCATTCCTAACTTTTTATCAAAATCAGCTGAAAAATCAAAAGTTCCAGAAATTACAATGTCATTAAAAGTTAATAAAACATGATCGTCGTAGCGCATCGCCTGGGTTGGAAACTCAAAGTTCATTCCACAGAGAGTTGAGCCCGCGGGAAGTGAGAAGTTATAAGCCTGGTCAATGTGGCCTTGAAAATAGCCATCTTTGGCGGGAAGATTATCGCCTTTACCAAATTCGCATGACAGATTTTCAGGATTTATATAACGGATCGTAATTTCTTCTACCACAGGGGTAGAGTTCATGCATGTTTTTTGAACGACCAAAAGGTCGTCGTCGGGAGTTGAGGGAGGAGGAGGTACAGGGGAGCCGGGATCAACATTTCCGTCCTGAAGGTTCGACCCGAGCTCGGTTTTAGGTGAAAATTGTACGTTGCTGCCGCAGTTGTTGTAATTGACCATCAAGATACTTACGATCGATATCACAATGAGACTTTTTGGACGACTTTTCATAAGTTCCCCCATAACTTACATCTTTCAAATTATAGGCCAAATTCGAAGCCTAAAACTGTCCTGAGATCAATGGTTAACATTTTTACTGTTGTCAGAGATTTAGACGATTGGTAAAAAGTTTGACATGAAATTTTCACGTTGGCTCATTTTGATAGTTGTTTTTTTGCTCTCTTTAGGGCTCCTAGGTATTACGGCGTACAATTCCATTCCAGATGTCAAAGCTTTGCGCGGATGCCTCAAAACGAGAATGCATTCTTATTACTTGTGTCCGACATCTCCTAACTACGTTGTTATTGACGCAGTTTCGTCGTACGTGATTAACGCCATTATAGTTTCTGAAGATGGCACTTTTTATGATCACAATGGTTTCGATTGGTTTGAGATTAAGGGGTCCATTGAAAAGAATTTATCGGAGCTGGACTATGCGCGTGGTGGATCAACGATTACACAGCAGTTAGCAAAGAATGTTTTTTTGAGTGGTGAAAAATCGCTATTACGAAAGGTACGTGAGGCGATTTTAACAGTTCAAATTGAAAAGAAGTTTTCAAAAAGACAGATTTTAGAAAAATATCTGAATGTGATTGAGTTTGGTCCCAATATTTTTGGGGTCAAAGCTGCGGCCAATCACTATTTTAATAAGAGCCCTATTGAACTTGATATTTTAGAAGCGTCATTTTTGGCATTTTTATTGCCGAATCCAAAACGTTATCGGGAAAGTTTTGTTTTAAAAAACTTAACGCCGTTTGCACGTAAGAGCCTGGCGAGGATCGTTAGTCGTTTGGCAAAGTATAAAAAAATTTCTGATGAAGAAAAGGTTGCCGCCCTAGAAAGGCTTGGTGGGTCGCAATGGGTGAATGATCCCGTAATTTATGAGGAAAATATTCCCGAGCCGCCAGACGAGCTTCCCCAGGATGGGACCGAAAATGTAGAAGAAGAATCTGAAAGCTAAGAAACTGGTTAGTTTAATGTTTTAGGGGCTTGTTCGTTAAAATCGCATTTTCAAGAATTTGAAAATATGCGCGCACCAATAAATCGAAGTGATTGGCATCTAAACTCTCGATGAAAAGTTTCTTTTCCATCAGTGTATTTTTCTGCACAAATTTCGAAAAGAGGGATTGGACCTTCGTGATGTTATCAAAAGTAAAAAAGTCTAGCTTTTCGGTTGGTGTTGACATGATTTTGGCAACGGACCTGTTATCAAATAACAGGTTCACGCCCTGTGCAGACTGATTAAGAAGATACTCAAGTTGTTCCAGTTGCTTAGGTTCTATGTAAAGCAGTTTTGAATCCTGCAAGCTATCACTCCTTTAATAGCTGTGGCACTTTGAGAGGCTATACAAATATTGTCGAAGTTTAGCGAGCGAGTTTCAAGACAAATTCTCATACGCTTGACGTAGTTGGTCAGGACCTTCCTACGGCTAGCATTGTGAAAAAGGTGAGGCCGTTAGAAAATAGAATCCAGTGGCAAAGAAAATAAAAAAGGTTAAAGAGAATAAAAAAGAAGGTGCCGGTAAAATTGTTATCGATGCGGCTCTCGGACTTGTTTTTGCTGACGAAGAAGAACTCTTTAATCACTTTTCTAGAGATATTGAAGCGTTAGAAAAAAAATTCTTTGCACAGAAAAAAGACACAGATATTGCGGTTGATGATTACACCCGTTTTGAAAAATATCTGCCAAAACTTTTAGCCGATCCTCAAGAGATTTGGCGCGATCCAAAGAGTTTGGAAGGCAAAGAAGTAAATAATTTTATTGGTTCATTCGACGAGAAAAAGTCAGCAGAAAAACTTTTCTATGTTGCACAAGTTTACGTCACAAATGAAACTCCGAGTTTTGTTTATTTACATTTTCCCACGCGCGATGAGGATTTAGTTCAGAAATATCGCAATGGGGAAATTGTTTACGACCGTTCAAAAAGAGATACGGCAATAGGTGCAAGCGAAGGTGATGCCTTAAGTGAACGAGAGCCGCTAGCAGAGGGGCTTTATCAAGCGATGATCAAGGTACGTTCTGAGAGTGACTTTAAAGAAGAAGACTTTCCTGAATTTTTTGATTTACGCGAAGAAACCATTGAAGAGCCTGATGAAATATGGCGAAGCCGAGATGCTTATGGAATTATTTTGGTAAATTTCATAAAAGAGTTTCGCCCCACCGAGGGTATAGAAAATGAAGAAGGCGAAATGTATTACATCGCTGTCACTCAAGAAGATCCATCCACAGAAAGCCATATGCTCTTGTTTTCGTTCCCAACCAACGACAAGAGCTTAGTGGAACGCTACCGCCACGGTGAAAACATGACGGCCGAAGAAGTGGTGCAGGAGTCGAGCCACTAGAGGCATTAAAAGTTAGAAGTCATGAATCCGTAAGATCTGGTTTTGCGTGCCATCTACGGCGTTTACAAATTTTGTTAACTGAGATACCGGCAATCTCAGACTATGAAAGTACCGTTTTGTGCCTTTTTGAAAACTCGCCGTTGGATACTGGTAAGACATAATAGAACTTATAGTGATATTTTGAATTTTTGGGGGACTTTGCTCAGCGGATGAAACTAAGACGGTAATAAATTTGTTACCGGCAACCTCCCGAATCGTAGCTCCTTTTTTGGCCATTTGAATTATCGCTTCGGTGAATGGCATGTAGCGTTCAGTCTGAATGTGTTTGAGGTTGTCTTGGAGCTCTTTCACTTCTTCAACGAGGCCTTCAGGAAGCTCTGCGAGACTCTTAGTATCTATGTCGGCTATGAAATGGGTATGGAGATCAACCGTTTGATCTCTCAGGCCGCTTTTAACTTGGTTAGCGGCGAATGCCATGGCTTTAAATAAAATTTTAATTCCAATAAATAACTGATGATCCATCTGATCGTATTCTTCGAAAGCTGTTTTATCCACAATGCCTTCATTCAGCGCGAAGTTTCGATGAGTTTTATAGACGTTATCATAAAGATCAATGAACTTTTGAAAGGGAAATTCATACCAAGGGGTGTGTTTCATGAATGCCGCAAACTCAGTAAAGATATCGACAAGGAACCACTCGGGCTGTGTCATATATGTTTGCGATTGCGCCCGGTGGTAATTAGGCATAGAAGACAATGTTTCAGGATCAGCAATATCCTTTTTAGCTTTACCATCTTTTGGTTTTTCAAAAATCATAAGGGTATTAAGGGTCGGGTCGCCCTCTTGGAGAACAGTTCGATTCAAATCAACCAGGCCAGAATCCTTTAGTAAATTTTTCCAATAAGCGACGGGTTGAAAATTACGGACCTCAATTTTTTCTTCTGCAAACGGAATTCCGAGACCCGCGTTGTACGTACTGTGAGCCAAGTGTACGATGGGTTGCATGTCGCTGGTAGCATCGTGATCACGTAAAATAAATTTCCCTCCTGGGCGGAGGATTCTATAGATCGAACTGACAAAGGTACGCAGTTTTTCTAATGGAATGTGGTGAAGTCCAATATACATCGTGACCAGATCAACACTTTCATTTGGAATCTGAGCTTGCGAAATCATGTCGTAATTATTCATATTTACAAACTTGGCGCGCAACAGGGCAGGTAAATAACTTCTATAATCGGTTGCGCCATAACCGCCCGTACGCTCTAGAATATCAGGTACAGAGAACAAACTGGGTTTTGCGTCGGTGACAACATAGGCTATACCTTTAAGGCCTAAAAGGTTCTTAAGATATTGTACGTATCTGCCTTTGGTACCTATTTCGACGTATCCATCGATATTGCCAACATCACCTTTCATAAGTTCAAGTGTTTCATTGGCCATTTCATTTTGTTGCGTTTTTAGAGACGAAATTGTTTTTGCCGCGGTTTGAAAAACACCAGGAGCTGTTTCAGGCAGTACTTTTGCAAGTTCTTCGTAGATGTTTTGATCGATGGGGGTCTGGTTCCGACTTTTTAGATTTGTAAGTGCTTTATCAATGGCAGATATAAATTGATCGGGTTCGCGAACGTTAAAGATGTGTGCAAAAAAATCTTTTAGTTTCTGACGATTGGCGGGGCTGTTCATAACTTCAGTATAATACTGAGTTGGGATTTGCTCGCCATAAGCTTGCCACATGTTATTTGTAAATCGACCTTGGGGATCAAATTTTCTCTTGAGACTATAGAATTCCTTATGACGAGGGTAAGCTTTTTCAAATTGTTCTCTTGAGGCATAGACCTGATATGGCAGATAGAATGTGCCGCCACTATTTATGACTTCATTTAACATTTTTTGCGTCCAAAGTTTTGCCTTAGCCAAGTGTTTGTTGGGTCTAAAACCATAAGTCTGTGTATAATAAATTACGAGTGCAAACCCCTCCTCTTTAGACCAAGATAACACGGATTCCGTATTTTTGGGGACGTGCCTAATGGAAACATTTGTCACATTCACATCGAACTCTTGAAATATACTTTTCATTTTTTCGATGAAGGTGGGAAGTTGGTCTCTGGGAATAAAATATTCTTGTAGTAAACTTTTGCGATTAGAGAACGGAAAAAGCGTTCGCAAAATGGGGTATTTGTCGTTAAGGGACATAAGCCCGTTGGCGTCGTAGCTTGCCTCCCAGTTTTGCAACACAACCTTTTCTTCGCTAAGTTCGTGAGGCGCGTGAACGGCAGCGCGAAATAGTTTTACTTTATTGTAAAGTTGCTCCATTGAGGCCATCAGTTCGCTTACAAATCTCGACGATGTTATTCTCGGCTGAATTCTTTCGTCAATTGTTAGTGGTTTATGGCTGTCGACATATGTACTGCTGCGGATAGTATTGTACTTGGGAGGATAGAGATCTGCATTTGTCATAACCGCACCAGGATTGTTTTCTACGTCTTTGGTAAAATGCTCTAGGTACTCGCGTGTCGTCTGTGCCAAAGAACTGCCCTTGAATTCGCGAACAAAGCGTTCGATTTTACGGTTAGGAGATAGGTCGAGCGTTGCCTCTAATATAATTCCTAGAGCGCCATACCCGCCGATTGCGCCAAAGAACAAATCGCTATTTTCGCTGCGATTTGCAGTTTTGATTTCGCCGCTAGAAAGCATAATTCGGATTTCTTTTACGGTCGAAATTATGGGCCTGTAACCGACGTAACGGCCGTGTACATTTACACCTAGCGAGCCTGCAACCGAAAAGTTGTTGTAGGACTGCATGACTTTTATTGCCAGATTATCTTTATCAATAGTTTCTTGAATTTGGCGCCAAGTTGCCCCGCCCTGAACTGATATTACTTTTTGTTGGGGGTCATATTTCGTTATGCGATTTAATTTTGACATATCAATGACAATTCCTTTTTCGGCAATCGTCTGCCCCCCCATACTAAACCCTCCGCCTTTGATACTAATGGGGAGATTTGTTTGTCGAAGAATGCTTTGCAAGTCTCCTTCGGTCTCTGGAATGTAAACTGTCTGAACTGCATATTTCTTAGAGCGCGAGTAATCGGATGCTTTCGGGTTAGTGATAATTTTCATTTCTGGTTTAGGTGGAGAAAAGAGACGGCTACAGTCCATAGAGCCGGCAACGCCCAAATATGGCAGTGATGTAAAAACAGTAAACACACCAAGTCTAATTATTTTGATATTTGTTTTCATATAGAGGGCTAGTTGCAGAATATGGGCCAGTCGGATCCCAGAAAACTGCAGGCAGCAGCATAGTACAGGTCGGTTAGAGGGTTACTTTCCCACTAAAAATGTCTTCTAGTCTTTCCACGCCAATAGAATCCTTATATTCGTACACGAGGAGTGCCTTTGAACCTTCACCTATGATTGCCGCATTATTTCCTGGCAAGGAAAAGTTTTTGGTTTCTACAAAATTATCAAAAAATCTGAGAACCAAATTTTTCTCATTTGTAACTGCGACAAGCTTTGAGCTTTCCAGAAAAAGGGCACTTGTGATGCCGTGGTTTAGTTTTTTCTGAATGTCCATGGTCGCGACATTAAGTAAATGGCCGTCGGAAAGCACTAAGACAGAAGAATTTGCGGCAACAGGGCGGGCCATCTGATAATTATAATCCGGACCCACAAGTTTTAAGAAGGTGGGGCCTCCGTGAAATGGGGTGTCCTTCTGGTGTTGTAGTTTACCAGAAGTAATTTCTTGTTTATAAATATCGGGTGGAGATACTCCGATTGAGGTAAAGTACGTGGCTTTGCCATCAGTCTGATAGCCTTCGCCGCCATATGTCCAGTCTTGTGCAGAAACTATTTTACCGTCTTTCGAGTAAAGATAGGCAGTCACCCATGTACCTACATGTGGCACCAAGTAAAGATATTCATTGACTACGACCATGGCAAGAAGAGGAGATTTTGTTTCAACAAAAAGAACTTCTTGTGAAAAATTATTTGTCTCAACAAAATAAACTCGTCCGTTGCCATCGTCGAGGTAAATTCTTTCATGATTTTTAGAGTAGGCGATCGTGGTCGCATTAATTTTTAGAGACATCGGAGCAAGATAGGTACCTAGGATAGAGTCGTAGCGGTGAACAAGTTTTGCTTCTTTATCCAGAATATAGGCGACCCCATTTTTATCAACCACAACATCTTTGACATCAACGGAATCGCTAGGTTTACTATGTGAGGTGCTAACGCAAACTAAAGCAAAAAAAACAAGTATGACTCTCATAAAGCGGTCCGCCTTTAAAGTTAGGTCAGGTGTAATTTAAGCAAGCCTTAAGCCAACGGAGGGTCGCTATTGCTTAGAAAATTGAAGGTTTTAGGAAAGTTTTTCAGCCGATGCCATCATTTGGCAGTTTAGGGGGCCCCCGAGGATCATTGGGGGGGAGGGGCGATCCTCGGGAGCGGGGGAACTAGATTTATATTAAAAACAAAAACTCATTGTACGTTGTTGGTAGACTTGATTCGACCAACCTTGATCTGCTATCGCTGCATTTGGATGTAGAGCACTGAGAATTTCTGAGTGAGATGCCGCATAAACATTGGGGTCAGCGGCAAACGCGGGAATCAAAGTGTTGACTGAGAAAACTTGATTTGTACCGTTTTGGATGACAAGGCGAAGTGCATCGTATTCCATTTCAACTCCGCTTAAGACCACAACTTTATTCGTCATGAACTGTTGTAAACTGAATTTATCAGTTATGCCGTGGGTTTTAAGGTACTCGTTTACCATAGCTTGGCTTACCTCTGGCCATTGGCCAGTGACAATTTCACCTGTTTGTAAATCGCGGATAATGACTTTCACCGGAGTAGGATTTATATAGACTGTGTTATCAGGGCGCACATACCACTTATAAAATTTTAAAATATTTGAACCCAATACATTTCCTAAATTAGCATCAAAATAAATTTCGATCGAATCAGCGGTCTGGGCTTGCACGCGGGCGTTTATATTGGGTGTGGTAATTGAAGTACAATATGCGAGATTTTTAGCTTGCGTGCTTGGATCTGTGTTGAAATCGACAGTTTTACTTGAACCGCAAGCAAAGTTAATTGCGGCAATTAGCATTAGGATTATTATTTTTAGTGTCTTCATGTTTCCCCCATTTTAAAATCTTAATTTTATAAGTGAGCAAGCAAAATGCCAGGCAGGGAGTAATTTATGAGAGTTAAAAATTGAATTTAGTCTCAAAATGAGATTCGGCTCGAAAATGAATACAACTGTCAAAGAAGTATACGGGGTTCGGGGTCTTTCTTTAATTTGTTGTCAATGGTTCAGTATTACTGCCACGCGGAAGTCATTCGTGGTACGTATGAATTTCGTTGGCTCGTTGAGTAGGGTTATAAGAGTAATGGAACTGCAGATATCTTGAAAAGTAATTGCGAACTTTTAAAAAAATAATTTGACAGTGTATTTGTTTGTGTAAAGCGTCTTTGAGAAAGCATTCATAAAATGTTTCCGAGGGATCGTGGTTGGTAAATTTAGTGTCAAAAAGAGGGATCTAATGCCGTTGGCAGTAAAAAAGCAGGTTTTGAAACACAACCATCACAAGTATCGGCAAGAGACCGGTGTGCGGTTTGTGAATTAGAGTGAATCTCGAGAGTGAGTCGCGCCCACGCTATTACTTTTCCTCAATGTCAGCGTAAAAGTTTTTTCCGCGAGACTTTATAGATTCAGAAGCTTCCAGCGCTGCGCGCCAGCCACGATATTGCGCCTCTTCATGCGAGGGAGTACCCATCCAGCCCGAGATTGCAAAGCGAATATATTTTCCTACAGGTTTAGATAAGATTTCAGCGTTTTCAAAGTGATTCACCCGGGGAATAAGAATTGAGTTCGGCCAAAAGTTAACTTCTGCAAAACGGACGTCAAGAGGTTTTTCCCCTTTGGCGACAAGACCAGCATCGTAGCGGTCTTTAATAAATTGAATGTCTTTTTCTATGAGATGTAACATCTCTTCGCGGGTATGTTTACGCGAAGGACCGACCGGGTGATAAAGAGAAAGTGCCGAGACTTTGTCGGGGCCTTGGCCAATTTCTTTAAAACCTTTCTTTTTCATCCATTGAGTGGAAATTACGTCAGTGGGAAGTTCTGTGTTAAATTCGTGTCTTCCAATCCAATCATCGTAGGCCTGTTTTACAACTGAAGGTTCGCCTTTAAGGTAGATAATAGAGACCACATAGTCGGTAGTTTGTTGGTTGTCGACATACTGTTGAATAATACGATTGTGTTCAGGGGCAATTTTATCGAAATTTTTAATGACTTTTGGAGCTAAGTTCAATGGAAGCGCAAATACCGCTTCTTTAGAATCCACCTGATATCTTACCCCGTCCTTCACGTAAGTTGTACGAACCCCATCACTAATTTCTTCCATAGATTCGACGTAAGAATCTTTATTCAAAGTCGCAAGATCCTTTTTGAAGTTCATCAAAAACTCCGCCCGCCTGATAACTTCGTTTGTGCCAATTGGAGTGGTATAACGGGTGATCATTTCTGAATACACAAAGTTGAGAGCAGCGGCGGCATTTATCTTGTCTGGCATTCCACCAAGTGCGGAGTGGCAGTAGTTAATGAGATAGTAGCGAATCACCCGGTCCACGATTCCTTTATGGGTCTCGGTGATCGTTGGATCAATGAGACCGGCAGCCATTTCCCTTTTTAGGCGTGCCCAGATTTTCTTAGCTTCTTTATCTTTTGGATTCTTCGCAATCCATTCGCGTAACATCCGTGGTGTTGATAACAAAAACTCTTCATAAGTCATTTTGTCATACTTTGTTTTCGAGTTCTCAATAGGCTGGTTTGGAATTTCACCAAGGTCATTAAGTTTGAAATGCGCCCATCTCACAAGAGCCCACTCTGCTGTTAATTCGTGTTCAATGGCATGTGGTTCCCAAGGATCTTCGACTTTACCAAGCTCTTGGCCATTTTTACCTTTAACACCTTTTGGAAAATCAATGGAGTCAATAGGGTCATAAATAGCGAGTTCTTTTTCCCAACGATGAAGGCCCAACAATTTATAAATGGGTTCTTGTTCGGGAATGAGAGGAGAAAAATACGCCGTGCCAACATCAGACTCAATGCCAGCGCGAATATTACCCTGAGCGAGGCCACCCAATTTAGATTTCTTATCAAACAAAACAGTTTTTAACTTTTGATAAACTGATGTGAGGGCGGCGGTAACCCCTGACATTCCGCCGCCAACAACTGAAAGGTCATATTTCGAAAAAATTTTTACTGGCTTTACATTTGCGGGTAACGTTTGTTTTTTTGTTGCGTCTTCAATGCCAATAATAACGGTTGGGATTTTCAGTCTAGGAGTCAGTGCGACTTCTTCATCATCGGCATTAAATTCGCGAATCGTTTCGCGCAGTTCTTCGGCTTTGGACTGATTTAAGTCATCTAACCATGAGTTTTTTTGCGAGTTTGTTGAAGCACCAAAAAGGTTTGCGCAGGTCGAAGCCGCAAGCGCTGGTTGAATATTCAATGTGATTAGATAAAGAAGTAAAATCAGATTACGGGCCACGGTTCCTTCTTTTTATGATTTGCGAAGCACTGGTTTCCAGAGCAACTCCCATGCCGTAAAATTTTCTCGTTTTAAGGTATTTGAGCTTCCCTAAGTGACAAAAAAGGTCAACAAAATATATTTTTTTCAAAGGAATTCAACCCAGGTAACACCGTCACCACCGCCTTCAGTAACACCGGCCTTCCATGCCTTAATTTGTGGAGATCTCGAGAGATGGGTGCGGATGGCTCTTTTTAGAGCTTCTGTGCCGTGTCCGTGGATAATCTTTAAGCGCGGAGTTTGTTTGAGTATCGCTTCATCAAGCGAGACTTCAAGTTCTTGGATTGCTTCGTCAACGCGTTTTCCTCGTAAATCCAGTATTGGCTCGCTATCCATAAGGTAGCTAGGGGTAAAAGACTTAGAAGTAACAAGCGCCGTTTTTTGTTGCAGTGGCAGCGAAATGTGTTTCCAGTGCACATTTAGGCGCATGGACTGCGATAATACAGAAACCTCACCGCTGGCATTCGGAGAGCTCTGAATAAGGCCGCTTCTTCCGAGAGACTGAATGTAGACGTTTGTACCAGCTGGAAATTTTTCGTTAAATTCTTCGACCGACACCGGTAAGCCTTTAGCTCGCGCTTCAGAGTAACTCACAATTTCGGGGAGATCCTTTTTTAGCTGTCCCAACTTTTCATGGCGTTCAAAGGCCTGTGCGGCTTTGGTTTGCGCAATCAGGTCATCAATTTTCTTTTCTGCTTTTTTAATAGATTTCTCTAGCCAGTTTTTTCTTTCCTCTTTAAATTTATCGACCATATTTTGATAGTTGTTTTTTAAAGACTTCGTTTGCGATAGTTCCTTATCGAGCTCTTTTTGGGTTTGCATGAGGCGTTCTTTTAGCAAATGAGCTTCGTCAAGAGTCTGGCGGTGCAGGCGCGACTGGGGACTTAATAACTCTATCGCTCGCTCGATAAGTTTAGAATTTACACCCACTCGTTTTGCAGTTTGAATTGCCAAAGACTGACCAGGAACACCCGCTACAAATTTATAGGTGGGTACTCCGGTGATAATATTAGACTCAAGACTACCGTTGAGCACCGAAGAGTCCTTATCCCAACCGAGTTTGAGGGGGCCCAAGTGGCTTGTAATGACGGCAAACACCTCGTTAACGGCAAAAGTTTCAATGAAGGAGCGCGCTAGCGCACTTCCTTCTTCGGGGTCTGTCGACCCGCAAATTTCATCGATAAGAAGAAGACTATCAAAACTTTTTGCAGTACTTGCGTCCTTGAGCGCGTTCAAATGTGCGGCGAAGGTACTTAAATGAAGGTCTACATTTTGGGCATCGCCGACGATCACATGAAAATTTTTAAAGAATGGAACTTCAGCATCACTACTTGCACAAATGGGTAACCCACATCTTGCCATGTGGGCGGCAAGTCCAATGGATTTTAAAAGTACCGTCTTTCCTCCTGCATTGGGTCCAGAAAGTAGAAGTATCCGTTGGTCTTTTTTGAGCGAGACAGAATTGGCAATTACCTTTTCTTTTTTTAATACCAGGACAGGGTGACGAAGATTGTGTAAACTTATTTTATCTTGCGAAAAACGACAAACATGGGCTTCAAGCTCAATTGATAATTGGGCTTTTGACAGACAGATATCTGCGTCTACTAGCGCCTGTTTTGATTCTTGCCATTGATTTTTAAAGTTCGCGAGGTAATCCGAAAGTTGGCGCAACAAGCGATTAACTTCTGTTTCGATAAGATCGTCAATTTCTCTTAGGCGGTTATTAAGTGGAACGATTTCATTTGGCTCCATAAACACGGTTTGTTTTGTTTGTGATGTCGCGTGAATGATTCCATCAAAACTGTGTTGCATGCCGCTTTTAATCGGTAATACCCATCTTCCCTCGCGATTGGTAACGTAGCGATCTTGAAGGAGCGGTTCCATCTGATGCATTTTTACCAGCTGGTCAAGCATGTTTGAAATTTGTAAAGCTTTTTGTTTTTTTTCGGCGAACAAAGTAAAAAGGACTTCGCTAGCATCGGTACGAATTTCACCGTCGGGTGAAATCAAATGGTCGATTGCCGAAAGAGCCGGTTCAGCATCCATGAGTGAAGCGCGAATTTTTTTTGACCATGGACTTACGTTGTTTTCAAGGGAAGAACCAAGATAGAGAATTTCATTACAGAAATTTTTTACATCTCGAAGTTCAAGAGTCTTTAAAACGGCGCCCTTAACGAGCCTTTGAAACCAACTTTCAAATAGATCAAGGCTTCCCATTTGGGGGCGAACGCCTTTGTTAAGCATTCCCTGAGCAAATTGAATATGCGTTTGCGATTCCTGCGCCTGTTCTATCGTGCTGTACGGGCTTAGGTTTGCCAAATAATTACGAGCAATCTCGCTTGAGGCATGTTGGCTAAGCCGAGTCGTAATAAAATTCCAATCGATAGAATTAAAATTCATTCTTGCGTACCTCTTTGAAAGTGATTGCGTGCACAAGATACACCAACATGACAATTAAAAATAAAATTGGATAGTAGTGGCCGTTTCTTTCAAAAAAGGTATGACCGCCCTCCTTAAGAAAAGAAATATCGATTCTCTGATAGACTGGCTGATTCATGGCAGTTTGTCCGAGGATTTTTCCGTTAGCAAGTATTGCCGTTGAGATCCCGGTGTTGGTAACCCGCACTAGAGGACGACGAAATTCGATAGCACGTCCCAACGTCATGTACATGTGTTGTTTGGGCTCAAAAACCGTATCGTACCAAGAGTCATTGGTAGTATTTATGAAAAACTGCGCTCCTTGTGAGATCATTTCCTTGCTGTATTCGGGGAATAGACCCTCATAACAAATTTGGGGGCCAGCATAAAAATCTAGTATGGGTGTTGCAATGGGCCCTTTACCTCGGCCAAAGTCTGAAATTTCAGGGACAAGTTCTTTTAGTTTCGGAAACCACTGAGCGCCAGGAAAGTATTCACCAAATGCCAGCAAGATATTTTTTCGATAAGGGGGAGATGTTAACTCGCCTTGCCTACCAAAGAAAAACATGGCGTTAAAGACTTGGGGGCTACTTGGATCGCTAGAATATGCACCGGTAACTAGTGGCTTATTAAAAGTCGCGATAGCTTTACGCAGATTTGCATTAATGGGAGAAAATTTATAAAAATCGTCGAGCCGATCAGGGATGGCAGTTTCGGGCCAAATGATGGCGTCAACATCTGGGAAATCTTCTAAACCTTTGCGAGTAAGTTCAAGGTAGCGATCTAAAATATAGTCACGAAAAAGTCCTTTGCGTTCGGCGACATATTTTTCAAAATTTCCGATGTTAGCCTGCACTTGTAAGAACGAAATTTTACTATCAGTGCTTTCCCAACGCTGATTGCGAAGAGCGCCACCGACGTTAAGTCCTAGAAGAAGAAGCGCCAAGCTTATGACAACCGGACGAACGGTGATTTTATTTCGCGCCCGCTCAATCCCGATGACTACAATGAGGTTGATTAATATAGTAATTGCGCTGAGTCCTTGGAACCCAAAAAAATCTGCCCAGTGGTACGAAGGCCAGCCAGCATAAAGCCAGGTGTATCCCATGTTCCACGGGAAAATCATTGGGAAGAAATATTCAAAGACAATGAGAACTAAAGCCAGCAATATAAAGTTTTGTTCGCGGCTAAAATGGTACTTCCTTTGAAAATACGACCAAAATAATCCCGCTAGAGGGACTTGAAGATTGGCAAAGCTGGCAAAGGCCAGCAATACGAGAATCGCAACGGGGAGTGGCAAATGCCCAAACTCGCTCGCGACGTGACTAACCCAATGAAATCCAATCAACGTTAAAACAAATTGTGCCACCCAGCCTTGCCAAAAAACGTTTTTTGCTTTTGGATTATCAACCCATTCTCGCCAAATTGGAATCCAACAAAAATAAATTGCCCATGGATAAAAGGGAATAAAACTTGTGCCGACAAGGATTCCTGTTAAAATGGCGCGAGAGTGTTTCTGCAGGTATGTCTTCATCGGGGGAAGCGTAACATTTTTCGATTCTGGTCTCAAGCGTGAGTCGCAGTCAAAAATAAGGAGTGGCAAGTGGAAACGGAATTAAATAAGCTCTGGGAAGAAGTCATCTTGGACTACGAGAATTTACGTAAACATGATGAGTTTGTGAGGAGGTGTTACACTCACAAAGAGTTGTCAAAAGCTTCTCATCACTACGGCCGTTTACTTTCCGCAGTTCCTAATGATGAAATTGCGTTAAAAATGCGCAATCGTGTAGATGACCTGACTGAGATTGCCAATCAATCTTTGCTAGACAATGAAGATTTTTTGGCCAGAGTTTTAGGGTTTATTTTGCGTTTGTCCCGCAGTATTGCGCAGCGCTTGTCGTAAAACCTGATTAAGGTCTTTTTGGAAGCTAATGACTTTATCGGTAGGATCTTCCTCAGAGTTCTCTTCGGTGACGGCGGTTTGTGAGACCATACCACTCCCATTAAATTTAATTTCTTTGTGGCCTTCGGAAATGGCGTAGGTGCCATGAGCGATGGTGTCCGTATTTTTCGGCGCAAATCCTGTGAGAACTTGGTTCGCGTCGAGCATCGCAAGTGCTTTGTAAGAATTTAATTGTTTTGCATAGCGAGTTTTGTTGCGTTGGCTTTCCGGAACATCATCACCGGTTTTAAGGATGTATTTTTTAATTTGCTCGGCATCAAATTCCTTGTAGTGAGCCCACACTAAAACAGCAACACCCGTGGCAAACGCCGTGGCTTGCGATGTGCCGGTCATATTGCCGAAAACATTCCCAGGAAGAGTCGAATAAATGTTGCTACCAGGAGCTTGAATATCGACGGTGGACTGACCATAGTTGCTACTTGGTAAAACATTGTTTGTTTCGTTAGCAGCAGTCACCGAAATAATATTTGATAATGGATAGTCCGCTGGATAATAATGATTTTTGTCGGAATTTGAGCGCTCATTTCCAGCTGCAGCGACAAATAAAATTCCTTTTTCTTTAGCAGCTTTGATAGCCTCATATTCTTCAGCCGAATATTCTAATCCGCCTCCGGAGTAATTGATGATCTTTGCCCCCATTTTTGTTGCGTAGCGAATGGCACGAATTGTATTTGATAAATTGTTGGCATTAGGTACTGTCGGATCATAATATTTGATTGCCATAATACTTACTTTGGGAGCGACTCCCGCAACTCCAAAGCCGTTTCCAGCTTCCGCACCAACGATTCCCCCGATATGAGTGCCGTGACCGTGGTTATCTTTTAAATCGTTGTTGTTAGAAACAAAATTCCAGCCATGGACATCGTCGATGAATCCATTGCCGTCGTCATCGATTCCATTCGTTGCCTTATCTTTGTTTTTAGCATCCAGACCAACTTCGCCCGAATTGACCCATAAATTATTTGACAAGTCTTTGTGGTTGATATCAATCCCGGTATCGATAATTGCAACTGTAATGTCTTTTGATCCAATTGAAATTTTCCAAGCCGCTTCGACAGCAGTTTTCTTAATGCCCCAAGCTTCGGCCATTTTGGGGTCATTTAAGATGATCTTCTTTTCCTTTTTGCTGTCCTCATTTGATTTATCTGCTTTTGAAAGGGGAACATTACGAGCTTGGTTCTGAGGTGGCTTTTTTGATTCTAAATCCGCGCTATCGTCTTGTTGGTAGGAGTTATCGGTGTAGAAGGTGTTTTCGCTTGAGGTGTCTTCTGATAAACCTTGGTAACGGTTCTCCATAAACCAAGAACTTACGAATCCAATGACTAACAAACTAATCAACCATGAGTATTTTTTGAGTGTCTTTCTTTGATTCATGAATGCCCTCGTAATTTACTTTTATAAAAGCAAATGAGGTGCCGATTTAGGGGACTGTTTCATATGGATAACATATTGATTTTAATGGTATTTTTATGTGTCTTGCGGTGATGCAGGTGATTATAGATTTAGTGCCTGTATAACAATTTGCCAGACCTAAGTCAGCTACCTTTGCAATCCTAGTTTCAAAGACTCCAACAACTTTTCATCGGCTTCATTGTATCCTTCGGGCACGATAACTGAGAACTTGATATTCTCTTTTTCAAAAAGTGTAACTAACCCTTTTGCATGCAACCCACCAACAATGAGAACGGGATTTTCTGAAAGCGTTTTTTTAACGCCTTCCACGAATTTTTTATTTCTATTTTCAATGTAGTTTTCAATTTCAGCAAGTGCATTTAAGGCTTTTTCGCGCGCAAATTTTAACGCATCGACTTTACCGATCTTTTCTTTTTCTTTATCGAAAAGTGCCGCTTCGTAGCGTTTGTAACTCGCTTTGTCGGTGTCCTTAAATTGTTTCAGGCGGGTATAAAATCCGCTAAAAGCTCTTAAATCAGAAAAAGCTAATAGATTTTTTTTCATTAGGACTTCGTCGTCGGCGCAAACGATTTTAGCCTTTTCGCCATACTTAACTTTTAACTTTACCGGCGTGAATGCCAAAATATCGGAGTAATCTGCGGAAGCCTTTTTCTTACTCAGATTTTCTATACTCCAGCCGTAGTGGGCCTCTTTAGATATTTCCTGTGAGCACCCCTCTGAAACAATAGTTACAGGCTTTTCATCAAGCATTTTGGCAAGTTTTAAATAAATATTTTTTTGATTGGTAAATTGTGGAAGTTTTTTACTGGCTTCAACATCAATCGTCTTTACACCCGGAGACAAGTGCCATTGTTTAATAATAGTAACTTCGTCGGCCAGTGCGATTTGAAAACAAAAAAGAGTAAATAACATAAGTTTCATTTTTTTGGTGCTTGTACTGCGGGCTTACGAGGTCTTCCTTCTTTCGATCGGAAGTCGCTTAGATTTGCCAGTGCCCAATCTGGAAATTTAAGGCCGCCGTCGGTAGAGTTCAATGCTGAGTAGTAAATGTAGTTTCGCAAAACAAGTTTAATATAGTTCTGAGTTTCTTCATACGGTACGTCTTCAATAAAAATTAGGGGGTCATCAAAATAACGGGTGTCAATCCACGAACGAATCGCTTTTTCACTGGCATTATAAGAAGCCGAGACGAGTACAAATTGGCCGCTATAGCGCTTCCAAAGGGTATTTAAATAGTTCGCGCCTAAAATAATATTGATTTTAGGGTCATAGAGATCGGTATCATTTTTGTATTTTACATCCAAATTTTCAGCTGCTGATTTAGCCATGCGGGGGACAAGCTGCATTAGCCCAAAAGCATCAGCGGGACTTCTAGCATTTGGGTTAAATGAAGATTCCTGTCGCATAATTGCATAAATAAGCTCAGCCTTCACCCCAAAACGCTTTGCTGCAGCATCAACAACTTCATTAAAGGGTTGTGGGAAGACCATTCCCGGAGCTGAAGTGAGAATTTTGTTTCTCATGTCATTAGGAAGCTTGGCCATTTGCGAAAACATTTTTAAGAAATTGTTGGAGTGAGCGTATGCCGAAAAGAAATCTAGCAAATGCGATTCGGTGGAAAGAAATTCCCTACTTTGTTTCAATATATCAAAGATGTGATCTAAATAGACGCCAGCAGCTTCCTCTTCACCTACAGAAATCAACCAGTAAGCATACTTTCCACTATCGGTTATACTAAAGGTGTCTTTAATTTCAAGTGCGTCTGCTTGCGAAAAACCGCTAATATACTTTGTTGCCTGGGGAATTTCCTTACCAAGTTCACGATGAGCTAAGAAGCCATAGTAACCGATAGGATCTTCTCTCGTCAGCTCCTCAAACACGCGATTGGCATTACCACTATCATCTGAGGCTTGATAGCTTTTGCCCTTCCAAAATTTAAATTTCGGCTTTGCAAACGGATTTTCACTAGCCTGAAATACATGTTCAAACCGGCTAATCGCGTCGGCGTAGCGCTTTAACTTAAAACTACTCCATGCGGCATTCCATAGGATCTTTTCCTTTAACACGCAATCGTTGCACTCCAACTCAGCTTTTTCAAGCCATGAAAGGGCTTGCTCGTAGTTTTTCTTTTCTTCTTCTATCCGTCCGCGAAGCCAATAAACTTCGTTGATAGAAAGTTTACCTTTAAACTCTTTTTCTGTTTTTTCTAAAGTGCGAATCGCTTTTTTGACATTACCTTCTGTCCAAGTAGCCCGAGATTCAGCGATAAGAGCATCAAAATAACGCTTCATAAACTTATCGCGTGTTGCTTTTTTATGTGGAGGTCTGCTTTGAGTGGCGCAGAACTTTACTAGATCATCAGAAGCTTTTAGAAATTTTGGTTTATCCTCCATAAGCTTTCGTGTTGCCTTGATGCCAAGGTAGGAGCGGTACTTGTCATCGAGATTACTTTTTGGGTTTTTGAGGATTTTTTCGTACTGAGCAAGCGCTTTTTTAAAATCGCGAGCGCGCCGGAAATCGGTGGCAACATCTAACCATTCAGCGCGTGGAGCATTTGGCTTTTTTCGGGGAGCCAGATTATAAAGTCTTTGAGTCAGAGGGAAAATTTCTTTGGACGGCTTCTTTGCTTTTTTGGCAAACGAAATTGCCTTTTCAGTAAAGTCCACTTTTTCATTGAGTAGTTGGGCGAGCTTAGATTTTTCAAAGTAAATATCAGCAAGGGCACCATAATCCTTGGACATTTCTTTTTCTGCGAATGCAACCTCAAGTGCTAACGGCCATAGCCAGGGCTTTCCCTGATAGGATTTGTAATCATAATCGTTTGTTTTTTCAGAACTTGGCCCGCAGGTTTGGCGAGCGCGTATAAAAGCTAAATCACTAAGTGGGAATTGATTGTCTTTGGCAAGATCCACGAAAAGCCCGCAAGCCTCTGGAAGTTTATTTTTTTCCTTCATTAATTTTTGCGCCTTAACGTACTTTTCGCGCCGGGGATTGTCCTGTAAAGTTTGAGCTTCGTCAGTAGCGATCACGGGAAATGCAAACATAAATATTACAGCGGCAGCAAGATACAAAGGGGTCATTAAATAATTATAGCCCGAAAGAGAATTATCGCTCAATTACTTCGTAGTTTTTGCCCCTGAGGACAGAGCGAGACTGACGCCTAAGGCGACTAATAGCGCGCCGATATAGCCTAAGGACCGGATAGACTCTGTCACCGGGGCCAAGTGAATTTTAGCTAATCCTTGCATCAGAAAGATTGTGATCAGAGGGTTACAACTAATAATTATACTAACTTGACTTGCAGGAGCTTTTGCTAGAGCCAGGCCTAGCCCGCAGTAGCCAATAACAGTGAAAAGGCCTAAGACTGTCATGATGGTCCACTCCCGTGCACCCCAAGAAATCAGATTTGTGGGGTGTCCAATGGGAAGAAAAAAGAGAGAGGTTGCCGCAAAAACTACCAGGAGAATTTGGTTGGGGTGAAGATTTTTTGTTAGAAGCTTTTGGTAAATTGAGTAAATTGCCCAAGCGATCCCAGAAACCAGGACCCAAATATTCCCGGTGCCGAATTCATCGCGAAAAAATAGATACATGCCAAACGGAACCAACAAAAATCCTGCAAAACTTATTTTTGTTAGACGCTCTTTAAAATAAAAGAATGAGAATATTGCTAAGCCATAGGGGCCCGATTGAATCATGACCTGCGCCGCGCTTGGAGAGGTCATGTCGAGTCCCAATAAAAACGTGTGATAATTAATAGCTAGAAAAAATGCCGCGATGATTGTGCCAAGCGGTGGTGACTTAAGAATTTTTAGGGACTCAGGAGCCTGGTGTTTTAAAAATAAAACTAAGAACACAAAAGCAAAAGTCAGGCGAAACCAAACCACGGTGATTAAAGGAATCGAATGGATCGCAAATTTTAATGCGATCGCTTGTAATCCCCATGTTATCGAGGTTACTGTAGCCGAAAGATACCCAAGCCAGCGCTCTTTATCAGAATCAGATGCGGGCGTGTTCAAGAGCGGCTATTCGGGCTTCAAGAGGTGGATGGGTCATAAAGTATTGCATGAAACCGTGCGATTTTTTGCCCGAGATCTTGAAAGCATTAAAGGCGGGTTCGCGGTTATCAATAGTTGTTTGATTTTGTAAGGCGCGAAGAGCGCTTATCATGCGATGTTTGCCCGTGAGTTTTGCACTGCCGAAATCAGCACGATATTCGCGCCAACGCGAGACTGCAGTAATCAGCGGAATTGCTAAAAACATAAGAGCAATTTGTGCCACAAAGCTCACAATGTAGTAAACAGCAGGATTTACACGACCGTCACGATCCTTAGCCACCATTTCGGCAATAATGCGGGTAAAAAACATGACAAACGCGTTCACAACGCCTTGTACGATCGTCAGCGTTACCATGTCCCCATTGGCAATATGGGATACTTCATGTGCTAAAACCCCGGTGACCTGTTCTTCGTCCATGCGGTTAAGTAAACCTGTAGAAACTGCGACAATTGAATTGTTTTTTGTCGGTCCAGTAGCAAAGGCATTCACTTCGGGGCTTTCATAAATCCCAACTTCCGGCATAGTGCTTAATTTTGCTTTTCTAGCAATGTCATGGACTAAGTTTACGAGCCTTCGCGTGTCGGGATCCTGTGTGCGTGGGTCAATAACTTGGACGCCCATAGCGCTCTTGGCAAAAGTTTTTGAAAACAATAGCGAAATAAAAGCGCCACCCATACCCCAAACTAAGCAAAAAATGAACATCATGGGGTAATTGCCACCGTAGCCGTAAAGCAATTGGTCTAATCCGGTAATTTTCAAGAAAAATGTGATCGACGTAATAATTAGAATATTAAGGGCTAAAAATAAGAAAATCCGCTTTGCGACTTGCATTGGGTTTTCCCTCCTGATAATCCTAGAATCTGAGCTTAATTTGGAATTTGTCAACTGGCCCATTATGTTAGTCATAACGCAGAAAAATGGGAAAATGCTTGAGGAGAGGAAGAATGAAAATGGTGAAATTAGCGAGTGTGGCAATTGCGGCAACTTTGGCCGTAACGGGATGCAAAGAGATTCAAATTAAAGATGGCCGTATTCCCAGCGAATACCTAGCTGTAGCGGCACAATATATGGGAAACTACAAAGGACAGTTTAATGGCGTTCCTTCTGAAATCTCGCTTTGGCTTGAAGGCGATGTTGTAAAAGCAAAATATACTGACGCTCATGGCAATGATATTTTAGATCCTCAATGTGAGTCTCAAATCGGTAATTTGAAATCCATTACCGTGAGCGGTGAGCAAAAAAGTCCTCAACTCGATGTCGCTAATTTTGCCTTCGATCCAGGAAAGTGTTCCGGCTCGGTGCTAGGTCGAATGTTAGTTCTAATGTTTGAAAAAAAAGCTTCGTCGCTTAAGATGGCGCCGGCAATTTTGAAAAGATGGGATCGCTGCCCATGGCCAGAGTGTACAAATCCTGATATAGACGTTTATTTACGCGGGGAATTCCATAAAACTAACTAGGAAGAAGTCGATTTTTTAGAAGATTTTTTGGTTTTGATTTTAGGTTTAGGATTTAGCCGGGGAAGAAACTCAAAACTTAAACTTTGATCTTTTTGCTTGACGGTGATTTTCCCGCCGTTCTTTAAATCGCCAAACAGAATCTGGTCAACAAGTTGTTTTTTCACATGTTCATCAATCGTGCGGGCAAAAGGACGAGCACCGTAAGCGGGATTATAGCCTTTAACAAATAACCACTCTCGAGCTTCCGTCGAAACCTCAATTTCAACACTTTTGTCTTTGAGTTGCGTTTGCAGTTCATACAAAAACTTATCGATAACTTTTAAAAGCATTTTTTTCGGTAAATTCTCAAAGCTAATCACAGCATCTAAGCGATTTAGAAATTCCGGTGAGAAGAACTGTTTGATAGCCTCAGTGCTGCGCTCAGAGCCAGTGTCAGGATTAATCCCAAGCCCACCCTTGGCAACTTCTTTGGCACCCGCATTTGAGGTCATTATGATAATTGTATTTCTAAAATCGACAACCCTACCGTTGCTGTCGGTCAGACGTCCGCTGTCCATAATTTGTAGAAGTACATTGGCTATATCAGGATGGGCCTTTTCAATCTCATCAAGTAAGAGGACGCTGTAAGGAGTTTTATTTACCTGCTCGGTGAGTAAACCACCCTCTTCGTATCCAACATATCCCGGAGGTGCGCCAATAAGACGAGATACGGTGTGTTTTTCCATATACTCGCTCATATCAAAGCGTAAAAACTCGTTACCCAATGACTTTGCCAATTGCTTGGCGAGCTCGGTCTTTCCCACGCCGGTGGGTCCAGTGAAAAGGAAACTGCCAATGGGTTTTGTCATATTGCCAAGACCAGAACGATTAAACTTAATTGACGAAACAAGTGAGGAGATCGCTTTATCTTGACCAAAAATTACAGTTTTCAAACTGGATTCAAGGTTCTCAAGCATCTTCATGTCATCTGCCGACACTGATCTTGCTGGGATTTGTGCCATTGAAGCGATGATTTGTTCAATATTTTTTACGGTTACAATTTTGGACTCGGCGGAAGGTGATTGAATTCGTAAGCGTGAACCGACTTCATCGATTACGTCGATAGCCTTATCTGGGAGTTTACGCGCTGGCAGGTAGCGGTGGGCAAGATCAACTGCCGCCTTTATGACTTGGCTAGAGTATTTTACGTTGTGAAATTTTTCGTATGCCGATTTAATTCCGTCCAGAATTTGCACGGATTCCTCGACCGTCGGCTCATTGACATCAATTTTTTGAAATCTACGCTCGAGCGCACGGTCTTTTTCAAAATGACTGCGGTATTCTTTGTAAGTGGTTGAGCCAATGCAACGTAAAGCTCCGCCCATTAAGCCGGGCTTTAGAAGGTTAGCCGCGTCCATCGAGCCACCGCTAGTCGCGCCGGCACCAACGATGGTGTGAATCTCATCGATAAATAAAATATTTTTGGGATTACTTTCAATTTCACCGACGACCGCTTTCAACCGCTCTTCAAAGTCTCCTCTAAATTTTGTGCCGGCAAGTAACGAGCCCATGTCCAGAGAGTAAACATTGGACTCTTTAATTGGTTCGGGGACTTCGCCTTTTACAATTCTTAGGGCTAAGCCATCGGCAATCGCAGTCTTTCCGACGCCAGGTTCGCCAACAAGAAGGGGATTGTTTTTTGTTCGGCGTGAAAGTATTTGAATTGTGCGCTCAAGAATCTGGTCGCGGCCAATGATCGGATCGATCAATCCTTTCCGGGCTTTTTCAGTGAGATTTTGTGTGAATTTTTCAAGCGGTGACTGACGTGGTCCAACTCCTGGGCCATGTCCTGGGCTTGTTTCGCCACCTTGGTTAGGGCCCGGTAGAGCTCGCGACATTCCATGAGAAAAGAAATCAACCACAGCAAACTTCGTTATGCCTTGCTCGTTCATAAAAAATGCGGAATGCGACTCAGGCTCATCAAAAATGGCTACTAGCACATGACCGCACATAACTTCTTGTCTTCCGGAGCTTTGCACATGAATGAGAGCACGTTGCAACACCCGCTGAAATGCAAGTGTTGGTTCAGGCTTTAGTTCTGCAGGGGTCTGAATGGTTATGGTTTGATAAGTCGAAGAGATAAAATCTTCGAGTCGAGTCTTTAATTTTTGAATATTACCGCCGCAACCTTCAATGATGGCTTGGGACTGTTGGTCGTCGAGCAAAACGAAAAGCATGTGTTCGACCGTGACAAATTCGTGCTTGCGGCTAGCTGCATATTGGAAGGCACGATTGAGCTGTATCTGTAAATCACGACTTAACATATTTCTTTATTCCTTTTCCATGGTACATTTTAAAGGATACTCGCGCAGTCGCGCATAATTTTGCACTTGGAAAACTTTTGTTTCTGCCAATTCATAAGGGTAAATCCCGGCAACTCCTTTTCCCTGCTGATGAACCTGTAACATAATGTTCGTTGCTTCGGGCTCCGTTTTGCGGAAAAATTTAATGAGTATATTCACCACGAAATCCATTGGCGTGTAATCGTCATTGACGAGAATAACTTTATACATCGATGGAATCTTGGTCTTCTCTTTGGGCTCGACAATCGTCTGCACCGAAGAATCAGGATGTTCCGTATTTGTTTTTTCAGAAGACATATTGACCATTATTTCCCTTATCGGTTTTCTAAGCCGGTGCGCAAGTAAATTTTAATATGAGGCGGAGTTTGATTTTAGCAAGTTGTTGGGCGTACAATTTTCTATGCTCTTTTGGGTTTGTCAAATCTTGGTGTTTTTAACAGGATTTACGGGTCTTGTTTACCAAGTTACCTGGCAAAAGTACTTGTCAAATTTTTTAGGTAGTCACGCGTCAGCGACCACAATTATTTTAGGCGTTTTCTTTCTATTCTTGACCTTGGGTTATTTGACCCTCGGACGGATGAGCAACCGTATTATGAAAAATCAGTTTTTGATGTACGGCCTCATCGAAGGTCTTATCGGTTTATACTGCTTATTTTCGCCACTTTATTTTGAGTGGCTCAATCGGCTTTTTTCGTTCCATGTTCCGAACGAATCGTTAAGGCTTTTAGCGGACTCATTTTTTGCCTGCCTATTTATAGGATTTCCGACGTGGCTTATGGGGGCCACAATTCCCGTGCTTACTGAAGCGCTTTCAAGCTCTCTCAGCACAAGTCACCGTACGCACGCCTTAATCTATGGAATAAATACCATTGGCGCATTTTTGGGAACCTTAATTTGTGGTTTTTTTCTCATTGAGCACTTTGGCTTAACGATGACCGTTGTAATGATGAGTTTCATAAATCTATTAGTAGCTGGCATCGCTTGTCTTATGGCCCGCGACAATAGCAAGGCCTTTTCTGTAAAGGATTTCAATGCAAGCGAGTTTGCAGAGATCCAAAAAGTCAAAGCGATGAGTTCAACCAAGGTTCTCTATGTGTTATCTTTTTTGTCGGGATTTTACTTCTTTAGTTTTGAAAATCTTTTTATTCGGCTTGCAAACTTGAGTCTTGGTAGTACCAATTACACTTATTCAATTGTCGTAGCAGGTTTTATCTTGGCGATAGCCGGGGGTAGTTTCATTGTTAGCCGACTTGATTCTATTAATGACCGAAATTTTTTATTCCCGGCATTTGGATCAATGCTGGTCGCGTTTGCCCTCCTTTACTTTTTAATTCCGAAATGGCCGATGATTTTCCTTCGCGTGCGTTGGGTCTTTCTTAGCAGCGAGATGAACCATGCTCTTTATTGGATGATAGTACTAGCTTTTTTTCTCATCATTCTAATATTGCCAGTCGGTCTAATGGGCGCTGGCTTACCACTTCTTTTTGCGTATTTGCGTCGGCTAGGGGTGTCTCTAAATTCAACGGTTGGTAACCTTTATGCCGTCAATTCTTTT
The DNA here is from genome assembly GCA_002083485.1 of Proteobacteria bacterium SG_bin7. Taxonomy (GTDB): domain Bacteria; phylum Bdellovibrionota; class Bdellovibrionia; order Bdellovibrionales; family SG-bin7; genus SG-bin7. The sequence continues at coordinate 12,636 of LWDK01000035.1, read as the reverse complement.
GGCTGTACGCTTGGGACATTTGTTGGTGGTTACTTGCTCTATAACTTCGTTTCGATTTCATCAATTTACAAAATTAATTTATTTTTGATTTCTTTGAGCCTACTTTGCTTAGGTTTGACTGTGCCGGTACGGCATCGACATTTCTATATAGGATTTTCTTTTGCGGGATTCTTATTTGCGGCTCTGGTACCAGCCTGGAAAGAAAGCTCTTTTGCTCCGGGTGCGTATCTATCTATGAACCCGCCCTTGCCATTTCAATCATTCTCTGAAAATTGGAACAGCGTTCAAGAAGGAAGACTAAGGGGTGAAATGGTGTTTGCCCAACATGATCCCAATACTTCCGTTCATGTAAAAAAGTCTCCAGATGGAGACCTATCCCTATTCGTTAATGGTAAACCGGATGCCGTAACCAATAGCGATCATATCGTACGTAGTATGACGCCGTTAGTTCCGCTTTCAATCGCTAGCGAAATTAAAAATGTCTTTATTGTTGGTTTGGGGGGAGGACTGAGCACAGGAATTTCAGCAGGATTTAAGGAAAACGAAAGTGTCACGGTTGCTGAAATTTCAAAAGGAGTGATTGCGGCCAACGACCTTTTTGAGAAATTTAATAATTTGGTTCCTAATCGTCACAAAGTGAATATTGTTAATGGGGATGCATTTAAGGTTTTGCGTCATCAAGACAATCTCTTTGATGTGATTATTTGCGAGCCTAGCAACGTATGGGTGACGGGCGTTGATAAACTCTATACTTACGATTTCTTAAAGCTTGTTCGTGATAAACTCACGCCACATGGTATTTTTTCTCAATGGTTTATCACGGCCGGCATTGACAGTCGGATGTTTAGGGCAGTGTTGCGTACTTACAGTTCTGTGTTTCCATGGACATCGGTTTGGATAACAGGAGGATCCGCCGTCGCAATCGTTGGTAGTAAAACAGAACCAGTTCTTGATTTCGAGAAAATGGAAAGACGGTTTAGTGAAAGAAGAGGATTATACAATGGTCTTGGTTTTAAACATTATTTAAGCCTGTTGTCTTTACAAGCCCTTCCTCCACTTTCTGTTTATACAGTTTCTAAGGACATAAAAACGATCTACGAATTATCACACCCGCGCTTGTCTTATGAAGCCGGTAAAGGATTTTTTGCCTTTCAACTCGTGCGTCTGGATTCGTTACTCTCAACGTTTTTAACGGAACCTTATCCGGCAAATTTGCGCGGCAGTCGTTTTTTATATGAAGACTATAAGGATCAGAAAAAAACGCCACCTCCACTTGAGTTTTACAAAGATGGCATTGCTTTTTTAGAACGCTGGTGGCAAATCGAGTTTTTACATAACCGGCTGAACTATGAAAAAGCTCATTATTTTCCCTCGATGGTTAATAAGCAAGAATCTGAAGGAGCACAAAGAGTGACGGCTCTTTTATCTGGTTTATCTGCGGCGAATCCAATCCTACGAGAATATAAATCTGATTCCAAAAGGCTGGAAACTGTCTATAACGCTCTTATTTCGATGCACTTGAGTCCAAATAAAAAAACTGTGACTGGGCTTCTACCAAAAAAATGTGAAAACCTTGAGTGTGTTAACTTCAAATATCGTCTAATGAACAAAAAATTGTCGTTTAATATTATTTCTAAGTTAGTTTCACCGGAAGCAGAAGAGGTCGAACAACTGTTCGAGACTACCCGGTGAACACCGGGTAGTCGCAAATCAAATCATTAAATTAAAATGCTGGAGTTGCGTTGACCAGCGTGTTGGCGTTATTCAGCGTCCAAATAGGATTTTGGCGAGCACCTACGTTACCTGAACAGGCGATAGTAAACGTGGGGTCCATATTGTTCGCTGGAGGGACAGCCATAGCATTTGCTGGAGCGGCGGCTTGGAAGGCCATATTGAACCCTGCGCAGTTAGGCGCAAGAGCCATATCACCACAGTAAGTATTAGTGTCCGCGTAGTGCATAACCCCGGCAGCCGGATCGTTAACACCAATAATTTCAGCTTGTCCAGTATTGAAGCCACAGTTAAATAGTGGTGATCCATCTGGCGTGTAACCGGAGCGAACAAGATTCGTCGTTGCGCCAATTGCTTCTTGAACATATGCCTTTTCAGACATATAAATCGCGCCCAGAGTTGTTTTTGCTTCGGCTTCTCGCGCTTTGACCTGGAATTTTGTGTAGTTTGGAACAGCGATAGCTGCCAAAATTCCGATGATGGCCACAACGACCATTAATTCGATGAGCGAGAAACCGCCCTCATTGATACGTTTTACGTTCATAAATTCCCCCTTTGGAATTATAAAATTAAGTTACAGTCCCTTTTTTGTTCTACGTAAATAATCGTGCAAAGAAAATGCCTAAAGTTCGCATCACTTCGAAACAAAATCTTACACATCTACGTGCAATTATGAGATTTTTTATTTGAAAAAACATCTCTTTTTGGGAAACTAGACCATCCGCTTAGTTGTTTTTCAGTTCTAACTTATGAAAAAGTATGAGTTACTTTGAACGCCAGTCACATATTAGTCAGTCAAGGGACGTAAAAAGTCGTTTTTCAAGAAATGGAGTCTAGTATTGAAACGCTTTCATCGTTTATGATGAGGGATGCGTTTTGATATTTCGCAATTTTGTTCTGGATTGAAACAAGTTAAACAAAACCTGTGGACTCTGAATTGTTCTGAGAGGGAAACCTTTCCCGGAGATGTACATAAATTCAATTTTTCCACCGAAGACCAGTCTTTTTGGTTTCTGCACCGAGCCCAATGCATAAGCGCTATCGTCGAAAAATTTTTCTCACGAGACCTGTTTTTCGATATTGGTGGAGGAACAGGCTTCGTTGCCGAAATGATCGCAAAAAAAAATAAGATGCCGGTAGTTGTGATTGAGCCTCATCCCGACGTCAAAGATATTGTGCCACTCAGGCCAGGAGTGAGTTTGATTCACGCAAACTTTGAACGCCTCGAAATTTTTCCTGAAAGTCTACCGGCCGTGGGGTTATTCGATGTGATTGAACATATCGAAGACGATGAAAAATTTTTAGAAAATGTTGCTAACAAAGTTAAACCCGGCGGAAAGATCTTAATAACTGTTCCCGCATTAGAATTTCTTTGGTCGATGGAAGACCAGAACGCCGGGCACTTTCGGCGCTACGACCTCGGGAAATTAACTAGTCTTTTAGAGCAGAAAAAAATGAGGGTCATCTATTCTAGCCATCTTTTTTCATTCCTCGTGCCGCCAATTTTTTTCCTTCGAACGGTGCCGACTTGGCTCGGCCTGAGAAAACCTGGAAATTGGCAAGCCTATCGACAAGATCACAAACTCAATCCTATTTTTTCTTCTTTTATTTCGTGGCTGTCGTCTTGGGAGTTAGGTTTGATAAAAAAGGAAAGTAGTCCCGTGTTCGGCTCAAGTATTATTGTTTGTGCTGAGAAGTTATCTTAGTGCAGATATCAAGCCCGCGAGCTTCTTTTTGACCAGTTATAAAATCACTAACTCTGCTTTGCAAGCCTTCAAAACGCTCTGGAGAAATTGTCTTTAACCCCACTTTCTTATTGACTGTCGCAAGAATCTGATAGGCTCCGTAGAGTTCTCTATCAGTCATGCCTTCGGACGGAAAAAAGTTTAAAAATCGCTCCGCCTGTTGATACTTTTTTGAGTTTAAGAGTTGGGTGGCAGCAAATAATCGGTCGCTACGATTTAGATAAGAAACTTTTCCGTAAGTTTCTAAGGCCGCTTCGATCTCGCCAGCTCGAAAGGAAAGTACTCCTTTTAATTTTAAAAGTGCCCCCTCTTGGGCTGTTATGATAAACTTTTCATCTCGATAGTAGCTGATGATGTAACTCAAAAATTCGATAATACGAGACTTTGGATAAAACCTTTTTACTGCTTTTTCATATTCACTTTCCAAGATAGGAAGTAGAATTTTTTTGTCTTTGATAGGTGGTAGGCATTCGGGGTGTTGAAATAAAATACTTGTTACGGGAATAAAATCCGATTTTCTTTTTAAAAGCGTAGACCCAAGTCCTACAAATTCAACACCAAACAATCCGCTATCGATACTGGTTTCAAAAAGCTGATTATTAGGTCCAGCGAGCACGTAGTCGAAAGGGTAGATTTCTAAGACCCGATGAAAAACGCCAACGTCAGCGGTGGCATCAAATGCAAGTTTTGTATGTTCCAACGGGTAAAGAATCGCTGTGCGACCATCAATGAATACTTGCATGTTTTCGGCCGCTCTAAAAATCAGACATCCCCCGAAGTCATAGTTGTTAAAGACTTTTCCGCGAATGTTATTTTCCTTTATAAATCGCAAAGTATCATTGGGACAAAATCCGTTGCGCAAGATTTCAGGTCTAGCCCAAGAGCTTTGCGTGTGCGCAGTCTGAAATATTCCGTAAACTAAAATAATGGAAATTGTCGCAAGAACTTCTTTAACAATGCGTTGATTGGGGAGCATTTGGAAATAGGAAATTAAAAATGGCAGTGTCACAATAGAGACTAGGCTAAAGAGACGTGGTTGGTAAATGGAGTTAAGAAGTAGCCCAGTAATGAACAAGGGTTCCAAAACTTTCTTCTTCTTTACAAAAAAAGCTATCGCAAGTATCAATAGCACAGCGGAAACTTTAAAAGGAAAGTCCCATTTAGTCGGCATTTGAAAATCAAATTCCGTAATGTATTTTGCCCATTGATATGTTTTTGGCCGCGGATAAAATAGAGGGTGAACCCACTCATGGTTGAAAAAACCGACTGAGAAAATAATAACAGATTGCTGAAGGTAGGCTTTGGCAGATTTCCAATCTTCTCTCAGTAAAATAATTTTTTCAACTGCAAAACAAAGAAATAGCGCAAAACCAAATAAGGAACTTAAGTGGAAATTTGTCCAAAACAAAAGAAGTCCGGCGATTTGTAGTGTCTTCTTCAACGTCAATTGGTCCCGCCAAGAAAAGAGCAAAATAAATTCCAGATAAATTAGGAAATATGAAATCATGTCAGGACGAGGTTCGTTACGCCAAGTCACCCAATAAATGTAAAATAGCAAAAAGAAAGTTTCGTGGTACCACTCCCATCTTTGTTTTTTTGCTAAAGTGGCGATGAGTGGTAGGGGAATCAACCAGAAAAATATTCTTAAAAGTATAAAAAGGTATTTTTCGCCAACGGCTTTGTAAAATAATGCAGTAAGAATTTGAAATGGCCAGGCTACGTAATGAATAGAAGCTCCTGGCATTGTAAAACTATAGTGATCTGTAAATGGCAATAGGCCTTTGTCTATCCAATCAAGCCCCATGCGTAAGTGCCAATAAATATCGATGGCGATGAGCGGTTGTAGCGACAGCCATGCTAAAATCCCGATTGTCAAAGCGTAAGAAACAACTCGAAATTTATTCATTGTTCAGTGGTTGCCAGTGAGCGTACGATTCTGGCGGGATTACCTGCCCAAAAAGAATTTCCTGAAACATCTCCCGAGACAAGTGAACCTGCGCCGATAAAACTTTTTGGCCCAATTTTTATTCCTTCTAAAATAATTGACCCAGCCCCAATAAAACTAGCGTTATCAATACTCACCGGTCCAACCCGCGATCGAAACTCCTTTTGTAAAGGGTGGTCCTTGTAACCGACGTTCATATGGGTCATAATAAGGGTTCGCTCTGCCAACGTGACTTGGTTGCCGAGGCGAATTTGAGTTGCAAGGTCCAGTAGAACTTCGCCTCCTAAAAAACAATCGTCACCCATACTTAAATTTTTGAATCCACCACGATGCAGATTCATAAAGCGGATATTGTGAACTACACAGTTTTTACCAAGTTTTACTCCGCAAAGACGTAAAAATAAGGAGCGGAATTGGGGAAATGGCAAGGCACGAAAGATAACATAAAGAAGCGTGCGATAGAAATAGCAGAACGCTTGAGTAGGGCCAATTTCTTGCAGTGCTTTCATTTAATAAGGGTGTCCCAATACTTGATTATTGTCTACTGGAAATGGATGATAATGATATGCCTTTAACGAACATCCAAGTATCCCTGGTATTGCCTTGCTATAACGAAAGCGAACACATCGCAGTTTCGCTCCCCAAGATAAATAAAATATTAGAGTTTTGTTTGGGAAAAGAAAATTTTGAGATCATTTGCGTTGATGATGCCAGTACTGATCAAACCTTGGAGTGGCTGACTCAGCAGCGTGGCTTAAGTCTCAAGGTGCTTAGTAACAAAACAAATTTAGGGCGGGGTGAGACTGTAAAAGTGGGTTTAAAGGCCGCACGCTTTTCAATAGTAGGGTTTATGGATATCGATTGTGAGGTGAGTGAGTCTTATCTACCGAAATTTATTTTGACTATAGTTGAGGGGGCCGATTTTGTTGTTGCTCGCCGTATTTATCGCGTATCACCTCATCCTTATGTTTTGTTAAGGCATTTTCTTTCTATTATTTACCGAATTGTTTTAAATCATTTTTTGCAGGTAAAGATTTTAGATACGGAAGCGGGTTATAAGTTTTTTAATCAAACTGCTAAAAATATAGTTTTGGAGAGATCGTCTTTTGCCGGTTGGTTTTGGGATACAGAAACTTGTGCTCTCATAGAGATGGCGGGCCTAAGAACAGTAGAAATTCCTGCCGTTTATACACGCAATCCCCACAAAACCTCAACCGTTAAAATCGTTAGAGATTCTTGGCGTTATATTAAGTCACTCTTAAAATTTTTACGATTGCGCCAAAGTGGTCATTACAATATTATTTTAAGGGCGAATGATTAAGTTAATTTTTGGGTTATTGCTGGCAGCGTTTTTATCGGTGTGGTCACTACATCATATCTCTGAGGCGCGCAGTTTTTCGCGTAATCTTGCTGCGCCTCCACAGGAAATAAAATATTTTACTCTCGGCATGAGTAATGCTTTGGCAGACTTGTTTTGGCTGCGACTCATTCAAGACATGGATTATTGTGGCGGCGTCAACGTTACGGAAGTTAACTGGGAGGAAGTTAAAAAGGAAAGACCCAAATGTTCTGATGGTTGGGTGGCAAAGATGTTCCACATAATCACGGAGCTATCGCCTGATTTCTACTTGGTTTACCGCGTGGGTATTACGGCGCTTCCAATTATCGTCGGAGATAGGGAGGGCGCTGAAAATTTTATTAAAAAAGCAACCGCCCGATTTCCAAAAGATTGGACCATTGCCTATCGCTCGGCTTATTTTTATATTTACGAGATAAGAGATCCCGTCAGAGCGGCGGAGTTACTAAAGATTGCGGGTGAAAATGGCGCTCCTGATTGGGTGTTTTCTTTATCGGCGCGCCTTTTTGACGAAGGCGGACAGCTTCTTTTAGGAATTTCTGTTCTTGAAGAAACCATTAAAACCACTAAGGAAGAATACTTACGAAAGGACCTTGCGAAAAAGCTTGCCAAACTTAAGGCTAAATACGAAAAGCTTAAAAAATAGGCTGATAAGCCTTGCTTGACGTATCGCAGATAGTTCCCATATTTAATAGAACACGGGGAAATTTTAATGGCTCAAGATTACTATGAGGTTTTAGGCATTCCAAGGTCTGCCGACGCAGACACTATTAAGAAGGCGTATCGCCAACTGGCTTTTAAGTATCACCCCGATAAGAACCCCGGAAATAAAGAAGCTGAAGATAAATTTAAACAGGCAGCCGAAGCCTATGAAGTTTTGTCAGATCAGGAAAAAAGAGCACGCTATGACCGCTTTGGTCACGCCGGTGTAAACGGTGGATTTGGGGGCCAGCAATTCACAGATATTAACGATATTTTTTCTAGCTTTTCAGATATTTTTGGGGATTTTTTTGGTGGCGGACCGGCACGGGGCGGAAGAACTGAGCGTAATTCCAAAAGAAGAGGTGCAGACTTAAGATATCTTTGTGATGTGACTTTGGAAGAGGCTGTCTTAGGTTGTGAAAAAGAAATTGAATTTGAATGCGATGTGAGTTGTTCCACCTGCAGCGGAAGGGGTACTGCAAAGGGCTCTGAGCCTGAGACTTGCGGCACCTGTCGTGGCACAGGGCAAGTTGTGCGAAGTCAGGCAATTTTTGCCATTGCCACCACCTGCCCGAACTGCCGTGGCGAAGGGGTATTTATAAAAAATCCCTGTGGAACTTGTCGCGGCAAAGGACGATCTCCAAAAAAAAGAAATCTACGTGTGACTGTGCCCGCAGGTATCGATACGGGAACAAGACTGCGAGTCGCGGGCGAAGGCGAAGGCGGATATTTGGGAGGTACTAATGGTGACTTGTTTGTTGAAATTCGAATTCGCCAACACAAGGTCTTTGAGCGCGAGGGTCAGAATTTAATAACTGATATCGAAATCTCCTATTTACAGGCTTTGTTAGGCGGAGAATTAAAAGTTCCTGTTGTGGGTGATGAAAAAACCTTAACAATTCCGGCAGGTACTCAACCGGGAGAGACACTAGTACTCCCTGGGGAGGGTGTGCCCAGTCTTAAGGGCTACGGAAGAGGAAACATTCTCTATAACGTAAGTGTTAATATTCCTAAGAAATTGGACAAAGAAGAGGAGCGATTATTGAAAGAAATCGCTGCCGCTCGAGGAGACTTAGCCGGTGCGCCAACGGGTAAAGGATTTTTTAGACGGCGCTAACTTGACGAATTGATATTTAACCTAAAATTTAAAATTGAAAGTATTAAAATGGGAGAGAGATTATGAGTAAAGTAATTGGTATCGATTTAGGAACGACGAATTCTGTTGTTGCAATCATGGAGGGTGGAACGCCTAAAGTACTCGTCAATGAAGAGGGGGGGCGCACAACTCCCTCGGTTGTGGCTTTTACAAAAGATGGCGAAAAACTTGTTGGACAAATTGCTAAGCGCCAAGGTGTTACAAATCCTGAGAATACAATTTATTCTGCAAAACGTTTTATTGGTCACCGTTTTGAAGAAGTCCAAGAAGAATTAAAACTAATTCCTTATAAGGTTACTGCTAAAGGTAACGACGTAGCCTTTCAAGTCCAAGGTAAAACCGTGTCACCTGAAGAAATTGGTGCTCTGGTTTTAGGGAAATTAAAAAAAGTTGCCGAAGATTATCTAGGCACAGAAGTCACCGAAGCGGTTATTACCGTTCCAGCGTATTTTAACGATTCGCAAAGACAAGCGACAAAAGATGCAGGGCGCATAGCAGGATTAAATGTAAAGCGTATTATTAACGAACCAACAGCTGCAGCCTTGGCTTATGGTCTCGATAAAAAGAAAGATCAAAAAATTGCTATATTTGACTTCGGGGGCGGTACATTTGATATTTCCGTTCTTGAGGTAGGCGATAATGTCGTGGAAGTGAAAGCGACTAACGGTGACACACATCTTGGTGGTGATAACTTCGACGTTGTGCTTTTGGATTGGATGGCCGATGAATTTAAAAAAGAGCAAGGCATTGATTTAAGAAAAGATAAAATGTCGCTTCAGCGTTTACGTGAGGCCGCGGAAAAAGCAAAAATAGAATTAAGTTCGACGATGGAAACGGAAATTAATTTACCGTTTATCACCGCCGATGCGAGTGGACCCAAACACTTAACAATGAAGTTATCGCGAGCAAAATTCGATCAATTAACTGAGAGTTTGGTAAAGCGCGCCCTGGAGCCAACTAAAAAATGTTTGGCGGATGCTGGCTACAGTGTAAAAGAAATTGATGAAGTTGTGCTGGTCGGGGGATCAACTCGTGTTCCAGCAATTCAGGCGATGGTAAAAGAATTCTTTGGTAAGGAACCAAACCGTTCCGTGAACCCTGACGAAGTTGTGGCTATTGGTGCCGCAGTTCAAGGTGGTATCTTAGCAGGCGATGTAAAAGACGTTCTGTTACTCGATGTCACGCCATTATCGCTTGGTATTGAGACTCTCGGCGGTGTGATGACTAAACTTATCGATAGAAATACGACGATCCCAACCAGAAAGTCGCAAGTTTTCTCAACAGCCGCTGACAATCAGCCAAGCGTTGACATTCATGTTTTACAAGGTGAGCGCGAAATGGCCGGAGATAACAAATCGCTTGGCCGATTTGAGTTAACAGGTTTACCGCCTGCACCACGTGGGGTTCCACAAATTGAAGTGGCTTTTGATATTGACGCTAACGGTATTTTAAATGTCTCGGCAAAAGATATGGGTACTGGTAAGCAACAAAATATTAAAATCACAGCAAAGTCAGGTTTGTCGGAGCAGGAAATTAATCGCATGGTGAAGGATGCAGAGGCACATGCTGAAGAGGATAAAAGTAAAAAAGAAGCGATCAACGCGCGCAACGAACTTGATTCTCTAGTTTATCAAACTGAAAAGTTGATTAAAGAAAACGAAAAGACTTTGAATGCAAGCGATGTGGCAGAAGCAAAAACTTTTATGGAAGAAGCTAAAAAGGTAATGGCTGATAGTTCCAAAGATGTAACTGCTATAAAAGCGGCTTCTGAAAAATTGCGTCAGGTGAGCTATAAATTGAGTTCTGAACTTTATGGTAAAGCGGGCAGTAATAATGGTGGTGGACCGACTGGTACGGGTGGCACTGGTGGTGGTGAGGGTTCCGCAAAAAGCGGCGATGGCAAAAAAGATGATGTCATTGATGCTGACTATAAAGATGTAAATTAATTTTTTGTCCAGACAAGGTGTCCGCTTTCGTCTAAGAAAGCGGATACGCCAAGACTAATGTAGTTAAAGGCATCCTTAATATCGATTCCCAGTTCAATATAGAAATTTAAATCTTTGGCTTCGGGAAACTGAAGCTCGGTTCCCAATGCAAGCTGGACGGGGAACAGGCTTTTTCCATTTTGACCGGCGACACTTAAAGGGAGTGAAGCGTAGGGCTTGGCGACCCCTAGTTCCCAGTCAAATTTTTTACTCACAATCGGATATATTCTCGCACTCACGAGATCCGTGCCGCCGTTGTTAGCGTAGGCAAGGCCAAGGGTAAGTGCCATTGCCGGTTGAGACTCGGTATCAGGAATCGGTCCCCATTTATAGAACGCACCCGCCTGAAGATTAAGAGCGCCACCACCAATTATGGCTTTTAATCCAGAATCCTCAGTGAGTCCCAAATCAAAGCGTGCCAGGAGATTTGTACCCGAAGTATTGCCACTTATAATTTGCGGTTCAAGTTGAAGGCGATAATGCTTACTATCGATAATGTCAGCGGTGTCGAGGACAGAGAAATGAGCAAGAGCTTGAAATGAAAACAGAGACGCGACTAAAAGAAACAAACGCAACATATTGCCTCCAAAATTCTAGTCATAAGCAAAATTGTGGGAATTGACAATTATCCTTTGTGCCTTGAAACTTGAGAATGTGGAAAAAGTTGGCGTTTCTCTAGTCTCAATTACATTTAACGAGGAAAGTAACATAGAACGGTGTATCAAATCGGTTCCTTGGTGTGATGATATTGTAATTTTAGATAGCAAAAGTACGGATCAAACAGCTCAAGTTGCCAAAAATTTAGGAGCGAGAGTTTTTGTTGAAGATTGGCGTGGTTATGGTCCGCAAAAAAATAGGGCAGCGGAGTTGGCTAAGAATGATTGGGTGGTTTTCTTAGATGCTGACGAAAGTTTAACTCCGGAACTGGCGAACGAAATTTATTCGTTATTTAGGGCAAAAGCTCTTGATCGTGATGCTTACGAATTTCCACGGTTGTCGATTCATTTGGGTCGGGAAATTCGTCACGGCGGTTGGTATCCAGATCGGCAAAAAAGATTTTATAATCGTACGCGATGCAAATGGAGTGAGGTCAGTGTTCATGAGGAATTGAAAGCAAGTAAAGTCGGACGACTGTCGGGAAATATGATCCATCGGCCATTTAAAAATCTTGCGCATCAAATTCAGAAAAATAATAATTATTCAAGTCTAATGGCCGAAGAGTTATCTCGCAAAGGTACAAGATTTTCGTGTTGGAAGTTTTTTTTAAAGCCCATCAGCAAATTTATTGAGTGTTACTTTTTAAAGCTTGGAATTTTAGATGGAATGGCCGGGTTGGTAATTGCAGTAGGCGCCGCTTATTCTGTTCATTTAAAATGGGCCAAGATTTGGGAAATTCAAAAAAATAAGTAATGACAAAAGGTAGCTATTCTTCATGCTCCTGAAACTCTTGGTTTGGACAGCTTCTTTGAAAATGTAGTTTTCTGTTCTCCAATGCACAGTTATTATTTAACTTACTATTTTGTAGCCCTTTGCAAAGTTCTTCCTTTGAAGTGAATTGCTGCTGATTGGTTTTGCAATCGGTCCCATTGTAAGAGTAACTAAGCTCATTTTTTTTTGAAGTTGAAAGGTTCTGATTGGAATTGTTTAAATTTGGAATTCCATTTCTGCCGGCATTTGCGCCAGGAGTTGAACGAACTTTCTTTCCAGAGTCCCCACATGCAATTGCTAAGATACAAATGCCAACCGTTATAACACCAACTATGTATTTCACTTTACACTCCTTGATTGGATTCTCAGTTCGCCTCAAGTACAGCAATTCAACTATTGTGCCATCCACGTCGCTTTAGTGGACGTTAAAATCGTTCTCCGCCCTAAAAACACTTATTGAACATATTTTGTAATGCGGGTGACAAATTTATTGTCACTCTAGGCGGTCTTTCTTTAATTTGTTGCTAGCAAATAATATCGGCTATTTAGATATCCACACTTTTGCAGGATTTTTAGAGCAAAATATT
>LWDK01000034.1 GCA_002083485.1 Proteobacteria bacterium SG_bin7 | reverse complement strand
CAAGCTGAAGTTCAACAACTTGCAACAAAGGGACGTAGTTTTTACCTTAATCCTTCGACCGGAAGAGACACATCTAACGGCTCAATCACCACTCCGTGGAAAACTTTGAATAAAGTAATCACAAGTGTCGCAGCTGGCGACACCGTTTACATTCGCGGTGGGATTTATACGAAAGCTCAATTTTACACAGCAGGAATGTCCTCTCTTAAGTGGGCCGCAAGTCATCGCCTTGGGAAGGCGGGCGCCCCAATTACTGTCCAACCTTACCCTGGAGAAAAAGTAATTATTGACGGGACTAGGCGGCCTTACTTTATCCAGTTTGTTGGAGCCGCCGGGTATTCTGGTCACTATGTTGTTATTCGTGGATTAGAATTTCAAAACTTCCAGGGAATAGCAATTGGAGGGACAGATGCCATAAAGAATATTGCAATTGATGGATGCCAATTTCGTAACTTTCTTGATCAAGATTCAGGTGGCATTGGTCCCGGACTAGATGCTCAACGAATTATTATTCGTAACTCACGCTTTATAAACATGGGTGTTGCCAGTCAAAAGACCCATTCTACCTATATCACATCAGGAACAAAGAAGCTTCTAGTTGATGGCAATTATTTTCAAGGTACTTCAGGTTATTTTGTGCATGGGTATGGACACAACGACTCAAGCCGCAGCTATGAAGGCATTACTATTCGTAGAAATGTGGGTATAAAGTCTGGAGGAGCGAATTTTTTGGTTGGTTATGCAAATACAGAAAATACGTATATCTATCAAAATACTGTTTTCAGTACTCATAATCCTTATCCGTCCAAAAGTAATCTCGATACCGCAAGTGCATTTACAATGGGTCCGGGAGCGCACAAAAATTTTAATATTAAAAATAATATAGGCTATGGACCTATGGGTTTGGCAATAATAAATGCTGAAAATGCCAATATCGTGACTCTGTCGATGACCAATAACTTGTTTTTGAATACCAGTGATCAAAATGAAACCTATAAGTTTAAGAAAATATTTTACAGCTTATTTACACTTTTACGAGATCTAGGTTATGGACAGAGTTCTCTTTCCGTGAATCCGCGCTTTGCCAGCGAAAGCAAACTCAACTTAAGCTTGTCATCTTCATCGCCCGCTATTGATAAAGGTGCTTTTTTAACGAGGGTGAAGAGTTCTGGTTCTGGACGCTTGTTACCGGTTGTGGATTCGAGATATTTTAACGATGGTTTTGGAATGCTTCCGGGAGATCTCATCCGCGTCGGCACCTCCACAGCTCGCATTACTTCGATAAACTCAACCTCACATGTCCTGACTTTGGATCGAAATCTTGAATGGTCTTCGGGACAAACGGTGAGCCTACCTTATAAGGGCACGGCTCCAGACATGGGGGCATATGAGTTTTAATGTCAAATCAGTTTTCGATTTTCCTAATAAGGCGAATACCAACACTGAACAATGACTGAGATTCTGGCCGCGCACTACCGCGGTACCCGCTCTCTAGGCTTCTCGCGCTGTTGAACCAACCACCACCGCGAACTATGCGACGGTCGCCAGTTAGTGGTCCTACGGGGTCTTTGCCTCCTTGAGGTGGTCCGTACCAATCCTCCATCCATTTTGCGACGTTTCCGTGAAGGTCGTATAATGGTTTGCCGTTATAAAAGACCGGTTTTTTACTGCCAACAGCTGCAGTTGAGTCCGCGTCGTAAACAGCATAGTCACCCAATTTTGATTCGCCGTTACCGTGCGCGTAGTTACCTTCTGCCACGCCGCCTAAGCGCAAAACAAACTCATACTGGGCTTCAGTCGGCCTACCATAGATGCTACCTCGTTTGTGCCCAGGGAAGAGTTCTGCCAATATTGCTTGGGTTCTTGCATCGCCAGTTTTGGAAAGTCGGTTAAGTCTTCCTATCCAAGAACTTACCATTTCATAAGAAACATTTTCGACGGGTCTTCTTTCTCCCATGTAATGGGAGGGGCTCGTAGTATAGTAGTCCCTATTCCCTGAAAGCTGTGTAATAATTCTATAGGTTCTTTGCGGTACATCGACAGACATGATTTCAAAAGGCTTGGATATAGTTGTTAAAATATCTCCACCCATCAAAAATGAACCAGGCTCTATGCGCACAAAATCAATGATCGGTGCACCTTTGCGGTAAAGTAGGTAGTCTGCAATTTTTTTTCTATTTCGATCTCTCACAGTAATGGGTCGCCCCTTGGCTTCGGGCCTTATTTTTTCTATTTCATCCGCCAGCTGACTTTTTCCAACTAACCGGAGTTGTTCGACCTCGGTAAAACCAAGTGAGTTTCTTTCATTTAAGTTAAAGCTGGGACTTGCAACCAGCCAATCCACAATTTTTCTCTGATTATAGTAGGCTGCGAGTTGAAGAATAGAAAATTGACTCACATTTTTGTGGTTGATATTGAAGAATCCAATCTCGATCAGAGTTTCAATTACACTCAAGTTTCCGTCTTCAATGGCCTTGGACCACTTTTTATTTAATTTGGTCCAAAACTGGGTTTTTCGTTTATCGGGAGACTCATCCCAACTTATTATCTCTTTGGCGATAGTATTAAGTTCTTGTTGCGAAAATTTTCGCATGAAATCCAACTGATTTTCGAAATTATCGACGTTCAGTAAATGCTCAAACAGCGCTTCTTTGCGAAGATTAAGACCCTTTCTCCCATGAATGATGCGCTCTAGGTATTGAATAAACTCTTGGCCCTCAGTTAATCCAAATGTTTTGGAGTTTTTTAGAATTGGGCCCACTGTTTTTATATACTTTAAAACATCGGAATCTTCCGAGCTTTTCCGCAACTGAGCCAAGCGGATCGAAATATTTTTTATAACTGAATTTAGCACATCTTCAGAAATTAGCTTAGAAACGCCGGCGTTCTCTAAGGAATTTAATATTCGCACAAGACGATAGTGATCGTCCTCTGAATGCGAATGAATAAGTTTTTCTAACTCGTCAGTGATTCGAGGGGCGTTTAGTCGCCGTTTTAGTTTTTCTAAAAGGCCAAGATCAGAGCTGTCTATTCGAAACTCCCGTTCATTTTCAGCCAGTGTCACTAAATCATCCAGGCTAAGACTCAGAGACTCTTGAATGATAGTGAGGGCCTTCTTGTTAACAAAAATGATGTAGTCTCCATCAACTTTAAAGTCAGATCCCTCACGAGCATTAGGATTGACATCGAAGCGTATCGTCCATCCCGTTCCGCGGGCGCCAATCCTGCCGATTCGGGTATAAAACCCATCTCCATAAGCGGCGGATTCACCGATAGCTTTTTCTCTGGAAATCAAAACATTGGGTTCGCCGCTGTGAGCACGCGTGATGGATTCATAGGCCATAAAACTAAATGTTTCATGAGCCACAACTTGGATGTTTAAATCCTTGGCGGTTCGTCCCGTCCCTTGTCCGACCTCTTTTGATCTTAGTGGTTCGCGAGCCAACCACCATGCAAAGTTGTACTGCTCTCTCGAATTACCCATACGAATGAGTTTTTCACGAAGTCCCAGTTCGTCGAGTCGGTTAACGGCATATTCAATATTCACGGCATGAAGAATGAGCTTTTTAGCTGTGTCGCGAATTCGTCTTAGGGCTGCGCTATTGGTCACGGTCGAGCTATCAAACTCACCCGCAATCTCTTTTATTTGTCGGTAGTCATTATCAGAAAAAGTAAGTTCGTATTGAAACGCCTTAACCAGAAGGCGTAAAACCGACAGAATCTCTGGGTTTTCACCGGCCCTGGCTCTTATGGTTGTAAAGTGATTTTTACTTCTAAAATAGCTAATGCGATTATTTATGGCATCGCTTAAAAAAACACTGTCGGCCTGATTCCAGTGTCTGAGATCTCGTATGACAGGCTCCCCATTTTCGGAAATTTCAATCATCCCCACGGAGTTTGAATCCGTGCTTTGATTGTTGAAGTCGGCGTCATTTAAAAGCGCCTCTTTAAAGCCAAATTGACCTGGAGTCCCCATCCGATGTCGAAGTGTTCGCACTTCCCACTTGTTTCCTTTTGAACCGAGAAAATGAGGAAATCTCTCGGCAAGGGCATTTTGAAACTGACTCGCCGCCTTTGGGTCTGCATCAACAACGATATCTAAATCCTGAGTGCTCCGAAAAATATTCGTAAAGTCGAAGTCAAACCGGTCTTTCTGCAGATTCATTATACCGCTGGCTCTGGCCAGATCCCATTTTACATAGTGAAGGAAGCTCGAAGCTGTTCCACCGAATAACCAAACTCTCAAACCCATTTTTTTGGCCATATCACGGATATATTGAAACTCAGGTACCAACAAAATCGTATTAGTGACGTGTCTCACGAGTTGGTCTTCGCTAACTATGCCAGGGTTTGCGGTTTTGAGAGCAAAGATTTCGGTGCAAGAAATTCTACTATTGGCAAACCCGTCGAACGAAACCAGAAAAACCCCAAGAGATGCTATCAGCGCCACTAGTGGTCGTTTTACTAATGACGGTAATTTCGCATTTGGCATTTGATCTCCAATTTGTGTCACCAAACCCTAAAAAGAAATTTTTAGGGAGTATATTTGGATACAGGGTCTTACCAGCGTAAAGGGGTTCGGCACTGCAGACTCCATGCCAAAACTACAGATATTAGACTTTGCCTTTAAAGACCCATCGATCGACTGGGACCACGTACTCCAAGTGATAGACAACACAATTTGGAATTTGCACTTCGGTGGGTGAATTATCGGCGTGATGAACTAAGCGCGCGAGAACTCCTCCATGCGTGGACACTCCCATGGGTAACGAAAAATCGGTGACGTGCTCACTTACAAATTTGCGAATATAATTTTTCATGCGAGTGAGCTGATCTCTTTTGGTCTCGCCATTTGGCCAACCAAAGTCCATGTCTTCAGGTTTTGCACTTCGCCAGCGCTTCCAGCTTTCTTCGCTAAAAGTTTTGATGACGTCGTCGCGAAGCATGCCTTCTGTATCGCCCAAATGCGCTTCACGAAGCTGTTCCGAAATAATTATTTTAGCGGGGTGAAAACTAGTTACTATTTTTGCGGTCTCATGGGCACGTGCTAAATCTGAACTTGCAATCAATGGAATTTTAAACGGCCTGAGTTTTTCACCTAGCTCTTGGGCCTGGCGTCGTCCGTTGTCGTTAAGCATAATATTTGTGTGTCCCTGAAATCGAGTAGCAACATTCCAATCGGTTTCGCCGTGACGAAATACAAATACATTGAGCTTCATGAAATCATTTTCATCCATTGCATTGGGAAAAGGGAACTGTTACCTTTTTTGAGTCTAGGAGGAAATAACTAATGTCTTGCAACATAATAATTTTTTTGAAATCATATTGAGTCCGTGACAATTGCTCAAGTGCCTGCAAAGAATGAAAAGAAAAAATAGTATTGTATTTTTCTTTTTAGTTTTGTTGGCTGGAAATCTCTTTGCAAAGGAGCTTCCAGCAAACAAAACTATAACAAAACTTGCGTTTGGATCCTGTCAAAGGCCCGAAAAGGGTTTGGGGATTTACAAATCTATTGCTAAGTTGAGGCCTCAGCTTATGCTTTTAATGGGCGACAATATCTACGCCCAGTCCATTGAAGATAAAACAAAAATGTACCAGACTCTAAAAGATAACCCCGACTTTAAGAAGTTTTCTGACAAATTTCCGGTCTATGCTATATGGGATGATAACGATTATGGCACTCAGGACTCAGGAGCTGAATATCCCTTTCGCAAAGAATCTGAAAAACTTTTTAAAAGTACTTTTAATTTTCCCAAAGATTTGGAGAGAGATGGAATTTATCAGTCCTTAATGTTTGGAGGCGAGGGTAAAAGACTACAAATCATATTGCTAGACACGCGAAGCTTTCGAAGCCTATTAAAATTATCGTCAGCCCCGTTGCAAATCGGATCTTATGTGCATAATGAAGATAAAAATACCACGATTTTAGGAGAGGCGCAGTGGAAATGGTTGGAGGGCGAGCTGAGGAAGCCCGCGGAAATTCGTTTGATTTTAACCGGATTTCAGTTTTTAGCCGTTGATTTCCATTTTGAGGGTTGGATTAACTTTCCTCATGAGCGCGAACGCATGTTCGAGTTAGTAAAGAGCACAAATGCTGGTGGCGTGATTTTTTTAAGTGGCGATCGTCACATGGCTATGTTTTTACATGAGTCAAAAAACCGGCCCTATGAAATTTGGGAAGCGACTGCAAGTGGACTCACCCATGCCCTTCCTGACACTGCTCCTATCGAAGCGGAACGAAATGTAGACGGAAAAATTTATTTTGGGCTCAATTTCGGTTTCCTAAATATTGATTGGAAAAACAAATTTGTAAAATTGCAGCTGCGTTCAGAAAAAGGCAAAGTGGTACGCGAAAAAAAGTTAACCTTTAAATCACTTCATGTGGCTCCAGAGATCAAGTAAAACCCCTTCTTTTAGCCCAGTATCAGGGATTTCGAAATTATCGATTTTAAAGTAGCGCATAAACTCTAGAACAATGATAGAAGCTGGCAGAATCACATCAGCACGGTCGGGGCGCATTTTAAATTTTTCAATGCGCTCCTCGTATGTGGAAGAAAAAAGTCTTTCGATGATTTCTTCAAGCTCGTGAATAGATATCTCATGTTCGTTCTTTTTATCCAGAATAATTTTTCTAAGTTTTCCAAGCCGCGCAACATTACCGCCGCTTCCGCCAGCGATTTTGACGCTTGTTTGCGGTGCACCTTCAATTTCTTTGCGAACGTGATTGGTAAAAAAATCACGGTCATAGATATTATCGGCAGCCATTTTCATAAGGCGAACTGTGCCGATTTTTAAACTTTTCGAGTATTGAATTTTATCATTTTGGCTAATTATAATTTCAACACTACCGCCACCAATATCCATATAGGCAGCAGGTGCTTTCGGATAGCCGAGAGCATTATTTAGTGCTAAATAAATGAGGTCCGCTTCTTCTTGGCCACTAATAACTTCTAATCTCACTTTTGTTTTTTCATGAATTTCGTCTATCAATTCCATACCATTTTTAGCTTCGCGAATAGCGCTGGTCGCAACAGCCCGATAACCTAGAATTTCGTTCTCGTCGAAAATTTTTCTGTAATTCTTGAAAGCGGCGACTACTTTCTTAAATGTCGAAGCGCTGAGTTCACCCCTACCGAAAGCTTCGTCTCCCAAGCGAATGGGGTCACGTGCATTAATAAATAGTTTGATTCTACCCTTTGGTGTGGGACGACCAATCGACAAACGAATCGCATTAGAACCTACGTCTATAACGCCAAGGTTGTGTTTATGCATCTTGCTCCCCATGGTATATGATATGAAATACCATGGCAAGAGCACGGCGGAAACCAAAGAAAACAGCTGGTCTAGCGCAGATCAAGCGGCCCACTGATACTCCAGTTACGAGTTCATTCGTGAATCGCGAACTCTCATGGCTAGAATTTAATAAACGAGTTTTGGCGCAGTCTTATGACACCGATGTTCCAATTCTTGAGCGTTTACGTTTTTTGGGAATTTTTCACTCAAACTTAGATGAATTCTTTATGAAACGCGTGGGACTTTTGCGCCGCAATCTCATTTTGTCGACAGCCCATATTTCTCGTGACGGCATGACCGCGGCTCAACAGTTTTTCGCGATTCGCAAAACCGTGATCGAAATGGAGGATCAGGCCAACGTTTGTTTTAAGGACCATTTGATACCAGCCCTAAAAAAAGAGGGAATTTATTTATTAAAATGGCACGAATTAAATTCCGAGGAGAAAGAACGTGCTAATCAAATTTTTAAGACGCGAATTTTTCCAATTCTAACTCCATTATCGGTGGACCCTGGACATCCTTTTCCGTTTATTTCTAATCTTTCGTACTCGCTAGCCGTGGCCCTCCGCCATCCGGGTAAAGATGAGAAACTCTTTTCGCGTGTAAAGTTACCGGAGATATTTCCGGCGTGGATTGAGGTGACGACGGATGTGGCAAGACCTTTGAGCCGGTGGGTACATATTAGTGAAATTGTGTTAAATAACCTGCCACAGCTATTTCCGGATATGGAGATTATCGCGACACTTCCGTTTCGAGTTACCCGTAACATCGAAGTCGAGCGCAACGAAGAAAATTTTGATGATTTACTTCAGATGATCGAAGAAGAATTACGCGAGCGAAAATTTGAGGATGTTGTTAAACTTGAGCATGGCCCAAACCCTGACGAGTGGCTTCTAAAATTTATTATGAGTGAGCTCGATTTGATAGAACATGATCTCTATCAAATGGATTCTGAAATCGACTACGCCGGACTAAAACCAATTTGGTCAATTAATCGCCCGCAACTTCAATTTACGCCGTGGAATCCTCTGGTGCCGAGTGAATTAATTGAGGACGGTGACATTTTTCGCTCGATTTCACAAAAAGATATTTTAGTTCACCATCCTTACGAAAGTTTCTCGGCGTCTGTGGAGCGTTTAATTAGAACAGCGGCTGAGGATCCTAAAGTGTTAGCCATTAAGATGACACTGTACCGAACGCCTGAAGAAAGCAGTATTGGTCAATCGCTGATTAAAGCAGCGGACCTGGGCAAACAAGTTGTGTGCTTGGTTGAGCTCAAGGCGCGCTTCGACGAAAAGAGAAATATTGCATGGGCGACTCGCATGGAAGACGCCGGTATTCACGTGGTGTATGGTGTGATGGGGTTAAAGACACACTGTAAAGTTTTGCTGATTGTACGTCAAGAAGCTGAGGGCCTTAAAACTTATATTCATATTGGTACGGGAAATTACCATCCAGTAACGGCGCGGTCGTACACTGACGTCGGACTATTCACGGCTGATAAGATTATAAGTGAAGATGTCATCGCACTTTTTAATTATTTGACCGGTAGAAGTTTGAAAAAAGACTATCGCAAACTTTTGGTGGCACCAATTAATATGAAAAAAATCTTTTTAGAGAACATCCAACGTGAAATTGAAAATAAAAAGCACGGCAAAGACGCGCACATCGTAATTAAATGTAATAATCTCGAAGATCACGATTTGGTAAATGCCCTTTATGCGGCGTCTGGTGCCGGCGTTAAAGTCGATTTAATAATTCGCAGTATTTGTACTTTGCGTCCGGGGGTTAAAGATTTAAGTTCTAATATTCGCGTTGTCTCCATTGTCGATCAATTGCTTGAACACTCGCGCATTTTCTACTTCCGCAACGGAAGTAACGAACCTGTGAAGGGTGATTTTTATATTGGCTCGGCTGACTGGATGTATCGCAATTTACTTGCACGTGTTGAGGTAATCACGCCTATTGATGAACAATCTCTAAAGTCAAAACTTTGGGAAATACTTGACTTAAACTTAAGATGTACAAACAATGCCTGGAATATGCAGAGTGATGGCAGTTATCAACGTGTTTCTGGGGCAAAAACGAACAGTTCCCAGCGTGAGCTCATGCGCTTGACCCGCGATCGGATTGTGCACCATAAGGACTAGCATGAAGTTATACATAATTCGTCACGCCATTGCGATGGACCGAGAGATTTCTATTGCCCGGGGTATCGCAGAAGAAAATCGCCCTCTAACCTCTGTTGGTAAGAGAAAGTTTATTAAATCTTTACGCTTCCTTAAAAAGAAAATCGATAAAGTGGACTTGCTGTTAACCAGCCCCTATATTCGTGCCGCAGATACGGCAAAAATTTTTAAAAATATTTTTTCGGTGACTTCATTTGAAAAAGAAGAGGGATTAAAGCCAGGGGAAAGCATACCAGCGCTCGCGAAAAAAATTTTTTCACTAAAAAATAAAGTCGTAGCTCTCGTCGGTCACGAACCTGACCTGAGCCGGTTGGCAAGCTACCTATTAACTGGAAAAAATGACATCGTCGTCGAATTCAAGAAGGGTGCCATTGCCCGTATAGATATTAACGGTGATGAGGCCATTTTAAAAGGTCTTTGGAATTAACTAATAGGATTTTGCTTCGATCCACAATTGATTCCATATAGGTGTGGCATCTCCAAGATCTTCGAGATACTCGAGATTTTTAAGTGGAAGTTTGCGAATATAACTAGGCTTCAAAAAATCGATTTCGACCATTGATTCGATTGCCGCATTGGGCGAACTATACCTCAACTCATCAGCGGTAATTTGAGCGTTTTGTGCATCTAAGACGTGGTTGATAAATGCGTGAGCTAAAATTACGTTTTTGGCGCCACGTGGGATTGCCAGAGTATCAGCCCAAATCACTCCGCCTTCTTTGGGCATCACAAATCTAAATTCGGGATTTGTTTTTGTAATCTGGCGAGCGTCACCGCTATACGAGTGTGCAATCCAAATATCTCCCGATAACAAATGCTGTCTAGGGTCACTTGAGAAAACACGGACCTTCGATTTTATTTTAATCAGCAGTTCTTTAGCTTGAATAACTTCCTCAGAGTTTTGTGTATTGTCGGAGTGCCCCAGTTTTTTTAATAAAGCACCCATAACTTCACGTTGATCATCGAGCAATGAAATATGGCCAGCATATTCATTTTGAAATAAAACGTCCCACGAGTCGACTTCTTCTTTAACCATCTTGGTATTATAAATTAAACCCGTGGTGCCCCATGAGTAGGGAACAGTGTATTTATTTGAAGGATCGTAAGGGGCATTTAAAAAGTCGGTGGCAATATTTTTTCTGTTCGGAACTAGGTTTCTATCAAGTTCCATTAAATGGTTTCCAGCTATAAGCAGGCGAACTGTATAATCAGAGGGAACGATTACATCATATCCCGTCACGCCAGCTTGGAGTTTTGCCAGTAACTCTTCGTTATTAGAAAAATTATCATAACGAACTTTACAGTTTTGTAAGGTTTCAAAAGACTTTATCACAGAATCGGGGAAATAGTTGCTCATCGCATAGAGCGTAAGTATGGGTTGTTTTGAATTTACACTTTCTCTAGCATGGAGGTTTCGCAAGAAATTTGCGAAAACAAGGATGAGGGAAAAAACCACTGCCATTGAACACAATTGCTTCATTGATTCACCTTATGATTTTGGACCCAAAAAGCCAAGCTCACTAGAAAGAAACTCGTCATAAGTATCAGAGCACAAAGCGCATTCACTTCTGGACTTACGCCAAATTTCAACATCGAATAAATTTTTAGGGGTAAGACCGTGGCGCCGGCCCCCGAGGTAAAAAAAGAAATGATGAAATCATCGAAACTTAAGGTGAAAACCATTAACATTCCTGACAAAAGCGCCGGCCAAAGTTGGGGAATGAGCACCTCAAAAATGATCGTCCATGGCCCCGCTCCTAAGTCACTCGCTGCTTCTTCAAGAAGGGGATCAATGGCAAGAAGTCGTGAGCGTACCAATGTACAGACATAGGCACTGCCGAATGCGCAATGAGCAATTACGATGCTAAATTTTCCAAGAGGAATCCCTATCAGGACAAAAAAACATAGAAGCGAGAGACCCTGAACAATTTCGGGAAAGATAATTGGTAGAGTTGAGGTGTGACGAAGGAAGGTACGTTCACGTTTTCTACCACGAACAGAAATCACCCCTACGCAAAGTCCGAAAAACAAACTTATCGCCGTAGCCTGTACGGCAACCTCAAGCGAGGTTGCGAGCGAATCTAAAATTGCCTGGTTTTGAATAAGCTTATGGTACCAAGAAAAAGTAAAACCCTGCCAAACAGCACCGCGCGGTGCCACATTAAAAGAGAGGACAACGAGCACCACCATCGGAAGAAATAGAAATCCGTAAACAAAAGCAACGAAGATACTGCCAATTGCCTTCATACAAAAAACTCTCCGTCATCGCCCCCGCGATTTATTCTTTCGAAAATCACGAGACAAAGACCAATCAAGAAAATGAGCACTACACTAATAGCGGAACCTAATGGCCAATTTCGGACAGTCAGAAATTGTTGTGACAAAAGGTTACCTATAAATAAGTTTGTTCCACCTCCAAGAATGTCAGGAATGACGAACTCACCCAGAGCGGGAATGAACACCATCAGGCTTCCAGCCGCAAGTCCCGGAAGGCAAAGAGGCAAAGTAATTTTAAAAAATCTTTTCAATTTTCCGGCGCCGAGGTCGGCGGCGGCTTCTAATAGTTTGACGTCAAGCTTTTCGACGCTTACATACAGACTCATAGCCATATAAGGTAAATAGTTATAGAACATTCCAATAAAAACAGCTTTCGAAGTAAATAGCCAGTGAAGAGGTTGTGATCCAAAGCCAACGGCTTCCAAGACATGATTGATCCAGCCGTTATCAGAAAGCAAAACCATCCACGCATAAGTGCGAATCAAAAAGTTTGTCCAAAAAGGAATTATGAGAAGAAAGAAAAGGGCGTTACGCCATTTTCCAGCGACGAAAACAAGATAAAGGGCGAGTGGGAAGCCAACAATGATGCAGGCAAAAGTGGTCAGAGCAGCCAAACCGATGGAGCGGTTTAGTGAAGCGAGAATTGTTCGACCATACTCAGGGTCAAAAATTTTATGGTAGCTTTCTAAACTAAAGGTCCAATCAATTCCTCCGTAATTATTTCTCACCAGAAAGCTAATGACAACAATATAGAGAAGTGGGGCGGCCACGAGCATTATTGCCCATAACCACGCAAAAACCGAAAATCCGAGGTAGGGCTTAGTTCTATACATAATTAGTCGCAGAAAAAATGCGATTGGCCGATTGACCAAGCAAGATGAACTTTATCATTTATTTGAAAAACTTTTTTGGCGAGTTTCTGCGAGTTCTGCTGAAATACGCTGACGTTAGTTCCGTTTTTTAAAGTCACTTCGTATTGGGTGTGTGTTCCAAGATAGCTTTGTGCCCGAATAGTACCTTCAATTGAGTTTTCAACGGTCGGAGGTTTTCGTGAAAAAAGCGTAATTTTTTCAGGGCGCAAGCCTAAATAGCCTTTTAGGCCCGGCTTTTTACAATGGTCGGGGGGCTCAACAAAAAACGACCCCGCGTTTTCAACATCAATAATGTATCGTCCACTGTCGTCGGCTCTTAAAATGCCTTCGAGTTTATTAATTCCACCAACAAAGCTAGCTACGAAGGAAGTTTTTGGGAATTCATAGATTTCGTTAGGAGTTCCAACCTGGACAATTTCTCCTTTATTCATTACTGCCACGCGATCACTCATATTTAGGGCTTCTTGCTGGTCATGAGTAACGAAAATGAAAGTGGTTTTTACACGGCGTTGGATGCTCATGAGCTCTTGTTGTAGTTGTAAGCGTAATTTCAAATCGAGCGCCCCAAGAGGTTCATCGAGCAAAAGAACTTTTGGCATATTGACAAGTGCACGTATCAAAGCAACGCGCTGTTGTTCACCTCCGCTTAAGGTTTGAATAGATCTTTTTCCCTGACCTTTAAGGCTGGCAAGCTCAAGCATCTCCTCAACACGCCCGTTGATTTCATTTTCATTTACTTTTTGACAACGGAGTCCAAAGGCTACGTTGTCAAAAATATTCATATGGGGAAAAAGGGCGTAGCGCTGGAAAACAGTGTGAATATCGCGCTCATGAGCCGACATTTTGGTAATGTCTTCGCCGCTAAGTTTCAGCGTACCATTATCGGGGGCTTCAAGACCTGCAATAAGGCGTAACAATGTTGTTTTTCCACAACCGCTTGGTCCCAAAATTGATAGAAATTCGCCGTTGGCAACCGAAAGACTTATGCCGTGAACCGCTTTTTTCTCGCCAAATTTTTTTTCGACTCCGAGGACTTCTAGCACAGTGCGCTCTTTTCTCAAAAAAGATTGGAACTTGCAAGAAATTAGACGCTGATGCCGTCTTTTAAACGAATCACCCGCTGAAATCGCGTTGAAAATTGAGTGTTGTGGGTTACGACGATCAAAGTGAGTCCGTATTTTTGCCTTAAATTAAAAAATAAATCTTCAATAATTCGGCCGTTGTGAGTGTCGAGATTTCCAGTTGGCTCGTCTGCGAACAAAACTTCGGGATTATTAACAAGAGCTCTGGCAATGGCGACTCTTTGGCACTCACCACCGCTAAGTTCGCTGGGATAATGAGTTAGGCGGTGGCTCATGCCAATCTGATTTAAAAGGGTTGCTGCTTTTTCTTTAGCCTCTACTTGACTCAGCCCTTTGATCTGGGCCGGAATCATCACATTTTCAAGTGCTGTGAACTCCGCAAGGAGGTGGTGAAACTGAAACACAAAGCCCATTTTCTCGTTTCTGAGGCTTGCTAGCTCATCGTCAGAATAGTCCTGTAAAATTTTTTCGTTGAAGAAGATTTTACCGGAAGTAGGACGGTCTAGAGCGCCGATAAGATGGAGTAAAGTACTTTTTCCAGCTCCCGAGGAACCAACTATACAAACTGATTCTCCTTTACTGATATTGATTGAGATATTTTTCAATATTTCAAGCCGTCCACTAGCTTGTGGATAAGATTTATACAGCCCTTCGGTACGAATTATGGCCTTATTCATAGCGCAAACCCTCGCATGGATTTAAGCGTGCACCTCTTAGGGCTGGGAGTAAAGTAGATAAGAAGCAGACCAAAAAAGTTGCGAAGAAAACAGCAGATAAGTCTGTCATCCGAAGTTCTGCTTTAAAGACTTCAATTTTATAAACGTCTGCCGGCATAAAGCCCCAGGTTTCTTCGATTTTTTTGAAGGCGTTCGATAAAAAAATTCCAAAGGCGATACCACCCGCAGCCCCAATGGCGCCAAGTAACATTCCCTGCAGCGCAAATATTTTAACAATGAAATTTTTTTTGCCTCCCATCGATTTTAGAATGCTTATTTCGGAGTATCGATTGATGACCCGGACGTAAAGAGTGCTGGCAACGTTAAAACACGCTGCTATTACCATGATAAGTACAACTAGAAATATTACAATTTTTTCAAGTTGAATGGCATCAAGAAGGTTTTGATTTATTTCGTGCCAAGATTTCATTCGGTATGGGTAGCCTCCCAAATATTTTAATATGTTGGCGCCCACAGCAGCGGCTTTACTGGCGTCTTTAATTTTTATTCTGAGACCTAATACAGAGTCATCAATTTGTGCCAAAGACTGGGCATTTTCTAAAGACATTACGACAATGCGCTCATTAAAATCGTATTTTCCTAAATCAAGGATACCAGTAACTGTAAATTTTCCGACTCGAGGCGAGAATTTTTTCGTATTGGAAGGAGAC
This sequence comes from Proteobacteria bacterium SG_bin7, assembly GCA_002083485.1. Taxonomy (GTDB): domain Bacteria; phylum Bdellovibrionota; class Bdellovibrionia; order Bdellovibrionales; family SG-bin7; genus SG-bin7. Next base: position 15,465 of record LWDK01000034.1, on the reverse strand, counting down.
GGTTTTGGCAAAATTACCTTCATGGTGTCACCAATTTCAACCCCTAAGGTTTTTGCGACTCCCTTGCCCAAGAGAATTGGCTTTTCACTTTTGTCTTCGCGTGACAAGGTAAACCTTCCCTGTAGGATTCTCTTATTCACGTTGAGTACATTTTGATAGGAGTCTGTCTCTAACCCTTCAATGCGAATGCCAGATATTTTTCCTTTATTTGCTGCAATCGCTTCTAGAGAAATATAAGGAGACAATGCCACGATCTCAGGAAACTTTTTCTTAAGGTCGCCTTGTTGGGTGTTGTCTAAATTTAGATAACTTCCCCACCGGGTGATAGTTATGTGTCCAACAACGTCGACGATGGCACTTTTCAGTGCGGTCTCAAAACCGCTAAAAACCGACATCGACACAATTAAACTTCCAACTCCTAAAATCATACCGAAAATCGCCAAGATGGCTGTGGGATCGCGAAACGTTTTTCCGAGATTTAGAAACTTAAAAGCTAAGCGAAATTGTAGCATGTATTTTTATCCACTTTTTACATTGGATTTTAAATAAGACTCAATAAATTCATCAATCTGGCCATCCATCACTTTTTGGACTTGATTGGTTTCATGAGAAGTTCGATGATCCTTTACGAGTTGGTAGGGCTGAAATACATAAGAGCGAATTTGGCTTCCCCACTCAGCAGCTTTTTTGCTGGATTCCATGGCTTCTTTCTTTTTATTTCGCTCGGTCATTTCTCTTTCGTACAGGGCTGCCTTTAACATTTTCATGGCTTTATCACGGTTAGCATGTTGCGAACGCTGACTTTGACACTGAACTATGATTCCCGTCGGAATGTGAGTCATGCGTATGGCCGAATCGGTTTTATTGACGTGCTGTCCTCCGGCACCACTGGCACGGTAGGTATCTACCTTTAAGTCTTCAGTTTTGATTTCAATTTTAATTTCGTCATCAACCTCGGCCCAAACAAAAATACCGGCAAAACTTGTATGGCGTCGGGCATTAGAGTCAAATGGAGAAATGCGCACAAGGCGGTGCACGCCACTTTCGGCCTTCAAATACCCGTACGCGTAAGGGCCTTCAATTAGCAGAGTCGCTGACTTAATTCCCGCGCCCTCGCCATCACTCATTTCTAGAACTTCAACTTTATAGCCGTGATCGGCGGCATATTTCGCATACATGCGTAGGAGCATTTCTGCCCAGTCGCAGGCCTCCGTGCCACCAGCGCCGGCGTTAATGGAAAGATAGGCACTGTTAGGGTCAAGTTCGTCGCCGAGAAGTTTTTTGATTTCCAAATCGCGCACGATGTTTTTCAAAATATTGGATTCATTTTTGAGTTCTTCGAAACTTTTTTCATCTTTCTCGGCCTGAATCATTTCCAAAAGCACAAGTCCGTCTTCGACGCGGCTATTGAGTTCTTTCCACTGTCCTACGATTTTTTCTAAATCGCTTTTCTCTTTATTTATTTTTTGCAACTTCTTTTGATCGTTCCAGACTTCCGGGCGTTCACTTTGCTGGGCTAATTCTTCTAAGCGTTTTTCCTTTGTGGCGAGGTCAAAGATACCTCCGCAAATCATTTGTTCTAGTTTGTAGATCAACTAAAGTATTGCGTACGTCGCTGAGTTCTGTGCTTAATCCCATTTTTGCAAAATACCCTGAAAGATCTTATCTTGCAATTTAAACATCGTTTTTGCTTTTTTTGCATTGGATTCGTGTTCATAGCCAAGCAGATGCAGAATTCCATGAAGAATCATATAAGCAAGTTCTAAATTAAAGCTGAGACCATGTTCTTTGGCCTGTTTTTTAATCACCTGCGGGCATAAAATGAGATCGCCAAAGTGTTGGGGGTAGGTTCCTTGAAAACTTAAAACGTCTGTGGGTTGGTTTTTTTTCCGATACATTTTGTTGAGGTGCTTGATTCTACGGGGCGAGACAAAAACTATGGTCAGTGTCTTTTCTTTATTTTCTCGGTATATTTTTGAGATTTTCTTTTCAAAAAATGCCATCCACTCGAATATTTTTTTATTGGGGATTTTAAGTTTTGTCGTATTCGCAATTTCAATGATCATGAGGGGAGGTGTGGTTTTTTTCCGTTGTTGATGCGGAGTGGTTCTGGGGCAAGCGAAGTACCTCCGCCAGCAGATTTTGGATAGTCGATGCGCTGGTGATGGATACCAATGAGCGTGCGAATAAATGACTGTTCAATGATACTTAAGTCTTTAAGACTTAAATTACAGTCCTCAAGCTGACCTTCCATAAATTTTCTTTGAATAATATTTTTTACGATATTTTGTAAACGCATGGGCGTGGGCTCGTCAAGCGAGCGAGCTGCGGCTTCGATACTGTCAGCAAGCATTATCAATGCGGCTTCTTTAAACTGCGGTTTGGGACCAGGATAGCGAAATTCATCCTCGGGAACGGGATCATCATTCTCCTCGCCCATTTCAATAGATTTATTAAAAAAGTAGGCAATCAAGGTAGTACCGTGGTGTTGGAGAATGCCATCGATAATAGGGCGACCAAGTTTGTATTTCATTCCCAGTTCAACTCCATCCTTAATGTGAGCGATGAGAACCGTTTTGCTCATGTAAGGAGAAATATGATCGTGAGGGTTTCGTCCCGGCTTTTGATTCTCAATAAAATATGCGGAGTGACTGGTTTTGCCAATATCATGATAATATGCCATCACTTTCGCTAAAAGCGGAGACGCTCCAATTTTTTCGGCAGCGGCTTCAACCATGCTGCCCACAACTAGTGAGTGATGATAAGTGCCTGGAGCTTTCACAATCATTTCTTGGAGTAGGGGATGATTAAGGTTACTAAGCTCCATAAGTTTAACGTCAGTTGTGTAACCAAAAAGATTTTCAAACATCGGAACAAAAGCAAGGGCTAGAAATGCAGACATTACGCCTGAAGTTAAGCCGGCTAGCGCAATCCAACCCACTTCTGTAATCCATTGCGCCCCAGTGTTTTGCGTCGCGAGAGTCAGGATTGTAGCGGCAATGGCATTAACGATGCCTGTTTTAATCCCGGCAAAATAAATATCGTTTCGCTTATGGCATTTGAAAACACCACGCGCGGCCATTATTCCTGAAATCGAGGAGTATACGAGAATGTGGTAGGGACTTGGAACAAGAAAACTGACGACGACGGCGCCAAAGAAGGTAAATAGCCAAACAATTTCGCCGTAAGTAATAAGTAGGCTTACGATCATGCTTCCCATAGAAACAGGAGCGGCATAAATGTAAAAGTTTTCCGGAAGAACAGCCCCAAAACGGGTCACTAACAGGTCGGCGACAAACCAAAATATCTTGCAAGTCACGATGGTAATGAGAGTTACGCAACCCATAGAGAGCACGTCTTTGGGTTCGACCCGGACTTGATTCACTGTAAATCTTTTTGTAAAGGAGAAGAATGTCAGAAGGAGCGTTAGCAGTAAAAAAGCGAGATTGAGAGACAAAAATTCGCGGCGTTGATTTGAAGTTTGGTCTTTAATTTTTTCTAAAATTGCGATTTGAAGTGGCTCAATGATACTGCCCTCGCTGACAATGACTTGATTCTTTTTAAGCGAGATAATAATGGGAAGGACGCTTCCCCTGGCCTTGTTTCTACGCTCTTCGGTTTCCAATTTGTTAAAAGAAAGGTTGGGGCGTAGTAGCGAGTACGTGAATTGTTTTAACAGCAGTCGGTCGCGGTCGGTGAGGTTGCGCAACCCATGGACCGACTCAAGTACAAAGTGGTCGCGATTGCTCAAGTCAAGAACTACAGTTGCTGGTAGTGGATATTCCTTGGTTTCACCTTTGAGAGAGAGTCTCACAATAATTTTTTCGTGTTCCGAGCTAATGTATTTTTGCGGTGATTCAGAAATTCTTTGCTCCGATGACCAGTATTCCAAAGTCCGAATCAAGTTATTTTCAATCTCTATTCCGAATTGTTTTTCGGCAAGCCACTCAAAAATTCTCTGCGGAACGTCGATTTCTAAAATTTTTGAAAACTCCTCGCGGTATTTGAGATACTCCTTTGAAATTTGGGTGTTGCGCGATTTCTTCGCAAATATCACGTCTCGACGATGAGCTCGCATCATTTCAAAACCCTTGTAAATGCGGTTAGAAAGCTCATCAAAGACTTTCGAGTCATAGTCGAAGACGGGGGGCACGCTGAGTTCAGCCTGAAAACGCTTTGATTCTGTGGCGACGTCGTCAACCACGTCAATATTGATTGGCGACTTAATAGAGCTGCGAGCGACGATGCCAACCTGGACGTGATAGTTAGCTTCGTAAGAGTAAAAAACTAAGTAGGCAAGTCCAAAACATCCTAAGAATGTAAGTGCGAGATAGCGAAGGTGAAAGCGCTTTTCAAGGTAATAGCCTACGCGGCCAATGAAAGTTTTTTCAAACTCAAAAGCATTCACCCAATCCAAAAATTTTAAACTTGGATCGGTCCAATTTTCGCGCGAAACCGGGGAGGTGTCTTTGCCCCGACCTTTGGACTTATTCATGAATCTCCTGTAACTATCTAACGGCATTTACTAGCATTTTTATTAACTTTCCGGTAGACCTACTTACCACAATGTCACATAGTGTGGGAGTATGGTAAAGGCACCGAAAAATCTGAAACCTTTTAAGTCATTAGTCGAGATTGTAGCGCATCTGCGAGGACCAAAGGGCTGCCCGTGGGACAAAGAACAGACTCCAAAAACGCTCACGCCTTTTATTGTCGAAGAAGCCTATGAGTTGGTCGACGCAATTGAAGATGGTGATCTCGAGGATTGGAAGGAAGAACTTGGTGATTTACTTTTGCAAGTTGTCCTGCAAGCACAGATTGCCTGCGAAAATGGTGAGTTTGATATCGAAGGTGTGATTGAAGGGATTGGTTCAAAACTCGTGCGCCGTCATCCCCATGTTTTTGGTCACATCAAAGTTAAAGATTCCGCCGAGGTTTTAAGAAATTGGGAATCTATAAAAAAAGATGAGAAAAAAGACAAAACCAAAAAGCTTGAGAAATTTAAATTTCCTAAACGCCTCCCGGCACTGCAAATTGCCGGAAAAATTGGCGAGAAAACCAAACGTCACAATTTTGATTGGCCTAATGCCAAAGCTGTTTTCAATAAAGTGCGTGAGGAATTTAACGAACTAGAGAACGCACTGAATCTCTCAAATCGAGAGCATCAACTTGAAGAACTGGGGGATTTGCTATTTTCTCTGGCTCAACTCTCGCGGCATTTAAAGATGGACCCTGAGTCGGCCTTAAGAAAAACCAATCGCAAATTTGAAAAAAGATTTTTTAAGTTAAAGAAAATGGTCGATCAACTCGGCAAAGATATGAATAAGATGTCGAGTGCTGAGCTAGAAGCGCTGTGGAAGAGGGTAAAGAGGCAGCGCTGAAATCAAGTGCCTTTTTTTCGAGATTGTTCCGAAACTCGCTAGTTTGAATCTCCGGGTATACTGAGCTCTGGACAAGCTTTGTAAATCTCCGCCTTTACATTTTTTTCTTTTTGTCGGCCGAAAATTAATTTTTCTTCTTCTTCGGGTTTAATTCCTCTGCAATAGCCGCCCACTTCAAAGCACTCTTCAATCCTGAGTTGTAATAAAAATCTTGCAAGGGCATTGTGTCTCTCAACATCTGACCCGGTGTCGTCATATTCTCCCGTACCTTCCCCCATATTTTTTTCTCTTTTTATGTTTTCCTCGGTTTCCTGAGTTTCACGAAACCGCTTTATCAGGCCCGTTAATTCAGCTTTCCCGATTTCGCTTTCTGGGTCTTCATCTAGACACTCGGATCTGGTTTTTTTGCGAAAAGTCCCTCCCTCGGTCTTTACCGCTTCTTCTTCACATCGGTGGATTCGATCGCGTTTTCGGATCTGATATTGGTCACTGTGTCTTTTAAATGCCGCTGCCGCCCTCTTTTTGCCATCCTCTGCATCTTTAGCAGCATTTTTTATGGTGTTTCTGATTTTATTTGTCCGTTCCATGGCTTCATTGTCGATGCTTTCTCTAATCGAAGACGCGGCATTTCGGTACACTATTCGCGCATTTCTTTTATCTATGAGACTGTGTTTTATAGCGTCACCCATATTACTTATGGTCTGACAAATCTGCAGGTTCTTCAAAGTTTTTTCTTCTAGAACTACGAAGGGTCTTAAATCCTTGATGAGCCTTTCTAGGCGTTCGATGGCGCATGGAGATCCGCCTTCTCTGTTTAGTCTTTCTAAATATCGATCGTAGACTACCAGGCGTTCCGATATTCCTGTCCCACTACTAATTTGTTCGTCGGTGAACCCCAATTTATTGAGAGCATTTTTAAGCCTGGCAAGGCCCGCTTTTACGTGGGCCCCTACAGCGGCACCCTCTGCCGATTTTATGTAGTTATCGTATGCTTCTTTGCTCGCTTTCAATTGAGCCTCATTGTATTTTTTTCGAGTTGCTAGCTCGTGTAACCAGCCGACAAGTAAATCCATCTGCGATGCTATCAGATTGCCACCCAGTAAGTAGGGATTCGATATTGTTGCGGCACCTGCCATGATTGCAACTACCTCTTTGGCAGGAAAAAGCTGACTTGGCTTTACTTGTAACATCTTGGTAAGTGACTCTGTTGATATGGAGTACGAGTCTCCGGGGTTCCCAGCAAATTTTTGAATCGCCGTAACCGCGCTTCTGGCGTCATTTAGGTCCTTATAGGTTTTGTCGAACTCAGCCTTAGGGGCGTTAAGATGTTTCACCATAGCATTAAACTCGTGCTCACCACCAAAAAAGTTTCTGGTGGTGGTTGTTACATTTAATGCTTCGGCCTGGGCTTTAGTAAAATAAATTTTTAGAGAGTCAACGAAGTCATAAAAAGAAAATTTTGTAGAATTTTCTCCCAAAAGTCGCCGCTGTAGTAACTCAACTTCATAGATAATTGGAGTTTGCAATTCTGCTTCTACAAAAGCCGAGGAGAATAAAAATCGATCCTGAGTTTCTTTCCATGCCACCAGCATCCAACTTTCCGTATCAAAATTAAAGCCAATATACCGATATGTGCCGTTTGAAATTTTTCGTTTTTCCCACTTTTTATATCCCATAAGGTAGCCCATTCCATGGACGGCGGTATCTGGATCCATTAACTTAAAATTCTTTTTTGGGACCTCAATTATAGCCATGCGTGCAACTTCAAAAAATTCACCACGAACTCTCGCGTATCTTGCTAGGAGCTGAGCTTCGTTGCCAAAATCTGTTTTTGAGACTCTTGAACGCGCCCAACTCTTGTTAAGATCCTTTTCAAATTTCGTCTTGGGGGTCAGATCGAATCCCTCGGCAAACCTTAGGGCAAAAAAACTCAACGTGAAAAGAAAAATAGAGAGGCCTCTCATACCACTTATCATCGGGAAGTCGCCTTTTTGGCATTAGAAATTTCACCTGAAATTAGATTGGGTTTTAAAAAATTTGGAGCCTAGACAAAAGGTCTCATCGTCGATTGATTTTGCGGACCACAACCGCAGCTAACTTTTGGGTTTCTTCCACACGTAGGGCCAGGGAGCTAACAAAGTAAATTCCACATGCAATTCCAATTGACCCCAAGAGATAAATGCATTTTCCGACGAATGTTGTCTGCCCAAAATAGAATTGTTTGGCGTACTCTAAAAAGAAAACCATTATCGACGAACTCATCGCAAAGCGAGTTATTCCCGAAAATAAATTTAATAGTCCCAGACGGCCAATATAAATTTGATGCGCAACAAATAAAGTAACCATATTAAATGTTGCGCTGATAACTGTCGACCAAGGCAAACCAACCAGGCCAAATTTTTGGATTAAACCTGGAGCTATCACAACGTGAATCCCCAGCGAAATTGCCGCCGAAACTGCCGGTAATCGTGTATTTGAAATCGCATAAAAGCATGGTGCCAAAATTCGCACAGCACTGGCAGTGAGAACTGTCAGAGAGTAAACGCGAAGCACGTCTGTGGTCGCACGCACATCGTCTGCATTAAATTCCTTGCGCATAAACAATACTTCGACAATTGGTTGTGAAAAAAAGAAAAATGCCGCCGAACAAGGAACGGAAATAAAAAATATTAATCGCAGATTTTGCGCAGATGTCGCGATCATCTTTTCTTTTTCACCACGCACCCAATATTGACTGAGTGTTGGCAGGAGTGCGCTTCCCAAGCTCACTGCAAAAAGAGAAAGCGGCAATTCAAGAACGCGATCTGCCAGATATATATAGGTGTGGGTACCTTGTGGAAGTTGACTTGCGAAATAAACGTTCACCACTCCGGTGATTTGCACGATGCTCATCCCAAACATACTTGGTAAAAAAGCCTTAAAGATTTGGCGCATCGGTTCAGATTTAAAATTAAAATTTATTTTTGGAAAATAACCTAGCGCTATAATTTGTGGAACCAGAAGAGCCATTTGTAAAAATCCGCCAACAATTACCGCCCAACTCTGATAGTAGGCTTGCTCGGGTAGGTTACCGGCAGGAATAAAGGTGGCGGCGATTAATGTTAGGTTAAGTAAACAGGGCGCCAGTGCTCCGATTGCAAATTTCTTGAAACTATTTAAGATCGCCATGAAAAAAGCGTAGATGCTCATCAAAAATATAAATGGAAACATGATCTGTGCCATGCGCACCGTCATTTCCGTCTTACCCGCAACTGATGCATATCCAGCTCCTCCGACAAGTAAGCGCATTATGGGGTCCATCCATACTACAAAAACAAAAGTGAGGACTGTTAAGATAAGCGACAAAAGTGTAAATAGGCTCGAAACTAAATCTTTGGCCTCTTTGTGATCGTCGTTGTTTCTGTCATTCTTGTGAAGAAGGCGTACAAAAACTGGTATAAAACTAACAGAAAGCGAGCCTTCCCCCAGTAATCTCCTAAATAAATTTGGCAGTCGAAACGCCACCGTCCACGCGTCGCTTACATAACGGGGAAAGAGGGCCGCAACGAGCACGTCGCGGATGAGCCCTAAGACTCGGCTCAATAGGGTGCCGCCTGCCATTATCGACGCCCACAGGATAATCTTAGGCGAATCTGAGTCTCTGATTTTTGAAGAAGATTCAGGAGAGCTTGTCATCGGTGTCACGCTGTGATAGAAACTCTGTGATTTTTAATATAAACCCCTGATAAAAGGGTACTTCGGAGGGATTACATTGGCAACTCATAAGTCGGCAGCAAAAAGAGCCCGTCAATCGGTGCGAAGACAAGCAGTTAATCAAAAAAACACTAGCATGGTGAAAACTTTCGAGCGCAAGTTGCGTGAAGCCGTCGGTAACAAGAAAGTCGATGATGCTCAAAAATTACTTAAAGATTATATGAGCAAGATGATGAAAGCAGCGAATAAAGGTGTTTTTCATTATAAAACAGCGTCACGTAAGATCAGTCGTCTATCGTCGCTGGTGTCAAATCTGGGAAAATAAGCGTTCCCTTATTTTCTAATTCCAACTCTTCTTTGGGTTTTGCGGCAATAAACGTTCGCAAAGCCCGGCGGCAATCAAAAGATACTTTCAAAAAGAGCAAACCGAAAAATTGATCTTTAGACCCCTCAGCGTCTTTTACCCAGCGGATTTGTGCGGGAATGATGATGTAGCCAAATTTATCCATCCAAAAATTTAAGAGTACGTTTTGACCCTCTTTGAGGTGGCGAGAAGAACGAACCAGCATTCCCTCCTCACCAACATTCACAGAAAACTCCATTGTATACTTGCTGTCACAAAGCACTCCCACTGGACGCTCATAGAGGCGTCGAGGAAATCGTTTTGCATTGCTATTTGGTTGTGCGCTCAATGGATTCTCCCAGTAATAAATCGGAAGATTTTGTTTCAAACTGAAATTATCCAGGGCTCGTCTTGAGTCTAGAAAATGCAAAGGTAAGTCTGACTTCTACAAGACTCGCCTTTTGTGGGAGCTAACCTACCAAAAATTTTGTAAGGGCAATGTCTGTTGATACCGAAGTTGATTTTAACAGGGACTCGGTAGCTCTTAAGTTTTTCATAGCCATTGATAAAGAATCAATGCTCCAAGAATTACTTTGACGAATATAATCTTTCATAAAGAAAGGCGGAATCCCAATTTGACTAGCTAAACCCAGCGTATCTTTCCTATTTGCTGATTTAATCTCTAAAAGGATTCGCAAATGGCGCGCTAATATTGTAAGAATCCCAATGGCCGCTTGGCCCTGATCAAGCAATCTTTTTAAAAGTGTCAACGATTGGTTTTTGTCGTGATTTCCAAACGCATTTGCTAAATCAAAAACACTTTCCTCTTTGCTTTGAGAGATCCAATTAACGACATCTTGATCTTCAATTTTATTTTTCGTTCCAAGCGAGAGGGCCAGTTTTTGAATTTCATTATTGAGCACAAGCAAGTTGGGACCAACTCGAGAAAGCAATAATTGGGGAACTTGATTTCCGAGAGCCACGTTATTGCTTTTAGCGAGATACTGTATCCATTGTGGAAATTCGCGTTCGTAAGGAGTTTTAAAATTAACGGCGACTGAGTTATCAGCGAGTGACTTAAAAAATTTATTGCGTGGCTGGGAGCCTTCAACGGTAAACAAAATTATGGTGCCCTCAATGGGATTTTCAATGAGTTTTTGAAGCGGGACAAAGTCTTTATCTTTAAAAAGGTTGGCCTCTTTGATCAAAATCATTTTATCTTGGGAGAAAAATCCCAGGGAGTTCGCTGAATTCACAACACCTTCAACATTGCGTTCTGAGCCGAAAAATATCTCCAAGCTCAAATTTTCAGAAGGTTTTAAGTCAAAACTTCCAAAAACTTTCTGATGTACGCGTTTGATAGCATCTTCGAGCAAATAGGTTTCGTCCCCGAAAAAGAAATAAACAGGATCAAGTTTTTTACTTATTTTTTCGTAGAAGGTATTAGGGGAAGTTCCCGCCGCCATTAAAATTGCTCCGTCATTCTATCAATAGCCTCAATCATCATGTCCTGCGCCAGCTGTCCAATATACTGGTGACGCGCGCTATGATTGTAGAGCGGGTCTACAGTGTTGATTCCTGCGGACGCGACTTGTGGTGAATCGTAGGACTTTTCGCCGCGAATCACGCCATTCCAAATTACTTGGTTGTCAGAATTTCTTCTAACGGTCACCGCAGTTTCGACAAAAATACGGTACGACGTAAAAAGTGTGGCGTATTTGGGTAACTGTTTAATAGATTCTGACGGTGCTGATGGCGCAAAGCGCAAGTCTTGAATAACTCCCTCAATAGTCACCTGAGAATTATTTTTATCAGAGATTTTGGCAACAGCCGCACGTCGAATTTCTCTGCCCAATGAATTTGTAAAATAAACTTCAATTCCAGGAAGTTTTGTGCGGTTTGAAAATGGCGGTAAAAAAACGTGATCGTAACCACCAGGGAGTTGCTTTTTATCAGAGCTTATGTTGTAGGCACATGAAGTAAGTCCAAATATGAGTAGCACCAACACCAGAGAGATTTTCATGGTTTCACCATACCTCGAGTCGTTTGCGAGAATCAAGTAAGTCTGTTATGACTTTTGAATTGCATGAACGTCGAATCAAAAACACATCTAATGACCCCCGGACCTGTGGCTGTGCACCCAGAGATTTTAAGGACATTGGCGATGCCAATGGTGCACCATCTGAGCAAAGACTTTCAAAAGACGCTTGAGAACGTCCTGTCAAAATTGCAGGAACTTTTTGGCACAAAAGAAACAGTTTTTATACACATGTCCACGGGTTCAGGAGCCATGGAGTCAGCGGTTGTTAACACACTGTCGCCAGGCGATGAAGTATTGGTAGTTGTTTCAGGAAAATTTGGCGAACGCTGGGCTGAGATTTGCGAAAGCTACAATCTTAAGACTGAGAGATGGAATATCCCTTGGGGAGAATTCGCTAGGTCTGAGGAGTTGGAAAAGAAATTAAAGCTCAAAAATTACAAAGCGGTTTTGACTCAGGCTTGTGAATCAAGTACCGGGGTTCTTCATCCTATTGAAGAGTTTGGAAAATTAATTCGCGGTTCTGAAACGATATTGATGGTCGACGGCATATCAAGCGTCGGCGCCGTGAAGCTTCCGATGGACGAATGGGAAATCGATGTTTTAGTGACGGGTTCCCAAAAAGCTTTGATGCTCCCAGCGGGGCTTTCGATGATTTCTCTTTCCAAAAAAGCACAAGAGAAAGCTAAACGTGCAAAATTGTCAAAGTACTATTGGAACTTGAAATTTGAGGAAGCGCATCTAAAAAAGGGACGCACGCATTTTAGCTCCAGCGTGAGTTTGATTCGGGGCCTAGATACGGCGCTAAACCTCGTCCTTAAATCAGGGCTCGACGCTCATCTTGTGAACGTTGCGAAGAAGTCCACCGCAACAATTAAAGCGGGAGAAATTTTTGGTTTAAAGGCTTTTGCCAAAAGACCCAGCCAAAGTCTAACGGCCTTTGTTCTTCCGGATGAAGTGCCGGGAGAAGAGGTTTTAAAGTCTCTGGAGAAAAAAAATATTTTTTTGGCTGGCGGTCAGGAAAAAATGTTGGGAAAACTTATTCGTATCGGTCACATGGGTTTTATAGAAAATGACGATGTGATTTACGTGCTAAAGAGGTTATTTTCTCTGCTCTTGGAAAAATCGCCCCAGTCTTTTGTAGGTAAAAATCTTGATCTCGCAATAGCGGCGGCAGAAAAATGTTTAAAATCTTAATCACCGATCGATTTGCAGTTTCGGCCGTTGAAAGATTGCGTACTACCGAAGGAATTGATGTCACGCAAATAGAGCCAAGCGAGATTCATATTTTTGATGTAAGCCCCTTTGATGCATTTTTGATTCGAAGCCGAACTATCGTTGACGAGAAGTTAATTAATAAAGCGAAAAGCTTGAAACTTGTAATTACGAGTACTAGTGGCTTTGATCATATCAATGTTGCTTATTGTAAGAGTAAGAAAATTTTGGCTTGTTATACGCCAGAGGCCAATGCGCAGAGTGCCGCCGAACTCGCGTGGGGATTAGTTCTTGCCTGTTCGCGAAAATTGATTTCCGCAAACGAGATGATAAAAAATGCTAATTGGGATCGTCATCACGTTGTGGGTCATGAGCTTTACAAAAAAACTTTGGGAATTATCGGCTTAGGTAGAGTTGGTCAGAGAGTGGCGAAAATTGCAAATGCTTTTAATATGCATGTGCTTGCTAATGATCCATATGTAGGTGACGAAGCATTTAGTTTAGCCGGCGCACATCGCGCGGGATGGGAAGAAGTTTTACGAAGTTCTGACATCGTTACCCTTCATGTGCCACTCACAAAGGAAACCAAGGGTTTTATTAATAGTTCGACTTTAGATTGTTTGAACCACGGGGCAATTTTAATAAATACCTCGCGTGGACAAGTAATGAACGAGCAAGCGGTTGTCGAATTTTTAAAAAGTGGAAGAGTTTCAGCTGTTGGGCTTGATGTTTTTGAGAAAGAGCCTTTGCCCAAGACCTCAGCATTAATCGAGCTGCCAAATGTTGTTCTGACTCCACATATTGGAGCTAACACAATAGAAGCTTTTGAGCGCGGATCACACGCCGCCGTTGACAAAGTTTTAGCGTTCCTACAGGGTAAATCGGTTGAGGATAATTTATGCCAGCGGTAATTGTTGTCGGTTCCCAATGGGGTGATGAGGGTAAAGGTAAAGTCATCGACTTTTTCTCCACACAGGCAGATTATGTCGTTCGTTATCAAGGTGGAGCGAATGCGGGCCACACGATTGTTGCCGAGGGTGTGAAAACAGTTTTGCATCTGGTGCCGTCGGGAATTTTACATCCAAAAACAAAGTGTATTATTTCTAGTGGTGTAGTTCTTGACGTTAATAGTTTTGTCGAAGAGATCCGCGTCCTGAAAAAAAATGGATTTTTGAAAGATTCAACACAGTTATTAATTTCTGATAACGTATCTATTATTCTTCCCTATCATAGAAAACTGGATCAGGCGCGCGAAGTGGCTCTTGGAAAAGAAAAAATTGGTACAACAGGAAGAGGTATTGGCCCCGCTTATGAAGAGCGGGCGTCTAGAAAAGCGATTTTATTTGGCGACCTATTTAACGATGGTCGTTTGAAAGAAAAACTGACGGAGGCTCTTCGGGAAAAAAACTTTTTACTCGAAAAGTTTTATGGCGAAAATCCGATCGATGCGGATGAAGTGATTAGCGAAGTCAAAAAGATTCGTGACGAAATTAAACCTTATCGTTGTGCTGATACTTCACTTGTAATTCATCAGGCACTTAAATCAAAAAAGAAAGTTATGTTTGAAGGTGCCCAAGGGACCCTTCTCGATTTATTTCATGGTACATATCCGTTTGTTACAAGTAGTAGTACGATTGCGGGAAGTGCTTGTATTGGTAGTGGCGTCGGCCCGTGTGAAATTGAAAAAGTTATTGGGATCACGAAAGCCTACACAACGAGAGTGGGATCGGGGCCATTTCCGGCGGAGCTTCACGATGAAATCGGTGAAAAACTACAAACAAAAGGCCATGAATTTGGGGCAACGACGGGGAGAAAACGGCGTTGCGGTTGGTTAGATTTAGTCGCGCTAAAATACGCGGTGAGAATTAATGGAATTACTCATCTTGCATTAATGAAGATGGATGTGTTGAGCGGGTTTGAGCAAATTGGTGTTTGCACGTCTTATGATTATAAAGGTGAAACACTCAGTGAAATGCCCACGAGTGTGGCAGACCTTAGCGAAGTAAAACCGATCGTAAAGTTTTTGCCGGGTTGGAGTGAAGAGATTGGTGATATGAAATCGCTAAACCAACTACCTAAAAATGCTAGGAATTTTGTAGATTTTGTTGCAAGTGAGACGGGCCTGCCAATTGATGTTGTTTCTGTGGGCCCAGGACGTGAACAAACTCTTTGGCTAAACCCTTTATTTCCCTAACTTTTAATTGACTTTGATGCGCTTTGTTTTAAAAATCGTGCTTCCATTTTTTTGAATTAATGGAGGGGGCCGCTAGCTCAGTCGGTAGAGCACATCCCTTTTAAGGATGGGGTCGATGGTTCGAGTCCATCGCGGCTCACCAATTTTTTTAAATTGGTGATACCCCAGATTTTTGTTCCAGGTCCCCATCGTCTAGAGGCCTAGGACAACACCCTTTCACGGTGTGGACCGGGGTTCGAATCCCCGTGGGGACGCCATCTTTCATCTGCTCTCATATCTTTCATTTCAGCTATTATCCTCATGGGACTTTTCAAAGAATATCGTACAGTTGAACCTTCAAGACTGTGGTTCTCGCAAATACCATTTAGTATTGATACACGTTCTGATGGTGATGCAGAAATCCATTGTGATTTTGCAGTGGTAGCCAGTTCTAGCAATTTTTTGGCTCTCTTCAGATAAGTCCCATCAATTTGTTCATTCATTGACTCCAACTGGTCGGTAAAATGTCTTCGTTGCTCCCTAACCCGTTGAACCTGTCTACGATACCCAGACTCATCCAAAACACCCTTGCCCAGTAAGTAATATTGATCGAAGGACGTAG
>LWDK01000033.1 GCA_002083485.1 Proteobacteria bacterium SG_bin7 | reverse complement strand
AATAAAATTATTATTTATAATATAAAATTATTATTTAAATTAATGTATATATTGTGGACTTTGTCCCAGAGATTTCCTGGTTTTGAGTTGAAATCACTTAAGAAATAGGTTTAGAATTTTTATATAAGGATTTCTGTGAAAAATTCTAGGGATCAGAATTTGTTTATTGACCGGTATGCTGCCGAACTTGATTGGGTAAATGTTTTATTTTTGTTTGGCACTCCTTTTTTATCGATAGCGCTTTTATTTACTTATCTGCAACTAGAAACATTTAATCCTCATTTTATTTGGTTGTTTTTATCTTTTTATTTTGTAACAGGAATTTCAATCACCGGTGGGTATCATCGGTTGTATTCCCATCGCACTTATAAGGCATCAAAGCCACTTGAGCTTTTCTATTTACTTTTTGGGGCTGCGGCGTTGCAAAACTCTGTCCTATTTTGGGCCGACGATCATCGTCGTCATCATTTATATGTCGATACAGAAAAAGATCCTTACAACGCAAGACGAGGGCTTTGGTTTTCGCATATGGCATGGATTCTATATAAGGACAGTTACAAGGAGCGAGATATTGCGACGATCCCCGATCTTGCCAAAAACCCATTTGTTATGTGGCAACATAAGTATTATTGGCTTTTGGTCGTCTTGATGGGTTTTGGACTTCCGACCCTGGTTGGTTATTTTATGGGTTCAACTCTAGGAGGATTTATTTTTGGTGGTATTTTGCGTATTGTCGTCGTTCACCATCTCGTCTTTTTAATTAATTCTCTGGCTCATTACTGGGGTTCGCAAACTTATTCCGATGACAACACAGCTCGCGATAGTTCTTTGATTGCCCTCTTAACTTATGGAGAAGGATATCATAATTTTCATCATGCTTTTGAAGCCGATTATCGTAACGGTGTGGGCTGGTTTAATTGGGATCCAACAAAATGGTTTATCCTTATTATGTCGAAGCTGGGCATGGCAACTGATCTGCGAAGAATAAATGAAAGTGTTATTTTACGTGCGCGGTTGGCGATGGAGAAAAAACGTCTTAAGGCTGCGTCCCCAGATTTTTTTGCGACAGTCGCTGAGAGTCTTGATAGATTGCAGATTCGCCTCATTGAAATTCGGCAGCGAATTAATACTTTGAAGGTCGAGTACAAAAACTTCAAAGACAATCAACTGAGGATCGAAATAAGAAACGCCAAACGAGAGTTTCGTCTGGCGCTGGCACAATGGCGCTCTACCATTGCAATGGCCTATTAATTTGAAAAACTACCGCGCCGTTCTAATATTCAGGGACGGTCCTACGTATTGATTACCTGCTTGATCATGACCAGTTGCTTTGATCGTGTAGAAAGTAAACGGCGATAATCCGGTAATTCTCACATTCGAGTGTGATGTTTTCAAAACACCATCATCAGGAAGTGTATTGTTTGCGTTTGGAGTCAAACCCCACAATAAACTTGAAGTCGCCATTTCATTAGTGGTCCAGCTAGCTGTGATTGTCGTACTTGTGGCGGTAGCAGCGAAATTAGAAACAACAGGTGCCACAGTATCCACTGCCCAAATAACTGCAGCCCCGACATTGTCAGCTTGTCCCCACGGAGCTACGGCTTTAACCACAAAAGTGTGTGTTCCATCACTAAGACCTGAATAACCTTTTGGCGATGTACATGGTGCCGGAGTTCCATTATCTAGCTGACAAACAAATGTAGCGCCGGCAGTGTTTGAAGAAAACGAAATCGTTTGCGTATTGAATTTCGTTAAATTCAAAAACTGGACCGAGTTGATGGAAGTTGAAATTGGGGGTGTCGCTATAAAAATGGCGCTTGCGCCTTCGGTATCGACATTGCCAGCAGCATCTATAGCACGTACAGAGATTGTGTGGTTTCCTTGGCTAACAGTAATGGTCAACGCTGACGCACATGCCTGATAACTGCCCTCATCAATTGAGCATTGGAATGTACTTCCCGCCTCATTCGACGTGAAATTAAAAGTAAAATTGTTGTTAGTGTTTTGACGCGTTGTTAGTGAGGTATGCGGAGGAGTCACATCCACCAACCAGTTTACGGTCACCGGAGTTGCATCCGCTTCGTTCCAAGGGTCGACAGCGAAAACTACAAAGCTATGCGCGCCTTCGCCAACGACATAGTTCACCGGTGATGAGCAAGCGGCAAACGCACCTCCATCAAGTGAACATTGGTAACTCGCATTTGCATAGTTAGAGCTGAAATTAATATTCTGAGAAACACTGTTTGTTAAACCGTTGGCACTTGCTGAATTGAGCACGGTATCAATCGGTGGTAAAGCGATAAGATTGTAAGAGGCACCGACAGCATCGGCGTTACCAGCAGCATCGACAGCTTTGCCAACAACAGTATGTGGACCATCCGCAAAAGTTTGATTGAATTGATCGCTACAAGCTGTAAATGTGGCACTGTCAATTGAACAAATGAAGGTGCTGTTTGATTCTGATGACGAAAGACTAAAAGTAAAATTATTGCGACTATTTTGTTGCGCTGAAATCGATGTTGCGGGTGCGATTGTATCAATCGACCAAGACACTGAGCTTACTAGAGAAACGTTTCCAGCAAGATCGGTTGCTTTCACCTCAACATTGTGGTCGCCGTTAGCAAGACCACTGAGTGCAAGTGGGCTTGTGCACGCCACGAACCCCATAAGATCGATGTTGCAAGAGAAGGTGGCATTTTCGTTTACAGAGAAGGTAATTGTATTGGAGTCTAAGTTTGTTAAACCATTAACTGCCGAAGAAACATTTATAAGTGGAGCTGTCGCATCAACGGTAAAGGAGTGAGAAATTGTTGCTGATGGATTGCCCGCATTGTCGAGAGCTGTAACTTCAACTGTATACAGGCCTTCAGATAAACCCGAGAACGAAACTGGTGAAGAAGACTGATTGGCATCAATACCGTTTAATTTCGTGACAAAAGATACAACTTCAGAAGGAATAACCTCTAGGTTGATATTTCCGGAATTAATAAAAGCAGCGGCAGATGGGGTAATCACGCCCCAGCTAAGAACAGGATTTGTAAAATCCATTATCCAGCTTAGCGAAACTGGGGAACTTACGTTTCCTGCTAAATCAGAAGCCGAAATTTCAAGAGTGTGAGTGCCTTCACTGTCAACCGAACCATTGAACGAATTTGAGCAAGAAGATGCTGCTCCATCGAAAACACAATTCACGCTCGCATTTTCACTGATAAAAAATTCTGCAAAAACATTATGTGAATTTGTTAGGCCTTGCGATGGAACAGTATTGGTAATCGTAACAACTGGGGCTGTTAAATCTGTTGACCAGCTGTAAGTTGCTGGCAGACCTATGTTACCAGCAACGTCGGTAGCGCGAACCGCAAACCAGTGATTGCCTTCAGCCACACTATTAAGGACAAGTGGTGAGCTACAAGATGCATAGGCGTTGTTATCAATTGAGCACTCAAAGCCCGAGCTTTCGCTTGCGTTGAATTCGACAGACACAGTGGTGGAATTATTTACGGCCGTACTTGGATTTACGTTTACAATACTGGCGATAGGAGCAGTTACATCAATAGACCAACTAAAGGTCGCGGGATTAGAGCTTGCATTACCTACGTTGTCGACAACATTAATAGAAATGTTATGCGCGCCTTCAGCGAGGCCGCTGTAAGTTTTCGGCGAAGTACAAGGAGTGCTCGCGCCTTCGTCAAGAGAGCAAGTAAATGAACCAGGTTCACTTGAAGAAAATACGAATGTCACCGAGGTTGAATTTGTGATGAGGGGTAAGTTTGGTCCGTTATCAATAGTTACCGACGGGGGTACCGTGTCGATGGTCCAACTATAGACAGCTGGAGTTGGATCAGCTAAACCACTAGAGTTTACGGCATAAACGCTAAAATTGTGAGAACCGTTCGCTAGACCAGAATATGAAACTGGTGATACACAAGTTGAGGGCGAGCCGTTGTCGAGTTTACACCAGAAGGTTACGCCACTCTGGTCCGACGAGAAAGTAAAATTCATATTTATAGAGGCCACGGTTTCACCTGTTGGGTTTGCCGAATCAATAACTGTGTTGGGGGCTACTGGTGGAGGAGGTGGTGGTGGTGGTGGCGTATCGCATTTTTTATATTTTTTACCTTTAAATACGAGAGAGGCACTGATGATTTTATTTTTCTTAGAGTGCATGTTGAGAACAAGTTGACCTTTGTTGAGTTTCAGTTTCAACATGAACACATGAAAAGAGTCGCCGCCATTTAAGAAAAACTTATGAACAGGTGTGCGGTAACGGCAGCCATGTCTGCGGTCGAGTTCGATATGTTTGCCACCGTCTCTACGTACAGCCTTAATACCGTTGATATCAAATGAGAAATCCTCGACGTTGTCATTGTGATCTTCAAGCTCACCTTCGAGGGTTATGTCCTCGATAACGGTATTACGGTCTAGTACGAAGCCAAAGTCGTCTATATCAAAGATGAGTTGTTTTCCACCTTTTATCTTTATTGGGACAATAGTTTTAGTGAAATCTTCAGAACATTTCTCTTTGTCATCAAGACAAGAAGCTAGAGAAATTAAGGTAAATGTCAGCATTAGAATTTTTAACCCATGCTGAAGTCGAGAAAATAGATTATGGTTTCCCTGAAGTGTTTTCATGTGCTCTCCTATTACGTCCCACTATATGCACTAATTTATATTATTTTAACCCTGTTCGACGCTAACTTAAACAAATGAATGGACTTTTTTAGTTTCTTATTGAGACAAAAAACGTAACCTTAATCCGAATGTGTCCGTTTGATTGACCTTAAAGGAGACGTCTCACTATGAGAAGAACTTTACCGTATTGTTTTGTGACAATACAAATTTTGTTTAGTCAGTTTGCGTCGGCACAGTTGTATATTGAGGAAACATTTTTCCCGGTTTACGTGAAGAAGAATGATATTTCAAATGAGCTCGGGGGGGCAGTAACTGGTTCCGTTCCCACCGAGTCAGGAATAGGTTTTGATTTTAGAACTACGATTGGTTACACGTTCACCACAGGTATTATTTTGGGATTAACTTACAATTATTATGGAGTGAACACGTCGCGACCGGCACAAGGTGGATTTGAAGCAGCGACAAGAGTCGTTGGTAAATCTGAACTGGGTCCTGCTGTTGGATATTCTTTAGGAACATGGAAATTTCTGCTATGTTACTTTGTTTCTGGTGAAAAATTTCAGGATTACCGTTTAGAGGCGGCCACTGTTGTGGATGAAAGTTATAAAAACACTGGCATCAGTGGCTTTCAGTTTACTATCAATTATGGGCTGTCTCTTGGAAGTGGTTGGGAAATTGGCCCCTCACTTATTTACCGTTCTGCTTCCTACTCAAAACAAGCCTACGTGGTAAGATCGGGCTCTGGAACTCCTTACCCTGAAACCTCTTTAGCTACCGCCGCAATCGATGATGAACTTCGTCCTATGGTGACTGTCGTGTATCGAACGGGTACCGGGGGATCGCGATAAACTGTTGTTTGATCAAGGTTTCCGGTGCTAAAGATCAAAACAAATTAGAACACAGAGGTTCTTGTTTAGTGTTTTTAAAAAGCTGATCGCGGAACTTAGTGATTTGTGAATTCAGAGGTTTCCAATAGTAGTAGATATTGAATACGGAAGCACCCACCAAAATTGTTGCCAAAGCCCAAGGCGCGCCTATTGCAGAATTAATCATTACAAGATTAACGTATACGCGCATAGAAGTAAATTCATCTTTCTACGCATTTTTATTAGCAACTCAGGTACCAAGTTTTGGGTTTCGAGGGGTAGTCCACGTAGACTGGTTTTGGCATTCTTTTAAAGCGTTATCGACGTTTGTTTGATTAAAATTCGCTTCGTAAATTCTTTCGCTTTCCCAGAACATGGTATTAGGGACGACACAAGTTCGCGGGGAGATTTCATTTTCAAGATAAGTATAAATTCTTGCTTGGCGTTTTCGGTTAATAAAGGGATCGCCGCGAGAAGCACTTCCAAAATCAATTATTAATTGGTTTTTTGCATAGCCCAGTATATTAATCATGTGACCGTTTTTATCGGGGTTACCCTCTCTGACTTTGGCTGAAGTGAGGCCAAGCTTAAAACTTTTTTCCCAATCGATTTTTCCTGTTTGGGTGTTTAAAATAACACTTTCTCCATTGGGAAGGTGAAGATAAAATTCTCGGGTTTTAGCTTCCTTGGGTAGCGGATGGGGAAAGGGATGTGAAACAACCGGAAGCATGGCAATTGTATGAATGAAGTTATTGTGCCAAACATACAAGAGCCCTTTTGAGCCCATACTATAGCGGTGTTCATATTTAAGTTTTTCATTAGAAGTTCCGACCAAACAAGAATCACCGGATTTGAGATATGTGACTTCTATTTTGTTAACGTTGTAAATAGTTGAGCCATAACATATCTTTTCTTTTGGGAGTTCGTCGTAATAAGACGCTGTCCAGGCCGTAAGGCCTAAGATCATAATGCCAGATAAAGGAAGTAATTTTTGTACCTTCACTTCGAACTACTTTGCAAAAGACTCATAGTATTTGAGTGACTCTGTGCTGCGTCCTTCATGCTCTCTTTTTTCTTTTAGGAGTTCCTCTTCCTTGCCTTGCTCCCTTGCGCAATTAGCGATCTTAGCAAGGAGACTACTGGAATCGTAAGGATCCCCAACGGCAGGATTATTTTGGTTATTAACTAAGTAGTAGAAAACATAGAGTCGTAAATTAATTTCTGGATTTTCATTCATTGCATGAACACTCGCTTCTCTAAACAAGAGTGCAAGCGTTGACTTAAGCTCATCTTCTGGGCGTCCGTCAAAGACTCTTGCGGTTGCCTCGAGGTCGCATGTACTCGTACTAGTTCCGATCGCCACTGTGCCAACGGTGTCGGGTCTTGTTTCTTCTAAGGCGGCTGTTGGGGTAGTTTCGGCAGTAGACTGAACACTTTGTAACGCTACTACTGGAGCTGTGCCCGTTGAAGCTTTGGCTTCTGTTCGTGCTTCGATCATTTTTATGACGGCTTTTGCTTTTACCGGTGGCCGATCACAAACCTGCCGAAACATTTTATTGGCAAGACGATTCAGCTCTATGAGGTCATCAGAATCAGATGGCCTAAAAAGTTTACCATTGTTCTCGCGTCTAATGCTCTCAAGAACCTTTGCTTTTAATCTTCTTCTTATAATATCGTCCTTAGATCGATCGGCACAAATGTCTTGATTTTTTACTAAGCCATCGCGGTTTTTTTGATAAATTTTTTCGCTTTTTGCAATCGTATCTACTTTTTCTGTATTTCTTTTAAATTTTTTAATCAATTTATTAAATTCTGAAAGCTCTGTTTTTACGGGAGGAGTTTCTTTATTTTGACCAAAATCTTTGTAGTCTTCGTCAAGATTTGTAACAACTTTCTCGCGCCAGAGCCATTCAAAGAGACCTTTTTTCTTTTCTTCATTCGTTTTATATAGGCCTTCCAAAGCGAGGATTTCTTTGTAGTCATTTTTGTCTGGTTTTATTCCTTTATACTTTCTAGCAAGTTTTAGGTAATGATTGTACATGATGGATTCAAACGAACTCGTTACCGCCATAGACGGCAAAGTAATGGTGATTGCTAGAAATAAACTTCTCATGGACTTCATAAAGTCCTCCTATTCAATAATTACTTACAGCAAAGCGGAAGCCAGATAGGCGGTACTTAAACTATTGAAAAAACTTGTAAAAGTACGGCTTTTCAGAGACATTTTTTGCGATAGCAAAAAGCGTCTTTACGACTGTCAAATTTTTTTACATTGATAGGGTTTTTCTCCATCACAAGTATCGGCAAGAGACCGGGGTGAAACGTTAGGCGACAAAAACTAGAGGTTCCACGCCAGGGAAATGGATATTTAGAGCCCAAAGTCTAGGGCAACTTCACAATTCCAATTGCACATGAGAAGCTAATGATGAAGATGTTCTTAAATCACCTCGCGAAGCTGACACTACTTTCTTTGTTGATAGCGAGCCACACGGCTCTTGGTATGGACCCATTTGAAATCCAAGTTTATGCCAACGACATTAACGACCCAGGAAAGACAGGTCTAGAGATTCACACTAATTATGTGGCGCGTGGAAGTGAAACTCCCGCCGTTTTTAACGGTCTCGCCGATAATCATTTATGGCGTAACGTGCTGGAGTTTTCACATGCGATTTCAGAGTCCGTGGAATTTGGTTTGTATTACCAAACCGCTTTTCAAAATGACCAAGGCTACTATGGGGGTACAAAACTTCGCGTTAAGTATTTCCCCAAATACGAAGGAAAATTCTTTTGGGGATTAAATACCGAAGTAGGTCGTGCTCCAGTGGAGTTTGACCCCGATGAATGGGGTGGTGAGCTTCGGCCAATTTTTGGTTATGATGGTACCTTGTGGCTTGTATCTTTTAATCCGATTCTTGGTTTTACATTTGGTAAAGGCGAGAATCCGCCAGACTTCGACCCAAGTATTAAGATTGGTCGTAAATATGCTAATAACTTTATGGCAGGAATTGAATACTACGCCGAGCTTGGAAAGATTGACAGAATCATAAACTCCATCAGCGAACAAACCCATTATTTGTTTATTGCTTTCGACAAAGAGTTTGGTGTAAACGAGCTTAATTTCGCCGTTGGCCGGGGAGTTACTCCACCCGCAAACGACTGGATTGTGAAATTTATTTTGGGATTGCAGTTTTAGTTATTTCTTCTTAAAAAGCGATTCCGCCAGATCAAGGTGTGTATTGCGCGGCTTTTCTTGAACCGTTCCCATGTCAAAAAGATTATATTTCGCCACATCTTTATCAAGGGGCTTTTGTGCCAGGCACTGAACAACGTGTTTATTGTCAATGGTCGTTTCATTGTAATAAAGAAAGCGCATGCCTTTGAGGTTTTGAATAATTTCATTAGAGCGGTAGTAAAAATTTTTGTAGGCATCCTCATGGCCAAGCACTTCTTTTTGTTCTTCTGTGGAATAAGAGTGAATTAGAATTGTTCCGCCTTGTTTTAAGGAGCGCACAAGTTCCGAGTAATAACGTGGGAGTGTCGGCTTAAAATACGTCATGATGATGGTGTCAAATTCCATAAGGCCCAAAAGATAAAGATCAAGATCGGCGGATTTAAATTCGGCACTCACACCGGTTTCTTTGGCAAGTTTATTGGCGCGCTCAATAGCCACCGGAGAAATATCAAATCCTTTGACCTGAAAACCCTTTTGCGCCAGGAAAACTGCGTTTGCTCCTTCCCCCATACCGACATCAAGAGTTTTTCCCTTCTGTAGACGTGGGGTCATCTCGACAAGAAACTGTAGCGGACCCTTTCCTGATTTAAAAGGCTGTTCTGAATAAAAATTGTCCCAATAACTTTGTGCGATCATTGAGTGAAAACTACGCTGGTTTAATATCTAAGTCAATTGGGTTGGGGCAAGCTTTTTTCTTAAAATAAGAGCCGCAAAGTAAAGTACTAACAATCCCAGAATTGCGGAGACGAACCAAATTAATTTGGATTTTAAAACCATAACCATTTGCTCTGGGGACTCTAGAAGCTGCGGCGATTCTCCAAGCGCGCGCTGACCAAACCAAGCAAGCACCCAACACCAAAGCCCAGAGCCAATGATGGTGACAACACTAAATTTATAAAAGTCCATGCGAAAAATCCCTGCCGGAATAGAAATAAGGTGACGTATCACTGGCAGGAGGCGTGCGAAAAATATTCCTCCGACCCCGAAATGTCTTACCCAAAGTTCCGCTTGTATCTGTTTTTCCAACGGCAGAAAAAAAAATTTTCCGTACCTGTGCAGCAGAGGTAATCCAACTTTTTGAGCGATAATATAACTAGTCGCTGAACCAATATAGCTCCCTACTGTTCCCGCGAAAATCACTCCCCAAAAACTAAATTTCCCTTGAGCGGCCCAAAATGCCGCCGGTGGGATGACGACCTCGCTGGGTACCGGAAAAACTGTACTTTCCATGGCCATTAGGAGAACAATGCCACCGTAACCCCAGGCTTCCACCCAATGAAACCAAGTTGTAATCAAATCATGAAGCATTTTTAAAAAATACTTGGCTTACCTATTGATGTAAAGCGAAGAGTATATAACACTATCATAGTGAAATCAAAAACTCGGGTTGCTGCAACGATTATCACCGCTGCTCTCGGCTATTTCGTCGATATTTATGATTTGATTTTATTTAATGTGGTTCGGCAAAGCAGCCTACTAGCTATCGGTGTATCACCCGACAATTTATTGGGCACAGGTGTAGCGCTTTTAAATATGCAAATGGGTGGGATGTTAGTCGGTGGTATTCTCTGGGGGATTCTTGGTGACAAGCGTGGGCGTGTTTCGGTGTTGTTTGGATCGATATTTTTGTACTCACTGGCGAATATTTTAAACGCCTATGTAACAACGGTCGAGGTCTATGCGTTTTTGCGTTTTATTGCTGGAGTGGGGTTGGCTGGAGAGTTGGGTGCTGCGATTACTTTGGTAAGTGAAATTATGAGTAAAGAAAATCGTGGCTATGGAACAACAATTGTCGCAGCGTTTGGAATTTGCGGAGCCATACTTGCTGCCCTTGTGGCGGGAACTTTTGACTGGAAAGTAGCCTATATCGTTGGAGGTCTCATGGGTTTTGCGCTCTTGGGTTTACGATGGGGTATTTACGAATCCGGGATGTTTAATCAGATCAAACAGACAGAATCTGTTAAACGGGGAGATCCTTTTTTATTGCTTAAAAATCGCGAACTATTTCTTCGCTATTTAAATTGTATTTTGATTGGTGTACCAATATGGTTTGTGATTGGAATTTTGGTGGCGTTTTCTCCGGAGTTTGCTTTGGCCATGAAAATCAGTGAAAAAATCAATGCTGGAACTTCAATTATGTATTGTTACATTGGGCTGGCGCTGGGAGATTTAGCTAGTGGATTTTTGAGTCAATATATTCGTAGTCGCCGAAAAGTTGTATTGTATTTTCTGGTTCTGACAACTCTGCTCACGACGATATTTCTTTTTTGGGGAGACATTGTGGCAATTGATAAATTAGGAGCTAGTCAGATTTATGGGTTGTGTGGTCTTCTTGGTTTTGCAACAGGTTATTGGGCTATTTTCGTGACTGTCGCATCAGAGCAATTTGGAACAAATATTCGCGCAACTGTAACCACTACAGTTCCTAATTTCGTGCGCGGTAGTGTCGTGCCAGTAAGTTCTAGCTTTAAAGTTCTGGCTGGCGAAGTTGGAGTGGTGCAAAGTGGATTGGTTGTTGGATCTGTGGTTCTGGCCATTGCGTTCTTGGGACTTTTCGGTCTTAAGGAAACTTTTGGAAAAGACCTCGACTACTTAGAATAAAAATACTGAATCGATGACTTCGCCGTCAAAACTCATGGGACCGTCTTGTGGTCTGCCACTAGCACGTAACACCGTTGGTAAAACGTCCACTGAAAATACAGGTTCAAAATGGTTATAACCTTTTCGAATTTTTGGGCCACGAATCATAAACGTATTCCGTACAGATTCGCGTTGAAACATTCCGTGTTGGGTCTCGAGATCATCATTCTCCACTGTAAAAATATGTCCGTATTTAGGGTTTAGCATAATATCAAAACGCTCCGAATCACTGACTTGCAAGCCCTCATTTCTAAAGTAAAACGTGCGGTAAGTTGCAAACACGGCATTTGGATAGGCCGTCTGACTATAACGGGCAGCCCATTCGCGTGCGCTGTGGAAATTGCCAAGCCACGTCCGATCGTCGATAAAATTTCCATTTGCGGCACGATCTACCCAAGGACTGCGCAGGTAACCAAACGGATCGTTAGACTCGTTGAGACTAAAAGATATTTTACCGTTAGAGTCTTGTTGAAACATTTTTATAGGTATATAGCGATATTCAAGTACATTATTTGCAGGATTAATTTTCTGAAGGATCAGAGCTTGATTTTGTTCTGAATGATAAACCAATAACAAATCATTTTCAGCTTTTAAGTTTAGCTGATTTGAAAGCCAAGACTCATTAAATGATTCCTTACTTACTGAGATTGCGAGCCAATCAAGAGGAAATCTAGAAATCACCTTCTCAGTTTTCGCAGAATAGGCTTTGGTGTTTGCAATTTCGTAAGTCTCGAGGTCTTTAATGATATTTCGCGTGTGCTCGCGTGAGACTCTATAGTTAGTAAGTGTGTACCAGTTGTTTTTAGCGTGCCAATTATTGCTAAACGCACTGGCGAAAGGCAGAGCTATAGTTTGTGAAGTCGTTACACCGGCGTGGACCTGGTCTGGAGACTCATTGTGCTGCATTTGACAAGTGCTACTCAATGGAAAATTCAACGACATGGCAATATTCGTGCATTGAAATGGCTGGAGTTGAAACTCATTCCAATTTCGTAAAGAAAAGTTACCTTCGGCAGCAAATGTCGACGTTACGTTGAATGCGTACTCGTTAAATCCAGGATAATTCATCCATCCAGATAGGAACGAAGAAAGATTTGTTGCTGTTAAACCATAGGTTAACCCTTTAAGAGGGTGGTGAGATGTTGGCAGGTCAAATTCTTTTCCGCCTTGGGAACCATGATCGCTCACGAGTACGACGGTGGCTTTTTGATAACGGCCGCGCTTAATGGCCCGTATGACTTTGCCAATTTCATTATCAACGACCTTGAGTGTTTCGAGGCCCTTTCCATGTTCTTGATGGGCGTAGTGATCAACTCCCGCAAAATAAAGGAGGATCAATTTTTTCATCGGACCACTACGCTTGTTTAACACATCTAAAACATGTCCGACGGCGTCGCGGTCAATCGCGTTAAAATTCTTCTGCTCGAAAATCAAACGGATAAGAGCATTATGTACATTAGATTCTTTCGCTGTATCGACATTGAGGAGGTTGTCTATCGCTGTGGCAAAGAGGTAAGTCGGAAATTTATCATTTAGTGGAAAGAAGGTTGCAAATACCTCACTATCATCTTCATAAGAATCATCTTCTGGGCGATTGAAATAATCTAAGATTGTTTTATGGCCATTTTTTTTCAAGAGACTATAAGCACGCCCGTGTTTACGGTTTTTTTCGAACAAGATGTCGCGTCGCCAATCAAGGTAGTTTTCAATGTGTTTTGTTTGGCGATTGAAAATGTCGTTACCTTTGATAGCGGTGCGGTCAATGTCGCGGCCGGAGAGGATAGCGCTCCACGAAGGTACCGTAAGCGACATCGAGGTAAATGAGTTATGAAAAACGGCGCCTTCATCATAAAAATATTGTTTAATATTTGGTAGCAGTCCCTGTCCGGAAAGATAATTGACATAGTCGGGGCGAGCACCGTCAACCATAATAAGAACTATGGGCGACGTATCTTCATTAGCAAAAACAGAATTAACTAGAAGTGAGACCAAAAGTAGAATTAAAGTTATTGACCTCGCCATAGTTGCTCCTTGTAGGTTTTAAGATCAGAATTAAGTTTATTTTTAATTCTTTCTAACTCATTTTTACTTCTAGCAAGGCTAGGGTCATTTGATTTTTCTTCAAGAAAACTGATTGCTTTTCGGTAAGTTGGGAGAATGGGAATCACTTTAGTATAGTCTAAAGATGCAATTGCTTCAAAGGCCAGACTCAGTGAGTGATCGCTGGCTAAAATTTCGGAGTCATAGTTATAAGAATTCAAAAATTTAATAAGTGAATCTAGTAAATTACCGTGACGATGGATTTTTGCAGCCTCGATGGCGGCAAGCTCAATTTTTTCAGTTCTTGGGTACTCAATTATTTTGGCGATAAGGTCTGCATCGTCAGGGTCACGAGCTAGGCTTACAGTGTGAAGTGCTGCAACAACATCATCACTATTTGAGGCGGGACGCATGATAAAATCATTTAGTATATGGCGTGACTTAATTGTGTCATAGCGTTCTGAGATT
Source organism: Proteobacteria bacterium SG_bin7 (assembly GCA_002083485.1). Lineage (GTDB taxonomy): Bacteria > Bdellovibrionota > Bdellovibrionia > Bdellovibrionales > SG-bin7 > SG-bin7. The sequence goes on along the minus strand of LWDK01000033.1, from coordinate 22,521 downwards.
ATTTTTTCACGATCTCTGACTAGGCTTTCGTTTGAAACAAAAGGCATCAGTTTACTGAACGCTCTTTTTCCCCTTTCCCAAAAACTCAAGAAATCTTCGCGATACTCTTTTTCTCGTCGAGAGTCGACTTCTTCACACAAATCGTTGCCGTGATACTTTAAGAAATTTTCCGCCATCAACATATTGTTTTTGCGGTTAGTTTCTGGTTTTCCATCGCGGCGTATGAGTACGTTAATCTGATTTCTTTCCTGCTGTTCTTTGGCTTGGTCGATGATTTGTTTATCAAGCTGAGCAATTCCGGTTTGAAATAGCATTGCCAGTTCTGCCTCTGACTCGATAATGTCCGTCAGTACATTCAGTCCAGCTTTGCTAAGTACAAAGTGAATACCTTTATCTGTTGCAAAGACTACTAGGCTGAACGGCATCGGCAGAAACGTAACTCCAGCTTTGACTCCAAGGCCAGCCATGTAATCAAAAATTTTGCGGTTACGAATGCGTTTTGAATCGGTAAAATCCAAAGTTAAAACCCGTTGATCGATTTGGCCGATAGCATAAATTCCAATCGGAACAAGTTTTCCACCGTTAAAATCCGAAATATTTGGCAACTTATCTAAGTCAGTATAAAGGGTATTAAACTCACGCGCATACCTTCGGTTAGGATCATAGTAGACGACCAAGAAATCTGAGGAAATCGGACGGGCAACAAGACCTTCACGATTCAAGATATTGATAAGTCGCGAATAGTTTTGTGCGCGTAAAGAGTGGCGCGCATCTTGATTGTATTGCCAAACCAGCTCGCTAACGGCTGGATTTAAAAATAAACCTTCGAAGGAATACTCTTCACCTACAGCGACGACGGATTTCACTTCGTTGATCCCAAGAATTCCCTGAAATGCCTCGGGCTTTTGTTCTATAATGGTATTTAATAGCTGAGTTGTTTGACGACGGTGGTACTGATTTCGGCGGACATACATTTCGATAAGCTCATCAGTAACATAGTAGCCGACACCAAAAAACGGCACCACGGTAGTGAGAAATGAAGCTAAATTCCAAATCAGTTTCGCAACAATCACTTTTTTATGGGTTGCTCGGTTAACAATCGCATAAGGTTCTTCGGCCTCTTCAGGACTTTCTGACGACCAGAATAAATTAGAGGGCATATTGTAGTCGTAAATTTTTCGGACTTGAGGTGGCATTGGACCATATGTTGGATCATAGATGTCCCGCATAAGAGCTATGTGAAAATCGGGATTTGGCATTTTGTCATTTTTGAAGCCAATTTCTAAAATATCGATTCCGCAGTTGCGTGGGCTGTGGGGATTAGAAACGACGACGAGATTATCTAGAGCGTTAGCTTGTGGCGGAGGAGTGTTGTATGCGGAAACCATGTGATCTGCGAAAACCGAGTTTGAAAAAAAAGCCCCTGCAATGATCCACTTTAACATTTGTTTAGGCATATAAGTACCGTTCCCCCACGGCAGAATTTTAAGCTTACCTAAAACCAGTTTGCAAAATTGGAGCCGGGGAAAGCGTGAAACGACATTCCTGATTACATTTAGTTACGGTAAGGGAGAGGGGGCAACTGATAGTTTTTGCAATATGAGATGAATTAATTTCATGACCGCGCAGTGCGATCCCAACTAAAAGCAAACAGCACTAACATAGGCTGGCCTTCCCTTGTGGGTTATCTTAAACCACTTTTTTCCAGACGGTTCGGCTTTGATTTTTTGTCCTGGATCAAGCATTCCCAGTTTTTTGGCGTCTTTGTCGGCCTTTGCACGAACGTTGCAGCTTGAATTTACAGTCTTCATACCTTTAGTATTTTTAGTTTTATCTTTGACCTTTGCCTTGGACATAGCTTTTTCTTTTGGCTTTACTTTTTCCTTCTTTTTACCTTTCTCGACGCCTTTAGTTTTAGCTGGTTTTTGAGGTTTCTTTGCCTTCAATGAGCCGCGGGGAGGAGCAGGGGGAGGCATCGGTTTGTTGTTAATTTCAGGTTCAATCGGTGGCATGAGATCAGATGGTTTCGGCATTGGTTCCTCGGTCGGAGGGTTTTCTGGTTTTGGCGCATCTCCTTTTTCTTCCTTTTTTGCGTCTTCCTTGCCATTGGTCGCTTGGCCTTCTGCTGGTTTTTGATAAGTCTCTTCGAGAAGTTCCTCGTCGTCAGGGCCCTGGCCCTCTTCTGCCTGCTCATTTTCGTCTTCATTCTGAGCGTCAGCGCCTTGGGCGGCGTTGAGTTTGAATGTTAAGAAGTTCGGAGACGGCAAAAACGCGAGTATCAAAGATATTACAAGGCAGATGATGTATTTCATACTGTAACTCCAAAGGTGTGCCACTTCACTTCGGTATAAGTTGAATATTTCTCAAAACATTCGAAAAACATCGACCTTCGCCCAAGCCAGGTGGACTAAAATGAGCCACTCGATGAAAATAAGATATGCCAATTGTTGGGCGAAGAAAAATTCTATGCATTGATGATGACGATAAGAATTTAAGTCTTATGAGAGAAGCGTTAGAACGCGAGGGGCACGACGTGGTGGTTTCAAATGCTCCGCGTGACGCTATCGAGAAAATAGCGGATTGGAAACCTGATCTCGTGGTACTTGATAGAAACATGCCTGACATTAACGGTATGGAAGTACTTCGGCAGTTACGTCTGAAAAAAAATTACGTGTCAGTGATTTTTCTTTCAGCAGACACTCAAGCCAAAGTGGTGTCAGAGGCTCTGCTTGAGGGGGCCGATGACTATCTCAAAAAGCCATGTTCATTTGTGGAATTAGCGGCAAGAATACAGGTTCGTTTCCGTTTTAAAGATGTGTATGAGGAGTTAAATTCAGCGGTTTTACAGCTTCGTGAACAAACGGAACGAGATTTTTTGACCGGCTTGTTCAACATGCGCAACATGTACGAAAAAATCGATTACGAATTGAAGCGTACACGTCGGTATGGAGGACGAGTTGGCTGTATCATGATGGACATGGACCACTTTAAATCCGTCAATGACAAACACGATCACTTGTTCGGAAGTCATGTGTTAAAAGAAGTTGGGCAGATCATTAAAGATAACCTTCGCGATACCGACATTGCCGCAAGGTACGGAGGCGACGAATTCTTGATTGTGGTGCTCGAACAGTCAGAGGACGGATTGAAAATAATTTGCGAACGTTTGCGAGAGAAATTTGAAAACACGACTTTTCAGAGCGGAATTGACAGTGTTAGACTGACGGCGAGCCTAGGCTATAGTATTTCGGACCCCAAGTCTGATATTGATGCCCGGGCGCTGGTCAGAAAAGCCGATCATGCGCTTTACGAAGCCAAGGCACAAGGGCGCAATCGTTGGATTGGCAGACTTTAGTCTGCTATCGAAAATCTTGTGAAATTCCGATAAATTGCTGTGGACCGCTATCTGGTTTCGGGCGCTATTTTTGTGCTAGTTTTTGAAGTCATTTGGTTTTTAAATGACTTCAGAATTATTCATGTTCCAATTTTTGATCGAACAGAGTCTGTCTTTACCAAACCTACCGTCGGAAAGATTGTCGAAGTCAAAAGGGGGGTCAGAAGACGGGCCCAAGATAGTATTGTTTGGGAAGAGTCTAGTGAAAAAGATGTGCTTTATAACTTTGATTCGGTGTTAACGCTTCCGCAAAGTTCGGCAACCGTAACTTTAAAAAACGATACGAAAATCATAATGTCTGAAAACACATTGATTCTCATTGAAAATCAAGAAGAGCAAAGCGATTCGAAGGTGCGACTGCGGTTTGCCAAAGGAGATTTACGCACAAAGGGCGAAGTGGGGACGGAAATCGCTACCGAAGAGTGGACTGTTGATGCCCAGGCAGGCTCCGAATTGAATTTGCGCCAAGTCGAGGGTGGTAAAGTAGAAGTCGAGGTTCTCAAGGGAGAAGCGAAACTAAAAAACGAAAAGAGAAAAGAGGAGAAGTCGATATCTCAGGGAAAAATTCTTGCACTCAAAAAAGATCAAATAGTTGAAGAAAAAGTGATGTCGGCTGAGACCAAATGGATTACCAGAGATGGACTGCGTATATATACTTTTCATTTACCAGCAAGTCTAGAGTTTGAGTGGAGCGGAGAAGCCGATAGCATTTGGCATTTGCTTCCCGACAAGAAAGTAGAAAACATAAAACTCAACGGCGAAAATAAGAAGAATTTGGAGCTCATCTCGGGAACTCATTCGTTGCGTTTATATAAAGGGGCGACGATTTCAAAAACAGTTCAAATCAGCGTGTGGCGTGCACCTGTTATGCATTTACTTTCGCCACTTCCGCGAGATCGGGTGAGGCCAGGTGAAGAAATTCCGTTTTCGTGGAATGGTACAAGGTTAGCAAAAAAGTATAAGCTTCAGTTCAGCGACAAGGCCGATTTTTCGAGCGTTATTTCGGAAATGGACATTGAACCGGCTTTTGTGAAATTAAATTTGAAACGTGAAGGCCTATTCTATTGGAGAATTATCGGTGTGGATGAGCTTGGATATCAGATTCCGTCGCTTTATTCTAACCCGATTTATAATTATAAGGACCTGTTAGAGGCTCCGATAATAAAGTCCCCAAAAGCTCGGCAACCTGCTAATCAAAACCAAAATCCAGAAGGAGCAAGTTTTAACTTCTTGAAATTTTATAAATTGTTTTTTGAAGTTGCCAATGCCGCCGAACTCTATGACGTCATTTTTGAGTGGGAACCTGTGAATGGGGCCGAACACTATATGGTTGAAATCGATAACGATGGAACCTTTCGAAATCCAATTACTATGGTGAAAAGTGAAAGCTCAAGATTTGTTTGGACTAACGCGCCTCTTGGAAAATACTATTGGCGGGTCAGTGCTGGGCGTGGAGACACTTTGGGAAGATTTTCAGTGCCTCAGAGAATTGACCTCGCCCAAGTTTTGCGAAATTCAAAAGTTGGCGAGGAACAGGGAATTACCATGAAGCCCGTAGAACCTCCGCCAGTGCCCGCGCCCCGTCCTCCGTCGGTAGCAAAAATAGAGCTGCCTAAGAAAAATAAAATTGCGGGATCCGCAATTTCAAGTCCACCGCCCAAAAAAGCTGAGTTAGAGCCAGTGGTGGCTAAGACTGCGTCTAAAATCGTGCCACCACCACCGCTACAGCCACGCCCCAAGGGAGGGATTGTTGGTCCTCCACTTCTTCCTCAGTTTCGTCATCAAGTTAATTTTGATTTTTTCTTGGGGGCGGGATACGATCAAAAATCGTTGGGGGCACCAACCGATTTAAAAGTAAACCTCAGCACTCTTGGCACTCCCATGGCAGGCTTTGGGTTTGCAGTCACTATGCCGGATGAGAAAACTTTGATTTTTGATTTGCGACTATCAACTGCTACTTGGAAACCAAAGGACCCCACTGATTTTCCGGCGCAAAGTGATATTGTCGAGAGTACTTGGCGTAACCACTTCTTTTGGAAATCTCGAAAAGTAACTTTTGGTTTGGTTGTGAATAGTATTTCTCTAGTCGAACACTTCGGGTCTCTGGATCAGATTAAATTCGTAAATGCGACGATGATGGGGGTCGGCGGCCGTCACGTGTGGAGAAATTTTACTCATGATTTAACACTGACAAGTGATTTTAGCGATCGCGGTGAAATGGAGGTTTGGATTGGATCAAATTACAGAGTCAATTTTGAAAAATGGAACTTTCGCGTGATCGCAGATTTCTATAGTCGCTCAGGAAAAAATGAGCCTTCAGGGTTTGGAGTATTTATCGGGCCTGCATTAGGTGCAGAATGGTGATTAAGTTTTTACTACCGCAGTGGTAGTATGAGTGCGTCGAGGCATATAGCTCACCAACCAAAGTAAAAATATAATAAATGACCCATCAAAAAAAGAATTTCCAATTCGCCCGCAGGCGCCCTGAAATTCAAGTTCCTTTTCATTTAAGAATATCGATTTTCCGTAGGCTCCAGCGGGGTAGGCCCCGTTGTCTTTCACATCGATGGGAAGAAAAATAGAACTGTCAGTTCCACAAGTGTTAGCCATCGTAATGTCACAGTCAGAGTCGATAACCCAAACGCGTCCGCGTGAGCCATTGCCTCCCGACCGATCGGCGTCGCCAAAGCTGCCACCTAAGGCGTTGTCGGCGTTAAGTCCCGACTCGATAACGCCACCACCAGGATAGGGTTGAGTAATGACCTGATCGCCGGCGACCACAAAGATAGTTCCTCCGCTTCCGCCACCACCAGCGCCTGAACCATCGCCAACTGAGTTGCCGTCGCCACCAACTCCTCCGACCACCGAGATAAAGGAAGTGTCAGCCTCTAAAATAACACTCCCTTGTGCAAAAATTTCTACAGTTCCGCCGCCACCACCACCACCACCACCAGAATCATTGGTGGTAAGATTTGAGCCACCGCCGCCGCCGCCACTTCCACCCTTTCCGAGAGTAGTCTTCATGAGAATGTCATTGGAGTTCTCAGTACCAGCGACACCAGAGCCTGTTCCTGAGCCATTAGAACGATTCGTAGCTTGCACTTTTGATAAAAAATAACCACCACCGCCGCCGCCGCCCGAGGCTTTTGCCGGAGAAGTCTGGGCTGTGCCGCCGCTTCCGCCACTGACTTCGGCACCACCAGCCACTCCATTTTCGCCATTGGCACCAACAATACCGCTTCCGCCGCGCCCACCTCCGCAACGTCCAGTTCCGCCAATTGCGTTGGCTCCATTTTGAAAAATCTGTCCATTAGTTCCACTGCAACGAATGCCTGCATTCGCTTTGATTCGGACATCACCTAGGCTTTTTATAATGAGCGGCTGATTGCCGACGGGTTGAATGACGTAACCAGATTCAAGTACAAATTCGGTAAAATTAAAAATATTTTTGGCATTTAGATTTAAAACGATAATCCCGCCACCCACGGTACCGAAATTAGCGTACGTGGAAGCGTTGAACGGTCCATCAGAGCCTGAACCAAGCGAAACGAGGCGGGGAGACTCTTCTCCGTTGGCAGATGTGTTTGTGCCAGCGATATACATTCGCGCGTGTACGGATATGGAGAGAGTCGATATTAATAGAGGAATGATAAAATGTCTTTTATCCCACTTTTTTCTTATCATCACTACCTCCGTCGGCAGGAGGAGCCGCCAGAACTTCAAAAACTTTTTGTTTGAAGATTTCGCCACGGAAGGGTTTTATTAAATAAGCGTCAACTTTCCATTTTGCGGCTCGTGAAATTTTTGATCGTTCCATGGAATTTTGACTTGTTACCATCATGAATCTGAGCCCAGTCCGCATAGGATTTTTTCTTACGGCTTGTAAGACACTGAGTCCATCGCCGCCGGGCATCTCCCAATCGGAGATAATAAGGTCTAAATGCTGTTTGGCATCTTGTATTATCGGCATTGCGGTACTTGCATTTCTCGCCGAGATGATGCGTTGAAATCCGAACAGTTTCAAATAGTCGATAAGGATGTCGCGAACCATGGCGTCGTCATCAATGACGAGAACTACGAGTGTATTTAGATCAATATCCTTCTGATTCATAAAGTTTCCTAGCCCTCCAAGTTGTCAATAGGAAGACGTAAAATAAACTCAGCTCCCTTGTGAGGATTGTTGGCGATTTTTAGTTCGCCACCGTGCTCGACCTCAATAATTTCTTTAGATATTGCGAGCCCCAAGCCGGTCCCCTTCGTGCCTTTCGTCGTAAAGAAAGCCTCGGTAATTCTATCGATTATATTCGTGGGAATCCCAGGCCCGTAATCGCGAATGGTGATTTCAGCCCATTTATTATCGATGTTTGAGATGGAGTAATCAATTTGTCCGCCATCGCCCATCGCGTGGATGGCATTAATTGTGATGTTAATAAAAACTTGTATTAGCGAGGTGCTGCAGGCGTGGACTTGTACTTTCTCATTTTTAATGCGGCAAGTTTTTGTATTTGTTTGGCGTAATTGATATTCCATAAATTGTAATGCGCTGTCGAGTGGATCGTTAGCCATGATAAATTCTTTTTTTATTTTTTCTTGTGATGGATTACCCATAGCTTTAAAGCGGCTTAAAATATTAACCGCTACATCAGATGCCGAAAGGATGGAGTCGAGGGCCTTTTGCATTTTTTCGGGAGAGTCATCACGGTGAAGCTCTGCTTGTCCAGTAATTTGCATAAGGATATTACCAAATTCGTGCGCGACGCCGCGAGAAACGACGGCAACAGAGCTCAACCTTTCGCCCTCGCAAACTTTTTGGTGGAGTTCTTCCATTTGTGCGTCACGGATTTCTTTTTCGAGACGCAAGTTCCAAATGGCGACTGTGTTTCGGGCTTTTTGTAGAATTTCACCTTCCGAAAAAGGTTTATTTAGATAGTCCCAGCGGTCGGCCATTTCTGTTCCCAAAAATTGGTGGATTGTATCCACATTACGGTCTTGGTATGCCGTCACGAACACTGCATTCATTTTAGGGTCAAGTTTATGAATTTCTTTGACAAGCTCTATGCCGTCCATACCTTCTCCAAGTCTTACGTCGAAGAACCCCATAGCAAAGGGTTTGTCATTTTGAATGGATTGACGAACTATTGTCAGTGCTTCGACGGCGTTGTAGCAAACAGTGATTTCAAAATGTTCTCTGGTCGCAATAACTGCAGTAGCGGGGGCTGTGCTTCGGCTCGAGCGCGGAGCAGTAGTTACTGGCGTTTTCGTCCCCAGTACTTGGGAATAAGAATTCGCGATTTCCTTTTCATCATCAACTACAAGCACGCGGCGGTTCCAACTTATGTCAGTTAAAAGTCGCGGCGCTGGTGGTGCAGTCTTTTTTGCGGCATGACTCATGCGGCAGCCTCCTGGTCCTTGCGTAGAGGAATCCAAATTCTAAAAATGGTTTCTTGATTAGGTTTTGAAACTTCGAGTTCTAAATCTCCTCCAAAAGCGCGGACAAAACGTCGTGATATTCCCAGACCAAGTCCGGTACCTTCGTCAGAAGATTTAGTGGAAAATTGCGTTTGAAAAAGCTTCGATTGGTTTTCCGCCGCGATTCCTGGGCCGTTATCAGAGATACGGATGACGAAATTCTCGCCCTCTACCACAGTACTTATTTTTACGTGGCCTTTAGTTTTTTCATTTTCGTATCCACGAAGTGCCTGCAAAGAGTTACGCAGTAAATTCGTAACCGACTGAATAAATTCATCTTTGTCTAGGAACACCGAGTCAGAATTTGCATCGGGACGAAATTCTACTTTAACTTTTGCTTGGTCGTAAAGATCAGCCATGATGTTGATGGACTCTTTAAGAAGCAGATGTGCTTGCCATGGCTTTAATTCAGCCCTCACGACGCTAAGGGAGCGCATTCCAGAAATAATTTTAGCAATACGGTTTGCTTCACTTAAAATAAACTCGGTATCCCTTTTAAGTTCAAGACTTTGCATTTCCCAATTAGCTATGATGCTCGTCACATTTTCCATGTCTTCTTGCCAAAGTGACTTATTGGGATCAATGCCACTGGGGGTTTTCCAGTTGTTGATAAGGCCTTCAAAGCCACTCGATTCAACGTCCTTTGCCCACGCGCTTTGAATATCCCGCAAAAGATTTGCTTGTTGCTGTTCAGTAGAGTCGATGCGGCCTTGAACTTTGCGAGTACGTGTTAATAGGCTAGTAAGGGGATTTAACACTTCGTGCGCTGCGTGGCCGGCAATTTCTCCAACTGCCGCAAGTCGCGAGGTTTTTAGTAACGCTTCTTGTGCCTCTTTGACAGCTCGATTTTGCTCGGCAAGTTGCTGGGTGCGGTCTAAAACTTTTTGTTCCAGATCCCGGTTAATTTCTTCGAGTTGAGTTCGCGAATTTTTAAGATCGCGAATCATGGAATTAAACGAGTTGGCGAGAACCGCTATTTCGTCGCGTGATTTAATATTGATTTGGGTATTCAAATCACCTTCAGAAACCTTTCCCATTCCGTCAACCAGTGTTTGTAATGGGCGAGTCAATGAGCGAGATAGGAAAAATGCAGCAAGGAAAGCAATAGTCATTACCATGAGTCCAAAATTTAGGGATCTAATGAGTAAACCATTGATTGCGGAGAAAGCTCTTTTACCCGCGGCTTCAGAAACCATTATAATTTTTCCGTTCAATGCTTTAGAAAAAGCCCCCAAATACTCTTCGCCATTATGAGAATACTCAGCAACCATCGTTTTTGTCGGCAGATTCATGGCTTTTTGGGTGCTTGCCCATTCCATAGAAATTAAAGGATTCGTCATTAAATTCTTGTCGTGATGAACAAGGAGTTCACCGCGGTTATTGGTAATAAAAGAATCATAGAGTTTTTCCGTCGGTAGGGATTTGATAAGGCGATCAGCTTTGACGTAAGTTATCACTGCCCAACGTCGCAAAGGTTTCTTGTCAGCGTCTTCTTCGATTACACTTTTACCAAAACCAATGAGAGGTGGACCATTAGGAATAGTCGCATTCCAAATTTCTTCGCCGCTTTGCTGAATAAGATTAAAGGGAACTGGACGATCTGTGGCCAATGTTTGAGTGAAGAACTCCTCTTTAAGTCCGTAAGTTGTAAGAAAGTCTTGATTGGCGAACTTTCGAAATTCCGTCTGTGATCCCGTGGGCAAAGTTAATATCATGAACGCGATGTCAGGAGCATTAGCAATAATTTCGTCAACAATTGCCTTCACATCTGTTGATTTTTCGTTGAGTAAACTAAACAGAGTCATCTTGTCCGCGTAACTTCGAAAACTGACGTCCATTTCTGTTGCTAAACTTGAAATCATATTGGCGTTTAAGTCTTTTACGAGCTGTTTCTTATCATCTTTAAAGGTGTCAGACGCAACCGCGAGATAAATTGAAACACAAAACGCTAAGAGAAGCGTCATTACGAGAAGAAATTTATAATGAATTGAAAAACCCGGCTTATTTTTCACCGATTTCTCTCCTACTTTCCATGTATTTATCGGTCTTTTTAAGTCTAAATATTAGAAATCGCTAAAGATCAGGTTAGGACCTAACTTATGTCCAAGTGAGTAGAGTTAAACGAATTAAGCCTGTTTCAATATGAAACGACATTGGAGTCTCATGGTATCACAGTGGCACCGCGAATATTTTTCATATGATGCTGCCAAAATGGTAGCGGTGAAACTTTGCTACTGAAAACAGTCAACTGTGCCGCAGGAACACACAAAAAATATTGGTATGTTGCTTGCTTATAGCGAGTCTGGAAGAAGGAGTACGTTTGTTGGACTTCAAAATTTTTGGTGCGCTCGGCCTGGTTATCTTATCGCAAACGGTGAACGCTGGCAGCGTTTCGTTTTCTTACTCTACGACGGCGCGACCGGCCCGCGACCTTATCTACAACAATCAAATTGTTGATTCCGATGGTGCTATTGACTTGCAAAAACGTGGAATTGATTTAAGTGCGCTTGAACCTGCGGAGAATGATGTTTGGAGTAATACTTCTCATTCATTAACAAATGAGGATGAGCTTGGATATCCCAATGGAGACACTCCCGTTTTTGATTTTGATTCCATTTTCGCTGCACCGACTACGACTAATAATGATGAAAATGCCAGTCACTTTCTTCTTTTTTGGGCGCGGCTTACCTATCGAGATCAGCCCTATCGAATTTCCGCAAGCTTTGGATTACATGCTGCTTTAATACGTAATGCTTTGTTAAGAAAACTCGGTTACAACCTTCCTTCGCCCAAATATTATCCACGGCTAAAGGTGCGCTTTGCTTCGCCAGAAAAACGTGATTTATTTTTGTTTAATCTTTCTGATCAAAATTTTGGAGCTCGATGCCGGTGGGTCATCGAGGCCAACGGAGAGCCGCTTGGTGACAAATGCGTAGAGTTCATGAAGAAAATTCCGGACCAGTATCTGGAGTTCACTCTGCAGGATGTTGCCTTAGAACCCGCTCGCATCAATGTCCCCACGTTTCACTGGGGAATTATGCAGGCGAATTATTTAGAAGATCGCCGATCGATTCGCGCCTTAATAGTTCCCTTCTCATGGATGGACATCCACGAGAGCGTCAACATGTACAAATGGGAGGCGGGGAGTGTTGCCAACGATGCTGCGACTCTATTTTACCCGTATGCAGGACAATTTTCAGAAACTACTTTAGAAGATGCGCGCTGGATTGTACGAAAAATTGCTCAGCTTAGCCGTGAAGAAATTGTTGAGATTGTTAAGATCGGTCATTATCCCCCTGATGTCGAGGCGCTCGTTATTGAAAAGGCCGTTGCCCGTCGTAATCACCTTTTACAATTGTTTCGAATTCCTGGGAGAGAGTATTCTTATAACTCTGGTATCTCGGTAGGAAATGTTGAAAATGGAAAATTAAAGGTTGGAGAGTATCCTGGTTATGCGCAACGATTTATTTGGGAAGATCCTAAATCTCCGTTGACTCCTGATGAGGTAAGTCGCTACGGCGCCATGATGGGAATTTCTACGGGAATTGCGCAAGCTGTTTCGGAGATCAACAAACACCTTGAGATTCTCGGGATGGAGGAGCTTCAAAAAAATCGCATTAAGGGATTACAGAAAAACTTCATTGACGCTTTTAGAAAAAACCCATTTGCTCCCTATAAAGAATCAATTTCTACTTGGGGAGGGGTCCTTGCCAGTGGTGGAATTGATGCTAGTCGAAACCTGGTCACTGGAACTTATTATGGAACGGATCAAAATACGTTAAAGAAAAACCCGCTTCAACTTGTCGATCTTGTAGGGGTACGCGCCAGCGTCGGCTATTTCTTAGGAATTGACGGAGTTAACAAACACATTCTTCCTGGTGTTACCGCCGGCATGACATTGCAACGCAGTTACGTCCATGTGCGTCCCGTAGCCAGTGTGCAGGCAGCTATGAAAGAAGAGTGGGATGATATTTTCGTTCCTGGATTCATGCATGGCTTGAGTTCGTTGATAAAAATGGATGATGTTTATACTTCCCCCGATGTAAATAAGGTGCTGACCGAGGAAGAAATAAAATCCCATGACGAAAAATTTGATAAAGCTTTAAAAGAATTTTTGACAAGGTTTCAATCAGGAGAGGTTTTCACGATCACAGACACATTGCTTGCCGACGCTTCCGCTTTGGTGCGAATTCCATTGAATGCGCTAATGCCAGTTGCCTTGACGAGTTTTGATCCTGCAATTAATGTCACGGGTGGTATCTCGGGTATGGTTTTGCGCCGCACGACCATTACCCGTACGGACGACGGTATTCATGTTTATGTCCAAAGGCTAAATAGCGTCCTTGAGCGACTTGGAGTCGATTTTAGTTTTTGGATTAAGTTTGCGGAGTTAAATACTAAAGCTCGTCAGGGTTTCATCAATACGAAAGCTTATTTACTTGATGGCGATTTCTATGATCCGCAGGGAAATCCAAAAGAAAAAGATTCGAAAGCGCGTAAGAATTTTGCGCGCGCAATGAGTGCATTGCTCCGCTACAACAGTCTTGAGCGTCTAGAAAACGATTTTTCTCCCTATGTTTTAAAGCACGAACTCGATGCAGTAACGAACTCATGGAAGTTTTTAATTTTTGAAAAAACATCACTTTCAGAAAATCATTTACTACGTGCCTTTCCGCCAAAACCTGCGGACAACTCTTATGATCCGGAGAAGTTTGAGAGAGACCTATTTGCAACTCGTAATACACAATATGCTGGAACAAGATATTTGCCAACGATTGGCCAAATCATAAGTAAGGGCTTAGAGCGAGACGTCTCTATTTATGATAATCCTGGTCCAAACTCGGCATTTAGTTTTTTTGGTAATGCTAAAATGCAGGAGCTTAAAACGGACGGCGAAATCACCGGAAACGTTTTAGTGAATCCCGTTTCGGCCACCATTCACTCTTGGCAGGGATGGTATTTGTCTCGTGATAAATTATTGAGAATTATTGATGAGTTAAATGAAGAGATAAAAGTAGTAAACCTTGGATTTCCTGGTATTCGCCGCGATCAATTCATGTCGACAACAAATATTCAATTCTATGATTTGCGCACGACGCTTTTAATTTATCAAAAGGCAATCACGCAGATCATCGATACCCTTGTCGGTAGCTCCGCTCGGCCGCCAGTCATTGTTCCGGAAAAAAAACGTATGCGAATGCTCATGGATGATTTTACAGCTACTGATCCACAAGTCGTCGAAGCACTCGCCGATTTGATGGGCCGTGAGGAATACAATAAGTATTGTTCTTATATGGGGAAAGAGCACCTAAACAAATTGAACTCTGTATTCATTGAAGCCTACCATCACGGTTATCAACACAAATGCATTTCTAATTGGATGACGGATCTCTTAAGTTTACGTCGTCAATACCCCACAGACCCGAAGCAGCAAATTAAGTGGATAAATAAAGTGATGACAGTCATTCAGAACAATGTGGACCTCGGCAGTCTTTTAAAGTGGCTTCCTCCCAAGAGCTATTTTTACCAAGTGAAAATCAGTGGTTTTAGGCAGAACGACGAACTCGGTGACAAAGATTACATTTCTGACACCGTCGGTAACTTTGATAATGATGCAGGAGCCGGAGTGTTTAGAGATTTTGTTTCCAAGTACAAAATTCTTTCTAATGAAGTCGAAGCTAAATATTTTAGCGAGGGATTTTAAAATGAAAAATCTAATTTGGTTACTCATTTTTTATTCCTTAGCTTATTCCAACACCTTGGAGCCTATAGCCGTTATATTAAACCCGACACAAAGTAACGTGTCCGAGGCGATCTCACTTCTTCGACAGCGTTCAGAAGTAAAAGAGTTAATGCCAGTGTTTTCTACGACAGAACAAAAAGCGTTAGTTGAAATGGGCGAGCGAGCCCTCAGTCAAAGTTATAAATTTAAAGTTTACTCAGAACGCGATTTAAGCAACCTGAACGCTTTCATTAAAGTTAATAACCTTCCAGTTAAGCTAGATAAAAACTCTTTAGCAATTACCATGGGCAAAGAACTTAACTACGTGCAGGAACAGTGGGGAAATAAAAATGATGGCGGCGTTCAACCGCTATTCACAGATCGCTATGGAACGACGTACATTCCTGGCAAAAAAGGCGAAGATGTGGGGAAGGCAAAAGAAATTCCTTCCAGAACAGGCAAGAAGATTGTTGCAGTTCTTGATTCTGGAGTTGACGTAAGCCATCCGTATTTAAAAAACCGAATTTATCGAAAAGAAGGCGAGTGTAGCGCATTTAAGGCCTACAACTCCTGCTTGTCCAAAGCGACAAATGATTTAAAGAAAATTTCTGAGGAAATTAAGAAAAACGGTGGCGACTTAAATAAAGCCACCGAAGAAATGCAAAAAGCCACAAAAGCGTGCCATGATCAATACGCCAATCTTGACACCGACGGTAATGGCTATCCCTTAGATTGTGAAGGTTGGAATTTACTTATAAAAAACGAATTTCCAAATGATATGTGGGGCACGCCACATATGACCGATGATGATGGTCACGGAACCCATGTCGCTGGAATTATTGCTGCTGACGAAAATAAGCAAGGCATGAAAGGCTGCACCCAAAATGCGTTGATACTTCCGGTGCGTGTGATCGACAATGCTCCGCGGGCACCGGTGCAACCACAAAGCGTCGACGATAAACTGCCGAATCCTAAAGAGGAAGAATTAAAATTCGGAAAGGGGTTTGGTGATGTAATCGCGCGTGGGCTTCTTTACGCCATTCGATCAAAGGTCGACGTTATAAACATGTCACTAGGGTGGCCCGTTCAAATAGACTCAGAAATCATTCGTAAAATGATCGCAATCGCACAAAGTAAAGGTATTGTTGTGGTTGCGGCAGCAGGAAACGACTCGACCGATTCGCTCATCATGCCATGCGTGTACCCGGGAGTTATTTGCGTAGGTGCTCATAGTAACGACGGTTCACTTTCTCATTTTTCAAATTATGGAAGTGGTGTCGATATTGCCGCACCAGGGTTTAGGGTGCTGAGTACTTTTCCCACCGAATTGATGGCATCAATATTTACCGACATGGCCGGTTATGAGTTTAAAAATGGAACAAGTATGGCGACACCTTTTGCGGCATGTGCTGCCGTTGATCTCTTAGGTCAAGGGATGAATAAAGATGAAATTCAGGCACGCCTTATGTTGGGGGCACGTCCTCACCAGACAAGCACGTTGCGTGACCAGCAAATGAAAAATAAATTTACGTTAAGTGGGAATTTAGATATTGATCGTGCCCTTGCCGTTGTACCGCAACCCTTCATTTCTTTGCAGAAAAAAGAGCCGATCAACGTTGCGTGGGACGGAAAGTCAAACTCAATTCCCGTGAAATTTGAATTGAAAAACTATTGGCGAACTGCTGGCTTGGTAAGTGTGAATTTGTCTCTCGGTGAGGGTGCGAACGGCCTACGCGTTAGGGCTGGAAGTGCGAGTGTTTCTAACTGGCAAGGTGGGACTGAAAAATCTTTTGAAGCAAGGCTCGATGTTGAGAGACTGGATTTTAACAGTGAGATTACTTTATTGATTTCAATTTCTGTTGATAATGGACCTGCTCGCCAGATTCCTACTCAAGCGATTATTGCGGTTAATGTGGACGCCCAATTCAGCGCTCTTGGCGCGATTTCCTATCCCGTTAGAGATATAAGGTTTAAACCAACAAATTTGCGTTTAGTGACGGACCTTGAAGGCGAAGGCGCTGGCGAGTATGTGGTTATCGAACGTGATGCTAACGACCTTAAAAAGACTAATGTCAACTTACTTTCCGCTGTTAGTGGTGCCTATGAAGTCACTCATTCCGTTGACATTGGCGATATCGGAAATTCTACGCTCATGTTGGTTCAAAAACTTGATCTCAATTTCGATGGTAAGAGGGATTACGTCTTAATTTATCGCGTTCCAGATCCTGATGTGAAGAAGAAAACTTATTCTTATCTTTTCGTTTGTTTGACAGATGACTTTAAACTTATGGCCCTGCCATTTAAGGAGCCTTCGTTTCGTATAAAGTATGTTCAAGAGATGGCGGCTCTGCCACCGGATTTCCAATGGGTAAAGCATGGAAATTTTAAATTGCCAGCTTGGGTTTCTGTAGGTTTAAGGGTTGATGATAAAAAACCAGATCCATGGAATTTAAAGCCTGCGAATATTCCGGCGTTAAGACTGTACTACATGACATTCGGCGATTTTTCAGAACTTACGGAAGTTGACGGCTACACGCCAATTACACATATCAGGCAAAACCCCGCTCTGGTTGCTAAGGGCATAATGCCCGTCCTTTTGGGTAAACAAAACGGCTACGTCGTTCAGTACGCCCTTGGTGAGTTTGCCGACGGAAAAGTTACAAATATAAGACCACTTGTTCTTGATAATTATCGTAATCTCATTGGCGAACCATCGAAACTGTTACTTCCGATGGATTCGCGTCACAGTGGCAATAGTTTTGTAACTCCTATAGGTAGCGGTAAAACAAGAGTTACTTGGGTAAGTAACTCAGGTGAAGTCATTGACAAAATTCTCGACCCGGTAAATAAGACTGACTCTGTTGAGTGGATCAGCGGTGCGTTTTGGGGAGATTCCATTAAGGCGTTGTTTGCACAAACTCACTATGAGCTGCAGTTTCACGACTTGAATAACAACGCTGTTAAGACAACAAGTTTGAATCGCTATAGCTTTATGCCGGTAGGTAATTTCGCGAAGATCTTCTTTCCGGTCTCAGTTGTAGATGAAAGCTTAGCGAAGAGTGTGCCGGGGCTCTACGTTCCTAACAAACTTGGTTTGTCAGCAAGTTCGCTGGTGATGGTTCCGCGCTATAACAACTCAGCTCAGTTGCTAGCGGTGGAGCGTCCAGCGCGGTTAAGGTTTTTGGCGGAAAAGGGATGCGTGGCAATCGAAGATCCGATTGTGAACGAAGTCAAAAACTTGACTGAACTTATGTTTAATTGTGGAGAAAAATTTATTCGCATCCCGCTGAAATTTTAACTAAGAAAATGGAACTACCAATTTTTATTGGGAGGATACATTGGTGCACATTATTATTAACAATTTTTTTGAAAGGAGTTTCATATGAAACTTTCAAAACTTTTATTGCCTGCAGCCTTAATCGGCTTGGCAATGACTTCTATGGTAGGTTGCGGCGGCGGCGGCGGTGATGTCGTTGTTGTTGATACTTACTACTCTGGTTGGTACGACGTATACGGTGCTCGTTGCGGAAGCTTGGGCCCTGGTTGTAACTACTATGCAAATGGTCTTAAGATCATTGATATCGAAGATCCTTATTTCAGCTCAAGCTACCTCCTTGAGTTCGGAGTTTGGGATTACTTTGACACTTACGGGGTTCCCGCAACTTACACCGGTTGGGCGTGGCTATCGCCAACCAACGTTCTTTATGATGATTTCGGTAATGCGCTTAACGAAGAGAAAAGCGAAGGCCGTAACGTAGTCGGTGATGTTGCCGCAAAAGAACTTAAAGTTGTAAATGCCGCTGCAAAAGATGTTTCTGCAAAATTTGGTTTGTCTCAATCAGCTAGCCAAAGCGTTGCAAAACTTCTCAATACTTGGGCGGTAATCGGTAAGGATCGCGCGCGTACTGCGAACGACGTTGCTGATTTCACCGAGCGTTTGTACGGTATCGACGTTGCGACTATTAAAGTTGCTTTAAGCCAAGCTCAACAAGGCGAGATGTCTGGCCTTGAGAGTGCAGCTAGCGAAATTGCAGACCGTTGGGACACAACTCCCTCAATGGTTATTGATATGCAAAAACGCTGGTTCGCTCCGCACCTTAAATCCTACGGTGTTAATGTAAAATAAGCTGTTCTCGATTTAAGTGCACCCTTTTAGTGCGCCCTACCGGGCGCACTTCTTTAAGGTGCCTGAGACTTTTTCCAGTCCATAGCGCGTTATTTTTTATTAGTCGAAACTAGAATTGTCCAGAGATCCATAACATTCACAGAAATTTTATTTTCGATTTCGAAACCAGTTTCTTTGGTAAACTCCTCAAGAGTTAAATTCGTACGAAAACCAACGTATCTGGAAATCGGCGAGAGAAGCTCGGCGGCCTTTCCAAAGATTCTTTTCTTATTGGCAAAATGATTTAGCAAAATAATTTTACCACCGGGCTTACAAACGCGACTCATTTCTTTGACAAATCTTTTCGGGTTAGGAACGACAGTGGCAACATACATCGCCACAATAGAATCAAAAGAATTATCTGGAAAAGACATATTTTCTGCGTCCATATTCAAGAGCGCTTCCACATTTTTTAGGCGGTCTTCTTTTACCAACTCTTTGGCGTAATGAAGCATTTCATTAGAGATATCAATTCCTGTTACTTTGACGTGAGAAGGATATAAGGGAAGTGATAGGCCAGTGCCAACGCCGACCTCGAGTACGTGTGCCCCCTCACTTTGATCCGTTAATTCAACGGCGGTTTTTCGTCCGGGGTTAAAAATCCAGCCAAAATAAAAATTATAATATTTGGCATAGCGTTTATAGGCTTTCTGAATGGAGGCAACATCAAGTCGCATTACTTGTGATAGCCGCGACCGTGATTCTTACGCATTTCTTGATGTTCAGCCTTCATTTGCTCATGACAAGCTTTCATCGCTTCTTTGTTTTGGGCAGCATTAACACATTCTTTAGCCTTCTGAAGACTCTGTATTTTTATATCGATATGTTCTAAGACTTCTTTCTTATGTTGTTGGAGTTTTTCGGGGGTTTCTTTGTCGTCAGCAAAGGCCATAGAAAAGCCCACGAGTAACGTAATTATTATGAAATATTTCATCTAGGAACCCCCTGGAGACCATTAGAAAACAAGGATGCTCAATGAGCAAGATTATATTTTAATTGCGACGCGTTTTAGCTTAAGAAGCGTATTGCCAATTACTTTAAACTCTTCTCTACTAAATTGATTAAGTCTAGCGACTCGGGAGTAGTTTTTGAATTAAATCGCGCCATAACTTTACCATTCTTATCAATTAAAAATTTTTCAAAGTTCCATTGAATATCATTTTTATCAGAAGAGTTACTCAATAAAAATTGATAAAGAGGATGACGATTGGGTCCATTGACGTCTGCTTTTTTTAGCATGGGAAATTTAATATTGTACTTCAGCGTGCAGAATTTTTTGATTTCGGCTTCTGTACCAGGTTCCTGACTGCCAAACTGATTGCACGGCATTCCAAGAACCACGAGACCTTTGTCTTTATATTTTTCATAGAGAACTTCAAGTCCTTCATATTGTGGTGTATATCCACACTTCGACGCCGTATTTACTATGAGGAGAGTTTTGCCCGCATAATCTTTCATTGTTGTTAATTTTCCGTCAATAGAAGTCACAGGAATTTCGTAAAGTTTAGAATTTTCAGTCGCCATAACAAAAATCGCTCCTATTAAAAATAATTTAATCACCAAATCTTTCTCCTTTTGGCCTATACCACCAGCTGGTCCGGTTTGCAAAAAATCTCTAATGCCTTGAGAATTAGAATATGAAAAAACACATTTTACCACTACTTTTTTTGTTTTGTACTACCCATGCGGCACAAAGCCCCAACCCTATATGCTTTCCAGAGACAAATGTTCGAATTCCAATGACGAGTCTTACTGGAATCACAGAAACTGAATTTAACCGCGTCCTTGATAAGGTTGAAAAAATCTATGCTCCGATTATTGAGAAAGCCGGCGGTTCATTGTCGGTCACCCGGGCTTGGGATGATGACAAAATCAACGCCAAAGCATGGCGCGTTTTTAGTTCATGGTATATCAAGATGTATGGCGGGCTGGCTCGGCATAAAGAAGTAACAAGTGATGGCTTTACTTTGGTGGCTTGCCATGAGCTTGGCCATCACGTTGGGGGATTCCCAAGAGAAGGCTGGTATTCCATAGAGGGGCAATCCGACTATTATTCTGTGCTAAAATGTGCTCACAAAATCTGGGCCGATGAAGATAGTGTGGCTATCGTAAAAAATATGAGTGTGGACGCCTTGGTGAGAGAGAAATGTACGACAAGCATTGGCAACGACAAAGAGCGCGCTGAATGTATGCGAAGCTCTATGGCTGCCAAAGGTCTCGCTCGTATGCTTGCGGAATTTCATTTTGTTTCGGACCCTATGCCCGAGTTTGATACTCCAGACCTCACACGTGTGAAAAAAACCTATACATCCCATCCCAATGCTCAATGCCGTTTAGATACGAATTTCCAAGCAGCGTTGTGCAACGTAAATCCAGAGATAGATATTCCCAATGACAGAAGCGATGTCGGCGTTTGTTTATTTGATAAAATGGGAGGTCGTCCGGCGTGCTGGTACGCCGAAAAAACTGCTAAATGACTTCTGTCAGAAATAAGTCCCACGGCAGACAATGCACTTTGCCAATCTTCAGCTTATGACGGTCATTACTTAAGTAATATAATTTCTTTTCTCCTGGAAAATCCCTGGCAATTCTCTCAAGAGAATGAACGTCGGACTCGTCAATTCTTGCAGAAGACTTAATTTCAATTAACAGATGACGCTGTCCTTTGGAAAGTACGAGATCAACTTCCGCTAGGTTTTTTGTCATATAGTAAGAAAGTTTATAATTTCTCTGTAAATACTTATTCACTCTATAAATATTTAATATAACCATTTGTTCAAACAAATCACCGTATACCGAAGTCCCAGGACTGGGAATTTGTTCTAAAGAACTTTCCAGAGCCTTTTTCACACCTGTATCGAAGAGATAAAATTTAGGATTAATTTTTTGGCTTTTTCTGACACTTAAATGAAATGCCGGTAAATAAAATCCTAACAGAGTGTCTTCAAGTATTTGAAAGTAAGACTGGACAGTCTTTGTATCAACGCCTATTTGATCACCAATTTTTTTGTGATTAATTATTTTGGCGGACGCCTGTGCTCCAATTTCTAAAAAACTTCGAAATGGATCTAACTTGCGAATGACTTGTTCAAGTCTAATCTCCTCATTAAGATAAGTTAGTACGTAGCCGTTTAGATAACTCAGTTTATCCTTATTATTTTCAAATGACGTAATTTTAGGAAGACCACCCCAACGCAAATAAGAAATCAAATCGAAATCGCTTCCAAGCTCCTTCGGAGTCAGCGGAAACAATTCATTGACAAAAGCGCGTCCAGCTAACAGGTTTGCTCCGCCTCGCTTCAGCTTCCGTGCACTTGAGCCAGTTAAAATAAACTTATAGTTATACTTTTCAATTAGTAAATGAATCATGTCGAGTAGACGTGGTACCTTTTGAACCTCATCAACTACAACCCAGTCAGGTTTTTTTTTAAGTGCCAATAACTCGCCCTCAATGCGATTAGGATGACGAGCATAAAAGTCTTCTACTGTCGGATCTAGTAAATTGACCATAAAGGGGTTCTTGGCTGCAAACTGCTTTTCAATAAAAGTTGACTTACCAGTTCCGCGAGCGCCAAAAAGGAAGAAGCTTGATGAGCGAGAGGGGCTAATAATTCTTTTGTAATTTTTTTGGACCATACTCCATAATTGTCTGCTATTTTTGGAGCATCGTCAAGCTGGGTCCGGATTAGTAACTATCACTGGACCATAAAATGTTTTAGTATACCGGCTACGTATCGTGTGACCCTATCCTATTTTCTAGACAGTTTTCAA
>LWDK01000032.1 GCA_002083485.1 Proteobacteria bacterium SG_bin7 | reverse complement strand
AAAAAATTATCTAGTCGGTCATCAACCACTTGAAATCGATAAGAGACCCTCGAGATATCGCGCCGGCCTCTTTTTTATCGCTTTTGAATAGTATCGAAATCCCGAAGCTCTAAACCAAACAACCAAAATTCTCTCGAGAATTTGGTTTTTTCGCAATCATTAAACCCCCTAAATTTTTAGCCAAGGTTTAGGGTGCAGTAAAAGTGCATCGATATAAATTCCCCTTTTTGTCTGAGGGCTTATAGTATTTACACAAATTAGTGCGCGCGCACTAATTTGTTGAGAAAGCTCGCATTCTATGTCAGAAACCCTCTTGCATGAAGACTTCTGACAAAATCATAAGCCTCATTAAGACTCTAAGTTATGCTGAGAACTTCCATGTTTGCATAATTGAAGGCGACCCTGGGTGGGGCAAGACCACGGCGGTTGGTAGTGCGCTAGTGCATCTTCAGATCGATTACGTGCATCTTGGGAGCTATGCAACTCCGCTTGGATTATTTAATTTTCTTTTTCAGAACTCAAGGGCCACGGTCCTGGTTGACGATACTTCAGGACTTTTTAATAATCCCCAAACCATGGCGATACTCAAGGCCGCAACTTGGGAACATCCAAATCGTGGACGGCTTGTACGCTGGACCTCAACTACAGAAAAATCTGAGGCTGATGAGTTTGAATTTAAGGGTAAAATCATTATTGTTTGTAATCAGTTTCCAAGGACAGCAGACGCCGAAGCTGTTCGTAATCGAGCTTTAGATTATACTGTTGAACCCACTTTAAGAGAAGCAAGACATCTCTTAACTGAAGCCATAAAAGATAAGCAAAAATTCAAAAATCAAAAAATTGCAGAGAAAGTTCTTGAAAACCTCCTTTATAATCTTAATGAAGATACATTGAAAAAAACCAGCTATCGTACTCTTCAGAAAATGTATGAGATCGCCATACATAATCCGGATTGCTGGGATCAGATGCTTGATAAAGTAAGCTCGCCCTCCAATTCTGATCCATTTAAAATTTTAAAACGATTGTCGAAAGAAAATCTAAAAATTAAAGATCAGTTACAAATTTTTGAGGCTGAAACGGGCCTTAAGAGAAGAACTTTTTTTAAATATAGAAAAAACCTTGAACTCCGCAGCCGACAAAAATCTCGCTGATTGCCGGAGTCATCCCTCGCACACATTGGCGCTGCGGATTTCAGCGCGAAATTTTTGAATTATTTTCACGATGAGTCCATTATCTTGGACTTTTTTAATGAACTGCCGATATCCAAAACTTGGTCTAATTTTAAAAACTTAGCAATAGTTTCCGTGACTTAAATGCTTTTATAAAAGAGTGGCACGAGATTAGCTTATGGAAAATAACCGGGAGAGAAAAAGTACATGGAAAAACGGGGAACTATTTTAGCGGTTGACGATAATGGCGGTTTTCTTGAAATCATAGAGAAGGCCTTAGAATCTGACTACCGAGTTGTGAAGACGAATGATCCCTCAGCGACAATTAATCTTATGGGCCATTACCGTCCTGACGTGCTTGTTTTAGACATCGAAATGCCAGGGCTCGGCGGCCTGGACATTCTAAGGCACATTACCCAGCGCTCTCCGGGCTTCCCTGTTATTATGCTAACGGCTGAATCAAAAGCGGCAACGATTGTGAAAGCAATGCAAGCCGGGGCTTTTGACTACGTTGTAAAAGACAGTAATTTCGAAGAAATCCTAAGAATTAAATTAGCCTCGGCTTTAAAAGTAACAAATATAAAAAAAGAACTCTTCAGCCGAGTTTCAAAAGATTTTAAGCGGTATGAAATTATTGGTATCTCGCCGGTGATTACAAAACTAAAATCAGAAATCGCATCTCTTAAGGGAACAAACGCGACTGTGCTTATTACCGGAGAAAACGGCACAGGGAAAGAGCTTGTTGCTCAAAACCTTCACTTTCAAGAAAAAGATCCTACGCGCAAAATAATTGCAGTTAACTGTAGCGGCATCACACAAACAATTTTTGAAAGCGAAGTATTTGGCCATGTTCAGGGTGCATTTACTGGAGCTTCACAAAACAAAAAGGGATTTTTCGTTGAAGCCGACGGCGGTGATATTTTTCTTGATGAAATTGGCGAGCTTTCACTGGAAACGCAAGCCAAACTTCTTCGGGTTTTACAAGAAAGACTGGTAATGCCTGTGGGTTCCACAAAAGAAATTCCGGTCAATGTTCGCGTGATAGCAGCTACTAATAGAAATTTAGACGATATGGTAAGGCGCGGAACTTTTAGACAAGACCTTTATTTTCGATTAAACCAGATGGCAATCAGAACACCCGCACTCCGCGAACGCCCAGAAGACATTTTGTTTTTAGCAAAAACTTTTGCGAACAAACATATCCCAGGCGTTAAGTTTTCTAAGGAAGCGGCTCTTGCCCTTGAGAAACATTTATGGCCCGGAAATGTTCGGGAACTCAGCAATACTATAGAGCGGGCCTGCATTTTACTTCAGGCTTCAACTTGTGAAAGAATTGAACTTGAGCACCTAAAGCTCACAAATCAGGGGCTATTGCTAAGTGACGTTGTGCTGCCTTCTGAAATTGTGCCTAATAAAGCTGAGGATGTTTCAGCGTGGACTTATAAAAAAGCCATTGAATGGATTGAAAAGGCTTATTTTCAAAAAAGCATCGAGATCTTTCGTGGCGATAACCGTCAAATCATTGATCGCCTTGGCATGAGCAGATCGCTTTATTTCAAGAAAAAGAAAGAGCTTGGCTTAATAGATAGCAACGAGGGCACAACCACGTGAATAAAGATAACTCCACATTTCTTTTTTATGCTGGGACTTTACTTTCTTCAGTAGGTAATCTCACTTTTACCACCTGCCTTGTGGCGTTTATGTTAAAAAGTGAGTTTTCACTGGCATCTATTAGTTTGATTCTAGGCCTTCAGCGTTTACTTCCCATTTTGGTTATTGGAATTTGGGGGCATCTGACTGACCGCCTGAATCCTAAGCTAACCGTTGTTGCTTTGGAAATTTTTGCTGCTGGCACTTCGATTTCCCTATTGCTTCTCTGGAAAGGGCAAGAGACCGTATACCCGCTACTGGCACTTATTTGCTTGCTAAGAGCGTTTATGATTTCGTTTCAGCTCGGAAGTCGATCAAAAATTTCAAAACTTCTCGGAAGCAATGAATACGCATCAAACTCTAAACACGCTATCTGGCTTATGAAAGCAACTCAAGGGGCAACTCTTTTTGGCGGGATAATTGCTTTTGTCATTATCAAAAAATTTAATTTGGAAACGGCTATCCTTTTTGATTTTATTACCTTCGTCGTAAATGGGATTCTTATTTACCGAATTTCAATAGCAGACGACAGTAACAGAGATCTCCTTGAGTCTAACGAATCGTGGTTTAAGAAATTCTCGGATCTCTTTAAATACAATAAAGAAGCTGCCCTGCTTGATATTTTTTTAGCACTTTCCCTTTTTGGCTGGGCGTCGTACACAGCAAGGCTTGCAGGAGTTGATCAATCTTGGAATGGACTTTTTACTGCAAGTTATGGGCTTGCGGTGTGGATCGCAGGATTTGCAGAGAGGTCTTTTGCAAAGAAGATTAGTAGCGCGCCATTTTGGGTGATTCAAACACTTGCCTACGTGGGGCTAGCGATATTTGGTGGACCCCATTATTTAACTCTTGCGATTGTTTTTATTCGCGATGTTTCCTACTGGGTTATCTTGCATAGAATTTCTAGTCACATTCAACATGATTCCCCTTCTAAACTCATGGGAGGAATTTCAAGTGCTAGATTCACCATAATGGTCATAATTTTAGCCGGTGGTGAAATGATTGTGGGTGGATGGTCAAATTTTGTTCCGCTATGGGCAGACTCAACAATCCGCGGACTTGTTACCCTAGTTGTTGGAGTTGTTTTGTTAGCAGGAAAATTGCGAAGTGCGGTGGTTGATGGGCGACCGGCGCTTTAGAAATTTAATGTTAATGTTTTTGCTGCTTGCATCGTTTGCCTGCACAAAGCGAGGAAAAGAGAATATGGAATTGCGAATCAACATGCCTGAAGTAACTATCAACTATGACCCTCAAAAAATGGAAGACATGTTTTCTATGATGATAGCCCTTCAGCTCTTTAGAGGTCTTATGCGGTACGATGCTGCCGGTGGAATTCGGTTAGATCTCGCTGCTCAGTGGGAAAAATCAAAGGATAATTTGAAATACACATTTAAACTAAAAGATATGACATTTTCAAATGGAAAGCCGATCACTAGTCGCCATGTCCAAATGACATTTGCAAGAATGTTTTTCTTGGGTTCATCAATTGCAGCCGACATTGATTATATTGCCGGTGCGAAAGAATTCAGAGCCACACAAGATCTCTCAAAACTTGGAGTACGCCCCATTAGCGAAAAAGAAATCGAATTCACACTCAGCCATCCGTCGGCACTTTTTTTAAAGCACGTTGCTGTGGCGGACTGTTCCATTCTTCCCCTGGATGACTTTAAAGCGAATCTTGATTTGACAGAAGCCGGAGCCTATAGCGGTCCCTATAAGATAAAGTCACTTAAAGTTAAAAACGAATATCACCTTGAAAAGTGGAGATCCGACGCGCTTGATAGCGACAACCCACCAAAAGAAGTCATTTTCTTTAGATCTTCGATAGATGGAGTTGAGTTGGCAAGGCGAAAATTAACTGACAGTCTGGACGCCCAGCCTGTAAGTAAAGCCGATACCGAAATGCTCGGCAAATCAGGGTGGATCAGTTCACCAACAGAACTTACAGGTGAAACCTTTGTTATTTTAAATCCAAAATACATTCCGTCGGAACTTCGTCGATATCTTTATCTTAAGACCAATCCCAAAGAACTGGTTGCAACTTTAAATGAGCCCAGATTCAAAACCGCATTTGGATTGGTTCCTATTGGCCTTTCTGGGGATCTTGACGAATCAGACGTTGCAGATCTTTATCGCGAGAAAACTGAATATAAGGGTAAAAAAATCAGCTTTAAAATCGATTATGATCCTGAGTCCGAGGTGAATGTAAAAATTGCCGAATGGCTCCGTAAGATTTGGAGTTCGGACAAGGTTGAAGTAATTTTAAATGGGTTATCAAAGAGCGAGAAGCTCGACCGGATGTTCAGTAAAAAAGCTGAAGCCACAATTGGTCGAAAAGGCGTTGATTACCCAGATGGTTTTTCAGTTCTGACGTACTTTAAAGGACAATATGCTTCAAATTATTTTCATGTGGAAGACAAAGAAATCGATAAGGCTATTGGGGACTCTCTTCAAATGACAGATTCAGTAAAGCAGATTCAAGCTTACAAAGATATCCAAAAACTAATTTTGAGACACTATACTAACATCCCCCTTTTCTTTGGATCACAGGCATCGGGTCTATGGTCTGAGAAAGTGAAAAGAGTTCCATCACATCCAATGGGAGCTCATACGATGCCACTTGAAGTTATTGAGATGAGGACTCAATGAAATTAGCAGAACATATTGAAAGATACTTTAATAAGGTTTTGCTCGTCAGCATTGTGGCTGGAGTTGCGTCCGTAGTCGGTTACAGTTATTTCAATGACAAAAGCGATTACGAAAAGTCCGTTGAGTTTATTATTACCCACGTAAGATCGGTTTCCGAGTCACTCATCAATTCACAAAATGAAAGTGAAATTGATCGTGATGTTAACCTCGTTTACTCCGCATGGAAGAAGACCCAGAGTTTTGATTTTAGAATTAGGGTTTTTATCGACAACGTCTTAGTTGCGCATGCGGGACAACTGGCTTCATTTTCATGGCCATCAACGACAGTTATAAAGTCTGAAATTTTACCCTCCAATCATAATCTAAAAATAGAGGTCCAAGTTTCACTTCTGGAAACCGTTGCCACCACCTTGATTTGTCTTTTTGTAGTTTTGATTTCATTGATGATTCTTTTTAAGGTTTTGAAAGATAACGCTACCAGGACAGTAAAAGAGATTTCTCAGCCGCTAGAGGCGCGCGTTTCGTGGCTAAAGAAAGCTTCCGCTCATTTACAAAATTCAGTTAAAGACGGCTATACGGTGGAGGCATCAAAAATTACTGAAATGGAAGAGCTCGATAAGTCCCTAAAATATTTATTCGATCAATTTCAGAATTACGAAAGAAGTCTTGCTAAGAGAAGTTATGACGAGGGCCGCGTTCGCACTGTAAATACGGTTGTTCACAATTTGCAAAATTTGTTTCTGATATTTGAGCACAGATTAAAAGAAGCTGCATTAAATGAGCATGACCGGAACAAATTTGAAGATGTCTTACGGCAGATTCAGGATCTCTCCTCAAAAGTCTTGGGTCGCGAGTGTCGCGGATCAGAAAATGACAGTCATTTTACAAGCTTTAATTTACTTGAATCAGTTAACCGCGTGGTGGATCAAAAACAAGAGATTCTAGAAAATAAAAGAATTAACCTTTCTTTAGATGTAGACCCTTTAGCATTTAAGAATATTTTCGCAAAGGGAGTGCGATCGGAATTTGAGGCGGCACTTTCAAATCTTATTGCCAATTCCTTTGACGCCATTGAAAAGTCTGGTTTTGTAGTTGTAACCTTGAGTTCAGCCGGTGCATTTGCGGTCATCGAAGTTAGTGACACTGGCAAAGGAATCCCTGCCAGTGTCCTACCGTTATTGACGGTTGAGGGGCGCACCTTTAAGCCAGGAGGCAATGGTCTTGGTCTTTTTCACGCGCGTCAAACGGCGGAAAAAATGCACGGAAATCTTGAAATCAAATCTAATCCCGGTAAAGGCACTGACGTTATTTTACGAGTACCCAGTTTTGCTAAGAAAGATTCTGACAAAATTCCAGTACAACTTTCTGAGGGAATGACTTTGGTAATTGTTGACGATAGCCTTTTGGTTCATACAACTTTTAAGATAGTTTTGCGTCCACACTTAAGCTTTATCAAGGTGGTTTCGCTTTTTTCAGAATTAGAACTTGATCAGTGGCTCAGAGAAAATGATTCACCTGAAATCGGTTCAAGGTTTTATTTGTTTGATTACAATCTTAAGAGTGAAACAACAAATGGGTTAAAACTCATTGAGAAATATGGACTTTCCTTGGAATCATTATTGGTTACCGGCGACGCTGACCGGGAAGATGTTATAAAAGAGGCAGAGCGACTCAAAGTTAGGATAGTTCCAAAAGATCAAATTGGAAAAATCGATTTTAAATTCTTGGGAAAAAGGGAACCTCAAGAGATGTTTTTAACAAAGTAAGAAAATCTTCTGGAAAGGGGAATAATATGGAAAGTATTGTGATAATTAATCTTGATGAACTCGAAGCTGAGGCCGATGCTTTTGAGGCTGGAGTAAGCTCCGGTGGCTTCTAATGAAATCGACGCCGATCTTCATAATTTTGGTAATCGCGTTGAACTTATTGAGAGAGCTCATGAAACCTGGTTTTGTAAACCAAGAACTGTTTATTGGGAGTGGCTTTTCTTTGGAAAAGGCAGCCCTCTAAAGCGGTTTTTTGATTTTGTCGGACCGAGTGGTACGATTTCATTTGCGGATTGTATTTTTAATTTGGACGTTGAGCCTGTCCACCACTGGCTTGGTTACTCAAAAAAGGTAAATACCTGTACTGATCTTGAGCCACTTAAAGAGCACTTTTATTCGTTCGGAGTTTTGCTAGCGTACACTTATATTTTTGGAATTCGCGATCTCCACCGCAGGAACCTCGTCTTCACGAAAACGCATTTGCAAGTTGTTGATGCCGAGGTTGTTCTAACCCGTCTCATTTTACCAAACGAAACTATTCTTCTGCCATTTAAGCAGGTGACGTGGCAAGACTCTGGCATTGGGGAGCTTTTGCCAAACGGACCAGATCATCTTTCACGGGATAATGCTAAAGCTATTCTCGACGGCTATGTCGAAATGTTTCAGCACATAATAAAAAATCAGGAACGGATTCTGGAAGAACTTAAAGGTGTTGTGGACAATAAGGTCCCGGTTAGGGTCCTCGTTCGAAACACCCCAGATTACTATTCTGCCATCGACAATACCGATTTTCTCCCGGAGGAAATTTCTCAGCTTAATCGAAGAGACATACCTTATTTTTTTAAAAAATTAGGAAATGATTCTTTGTATTGGCTACAATCACCTTCCGTTGATGGTGAAGTTCAATCGCTTGGGCGATTTAAGGCCGATATTGATCGTCATGCTGATAGTCTACCAAGGCTTCTTGGCACAGATTTACTGAACGACGCTCGTCTTGTTCAAGGACTTTTTTTAATTTGTCGAAAACTTAATTTGAAAGAAACCTACAGTCTTTCTTGTGGGGCGTGTGTTTCGGCGGAGTCGATTCGGATGAGCACGGTAGATTATAAATTGACACCTGCACAAGTTTTAAAAGCCTAAACACTTTCGATCATTAATTTCTCTACTTATGCTTTTTTTAAAAAAAACACCGATCGCTAATAGCCTTGTCTACTTTCGAGTCCACCAAAACAAACTCAAAGTCCATTCTGATAGACTAATTCCGCGAGCAATTATTTCACGATTTTAAAATCACAAACATTATCAAACCGTTAGTCATTCCGACGAGACACCCCTTCATTTTGCAATTCTAAAAATTTATGGGGGTAACGTAACTGCCCTCGGGAGGAGAATAGATGACTAATGAGCAAGTATCAAATTTTCGAGCAATGCTTGAAGACCGACTCGTGACAGTTGAAAAGCAGATAGACAAGTTCCGACGGGAAATTTCGCAGGTTCCAGAGATAAAGCCCGCTTTTTTAAAAGGCGGAATGGATCATGTGATGATTGAGGGAGATATCAATACTCGAATCGACATTCATGAACTCACTATGGATCTAAAGCGCAATCTATATTTAGCGCTAAAGAAAATTGACGATGGAACCTACGGACTATGTGAGTGCTGCGGCGACAAAATCGATATTCGTAGACTCCAAGTACAGCCGACAGCTTTGCTGTGTCTCACTTGCCAGAAAGTCACTGAAGCCACGGCTCCAATTATTCAACAGCCTGTGGCATGGGTCAGGCCCACTAACCTGTGGAAGTATTCATTGGGTGTAGCATGAAAGAAATCAAACAAAATCACGAAATTTAATGAAAGGATGTGTGACATGAAATTATTCAAAAAATTCTTACCGGGCCTAAAGCAGATTTTGAACCATTTTTGTAAAAGAGTGAAAGCGGCAAATGAGCGCGCTGCTTTCATTGAGCAAAGAGTAAACGAGATGAGAAGTCAAATGCGCGAGAAGTATTCTCTTTGGGGCGGTGGGTGGCACCAATGAGTCGCTTGGAGATTCTAAAAAATCTGCGGTTAGAACTTTCAAGACTAATGGGGTATCTCTCAACTAAAGAAATCTTATCGAATGAAAAGTTGATTTGCCAACTGGAGGCTGTCGTTGGCGAGATATTAGTCTTAAGCGAACAAGGAGAGTGAAATGCCCGACGTAGACAAAAAAATAGAAGAAATGCTCCGGCAAATTTCAGAAAAAGAATTACTGAGGAACAGGGTTGTTGGGAAATCAGTCTTTAAAATTCGAGTTTTACTCATGCATCTAGCTAATTATTTAAACTCAAGCGGTACGACCGCTAAAAACCCTAAGAGAGGATTAGAAAATGGAAAATGAAAACTTAAGAACTAAACATGACATTTACGTGGGAAGTGTAGGCACTGATCAGTTAGAGCAGAATTTCAATATCGGATACGGGTTCAAATATGATGATTTAGATTATTACTTGTTGAAGCTCTGGCCCTTACCAGGGATTACCTATTATCTCGGTAAAAATCGCGAAGGCGATCGATATACTGTCTTCTCAAAGATACTAACTGAAGGAAGTGGTGTAAGACTTCAAAACCCAATTGGTTACGGGGTTCTAAGACCTGACCTCAAAGATTATATCGAAATTTGTCTAAGATTTCCAAAGCAGCGAATTTATATGTCCCTTTATCCAACAAGATAATTTGTCGATTAAAGTTTTTTTGGCTCCAAAAAACTGTGCCTCAAATTTTCTTATACGAAAGGGAATAAAATGAATAAATATTTTTCATCACCATTTTTAGCAGCTCTGACTTTGTCGCCTCTTCTTGCGCACGCAAGTGTTGAATCCAGCATGCAGGCGGTTCAATCAAAGTTGATTGGCACTGTGCTTCCCCTTGGGGGAATGTTGGGTTTGGGGTTTGCGGCGGTTAGCTTTTTCATGGGAAGCCCAAATGCCATGAGCCATTTGAAGTTAGCGGTAATTGGTGCCGCCATTGGGTTTGGTGGACCTGCTATTATTGAATTTGTGCGATCTCTAATTCATTAACAATTTCCCCAGTGGGTAATGTCACCCACTGGGGATGTCTTTGACCTAAGTTTTTGAGAAAGGAGAATTTTATCATGAGTTTAAAGGTTACGCCCGTTAGTCAGTGCCTAGAAAAAAAACTAAAGTTTTTTGGATTTGAGGTCCCCGATCTTTTATTTATTTTATTTTTTCTTTCGATAATAAATTTTATTTTTAGTGGATTTAGATGGAAGCTTTTTCTGGTTTGGATTCCGACGGCCATACTGGCACTGGTGCTCCGAATTGGGAAGCATGGAAAGCCCGATAATTACCTAATTCATAAAATTAAATTTACCTTTCAACCAAAAATACTGAGAGCTTTTCCTGAAGCCACCGATTTTAAGAATCCGCCTACAATTAAAGAAAGAGGAATTTAAATGAAATCTGATATTTTATGTGACGAGCTTGAGGTCTGGGGCTTTGATAAAAATTTTATTATCTTTGATGATGCTTCTCTTGGCTTCGGATTAAGACTCAACCCTATCGATGTGAGTTTTCAATCCGATGAAGAAAAAAACGGCATCGCTGCCAGTGTTATGCAGTTTTTAAACGGTCTATCGAGTAATATGGATATCCAGATTGTTTGCGATATCACAGGTGGTAACGAAAAAGACATCTCTGAGTTTCAGACCCTCTCGCAAAAGTCTACCAATGTCACCGCAAAGGCTTTAGCAAATCAAAGAGCTGAGATGTATAGGGGTTTTGATCAGGCAGGTATTATTCCAAAATATAATTTTTATTTATTTGTCCGTAGACCCATGACCACAAAACTCACCGACAAGCCAAAATTTAAGATTAAGTTTGAAAGATATCCAGCAATTGCAGAATCCAGATTTGAAAGCGAGATTGAGCAAATTGAGCGTCTAAAAAGCGACTTTATTCAAAACCTAAAATACTTGTCAATTACAGCAAAGCCGATGAGTTCAAACGAGGTTATCACCCTCATGTATAATCAATGGAATCCTGAACGAAGAGTCCCATTTCAAAGCTACAATCCCGAGAATATTAAATCGTCGGTGACATTTTCGGATGTACTTATTAGTTCCACAGGATTTTCCATGGGAGCAACTAAGCATAAAATTTTATCATTAAAATTGTGGCCAGAAATTACATATTCTTGTTTGGGTGCAGCTCTTCAGTCATTGCCATTTGGTACCAGACTTTTCTTTACAGTTCACAGTCCAGATCAGACCAAAGAAATCCAAAGTCTTCAAAATCAAAGACGAATGGCCTTTTCCTTAGCAAGGGGGCGAAATTCAGGCGCGCATGATATTGAGTCAGAGGCAAAACTTCAAGATTTAGAGGATCTACTTGGTCAGCTTGTTGCCAGCGGAGAAAAGGTCTTCCATGTGAGTCTTAATATCCTAATAAGAGCTCAAACAGAGAATGAGCTTGAGGACAAGTTAAATTCTGCTCTTCTTGCCGTTCGAGGATTATCTGGCAGTGAAGCTATGGTTGAAAGCATTGCCACTTTTTCCATATTTTCACAAATGGCAATACCAAATGCCCGAGCTAAAGAACGGTCAAAGCGAATTAAAACTTCAAACCTTGCCGATATCTTTCCAATTTATGGTCCGTGGACAGGGACTCAAAAATCAAGTCTTTTGTTTCGGTCAAATCAAGGAGCACTCTTAAGATTTGATCCCTTTGATTCTGAGTTTTCAAATTCAAATCAATTGATATCTGGGGGCTCCGGTTCGGGAAAGTCATATCTGTGTAATTTAATTCTCATGCAGATGCTTAAAGAAAATCCAAAAGTATTTTTTGTTGATATTGGAGGTTCCTACAAAAAATTATGCGAAAACTTGGATGGTCAATATATTCCGCTAGGAGTTGATGCTTCAATATCGCTAAACCCATTTGATCTAGTCGAAGGGCAAAATGAAGTTACTCCAGAAAAAATAAAATTTCTTCTGGGACTTATAGAACTTATGACCAAAGAGGATGGGGAAAATCGGCTGCCAAAACTTGAGCGTGCCGAAATCGAAAAAGCCATCGGTGAAGTTTATAAAAAGCATACAACACCTAGGCTGTCGAATTTGAGGGACCTTTTACTAGAAAGTACCGACCCGACAATTCAAAAATACGGTAAGATCCTAACTCCTTGGTGTGGGGATTCGCTTTTTGGCAGATTTTTAGATCGAAAAACTAGTATTGAACTGAACAAACCCGTTGTGGCCTTTGATCTTAAGGGCCTTGAAAGTTATCCCGAGCTTCAGGCAGTCTGTCTTTTTATTATTACCGATCTTGTTTGGCGCGAAGTACAAAAGGATCGAACCACAAAAAAGTTTTTGGTCTTTGATGAATGTTGGAAACTCCTTAAGAATGAATCCGGAATAGTATTTATCGAGGAAGTTTTTAGAACTTTTAGAAAATATATGGCCTCGGCAATTGCCATTTCACAGGACATGGACGATTTTGCCAAATCTAAGATTTCCTCGGCCCTTCTTTCAAACTGTTCTATCAAGTGGCTTTTAATGCAGCAGCAAGTTGATGAGGAAAAGTTAAAAACTATTTTGGGCCTAAACGAAAATGAAATAGAGACGATAAAAAGTCTTCATCAGGAAAAGGGGCGATATTCCCAAGCGTTTTTGATCGCACAAAAAAATAGATCCGTGATTCAAATCGAATCAACGCCGCTAGAGTACTGGATCGCAACGACGGACCCAAAAGATCTCGGTGAAGTCGAGAAACTACAGAAAGAAAAGTCAGATCTGTCAAATTTTGAAGTATTAACAATTTTAGCCGAGAAATTCCCGACAGGGGTTTCATCGTTTGAGAAAGAAAGGCATTTATGAAAAAGAAAATTTCTTCAATTGTAACTACCATTGTTCTTTTGGTAGCGCCCCTTAATTCTCGGGCGGACTTGTTTGGTACCGATACGGCGGTGTTAACACAAATTTTAGCAAATGCCGTACAACAGCTCGTACAGCTCCGGCAGATTCTCACGGAAGGCCAAAACTCGTTAAGTCTCATGCGAGACATTAACCGTGGAATTAATGACTCATTAAATCTAATTCGCACCGTTTTTCCAAATGCAGATCCGGGCCTTTACAGAGAGTGGGACAAAATACAAGACGCCATGAACGGTATTGAAAAAATATATGGGGTTGTTGTTTCTTCCCGTGAGGCACCGATTCAGCGAGATACAGATCAAAACATTGGTGAAGCCATTGCTTTAAATAATTCGATATATAAATACACCCGCGATATCGATGAGATTAGTGAAACTATTAAACAGTACAGTCATTCAGTTTCTCCTGGTGGCGCACAGAAACTGACAGCCCAGAGTCTTGGAATAATGCTCACCGTGATGAATCAAAGTCTTCGCACTCAGGCCACTGGACTAAAACTTCAAGCTCAATCCCTTGCTCTGCAAAATCATAAAGATAAGGAGCTTACCCGTAGCACTCTTGAAAACGCCCAAGTGCTTAGCGTATCCATGAAGTCGCAAGAAACTTCATTTAAAATGCCGAGGTTTTAGAAATGCTTGATATCAGTTGGTTGTCCCAGGAAGCAAAAAGCATTCACGCAATTTTTGAATCCATGTTTTATGGGATGGCAATTATTTTTGTGTTATTTGCGGTAGTAACTGAGTACTTCAGTATGCCGATTGGGGGCGTGAATTGGTCACCGCAACTTATTGCCCGAGTGTTAATTGCAGCATTCTTACTTCACAGTTATCCTGAGGTAACAAATGCTCTTAGTGATTTTACTGACGCTCTCACTAATCAAATTGGTGGTTTTAACGAAATTCATCATGTGCTTGATAAAATGGGCGACAAACTAAAAACACTCACGATGTCATGGATATCTATAAAAGAAGCAATCATTGTGGCGTTTTCATTTATTACATTTTTTCTTTTGTACATTTCGGTTTTTATTGCAAATTCTGGAGTGGTTTTTGTTTGGCTTATTATCTATATTTTTTCACCAATTCTTATCGCGTTTTTCATTTTGCCATCCACGGCATCCATTACTAAAACTATGTATCGCTCACTCATTGAGGTTTGCGCATGGAAAATTGTGTGGGCGACTTTGGCCGCACTGTTATGGAGCTCGGCTTTAACTGAAGTCAATAAATCAGATGTGAATTTTCTCACCGTGATTTCATTTAATTTAATTTTGGCCATGTCTTTACTGTTTACTCCGATTGTAGTTAAGGCATTAGCATCTAGCGGGATTTCTACGTTTGCGGGATCGGCAATGGGCCTTGCCGCCGGTGCGGCAGCCGCTGCTCCGGGGATGATTGCTAAAACTGTCATTGGCGGAGCAATTGCTAAAACAGGACGGAGTGCAGGTTTTGTAGGAAGAAAAGCTTTTCAAAGCTTGCGATCAGGTCCCGATAAGCCGCCTCCGCCTCCGCGTCCCCCAAAATGGCACAAAGATGTTCCTATGCCGACAGAGCCACCAGGTTGGCTCCAAGCAAAATTGAACCAAGAGAGAAAATTAAAGAGAAAGGAATAGATTTTATGCGTTTTCCACAAGCATGGGCAGAAATTGCCACACAGAATAATGTCCTCCGCATCGCCATCGTCGGGGTATCGCTTAGCGGTGCCTTGGCGTTACTCATTTCCTTAAAGTTTGCCTTTAAAGATCCACTGATTATTGAACGAGGTTGCTATTCAAAAATCATTGCAAAATCAGTTAATCAAGATCCAACTAAAGAAGATTACGAAGCCTTTACACGCGAAGCACTTTCTCAAAGATTTGATTCGGACTCCAATGTTGGAAGCGACTTTATTGGAATCGAAGAGTTAAAAAACCGTGACACCGAACAAGAGGAACTCAAGCGCCGAACCATCAAGCAACGAGTAGTTTTAAATTCGATAAATAAAAAAGAAGATAATATTACCGTCGATAGCGATCGGATTTTGTCTGTAGGATCACTGCGCTCGGCCTTTTCATTTCCATTGACATTGGAAATTCAAAAACAAGCACGAACTGCCGCTAATCCCTACGGACTTGTTCTCATAAAAGCGTCTGCGCGAAATCAAGAAGAAGGAAAAAAGAATGATAAAAAGTAAATTAATTTATCCGCGTTTGATTTTTGGATTGATAACTTACGCAACACTCTATTTTTTTGCCACAGTAAGTTTTGCTTCAGAAGTTAAAATGATAAGACTTTCTGAAGCTAGTGTTGCCAAGGTTTTTATTTCAACTCGCGGCACAGTTTTAAGTTTTCCCACAAAACCATCTAAAGTGATTTTAGGTCGAGCGAATTCTTTTGGTATTGAGTACGTGGAAAATGATCTAGCAATTTCACCTCTAAGTCTTTCCGCAAGATCAAATCTTTTTGTGTACTTTTTTGGTCGAAGATTTGCTTTCGACCTAATTGCCACTCCTGAATCGGGAACCTCCGTGATCCAAGTAAGAGATGCTTTAGAAATTAAACCGAAAGATGGTAAAAAATGAGTGACGAAGTTCTTGAGCCTAGGGTTGAAGAATTTTCCTACGAATCAGGAAAAAAGACTTTTGAAAAAAATTTAAACTATGCTCAGCCTCTAAAGAAGAATACCGATCTTGCCCGTATCAGCGGTATAGCGCTTAGCCTCTTTGGGCTTATAATGCTCTTTTTAAGAAACGATCCTCCCCATGAAGAGACAAAGGACTCCAAAGGTTTTGAATTGCCGGGCATGACTTACGAGCAAGTGGATCTTACAAAGGGTCAATACAGCCGTGTTGAAGACGTAAAAAATGTGGAACAAAAAAATAAGGCTAAGAACTTTGCAAAAATAAAACTAAGTCCGCCGAAATTGATCACAAGGAGTGTCAAAATTAAGATTCCACCAGGAAGCGAAGTGCGCGCGCAGTTAATAAATGGTGCTTCTAATGGGCTCGTAAAAGCTAAGCTTTTAGACGATCTCATGGCGGCGGGTGAATTGCTTTTGAGTGCGGGGACCATTGTGATAGGACAAGGGGCCTCTGGTGAAGACAGACTTTTTATAAAATTTAACAAAGCTGTTTTTGAAGACGGAAGTATTTCTCAGCTTCAGGCTGAAGCTGCGGATACTTCAGATAAAATCATGGGTCTTAAAGGTTCAAAAATTGCAAGTCATGCCACCAAAATGGCTGCAAGTGCAGGACTAAACTTTTTAGCAGGAGCCTCCGCAGCACTAGAAGACACTCAAGGCGAGCAAGGAGCTGTGGTCACAAAACCCACTATGAGAAATGCAATTCTTCATGGTACCGCAAAAGCCGCCGTGGAAGAGGCTAACAATATTGCCTCCCAATATAAAAATGCCCCAACGATCTTAGCTGTGAAAGTCGGCACAGAAATTTTAGTTATATTCAATGACGACGGAGGCTGATTTGCTTAACAAAAGGGCTCAGGATAATTTAAATTTGTTTATCTTTAAATTTAAGCGCGCCACCAGAATTTTTGTAGAACTGTGGCTTGGACTTAAGAACGATACAATTCCCCACGAAAAGTGCGGCGGCTGGTTGTTCATTGTTGGAGTAACCGTCTACACTCACCTTGATTATAAACTCTTTAAACTCCTAAAAAAAGAACACCTCTATCCTGAAAATCATCCTTACATATACTGGTCAAATGTATTTGTTATAGCTCTTCTAGGATATTTAGGCTGGGCCGCCTTTCGAGTTCAGGCAAGGCGAATGTATTTTGACCAGCTCACTAAAATTTTTTCTGATCTTGGCTTGGTAACTGTTACTAAGCGGTTACCCGCTTTTGTTTCTGACCGTGAAATTGATGCCCACTATCATGTGATGACCTTATTTAAAAACGGACTCTCTGTTAAGGATTTTCTACTGGTAAAAGACAAACTATCTGAGGCCCTTCATTGTTTTATCGAAGAGATTAGGGAGGCAAGAAAAGAGGGTCTAATTGAAATTCTGTATTCAAGAAAAGATTTTGACAAGATCGTAGACCTCGATAGTCCAAATAGTTTTCCGAATTACTCGTTCACAATCGGTAACACCAGACTTGGTAAGCAGGTAAAAAATTTATCAGATGTGCCGCATTTTTTGATTGCCGGAACCAGCAATCAAGGTAAATCAACTTTTTTACGACAATTTATCACCACACTTTATCTAAACAATATGTCAATGAACTTTACATTAATCGATCTCAAAAGCGGCTTAGAGTCCATTTGTTTTAGAGATCTTCCACGGGTTGACTGTGTCACCGAGGCCAATAAAGCCATTAAAGCTTTAGAAAAATTAGAAGGACTAATAAAAACTAGAGCTCAAATTTTACTTGCCAACAATTGTGAAAAAATTGAGGAGTTTTTTAAAATTCCGGTTGATCAAAGAAAGTATCCAAACAATATGCTTGATAAAAATTTAACTCGTCACTTAATTGTAATTGATGAAGCGGCAGAGCTATTTTTAGCTGGCCAACACTTAAGCTCTGATAGCGCAGTGAAATCTAGACGAATTGTTCAAACGATTGCGGCCCAAGGACGAGCCGTGGGTCTTCACATAGTGGTTTCAACACAGCGCCCAGATTACAAAATTGTCGACATGGCTATTAAAACTAATCTTCAAGGCCGAATTTGTTTTTATATGGCCGACAACGCAAGCAGCATGACGATCTTAGATAGCGGACGAGCCTCTGATTTACCCAATCTTCCAGGAAGAGCCATTTGGAAAAACGGTAATGAGATATTTGAAATTCAAGCCCCCATGCTGTCAAAAGACGCCGCCAATCAAGTTCTCGACAATTTAAGAGTCAAAAAAGCGGAAGAGGCTAAGCAAATTATTGCCCCAAACGTCACTGAAGCCAACGAAGAAGTTGATCTTGAAAAGGATGCTTAGTGTATGAAAAAATTGGAACGAACGAGCCTTACATTAACAGTGGAAATTCCGATTTTGCTATTTTTGTGGCGTTGGAAAGTAGCAACGACGTCGGCTATACATTTAAGATTTGAACCTGACTTTAAATGGACAAAAAATACGTCTTATAGCCGGATGCTCACTTTAAAAAGAAAAGGGTTTGTTGATTTTAAATATTCTGACAATTGCCTTTTTAAAACTTGGACTCTAACTCAGAGGGGTTTCAAGGCAATATCAAACAAGCTTCCCCAATTAAGAGAAGAGGGATACCTGTCTGAAAACATTGAACACGATATTTATGTTCTGGCGGCTCACAACGGCAATTGGATTGCTCGACATTCTGCTATTGATGTTAAGAATATCACGGAACAAGAATTGAGAAGATACGCTATTGAGAGTCTACCAAATTATTTGCCCAGTGTGCTTGAGCACAAACCTGATGGATACTGGGTATTTGGCAAAGACAATAGTCGAAGAATCATTTCGCTTGAAGTAGAAATTAATCGCAAATCTGGTGATGACTATTCTATTGTTGGCGACTTTTATAATACTAATCCGCAAATTACGTTTGTTCTTTGGATCGTTCAATCTCAGTCCTTAGCTAATAAAATTGTGACAGCAGCCTCGCAAAAATTAGGTCTGTACCGAGACATCCACAACTTCATTTTACTTAGTGATTTTGCTGAGCTTGGATGGGATGCTGTCATTTTTCATGGAAAATGCGCTCGGCTTAAAATGCATGAGTTTCTGAATATTCATAGACCTAAACAACTCTTAAACAAGTCTCAAACATCTCTTAAACATGTTTACGTTCAGACAATTCTCGACAGCCGAGTTACTCGATACAAATCAAGCACTTATGAAAATCAACCCAAAGACCATTTTGGTAACTGACCCCACTGTGTCACTTAAAAACTGCCCCCTCCATATAGACAATTTTCAGAAAGGATATCATTTATGAACAACTCAATAATTTTTCTCGCAGCAATTTCACTTTTTGTTTCAGCGTGTGCTTCTGTAAAGAATACTTCGGAAAAAAACAAACCTCGTGTACCAGGACTAAAGAATGCAGAAGTAAAAACAATTTGGATTCCCGACAAAATCGAAGGGAATCGGTTCGAGGAGGGACACTACATCCATTTGATAGATAAGCAAACAACGTGGAGTGCTGAGTAATGGAAAATAATAAAAAACGACAAAAACATTTCGACCGAATTACGCTCGACACAAAAACGCTCCAGATAATTGACGGGTGGATTGCCCAAGTAAAACTTTATAAGAGCGGCGTTGATTTATCGCGAAAGGATCTTTTAAACTGGCTGGTGCAAAATCTCCCTGAGCGTTTATCTGGCTCTCAGGAAAAGCAATTAGCCGAAGCTCATTACAGCGAGCTTAGATTTCTTCACTACGCGGCTCGAAGAATTAAGGATGCAAAGGCCCGAGGAGAAACTTTAACGCTTAAAGATCTTGAGGGGAAGCCAGTTAACGCTAAAGAGCCCGGTGTAAAGCGAAAACTGCGAAAGCCAAAAACTACAGAGGCCGTTTCCGTTGATATTAGCGCAACAAATGAAAATTCAGTTGCAAACAATGAGATTTTAAAATCTACGCAGTGATTTTTAAGTCGTAATGAATTGAATTCTCGAATGACGTGACCCATATTTTTGTCTCCAACTTCTTTGATTTTCATTGGAGTTGTGCTATGGTTGATTTTAATAACTCAGACGAATTTTCCTCTGAGGAGCTCTTTGACAAGTTGAAGTGGATGAATGCAAAAGAAGCCGCCCTGTATGCGCGAGTTTCTGTCGGCCAGATCCGAAATATGGTTTGGCGTGGACAATTAAAGTCCTATAAAATCAGAAACCGCCTTCGATTCTTACGCGCGGATCTTGATCGACTCATGAAACCTCTTTTTTAAAAGGAGAAATTCATGGCGGTTATGGAATATAAAAATGACGATGGTCAAATTTTTTGGAAAGCGTACGTAAGCATTAAAAGTAGAGTGAAACCTTCCATTCGAGTTCAAAAGTGGAAGTTTAACTTGAAATCAGAAAAACAGGCAGAACGAGAAGAGACCAATCTTTTAAAGATTTGCCAAGCTGAAGTTCTACAAAAAGAAACTCAAGGCGAAACCTGGGGAACCCTTGTTGAGTCTTGGGAAAATTATTTAAGAACTGAGAACAAAGGTCTTAATGAACATACACGCAGTGATTATATTGCGGTATTGAGAAAACACACTGGGAGCTGGTGGAAACGAGCTGCCCGGGAAATCTCAAGAGCTGATGTGATCGAGGTGTTAAACCAAATGAAAGCATCTGGCAGTTCTGTGAGTTATCAAAACGTAGTGAAAATTATCATTAACCGAGCTTTCACTTACGCTATTGATCACAGAGTTGTTCAGGGAGTGGATCGAAGTCCAACATTTGGAATTAGTCTTGGGAGAGAAGAAGAAAAGAAACCCGAGATTTTAAACATCGATCAAATTAGGAAGCTGCTCAGTGAGGCTAAACGTCTTGGCAGTCCTTGGCTTCCGGTATGGACTTTGGCGGTCTTAACCGGCTGCCGTAACGGCGAGTTGTTT
Source organism: Proteobacteria bacterium SG_bin7 (assembly GCA_002083485.1). GTDB lineage: Bacteria > Bdellovibrionota > Bdellovibrionia > Bdellovibrionales > SG-bin7 > SG-bin7. The sequence continues at coordinate 637 of LWDK01000032.1, read as the reverse complement.
GCACTTTTGTGGAGCGATGTAGATTTGAGAAACCAAGAAATCACGGTGAACAAATCTTACTGCGCAAGAATCAAGAAAGTGAAATCAACAAAGGCTGGGTACTGGAGAACGGTCCCGATCTCAAGTGAGCTTTTGGGTTTTTTAACTGAACTTAAAGCTCAATCGAAAGATCGGCTTGAGGTTTTACCGAGACTTCCTCGGTGGGCTCAAGGTGATCAAGCCAGAAGACTAAGAGAGTTCTGCTCAGGTATTGGGCTCCCTTCGGTGAGATTTCATACGTTACGAGCGTGTTTTGCGACACAACTAATTCGTAACGGAGTCCCGCCAATACAGATTCAAAAAATCTGTGGATGGAAGGATTTAGAAACCATGCAGCGCTATATCAGGCTTGCAGGGATCGAAACCAAAGGTGCAACCGATAGCTTGAGAATTCTGTCTGATTTGAATGTTCTGGAGGAAGCAGCCCAGGCGTTTGGGTCCTGTCAGGAGAGGGTCGGTTAGATGAGCAAAATCCATGACAATGAAGTCTTAGTTGCGTCTTACTGGCGCGCTAAGATGTTGAAATGGTTGGATTCACATCGAATCCGCCAATCCTAGACGACCAAAAAACTGAGAATCGAAAAATCTAAAACGAATT
>LWDK01000031.1 GCA_002083485.1 Proteobacteria bacterium SG_bin7 | reverse complement strand
CCACGACCGTCACCAGGCCCCGGTCCAAGTCGACCGATGCCAGGTCCGCGACCTACACCAGGTCCCGGCCCGAACCGACCAAATCCAGGTCCGCGCCCGGGTGGTCATCGTATTCCTGGAAACAGACCTCTTCCCGGTGGTGGCGTAGTTCATCGTGACCCCAACGGAAATGTGATTACACGCAATCATCCTGGAAGAATCAACACCGTCAACAATCGCATCAATACAGTCATGCGACGCGATCCTCGTATTGGTGGAGTCGTGAATCGTCACGGTGGTTGGTATCGTACAAACCGCTATCCCTATTCAGTGACTCGTCATAATTGGTATTATGGTCACTATAATAACTGGCGCGTTCGCTATTCACCATGGTGGCGCCATGGATTTTACGGCGGTTACTATTGGCCGTATCGTCCAATATTGGATATCAATATTTATTTCTACAATCCGATGATCTATTGGTTCTATGTTCCTGTTTGGGATGACTACTACTATCGTGTGTGGTACGAGCGCTATTACGATCAATATCCTGAATTGCGCACACCATTCCCGTATGCAGGTATTTTCTTCCCAACAGAAGAATTTAAGGACCTCAATATTAGTGTGAGCGGCATGGATATTCGTTCGCAAATTAATTATCGGCACGCGATCGTGAGCTTGCATGATCAAATGCGTTCACAGTTCTCGATAATTTTGGGAACACAAATCGCTTTTGGCCAAAATGATATAGTGGTTACACATTATCAATTTATGCCAAACGATAACGGCATTGTGGTTGAGGGATTTGCAAATTACCAACAACAATCATTACCCTTCAAAGGGTATTTGGATTTGAACTCTGGCAGCACGTGGGTGTTTACAACCGCGAGTGACGGCAGCAGTCCATCTCCGCAAGAAATGGATTCGCTTAATCAGCTCAATACACGCATTGAGGCTGCTGGCGGAGTCGTTGAGGGAGAAGCGCTTAATCGCAATCGCATGAACTTCTTCGATGACAATAGAAATGAAATTATTGACGAAAACGTGAACGAATAATTTTTTCGTTTACTTGAATGTCAAAAAAGGGATCTCGTCTGAGGTCCCTTTTTATTAATCAACTTTTTTTGATTTAAACAAGACGTAGGCATTCTTGTAGTAATAGTCGCCACCCATTTCTGTGATTTCTTCGACCTTTTCGGCGTGCTCAGAAATAATTTTTTCGTAGTCTCCAGGCCCTCCTCGGTGAAGAATTATTGAAAAAGGCCTTCCTTCGTTTGCGCGAATAATATTTTTCATTGTCGATCGCATGGTTTTGTCGTTGATAGGATCGTACATATAGTAAACATCAGCGGGCTCGATTTGGAAATCCGAGGCTGATAGGTCTTGCTTTTTGAAGGTCACGTTTCTAAATCCGTTTTGTGCTGCAACTTGTTTCGCAATATTTATACGTTCCGATACAATTTCGTAACCCAAATATTGGGTTTTCGGAAAAAGAAGGCCAATCACAAAACCGGGTCGTCCGTAGCCGCTACCAATATCGATAACTTTTTGATCCGGTTTCAATTTTAGGAGGGTAAATAAATTTGCTAGGTCTCGGTAATTGGTTTGCCAGCCATGGTAGGTGTTTCCCTCACTCCATTTCGCATAGCCGAGCTTTGATTTGAGTCCTCTCTGCAGCGACTTGCTGTCAGACTTATACTCTCTATCTTCAAGTATTTTTTCTGTCGACCTGAAGTCGAAACCTAATGCCGCATCGATTTTCATATCAGCTTCGCGGGCCTCTAATTCTTCGGCGGATAGCATTTCGGTAAACTTCTCGGCCGATAGGGGTTTGAGAAAAAAAAGATATTTACAATTGGCAAGTTGCTCCGAAGCCACAGAAGGACTCGTTGTCAATTGTATCGACAAAGCCAAAGCGGCAAGGGATAGTAATATCGTAACTGTTTTCATAAAGCTCTCGTGTAAAAAAAGTTTACAATAGCGCCAATATGGGGCTATTTGGCTTAGCCAAATCGTATTTTAGTTCTCTCGGCCTATCGGCTACCTTCGTAATGGAATATGTGTGCCATCAAATTTTTTCGCGACGCTAAATATTTAGTACCAAAAAGCTATTTTTTTGGGGCAAATTTTCGCTTTCGCGATAGAAAGTTTTCAGATTTTTTTCTGTGATTGGAGTTTTTAAAAAAACTTGTTAGAAGCATTTCTGTTGGAGGATCTATGAAAAAAATAATTTTAACAGCTTTGCTTGCGGGTTCAGTCGCTCTCGCACAAGGTAGAAAAAATCAAGTTGCTGTCGACGCGAACAACCGTGTTGGTTTGCGCTTGATGCAAGAAGTGACAAAAGAAGAGTTAAGAAAATCAGAGACAAAGAACATTATGATTTCGCCGCTTTCGGCCCATGAAGCACTGTCTATGGCGTTAAATGGTACACGATCTAGAACTGAATCTGAGTTTAAGAAATTTTTCGGCTATGCGAATAATGTGAATCTGTCAGAAGTTAATAACGCGAACCAAGAAATTCGCTCTTCGTTGGTTAAAGTACCGATGACTAAAGAAGAAAAAATGAAACTTAATCCAGGCCAAAAGCCAACATTTGGTTTTACCGTTGCTAACAGTGCGTGGAACACCAACGGCAAAACTACGGGAAGACCCTATAATTTTAGCACCGGTTTTATTTCGACTTTGAAAAGCAACTACGCAATTGCCTCGACAAGATCGATGGATTTCGTAGATCCAAAGGCTGCCGATGTCGTCAATAAATGGTGCGAAGACAATACGAATGGCATGGTTAAAAAAATTGTTTCTAAAGATGATTTAGAAAAGTTTTTGTGGATTTTATTGAACGCCACTTATCTCGAAGGCGCGTGGGAACATGGCTTTCGTGAGATAAAAGGAAACGTCGAGCCAAACTTTACCTTGGCAACGAATCAAAAAGTTGTTGTTAAATCTATGTCCCAACAGTCCCACACAAATTATTATGAAGATGGTCATGTTCAATCTGTGGAGTTGCCAATTTATAAAAGTACGGTCAGTGTTTATGTGATCGCGCCGAAGACAATTGGAGACTATCAACAATTACAGAAAGATGGAGGTGTTTGGAGCCGTGAATATCTGGCCCAAGTGATTGCCAAGGCCCAACCCAAGCACGGCCTGATTGCAATGCCGAAATTTTCTTTTGACTACGGAGTCGAGCTTAAAGAAGACGCCCCTCTGACACAAAGTCTCGGTCTAAATTTTTTATTTAAAGATGGTGCCGATTTTTCGAAAATGGACGCTCCTGGCACGATTCCTAGTAAAGTCGGAATTATCAAACAAAACACGCGAGTAGAGTTTGATGAAAACGGAATTAAAGCTGCTGCCGTTACGATGATAGGCGGAATCGAAAGAACTTCGGTTCCTCATTTCGAATTTAAAATGAACGTTGATAAGCCATTTTTCTTCGTGATTTTTGATAAACAGACCGCAAGTTTGTTATTCTTAGGGCAAGTTGCTGATCCCCGAACGAAGTAATTATTTCCTCTCAAATTGATTATATCAAGGTAGAGCGTTTCGCATATGGAGACGCTCTTTTTGTTTTTTAATGTCTCATCGTGAGAAAATCATAAACTCAACTAGACCAAGTGCCGATGTATAGTTTGGATCCTCTGGGTCCAAAACGAAGAGGTGGGACGTGACTAGAAATAGATTGGCCTTAAGCCTGATATTTTTGCTATCAATAGGTTGTACACGCCAAATGAACGACAACGTAACCATCAGTTTATCTTTGGGAACTGGTATTTCTGGTCAATCTGGCTCAGGTAGTCAACCCACTCACATAGTAATCAACGTTCGTGGACCACTTATGCCTAATGATGTCGTTTGGAGCTGGGATGCACATCAAGGTGGAAATATTGTTTCTCCGCCAGCGAATATTATGCTTGATATTCCTAAAGGGCCTGATCGCTTATTCCAGATTTTAGTTGTTAGTGAAAATGAAAATGGTCAAATGCAGTTTCTCTATGGAGACACAGTTAAAACCCTGGCCGCCTCGGCGGAAGATGTTTCTGTTTCAGTTGCAAGCATAGGGAGTGGTGGAGAAGAAGCTGAAATTGGTGGCCGGTATTTAACAGGCGATAATGTTGGGCCGACCGGTGATTTGGAATTGATGTTTCAACCTCCGGGTTTGAATCGACCAGCGATGAAAATTTTTAATACTGTAATGGTGAATGGTTGGTTCCAGCTTTTCATGATAAGCGGTGCGCCGTTTACCTATCGTTGGGTTCATAACGGCGCGACGTTATTTAGTGGGAATGGTTTTAGTGACACGGAATTTACGCCTATTACTGGCGTCGCTCATAAACTTCATCTCATTAGGCCTGCGGGATATAGTTACTATCAAAAAGGTGGTGGTGTTTATGTCACAGAAGCACGAGCCGCTGCCCGTGTTATCGGAGGATATTTTGGTCCGGCAGCTGCAACCTATGGAAAACCAGCTTGTTATACGGCTGCGCAGACGATGCAGAGCTTTTATTCCGATATTGGCCATACGACAGCCATACTTTATGATCCTGCCTCTACTGCGTCTTCAAAAACAAGACGATTGAATAATCAAGGTGGAGTTTCGTTTGGTACTGGTGGGTGCGCCAATGGGAATGCATTTATCGACTGGGTAAAGGTTGATGGAAAGTATGCCGGCAATGGTCGGGACCAAACGTTTGGTTTCCGCGGAATTTTTGTTTCGCCCCCCAACAATAGCACGATCGCGTCGAGTTACAATTCTGGAACACAAACTATGACATTGTCGTGGACTTTTTTACCGGGAGTCGTTGGTGTTAACGGTGTTGATGGGGTGGCAATATATGCGCACCCCAATTTTGACGGCGGAATGGAAATGGGCGGCGACGGAATAGACTGCGAAAAACTTCAGTCGGTTGGTTTTAGCTGGGTAGGAGATACGTCTTCAAGTTCGTTTTCCTTCCCCGTGACCTCGGGAACTCAAAATACGACAAAAGCCGCTTTATGTCCTTATAAGTTAAACTATGCGGGACGAGCGAAATATTTGTTTATGGGAACTCGTTATGAAAATCAAGGTGGTGGTGGTAGTGCTGGGTCAATGCTGGTGTGGAAGGGGAGCGGAGGTGGTATAGCCACTAAAACTGTTCAAAATAACAACTGTTACAATTTCGAGATTGAAGCCATGAATGGCGGCTCCCCGGCTATTCAATCGTCAACTTTGAACATAAATGTTCAGAGTAGCGGTCCAGCCGCAAGTCTTTACGATGCGCCCGATTGTGGTGGTGCACCAATCACCGGGTCGACAACTATTGCAACCGGTAGTAGTAAGCGAATTGTTTCGTTTCTTTCTACAACTAATGGCTACAAGAATTATAATTTCAACGCTTCTGGTTTTGGTCAAGCCTCGGCCCAGTTGTCGGTTTATTCGGGTGTTGATGCAAATAAATTGGAAATTTCAATGTTGCCGAGCGTGACTGCCGTCGGTCGGTGTATGGTGGGTGAAATCAGATTAGAAAACTCGGCACCAGAACCAGCCGTAAATTCTAGTGCAACCACAGTAACACTTACTTATAGCGGAGCGAGCGGTTTTTTTAGTGATCACAATTGTACGACGCCGTTAACTGGCGCGAATAACAACGAATTGAATATACCGCCACTGACCCAGCGTATGGGCTTTTTCTTTAAAGCAACCGCCACCCAGGCATCGTCTCCAGTAACGGCGACGGCACCGTCTCCGTTTTCCAGCGGCTCGGATACTTTCAACGTTCAAGTAGGCAGCTCTAACCTTACTCAATATGGTGGAAATATTTATTCTCCTCCAAATTACTACTACAATTCCTGCTACCCATTCGAAGTTAATTCAATGAATGAGATTGGCGCCCGTGTGTTGGTACCTGCAGCAACTACTGTTACGGTTTCAACGGTTTCGTCAGGAGTAGCTTTTTATTCAGATCCTAGCTGTGGAAACTTGGTAGGTGTAAGTCATAATGTGAGTATCTCAGCTGGAAATGATTTTTCTCAGACGTTGTGGTTTAAAGGTACTTCTCCCGGTGCCGTGCAAATCGATTTCACAAGCTCGCCGGGCCCGATCACGGGTAATAAAAATTTCACTTTATTTTAAGATGGATTGAGTCTTTAATTAGACTCGATCCCGTGGCCCTGCTTTTGCACCTGCCTTTGCTCTTTAGCAAAGGGCAGCCTTATGAAAAGTGTCTTTATTATTCTAGCATTAATATTATCTACGGTTACTAGTGCGGGCGTGATTAACCTTACGATTCGGCCAAAAGAGGGACGAACTTTTGATGAGTCGATTCAAGTTAGAATGCAAATGAAGGCGGCCGAGAAAAACCCCGAGCACAACAAATTAATGAATCAGTTAGTACAAAAATCCTTAGAGTTTTCAGGCTGCCAATCTGTCAAGATTTCCTCCGTAAACTACAACATTTACGGGGGAGTGTATGTCCGTGCCAATGCGCAAAATTGTGCTGATCCCAAAATTGCAGTTATAAGACAAGGCCAATTACCACTACCTACCCTCTTTTGCGAAAAAGGGAGTTTGGTTGATTTGGGAATTCCTTATGAACCTTATAATATTTCCTTAACCAGCGACGTCGTTTTCTCGAGAAATAAGACGTGCAAAGAGGACTAATTAACCGCATTTTTTGTTCCTATCTGACAAATTTCGTCGCCTTTTTTAACCAATTCAAAGAGTTAAGCGCTTAGTGTCGTTTTGGCACCTTGGCCTTCTGGCGTTTTATTTGCTACGAGGGAGTTATCTGTTCGGGAGTAAAAGTCTGTGCGACGGTATTTTGAAAAATTAAGATCAGAAAAAATTCGCAATCGTGCAATCCGCGTAAGTATTGCATTGGCTTTAACAATTTTCCTGCACCAATTTGCTTTCGAGGCTATGGAGAATCTCGGATACGATATGCGCATTCGCTTTAAATCAAATTCACCAGTATCGGGGCATGTGCAGACAATTGCTATCGACCAGATGACGGTGCGCGAGCTAAGACGTAGCCCCAATGCTCGGGATCATATTCAATTCTTAAAAGTTTTGGCAAAAGAACAACCCCGCGCGATTGTTTATTTAATTCACCCGAAGGAACTTGTGGGGTCTTATGATGAACTGCAAGAGTTTGCTGATATTGCAGCGGGATTGAATAACCTTTATGTCGTGAGTGAAAAATTAAATTTAAGTGGTGAGGCCGGTAGGCTTGAGATGCTTCCACCGTTTTCGGCTATTAAAGTAGCGATCGGTCCAAAACTTAATGACGGGAGTGGCGTAGTACGCCGAATGTTGATGTCGTTTGAGGGAAGGCCCGCGATCCACCCGTTATTGTCAGCACAGATTAACGGAATTTACACAGATGTGGGTGTGCGTGGAGTGATTAAATCTGGTGATCAGAACGAAGCCCTCATTGATTTTCATCCTTCGGGGACTTATCGCAGTTTAAGTTTTTCTGATATTTTAGAGGGTAAAATTTCTCAGGGTCAGGTTACTAATAAAATTATCATTGTCGGTAGAGACACCGAGGGATCGAATAAAGACTATGTTCAGACACCGTATTCCAGAGAGCAAATGGGTATGACTCTCTTGGAGCTTCATGCCAATATGTTTGATACTGCAATTCAGAATCGTGCCGTTATTCCATTGCCAGCTTGGCTTAACTTTTTGGTTACATATTTAATTTCGATACTTATTGTTTATGTGGTGTTAGCGCTCAAACCAGTTTACGGTCTGGGAATTTTAGTTGGCGCCATTGCAGCATTTGTAGTACTATCCTTGCTTTCGTTTGCGATTTTTAACATTGCCGTTGGTGTGGCTCACCCGTTACTCGCGGCGTTTATGTGTTATTATTTCCTAATTCCTTATCGATTAATCGTCGAAAACCGAAGAAGTTGGGAATACTATCAGCGTAACAAAATTCTTTCGCAAGTGGAGGAGCTAAAATCAAATTTTTTGAGTATGATGTCTCACGATATTAAAACTCCACTAGCGCGAATTCAAGGTATGGTTGATGTTATTAAGAGAGACGCACAGCCACTTGGTGATCAACAGACTCGTGCACTTGACTCCATCAATCAGAGCGCCAATGACCTAACACATTTTATTTCTTCGCTTTTGGATGTTGGTCGCGTAGAGAGCCAAGGAATCAATCTCCATAAAAGTAGTAAAGACATTAATAGTTTGCTTGGAGAAGTGGTTGAGAAATTGGAATACTTAGCAAAAGAAAAAAATGTGCAAATCGTGACCGAGTTTGAACCAATGTTTAGCGTGAAGTTAGATGTTGAGCTGATGAAACAGGTGTTTTCGAATTTGATTGAAAATGCGATAAAATACAGTAAACCAGAGAGCAAGATTTTAGTAACGACCGATGAAGTTGAAGGGAATATTATCGTACAGATATCGGATCAAGGTTACGGGATTTCTGAAGATGATTTATCGAACATCTTTATGAAATTTTACCGCTCGAAGGAGGCTAAGACCTCTAAAATCAAAGGCACTGGCGTGGGTCTTTACCTCGCTAAGTACTTTGTTGAGCTGCATAATGGAAAAATTGAAGTTGAAAGTAAAATGAATCAGGGTTCTACCTTTACGGTGAATCTGCCAATGGATCTATAAGGAGTGGCCATGTTTAAAGTATTAGTTGTTGATGATGATGCGGGGTTGAGACTCTCAGTCCGCAATGCATTAGAAACTTCGCCTGACATTCAAGTTGAAGAAGCTTTTGATGGCTTGAACGCCGTTGAGAAGGTAAAGGCAGGCAGCTATAATCTCGTGATTCTTGACGTTGATATGCCACGCCTTTCGGGCTTTGAAGCGATGCAATTAATTAAAGAATTTGATCCGGGAATAATTATTCTCATGGTAACTGCCTATGCGACGATTGACGACGCAGTAAAAGCGGTGCGGGATGGCGCTTATAACTACATTGCCAAACCATTTAAAGCTGAAGATCTCATGGCCTTGATCGAGAAAGCGAAATCTGCACACAATTTAATTTCCAATATCGCGGCCAGTGCGCCAATTCTTCATGAGAGTGGCAGAAAAATCATTGGTAATACCGAACAAATGCAAAAGGTTTTTAACATCATCAATCGCCTTTCAAAGGTGGATACTCCAGTATTGATTCGTGGAGAATCAGGAACAGGTAAAGAGTTGGTGGCGCGCGCGATACACTTTAATTCGCCTCGGAAAGAAGGTAAGTTTGTTGCGATTAACTGTTCGGCGATCCCCGAAAATCTATTTGAAAGTGAGTTATTTGGTCATGAAAAAGGGTCTTTTACCGGCGCAGATGCGCGTAAAATTGGAAAATTTCAATATGCCGAAGGAGGAACTCTTTTCTTAGATGAGGTTGGGGATATGCCGGTGATGATGCAGGTAAAACTTCTCCGTGTATTACAGGAGAAAGTGTTTACCCCGGTTGGTGCCAATCGTGAGATTGAAACCAACGTCAGAATCATTGCGGCGACAAATCGTCCTCTTGAAGACATGATTAAAGACGGAAAGTTCCGCGAAGATCTTTTTTATCGTTTAAATGTTTTCCCAATTTATTTGCCGAGCTTGCGCGAACGTAAAAACGATATAGAACATCTCGTAAATATGTTTATTAAGAAATTTAATCAAGCACACAGTAAGCGTATTATCGGAATTTCTCCAGAGGCCCTTTCGTGTTTGAAAAAATACGATTGGCCAGGAAATATTCGCGAGCTTGAAAACATTATTGAACACGCTTTCATTTTGGAGATATCGAATCAATTGATGTTGAATTCACTTCCCGAAGCGTTGTTGATGACTACGGGTTTCCAATCGATTGCGGCGAAAATGCAAAGTCAAGCTGAAAATCTTGACAACGATCGTGATGATTTGGATGGCGAAATAGCCGAGCCAGGTGAAAATATTCCTCGGCCAGAGGGAGCATCTGAAGAGTTAGATTTTAACCGTCAGAAAGAAGCATTTGAAAAAGAATTTATTATTCGGGCGCTTAAGGCTTTTAATGGGCGGATAAATCAAACCGCTATGCACGCAAATATTCCAAAAAAAACTTTGTTACGTAAAATCGAAAAGTACGGGATAGTGCCAAAGGATTATGCAAGCCCAAAATAAATCTAAAAGGATTTTTCAAAGCTTGATTTGGGTGCTGGCGATAGTTTAGGGTTACTTCCCTATGCGAGTTTTGCCACCAGAAGCTTACACCAACCGCGAGTTAGCGCAAGCCTACTCATGGTTGATGAATCAGCCCGAACAGATTCAACGTTTGGGAACTACAAAAGAAGCAGTTATTTGTTTGTATAAGCGGGCGGTTCGTGGCGGCGAACCAATTCATGAATCACCGACGATGAGTTCAGACGCCTTCCAGTCAGACTTAAAAAATTTAGCGGATGTCGTGAGGTCTTTTGAAGCCCCTTTACCAACTCAGCGATCACCGAACGTGGCGCCGACGCAGGTACCTCAAGTTCCTGGCACTAACGGCAGTATTGAACTCGACGACAAGAGCTGGAAAATGATTCAAATGGTGAAATCTGAGCTTAATTTGAGTCATGATATGGAGGCTATTCGGCTATTAGTTAAAGTCGGCTTTGAGCGAGTGAGTTCTGTTCTGCCTTCAGCGTCTATTTAAGCTAAACCACTGGCAAATTCTTGACTGAAATGGCGAAACTGATACGCTCGAAATTGCCATGGAAATCAGCTATAAAGAAACCATTAATTTGCCAAACACTACTTTTCCGATGAAGGGCGACCTTACAGTAAAAGAGCCGCAGATTATTAAGAACTGGAACGAGAAAAAAATATATTCTCGAATGCTAAAGAACAATTCGAAATTAGGGACTTTTACTTTGCCCGATGGTCCTCCTTATGCTAACGGCGATATTCACATTGGGCACGTTTTGAATAAATCACTTAAAGATTTTGTGCTGAAGTATAAAAATATGAGCGGATATTCGGCGCCGTTTATTCCTTGTTTTGATTGCCATGGCCTGCCGATCGAGCACAAAGTTACCAAAAATTTAGGGCCGAAGCGAAAAGACTATTCTGCCAAGGATATTCGACAGCTTTGTCGGGACGAAGCCAACAAGTGGATCAAAATACAATCCGAACAATTTGAACGAATTGGTGTATTGGCTGATTGGGAAAAACCATTTAGAACAATTGACAGGGTTTACGAGGCAGAAGAAGTTCGAGAGCTCGCACGCATGTATCGGCGCGGTGTTTTATATCGCGGAGAAAAACCTGTTTATTGGTGTTGGGCATTGCAAACGGCACTTGCCGAAGCTGAAGTTGAATATCACGATCACAAAAGTCCAAGTATCTATGTGAAGTTTTATATTAAAGACGGAGAAAAGACTCCGTTTGGAAAGTTTAATAAACCGGCTGCTTTTGTTATCTGGACGACAACTCCATGGACACTTCCCGCGAACCTTGCGATATCGTTGCATCCTGATTTTGAATATGGTGCGTATGATACAGGAAAGGAAATTTTGCTTCTTGCGAAAGAATTGCAAGAAGCAGTATCAAAAGATGCGGGAATTGATTTCAATACGAAAAATATAGCTTTTGTAAGAGGCAAAGACCTTGAAGGAATTAAAACCCAACATCCTTTTATTAAAAGAGATTCACCAATTATTTTAGGAACGCATGTAACAGCTGAAGCTGGCACGGGCGCGGTTCACACGGCTCCTGGACACGGTCAAGTCGACTATGTGGTCGGGCAAAAATATGGCTTGCAGGTGCTTAGTCCCGTCGACGATTTTGGAAAATACACCGATGGTTATGCTGAGATGAAAGGGACTTTTATCTTTGATGCCAACCCTATTATTGTCGAAAAACTAAAAGCTAGCGGAAATTTATTGGGATATAAAGAAATTACTCACTCATATCCTCATTGCTGGCGTAGTAAAACTCCTTTGATCTTTCGTGCGACTCCACAATGGTTTATTCGTATGGACGACGAGAACTTCAATGTACGCAAAGAAGCCTTGAAAGCAATCAAGGATGTCAAATTTGTCCCCGATTGGTCGGTCAATCGTTTAACTTCTATGATTGAGGGAAGACCAGACTGGTGTTTGAGTCGTCAGCGGATGTGGGGGGTGCCGATTCCGGTTTTCTATTGTGAAAAGTGTAAAGAAGCCCATTTCTCAGCGGAAATGATGGATCAAGTCGCCGACAAGATGGAAGAGTCGGGAGGAATGGAAGCGTATTTTGAGGGAAAAACTTCTGATTTAGTTGGTAATTTGAAATGTAAAAAATGTGGCTATGGAGAATTCAAGAAGGGCCTAGATATTCTTGATGTGTGGTTTGACAGCGGGGTTATGCATTCGGCGCTTCAACGCCATACTGATCAATTGAAGTTCCCTGCAGACATATATTTAGAGGGAAGCGACCAGCATCGCGGCTGGTTTCAGACGAGTTTACTGACGTCGGTAGCAGCGCACGGCGGATCTCCCTTTAAAGCTCTAGTAACGCACGGATTCGTGAACGACATTCAGGGCAAAAAGATGAGTAAGAGTCAGGGCAATGTTGTCAATCCGCAGGACTGGATTAAGAAAAGTGGAGCTGAAATACTACGCCTATTTGCGGCGTACGAAGATTATACGCAAGATTTGACCTGCGGCGAAGAATTGTTTGTAAGATTGCTTGAAGCCTATCGTCGTTTCCGAAACACCATGAGATTTTTATTGGGAAATATTTCTGATTTTGATCCAAATAAGGATTACATTGAATATAAAAACCTTATGCCTCTTGATCGTTGGGCAATGGGGCAGCTGACGGATCTTTTAAGAACTTGTACGACGGGATATGAGTCTTATGAGTTTCATAAGGTTTATCACGCGCTCAATCAGTTTTTTACGGTGGATTTATCGGCCACCTATTTGGATATCTTGAAAGACAGATTGTACACATGGAAAAAAGACGGACCAGAGAGGCGATCAGCACAAACTGTTCTTTATGAATTGACATCTCATTTGATTCGCATCATGGCTCCGATCACGTCTTTTCTTTCTGAGGAATCGCTACAGCATATGACAAGTTGGAGGGGAGAAGAAAAACCGGAGAGTATTTTCTTGGCTGAGTTTCCAAAATTAAACCCAGAATGGGAAGATAGTTCGTTGCATGACGATTTTGAAGAAATTGTCAGGGTTCGTGGAGATGTTTCGAAAAATCTTGAAGAGTTGAGGAAAAATAAAACTATTGGCGCTAGTCTCGAAGCGAAGGTTACTATAACTTGCGATGGAAGGACGAGGGATGTCTTAGAAAAATATAAAGAGCATCTCAAAGAATATTTCATTGTATCGAAAGTCAGAGTTGAAAATGGAAAATACGGCATTCAGTCCTCCAAAGCCGACGGTGAAAAATGTCAGCGTTGCTGGGTGTATGATTCTTTGACTTCAGCAAATCATAAAACTCCGGGTATATGCCCGAAATGTGTAAGGGCTATTTCATGAGAAAATTTTTGTTTTTGGCGACGATTAGCGGATTTATTGTAAGCTTAGATCAGCTCACCAAGCTTTATATTCACACACACTATCAAGTTGGTGAGTCGACGACAGTACTCGAGGGGTTTTTTGACATAACTTATGTTAGAAATTTAGGCGCGGCATTTGGATTTTTGGCGAGATCTCATCCGCAGTTTCGCGATACATTTTTTCTTATAATGCCTCCGGTGGCTCTGGTTATAATTCTTTTGATTTTACGGGGGGTCGAAGCCAACGATCGCATCCAGATTCTCGCGCTTTCGAGTGTCTTTGGCGGAGCCGTCGGAAATTATATTGACCGGGTTCGTTTAGGTTTTGTTGTCGACTTCTTGGATTTTCATTTTAAGGGATACCGGTGGCCAGCATTTAATGTTGCTGATATTGCTATTGTTTGCGGAGTCGGTATCTTGCTTCTACTGATGTTTTTACAGCCCAAGCCTTCATCGGCAAAAACCTGATGTATCCCGTTATATCAGTTGGATCGATTCAACTTCCATCTTATCTGCTGATAATTTCCTTAATCTATTCAACGCATGTTTTTTGGCTTACCGGTCGCGCCGCTAAGTTTACCTTTAACAGAAATAGAGTCCTCGATGTTGGTATGGCCGTGATGGTCGGAGGGTTTATTGGGGCGCGTCTTCTACATGTGATCTGGGAAGAACCAGCTTACTATTGGGAAAACCCCAAAGAAATTTTTTATTTTTGGCAGGGTGGATACGTGTTTTTCGGCGGATTGATAGGCGCCATAGTTTCAGGCCTTTTTTTACTCCGAAAAGATAAAGCAGATTGGTTTCGTTGGCTAGATCTGTTTGCTCCGCTGGTGGCGTCGGGATATGCCCTTGGGCGTCTTTCGTGTCTGGCAGCGGGATGTTGTTATGGAAAAAAAACCGATGTGCCGTGGTGCATAGTTTTTCCTCAAGGCGTCGAAGCGCCCCGTGGGATTTGTTTGCACCCCTCACAAGTTTATTCATCACTTTGGGAGGCTGCGATTCTTGGGTTGCTAGTTTACTTAGAGAAAAAAAACAGAACACTTAGGGTTGGTCAGCTCTTTTTTATTTGGTTAGCGTTGCATGCTTTAGGAAGAATTTGGCAAGAATTTTTTCGCGCTGATTTTCGTGGTCCAGTTTTTATGGGACTTACCATCTCAACAGCTATAGGAGTTTGCCTATTTCTGTTTGCTTTATACATATTACGGTTGTTAAATAAAGGCAAAGTCTAGAGGTAAAAATGTATCCAGTAATTTTTGAATGGAAGTTCATCAAGATTCATTCTTATGGTCTCTTGATTGTCGTTGGATTTTTAATTGGATTATTTTTGGTTAGAAAAAAAGCCGAGAAAATTGGCCTAGACCGTGAGGAAATTTCAGACGTCGCGTTTTGGGGTTTACTTGGAGGGTTTATAGGTGGGCGACTTCTCTATATAGTCACACGCTGGGGAGATTTTTCGCAGCATCCACTGGACATGTTAAAATTCTGGGAAGGTGGATTGGTTTTTTACGGAGGCCTTATTGGTGGAATTGTGGGCTGGGTCTTAAGAGCTAAAAAGTATAAAATGCCAATTCTAAAGACCGTGGACTTAGCGGCACCGAGTGTGGCAATAGCTCACGTATTTGGGAGGTTCGGTTGTTTCGCAGCAGGATGTTGCTTTGGAAAGCCAATTGATCCTCAAAGTCCTTTTGCAGTGATTTTTACTAATCCGAAATCGATTGCAC
Organism: Proteobacteria bacterium SG_bin7; assembly: GCA_002083485.1. GTDB lineage: Bacteria > Bdellovibrionota > Bdellovibrionia > Bdellovibrionales > SG-bin7 > SG-bin7. Next base: position 71,392 of record LWDK01000031.1, on the reverse strand, counting down.
CCATCGGCGTATCACTCCACCCAGCACAACTCTACGACGCGTTTAATGCTTTTATTTTATTTTTGATATTGCAGGTAGTCTACGCCAAAAGAAAATTTGTGGGTCAAACAGTGGCAACATATGGAATTTTATATTCTATCGGTAGGTATATAGTTGAGGACTATCGCGGCGATAAGATCCGTGGTTTTGTAATTGAGAACATGCTTTCGACGAGTCAGTTTATCTCGCTTGCGATTTTCGCAGGCTCCGCCTACTTATATTTTCATTACTGGAAGAAATAAAAGGTTCCAGGTTCTTTTTTTCGGGACTTAAGAAAAAAGTAAGCGACAAACTTTGTAATTCACTAGAGTTTTTTCAATTTAACGAAGTTGATATTGCAATCGATGTGCCCTTGCAATAGTTGCATGTTTTGTTTTCTCTTGGAGAGTCGATGAAATTTCTAATTCTTATTTGTGTTTTCGCTTTGGCCGCATGTCACCAGAAGCATTGTTATAAAACATGACTGGAAACTGAAAGGTAGTCGTTGTTCCAATGCGAGTGAGCTTTCAACCAGTGTTGGTGGACTAAACTCCTCCAGTGTAACTTTGCACAGCCGCACGCTTGGGCTTACGGGCAATAAATTTAAAGATACCTTAGTTTTTTCTAAGACGCTGCCCTGTACAGTCGTAGCTTCGGGTAAATTTGAGGTTGAAAAATTCATTCCTGGCCGCTTTTTGTGTGCACTGTAAATAACTTAGACAGTCAAAAGGGCTTCCATTCCAATTTAAAGGGGTATGGCAAGGCCTTTAGTGGGCATAAATCATGTATTTAGCTTTTATTAGAGGTAATCCTCTTTTAGGAGAAGAACATGAAAAAGGTATTGGCGATCACAGCACTAACGGCTCTAACGATGATCGTGGCTTGCAAAAAAGACGATCCCGTTAATCTTAACAATCCTAATCTCATTTCGCCGTTTAACTGTACACCAGGTAACGTCATTACGCCGCAAGGAACTTTTCCCCAAGGAAATTGTCCCTTTGGACAAGGCCAAAATCAAAGTAATCAATGTGTGACAGGAACTCCCTGCCAAGGTGTCGGTTCGTTTGGAAATGGTTCAATTGTTTCTTATTATAATTCGCTAAATGTAGTTAGTAAAAGTGTGTTTGAGAACCTGATGGGCGATGGTTTTTTTGTTTGTCAAAAAAATAATGCTTGGGGTATGTCGAATTGCGATTATTATTCAGATAATTTGGAATTGATCATTGAGTCGTATTTGCCGACCAATGGTGTAATGACTTCGGGTATGCAAAACACGTACGCAACAATTTATGCTGGTGCTCCTCGCATGCCGCTGGTTTCGCAAATGATCTGGTTACCAATTAATAACAATACGGGCAACAATACCGGTGGCTTTGAATTGAAATCATCATCAGCACCGGGCTATTCCATCCGTGTCGAGAGTGGCAACATAGGTCAAGACAGTTTCAAAGTTCGCGTCATCTATAAAGGAACAGAGTTTGCCAACGGATTTGTTTCACGCTATCGCTAAATGTGATGACTGAAGTTCACTGTCCAACTTGTCAGAAAAAAGTAAAGTACAATTCTGAAAATATTTTTCGTCCATTTTGTTCTGAGAGATGTAAACTCATTGATCTTGGTCAGTGGGCCGAAGAAAGTTACAAAGTTCCTTGTCAAGAGGAGGATAAAGAAAAAATTTTTTCTGACATAAATGTTTCCGAAGATGACCAAAATTAAAACATTTTTTCTGGGTTGAATTGCCTCAAGAAATTTTCACTCTCATTTTGTTAGTTTTTTATTTGACTGGAAAATGTGTTTTGGGTTGAATGACCGTCCACTTGCTAATATCCTTAGGAGAAATCAGAATGAATAAGGCCCAACTTGTTGAGAGAATCGCTACTTCCGCATCACTCACAAAAGCACAAGCGGAGCTGGTATTAAATCATACGATTGAAAATATTTGTGCAGCCGTAAAACGTGGTGAAGAAGTAAAGATCGTTGGGTTTGGGACTTTTTGTAAACAAAAACGTAAAGCGCGTGTGGGCCGCAATCCTCAAACCGGTAAACAAATTAAAATTCCAAGTAGTTGGTTTCCTAAATTTCGCCCTGGCGCGGACTTCAAAGATCTAATAAACTAAGACAATGAATCATGAAAATCCTGGTACGAAAACGTTACTTCTTAACGGAAGTAGTGGTTCCACAGGCTTGGTTAATCTCATCGAAAGTTTTAAAAAGTTAGGTCCTAGCTTTGGGCTCAATATTTCAGCATATATTCCAAGTTTTTCTGAACTCATCAATAGGCCTATTAGTATTAAAGAATATCCATTGGTTGCACAAAAATTAAACCATCTTGATGCAGAAAAGATAGTTGTTTTTGGGGGAAGGCGTACGGCCCTAGTTTTAGAAGAAGTAATTCCAGACGTGAAAAAGAGTATTGGATTGGTCCCGGTGACTGTTGAAAATGATTTGTGGGCTTGCGAGCGTAGTCTGGGTTTTAGTTCCGCAGTTGAGTTTGCATTTCGTAACTACCAAGACCGGGACATCTATCACAACGATCAAAGTGATATTTTGATTTTAGAAATTGCGGGTCACGAGAGTGGTTTTTTGGTTTTAGAAACAGGGATGGCGCTAGGGGCGCAGACACTTGTGTTTCCCGAGAATCCCGAGACGGCGGATATGATTGCTAAGAAGTATAAGATCTTCCGTCAGAAAAGTAGCGACGGCAAAATTTCGAGGTTTTTAGTCGTTGTCAACGAAGGTATTAGCCCCGGAAGGTCATTTGATTTGGCGGAAAACTTACGTAAAGCTCATGGACTAAATCCCGAAGTCGTAATAATCGCGCCCATGCAACGTCATTGTCATGCTAATGCGGAAGATGTGCTACTAGCGGCGAAATATAGCGCTAAATGCTGTGAGTACCTGTCTCAAGGAAAGTCTGGGTTTATGGTGGGCTACTCCAACGGAAAATTTAACGCAGTGGACGTCACTAGCGTTGCGCAGGAGTTAAAAAAACCGGCCTTGGGCCTTTTACGGCTTGCCCGTGAGCTTTACTGTTAGGTATTTTGGTAGTGGTGAAAAGACTCAATTTTGGATTCCTTTTTCTATTTTTTTGTTTAGTTGTCGGCGGCTGCCAGTGTCTATCAAATTTTCGTGAAACAAAGGAAGTTTACCTTGGAGAATACGCGTCGTTGACTGGACCTGTTGCAAGTTTTGGAATCAACGCGCATTTGGGTGTCCAACTTGCGGTGAAAGAGGCCAACGGGCGCAGTCAAGAAACTGGTTTTCGTTTTAAATTGCTCACTATCGACGATGAGGGCGATCCCCTAAAAGCGGCACAGGCTGTAAAAAAACTCATTGATCAGCGCGTAGTTGCAATTATTGGCGAAGCCAGTAGTGATTTGTCGATGGCGGGGGCTAAAGTCGCCCAGGAAAACAAAGTGCCAATGATTACGCCGTCGTCGACAAATCCAAAAGTAACTCAAGCCGGCGATTTTATATTTCGCGCCTGTTTTGTAGATGCGTTCCAGGGTACGGTGATGGCGAAATTTGCCTATCAAGATTTGCGCGCTACGCAAGTCGCGGTTATGCGTGATGTGAAATCAGAATATTCGGTAGGACTTGCAGATTTTTTTATTGATAAATTTAAGGCAATGGGTGGAACAATCACAGTCGACTTGAAATATAAAAGTGGGGACTTAGATTTTCGTGACCAATTGATAAAAATCAAGAGCTCTGGTTCCGACGCAATCTACATACCGGGATACTATACCGAGGTAGGTCTGATTGCCCGCCAGGCGCGGCAGCTTGGAATTACGGCAAAATTTTTGGGTGGAGATGGATGGGAAAGCTCGCAACTGTATTCGATTGGCGAAGATGCGATTAATGGTGCGTTTTTTTCAAATCACTTTGCCGTCGAGAGTTTAGATGAGAACGCCAAAGCTTTTGTACAGAAGTTTCGTCACGAATATGAATTGATACCAGATGGTGGCAGCGCTCTGGCTTATGACGCCACAAATATCTTGATCAATGCGGTCATTCGGTCAGAAAATCCTACTCCCCAAAAAGTTCGTGACGAAATAGCTAAGACCACAAATTTTCGTGGTGCGACGGGAGAAATTAATTTTCGTCAGAGTCGGGATCCTGTAAAAAGCGCCGTAATTGTTCGAGTAGATGGAAAAACGAATCGTTTTGTGACTACGGTGGCACCCTAGAAGGTGTAGTATAGTCCGGCGAGAGTCAGATCCTCGCGTTGTGTGTATCCGTAGGGACTAGTATTGGTATTCAAAGTGAGAGTTCCTGCAAAGATTGGTGTGAATTGTTCACGTAGTACAAGTGAGGCGACGGCATCAAATTGACGGTAATAGAGATCGGCAGAAAATTTTGTAGTAAAGCTTCTGCCGACTCGCCAGTGAGTTTCTAAGACATTTCCTGGTCCTAGTTGCGATGGATTCATTTGAAATAAAATTTCAAAAGTAAAGTAGGGATTGATGGGTCGAATCTGCAGGGTGTTTCCGGAGAAAGAATAGTTAAGGGCAATTGAATACCCGGGACTTACGGCAACAGAAGCTTTACTAATCCGCTCTTTGATTTCATAAGCGGTGCGAATGGATGGATTGCTTTTTACGAATTTATCGAGATTGTGTTCAAACATTCGTCTTATCATGTATTCTGCAAAAAGCTGGCGTTGGTTCTGATAGTCGATAGCTGTACCCCTGAAAACAGCACCGTTAATATCAACGACATCTATTTTGATGAACGGATTTGCTACACTCTGTGCCTGTTCAGCTTCTGTTCTTCCAAATTGGCGTTGGTAGCGATCGGCAAACTCACGGGCTAACTCGTCATCATCAAAAATTCTTTGAAACCAGGTTTTATAGGGAAGTTGGGGTAAAGGACCTACTGGTAAAATGATCTCCGTGTATTCGCGTTCTTTTTCTTCTTCGAGACTTAAAATGTATCCGTCGTGGGGGGCTAGTCGAGACGTAGTTAGAGGTGCGGCAACTGCCCATGAACCTGTCAAAAGGGCGAGCAAAAACATCCATTTCATATTGATGTTTGATCGGCCGCTTCAAAAACTTGATTAATGGAGAAAATGGCTAGTTTTTGGTTTGTAATATGGTAGATTTCGCTTGGTAAAACAAAAATGTCACAACAAGTCATAATGCCGATAAATAGTCTGAATTTCAAAATGCGTAGTGATCTTCATATGGCCCGCAAACTTTGGCATATCATCACAGTTTCGATAGTGTCCTATTTGTACGCTGTTTTAGATCGTAAGATGAGTTTGCAAATTTTATCGGTAGCGATGTTCTTTTTTGTTGGTTTAGACCTCATGCGACTAAAGTCTGAGTTTCTAAACAGGTTTGCTGTTAAGATATTTGGAACTGTGATGCGACGGAACGAAATTAATTCGCCAGCAGGAACAACCTATTTGTTGTCGGGAGTCTTTATTTGCGTGCTTTTGTTTCCACACGACGTCGTGTTGCTAACACTTATTTTTTTGGCAATTGCAGATCCTGTGGCTAGCTATTTTGGAATTCGTTGGGGAAAAGATAAAATCATTAATAATAAAAGTTTACAAGGAACGCTTGCGGCCTTCGTCGTGTGTACGATTATCTCATATATATATTTTCAAAAAAAAGGACTTTTGTTAGATCGCATTTTGCTAGCGAGCCTTATCTCTGGAATTATTGGAGCTCTTTCGGAGCTTTTGCCAATCCGCAAGATGGATGATAATCTGACTTTTCCGATTCTCTGTAGCCTAGCTCTGCGTACGATGTTTAATGTTTTCTCGTGAGGAATCTTATGAGTGATATGAGCGAAAATACGGGCGACCTGAAGCTTGTCGGTAATTCGTCAAAGCTTAAACGACGCGTGAGCATGCATATTTATATTTTGCCTAATATGCTAACGACGGCAAATTTATTTTTTGGATTTTACAGTATTATTCATTCCATCAAAGGAGACTTTGTTTACGCAAGTTATGCGGTTGTCGCCGCTGCGGTATTTGATTTATTTGATGGAAGGTTAGCGCGGATGACAAGATCCACGAGTCGCTTTGGTGCTGAGTATGATTCACTTTCAGATTTAATTAGCTTTGGAATGGCCCCAGGAATTTTACTTTACCTATGGGCCTTGCAGCCATTTGGTCGCGTCGGTTGGGTGGCAAGTTTTTTGTATGTTGCCTGTGGTGCACTTCGCCTCGCAAGATTTAATGTGCAAGTGGGTGTGATTGAAAAACAATATTTTCAAGGGTTGCCGATTCCGATGGCCGCCGGTATTGTTGCAAGTTGTGTTTTAGCTTTTCGTGAACTTGGTCTTGAGGCCTATAATTCAGTATACATTTTAGCCATGACGTTTTTATTGTCTATGGTTATGGTGAGTACGTTTAGGTACCGTAGCTTTAAAGATATGGATCTCAAACATCGCATGCCGTTTAGTTATTTGGTGCTCGGGATCTTGCTGTTTGTGGTTGTCGCTTACAACCCAGAAGTCATGTTGTTTGCGTTGTTCTTAATTTATGCGGTGTTAGGGGCTGTTTTTGGACTGTTCAGATTGGGAAGAAAACCTGCGAAACTTAAGAGTGCGCCAGAATATCTGGAGCAGTCGCAAGGTGATTTGTTAGAAGAAGAAGACGATGAGTAGCGTAGCAATTGTTGGAGCTACTGGTCTTGTTGGCTCCTTATTTATTGAGCTTCTGAAGAGTAGGAAATTTCCTGTTTCTGATTTGCACCTTTTCGCGAGCGACAAGTCAGTCGGTCAAAAGGTTAAATTTGGAAAAAAAAATTATTCAGTTAAGAAACTATCTCCAGGATGCTTTGCGGGCGTTGAGTTCGCATTTTTTTCTTCGGGAGATAGTATTTCAGCAGAGTGGGCACCGGAAGCTATGAAGGCGGGGGCCACAGTCATAGATAATTCTGCTGCTTTTAGAATGCATCCTAATAATAAGTTGATTGTACCCGAGATTAACGGAGCTCTATTGGGCTCAAAGAGAAAAGCTGAGATTATTGCTAACCCCAATTGTTCAACGATTCAATTGGTGATGGCGCTTAAACCCTTATATGACCATTTTGGAATTTCTGATGTGCGTGTTTCCACTTATCAGTCGGTGAGCGGTGCAGGCAAAGCGGCCTTTGAAGAATTGGTTTCGGAAACTAAAGCGGTTCTCGCGAAAAAGAAATTTAAAACGAAAGAATTTGTTAAACCAATAGCTTTTAATTCAATTCCGCAGGTGGGAAGTATTGGTGATGATGGTTTTTGTAGTGAAGAAAACAAAATTATTAAGGAGACGAAGAAGATTTTAGATTCCGACAGCTTTAAAATTTCCGCCTTTACTGTGCGCGTGCCTTCAATGAACGGCCATGCCGAAGCTGTTTGGGTCACTCTGAAAAAGAGTGTGGCGCGTTCTGATGTCCTTGGCTGTTTAGAGAGAATGCCAGGAGTAAAAGTACATACAGGCTTAAATGAATTTCCAACTGTGCGTTTTAATTCTGATGACTTTGTTCATGTTGGCCGTATCCACGCCGACAGGGAACATGAAAATACGTGGATGATGTGGGTTGTGTCCGATAACTTGTTGAAAGGCGCAGCTCTTAACGGGATTCAAATCGCAGAGATATTTCTCTAGTGCCAGGCACTTTACTTCTTTTCGATTGAAATGGCAAATCGAGTAACCCCCGCAGATTTCACCGCATCTATGACGCCAATAACTTTTCCATGCGGAACATCTTTGTCTGCTGAAATTAGGGCTTGAACGTCCGGGTTTTTTGCAATGAGTTCTTTAGCTAGATTTCCAACATCGCCTTCAGTGACGACAGTGCCGTTAACTACAATTTGTCCAACTGCCGTAATGGTGATGCTGAGTTGGGTTGGATTTGTCTGCTCACCACTGGCCGCTTTCGGCAAATTCACATTAATACTGGGCTTCATAATAATTGGTGTCGTCACCATGAAAATAATTAGCACAACCAAAATAATATCAACGAATGGAGTTACGTTGATGTCTGACATCGGTTGGTCATCATCACCTGAAATGCTTGCTGCCATTTTTCTCCTAAATTTAAGGTATAAAAAGAACCTGGAACCTTTTATTTTTTGGTTTTAGCGTAAACCACGCAAAGGTCTCTTACCATTTCTATTCCTTGCAAGGTTTGCTTTACTTGTTTTTGAAAATAGTTGTAAGCGATTACCGCAGGAATGGCGACGATAAGGCCAACCGCTGTCGATACCAACGCTTCGGCAATCCCACGCATGACAGATTGCGCAGCCTCATTTTGGCTGGCGCTCAAATCATTGAAAGCCTTCATAATACCAAAAACGGTTCCTAATAACCCAATGAAAGGGCCATTAGAGCCTACCGAGGCTAAAAATGTTAGGAATTTTTCGAGTTGAGGTCTTTCTGTCATTGCATAAGTGCTGAAGACGGCCTCGAGACCATTTGAGCCACTTTGCTTTACGTGACGAAGTCCATAACCTAAGGCTCTTCCTTCAATTGTCTCTTTATCGCGGCTCATCTCTTCAAGATCATCGTAATTGTTTGCGGCGAGTGCCTCGCGAATTCGGAGTCGGATTTTGTGACTACGGCTTTTTATTTTTGCCAGCGTGTACCACCTTTCAAGAATAGCACAGAGGCTAAAAATACTCAAAAGGACAAGGATCACAAGAATCACCTGTGCACCTGACTGCGAAAGTACGAAAAATTTTTCTGTTAAACCGGGATCGTGGGATGTTGTCGGCATGATTTTCTCCTCGTAAAATTATGACGTTGAATCAAAACCGAGGTCAAGATATCCTTGGGGAGTGCGCATCATTCTTGTTTGTATTTTAATCAGCTTGTTTGGTTGTGACTGGCAGCAAAAAATTCGCCCTTCCGTTTTAGTAATTGCCGTTAATCGTTTAGGTAACCAAGACGTATCATGCCAAGATACGTCTAACGAGATTGAACGTACCGGTTTTGATAGCTTTTGCGGAGAGGCAGTGCGTTTCACTCATGCCTATTCGACGTCCCCTCAAGGACAATCTGCAATTGCGAGTTTATTGACAGGTCTTTATCCTGATTCTCATGGAGTTTGGCATAATGGTGCTCAATTTATCTCGGGAAAAATTGACACCGTCGCCGAGGTAGCTCTTAAAAATGGTTATCGAACTTCGTTTTTTTCGGGCGGCCCACCCATATTTAGTAAATCGGGTTTGCGGCAGGGGTTTGAACTATTTGATGATAACGTAAGTATTTCTCAGGGAAGAATCTATCGTCCTGTTACGGATAATTTTGACTTATTTTTTCATTGGCTCGACGACCTTGGTAGCGACGACCCTTTTTTTTCTGTCGTGTTCTTGTCGGATTTAGAATTTGGCGATTACCCTACGTCAACCGATGCCGGTGAATATCGAAAGAAATCCGTCTTGGGCCAAATCCAGGAGGTCGACGAATCATTAGAAAGTTTATTGAAGGGACTAAGAAAACGTAAACGTTGGAAGTCGACACATGTGGTGATTACGGGTTTGAGTGGAAGGGATGATTTTGAATACCGAGAATTTGTGCCACCAGAAAGTGTTTTCAGCGATAATCTGCAAATCGCATTACTCATTAAATCGGCGGAAAACTCCTACAATCGTGGCGGAAATTGGAAGGTCGATAAGAATGTGAGCCTTGCCGATGTTGGGTCAACATTGTTTGAGTTTATTGGCGCAGCTGCGCCCGCGGTCTCTGAAGACAAAATTTCCCCCATCTCATTGAGCGAGGCTTTGAAGTCGCCACAGGTTTCATGGCCAGACGAAAGGGCGATTTTCGCGGGATCAGGCTGGCCATCTTGGATGAAGTGGGGCGAGAATCGCATTAGCGTGCGCAGTGGATTTTTTTTAATTCTCTTAAAAAATCCCCTTATTATGTTTAACACACTAACTGATAAACTTGAGAATACGGGACAAAATCTACCACTAAATTATTGGCCCGGTTTTTTGGCCGACATAAGTAAAAAAACTATTGCCTTGAGTCTACGGCCATGGACGATCTTGCCTAAGGAACTATTGACCAAATTTAATTTGGCGAAACAATTATTTTCGCGGGAACCGTTGTCAGGAGAGCAAAAGCGTAGAATTGTAAAATTAGGGGAGGAGGAACGGCTCGACGAGCAAATTTTGAGCTGGGCATCAATACGAGCTTTAAATGCGAGTGATTGGGATTGGCTAGCTCAACTCGGGGAGTTAGGAAAGCATAGCGATTGGAAATTGATCGCTAAGCGGGGAGCCGGGCAGAAAGCGGACTTTAGAGGCGACGAGTGCTTGTCTCTTTCGCTGGCTGAAAAATCGCGAGAAGAGATTATTGCGGGATCGAGCAAGTACTGTGACGAAAACATGTTCGCGGATCTTCTTCTTTGGTTGAAGACAAAAGATGTATCAAAAGAAAATAATCGTGATAATTTTATACGTGACTTTCAAAACTATCTAACTGGTCGTGAAATTGCCGTAAACAACTATTTGTCATTTTTAGATTGGGATGTGGATCATTCCATGCCAGCGGGCCCGTCATACTCAGAAATGCTTTTGGCGTTGCCAGAAAATAAAAAATTTTTGGATTTTGTTAATAAAAGGCTAGCGAGTAAAAACTAGTGGACGAAGACCTGTGCGCCGTTCGACTTTTTGAGCTACGAGGTGGAGTTGGTCCTCTGTCGCAGGAACTACTCTGTTGTCCTGAGGTTGAAATCGGGTCGTTTGCAGGTAGATTTTTTTCGGACCAATCATGCCGAGGACTTCGATCCAGTCGTCAATCTGTTTGTCTTCAAGATTTGAAAGTGTCCCAGAAATAAAAATACTTTGAATGGACACGTCTTTTATCTTTCGAATTGCGTTTATGGTTTTGTTCAGGCCCATCCTTACAAGAGGCGCATTGATGATTTTGAGAGTAGTATCATTTCCGGCATCTATTTTTATTAGTTTTTCGTCGGCGATTTGGGTGGCCCGCGCAACCTTATTGGTTGCAAGCTGAGCGGCATTTGTATAAAGATTGATAGGTAAGCTGGGGCGTAGTTCATCGCGAAGTGTTCTAATTTCTTCCATAAGGTGATCAATTTGCGGATGTAGAGTCGGTTCTCCATTTCCGCTCACGATAATCGCGGTGGGCGTTGGCCATGTGGATTTCCAATGAGTCAGTACATGCCGTAGTTCAGTGCCGATATCTTGGACTTTGGGAAATTCCAGTTTTTTACGAATTTCGTTCATCGTTAAGAAACTTTGAGACAAATCGCAATAAGGGCAATTAAAAGAGCAGACACGGCCATTGGTACCGAGAGGATTGACTTCGACGACATTGCCAAAAATAAAATCTTTTGCCGGGGCAACTACTGAACTCTGATAGGTACGAGCAGGTTCTAGTAGGTTGGGACCGACTTTAGTCGCGGCATTCGACATGAATACTCCTCAACTATTCTTTTCGTAAAAATAGAAGATTTTCTTTATTAGTTATTTTTTTATAGAGACAGCATTCCTGCCCAAAAGGCTAGGTCGGGATGGTTTTCAGAAAGTGACTTGGATATGAACTCAAGATTCCATTCGTTTTGCGAAAGGAGATAGATGCGATCGGCCATGGCGGACCGACTGATGAGCAGTACTTGGTCTTTGGTCTGGGGTCGAAAGCTGCCAATAGTTAAATTTACGCTGGGATCCAAACCAATCATTTGCGAAGGGAGTGGAGGAAGGACTTTGTTTGTTCCACTGATGTCGAGGGCTAAATCCATGTGCGAACCTAGTGGAATGAGGCCTCGCCCTTTTCTGGCGAGTAGTATGTTAGGATGCCCTACTTGCATGAATACAACATCATAGCGGTCAATTGCTGCTACAAAAAGTTCCACACCTATGGTGAATTCGCTCTTGTTTTCTTCTCGATACAGCCGATCGTTCGCAAGAAGGGCCGCGACGCGAAGGCTATTAGCGACAGGAGAGAGGCAAGAAAGTTTTTCGAAGGGGCTTGTGGCTTCGAGGTCTTGAAGGGAGGAAGAGTAATAGTCCACAATGATTTCCACAACTTTTTTCGCTCCTGACCGACTTCCCCAAGGGGTAGCAACAATCAGTAGGCGGGTGTCCACCGAAAAATGTATTTCTGGGCGGGGACGAAAGGTTTTACCGCTATAGGAGCGTTCTGTAAAATTCACTTTGAGTCCTAGCTGCCACCGTATTTTTTGAGAATCATTTTACATTTGTTGTGAAAGTCATTTTCCGGCAGCGACAATTCCATTATCTTCTGACATTTTTCTTTTGTCACCTGGACATTTCCAAGGCTTTCTTCAAATTTAGCATCTTGATAAAGACTTAGCAGTTTTCGGTTTTGGGCGGCAAGGATCCCGGTTTCGACATCTCTAATGCGGCTATCAGATTCATCAATGGTTTTGGCGACGTTAATGGCATAAAGTGCTCCGCGATAGTCTTCGCGTGTACTGTGGTCCTGAGCTTCTTTTAAATATTTTTCAATATTTTGAACAATGGCGTTTTTAAGACTTTTAATCTTTTCTTGTGCCACCATTCTCTTGTCAGCGTAGTTCGCGACATATTCGGCATACACTTTAACAGCGTCCGACAGTTTTTTGTCTTTTTCGAGTTTTTCACCTTTGGCAAATAATGATTCGCCTTTTCTTCTTCTCTCCTCAAGTTCTCTTGCATTACTGGCGGCTATTGCTCTCGCTTCGTCTTGCTGAGTTGCTTTTTGAACAAGGCTTGCAACATCGGTGTTTTCCGGATCACGTTCAAGCGCCGGTGCAAGGCAAGCGTTTATGTCGTTGAGAGTCGAGGCTGCGGTAAACTTACTTTTGCAAGCCTCAACAACTGTAGCAATGTATTTTCTTGTTTCCTCGGCCCGTTTGTTTTCCTCTTCAATTTGCCGTGATTCCACCAAGAGTGCCAGCGCGTCTCGGCAATGAGACTCTAGTTCCTTCGAGCGCTCATAAAATGGCAATAGTTTGTGAATTTTTTCAAGCTCTGAGATGGCGAGTTGCCAGTTGCCTTTTTGGGCAAGACTTTGTGCTGATGCATAACTTTCTTTGACCATTTGTTTTTGTTCTGTAGTTAATTTATTGATCGGATTGTCATTAATTGTAATACTTGTCTCACTTTTTTGGTCGTTGGGATCTTTTATATCGCTCGTGAGAATATAAAGAATGAATAGGACAGCAATTCCAAGTAGTAGTGCTCGCGGATTCAAATTTATTTCCTTAATAACTCGTTGTAGTCCCACGGGTTCGGAATAATTTTCGCCGTCGTCATTTCCATCTTCGTAATAAGCTGGTAACATGGATTGATTATGTGCCGGTCTAGATACTACGGTTTGATTAAAAAGCACTTCAGGAAGATTTTTAAGTTGCTGCTCTACCGCTGAATTTTTTACCTCAAAAATGATATTAATGGAAGCAACTGATATTTTATCGCCACTTGCAAGTAGAGTAGAGGAATTCGGCGACACTTTTTTATTGTTTACCTTGGTGCCATTAGAGCTTCCGAGATCGGTAATTACGAAGCCTTGATGGGTTTTTGAAATTTCAAAATGCTTACGGCTTGCTTTTTTGTCTGGGATTTGTATGTCACAAGCTTTGTCTCTGCCAGCAATCCAAAGTGCACCGTCCTTAAGTAGAAAAGATCCAAGATTCTTTCCGGTTTGGTCGACAATTTGAATTGTTGGCTCACCGAGTGAAATACCGATAGAGGTTTTTTCGTCATCACCCATAAATTCATTTTGTTCTTGAGTCAGATTTACGGGTTGTGGCAAATTTTCATCGAGCTGTATGGTATCGTTGTCGAGATCTACGTTTGCCGGAAGATTAGGGCTTACGGTAGGACCGTCTTTGTTAACCGTGGGCAATGAATCCGCGGTCTTTTCCTGAATAAACTGAAAGTCAAAAGGTGCAAGTGAAAACGAGTATCCGTTTTCAAGTATAATGGAATTCACTTCTTGAGCTTGGAAGTTTAAATGACCGAATTTAGAAATAACGTCGACTTGCCATTGGTTGCCGTTAAAATAAATTTTGAAGTGTTGTCGAGAAATTCCGCTCTTACCCTTAAGCTGAATCTGGCAAGAGTCGTCCCGTCCTGCCATATACTCCTGATCAGAATTTAGGCTTAATTCCTGAACTGTTTTTCCTTCACAGCGGACGATGAGCTTAAACATTAAAATCGTCCTTTCAATAAGGTCTCGCATTCTGCGAATCCGCTAGCGGCAAGCTTATATTTATCATCAAGCTTATTGTCCCCAAGTGCATCCATAGCTTTGCGATAAGCGGCGCTGCAAAGGGTGTAGTTATTGCGTTCTCGATATACTCTACCTTCTTGGAGCTGACTTTGAATAAACTCCTGAATTCTTTGATCCGACATTTTCCTATAATGTTCCGCCATTTCGTGTTTTGGATAAATTGCAAGAGCCTCGCGAAAGGCGCGATTGGCGAGAATAAATTGCCCGTTTTGATAATCACGAAATCCGCGAATGAAAGAGGCCTGAGCGTCGATATATTCCCGGCTGTTTTTGCCAGCTAAGCGTTGCCTTTCCTGTTCGGCGAGTTTACTTTTATTTAAACGTTCAATTTCGGCAACATTATCGGAGCCTATCTTATAGGTATTGTCCTGTTTTTTTGAACCGCTAAAAATAAAGTAAAAAAGTACGATTACTGTTACCAATATTATATAAAAAGTTGCGTTTTGCTTTTCTTGGCGCCCAGACTTTCGTCGGCGTGGTGCCGCCGAGGGAAAAGGCAAAGCCCCAGCCCCAGGTTGAGCAACTCCCAATGGCTGCGGTTTGTTGTAGGCCTGCATAGCCGCCGCGAGATCCCTATATTTAAGCTCCGTATCACCAGCTCGAATTACGTCACCGTTCTTGAGTTCTATTTGTTTAACTTTTTTTCCATTCACGACAAGTGCATTCTTGTTGGCGACATCCCGAGCCGTTGCGGTGCCATCGGATAGAGCGATAACAAACTGTACTCGACTACATTTCGGATCATCAATAACGACTTCATTTTCTGGCGAGCGACCTACTCGAACTTGATTTGTTAGGATAGGAAAAATCTGACCTTTGTTAGGACCATTTAAGACTTCAAGATTTTTTTCTACAGCTGGGGACACAGGGGCTAATGCCATCAAATTCCCCCCAGTTGACCGATTGTGATTATATAGTAGGCCGCACCGTCTTTATCCATAATCCCATGAAGGCGCAGTTCGTTGGTTATGCCATTAAAGTCGAGACTGCTGCGAGGGACAGAATTGTTGTCCCTCTTAAATTGACTAATTAGATCTTCGAGATTTTGGCGGAGCGCTGAATCGATAATCGCGCTAAGTGATTGGCGACGTAGAGAGGCGTTGTTTGAGCCGGTAAGCCTTTCATAGTAGCTATTTGCGCTGATTATGGACTCATTGACGGCGTCGATCGCTATTGCGGGTGCTGGAATTCCGTCAATGAGGTTTTCCGCTTCGCGATTGCGATCAACAAAAACATTTCCAGAGGATACTGGTCCCGAGGAGGTTCTTGATAGGGCACTATTTATGTTAGAACAGAGTTTTTGCAGCGACTCCAGTTGGAAAGCAAGATGTAGATTAGCAGTTCCGTCTTTGAGTGCCTTATCAAGCTGATGATTCAAACTAACAAATGGATATTCAAAAAGTTTAAACAAGAAAATATAGAGAAAAAATCCTACGAGAAGGGCGATGAGAAGATTTACGATGAAAATCTCAGCGGTCATCTTGGCGTCAACCGCTCTAGCTCCCATATCGTAGATAACTATGGCATACGCAAGAGTGCGTATGCTGCTAGTTTCGGCGCTGAATGCCTGAATCGGGACGCTGGCTCCGAGAAGTGAGCCATCGATTTGTTTGGAAAAACTTCCATCCTTCTTGATTGCCTCGAGAATGAATGGGCGCACCGGAATTGCATTTGCTTTTGTCACTGGCGCTTTGATACGCGAATCGATTGCGGAGACAATAAGGGCTTCCTTCACTCCTTCTTCGCGCTCGGCAAGCATAACATCCAGAAGGGCGTCATTGCCAGAAGTCAAAGCTTGTTCGTTGACGGCCTTGAGATTTTTGGCGATCGTGGTAGCGCGACGTAAACTTTCGGAAACTAAACTCGTACGCATTCGCGTGACCATTGGTAAAACCTGTAAACTGGTAATTGCGAAGATGAAGGCGATCATCATGAAAAGTAGTACGAGCTTAAGCTCGGTAATTTCTACGAGTTTATAGACGCCTGGCATGACAACATTGTCAAAATAGCCTTGAGCTTTTTTGATAAAATCATCGTCACGGTTTCTCTGTCGACCACCACCGCCTGGAATAGACTGTAGGTCGGGGCCGGCATTTTGGGATGCTGAACTTGCGTAATTAGCCACACGTTGCCCACCGATAGCGCGGGCTGAAACCTTCGAGGGAACGACTGCAATTACGATGTCATGAAAAGTTACTTTGTCCCCGGGAGCTATCTGGTGAGACTTTACTCGAGTGCCATTAACGAAAACACCGTTGGCGCTACCGGCATCGTTGATCACGACCCTGTCTTCAAATGCAAAAATCTCCGCGTGCCTTTTGGAAACTCCCCGGCTATCAATCTTGATGTCGCATTCTGGAGAGCGGCCGACGATGTTGTTGCCCGGTTTTAATAAAAAGGTTTTGCCCGCCTGGGCACCCGTCAAAATTCTAATTGCCCACATACAACGTATCTCCGGGTTGCAGTTCCTTTAGAACTGGATGTGGACTTGAGAACTCAAAAACACTGTGTCCGCAAAAATAGGAATTGGCCAGTCGAAATGGCTTTATGTTTTGCACGACTTTACAGACTTTTAATTCTTTGTCGACAAATACGACGTCGATTGGAAAGCGCATGAAAAATGTGTGAATGCTAGTGCAACGTTGAATCCACAATGCTTTGCCCTCTGTGAATTCGCTTTTTCCAAGTAAACCAATTACTCGCTGAACGATGGTTGATGCAATTTCAACGTGATCGGCAATAACAAGATGGTTATTTTTTCTCTTCAATAAGAGCTTCATTGCGATCCCCCATAGAAGAACTGTAAAATGACAGGACCGAACACCATAACCATCACTGCTGGCAAAATAAAGACCATGAGAGGAACTAATATCATTTGACTTGCTTTCGCCCCTGCTTTTTCGGCGCGCACAAATCTTTCAAGGCGCATTTGAATACTTTGGTCACGCAGAACTTTCCCAATAGGAGCGCCGGTGGAATCGGCATCGACGAGAACCGCGACGAAACTCGTGATCTCAGGGATATCAAGTCGGTCGGCCATGCTTCTTAAAGCGTCCGCACGTGAAGCGCCAACGCGAATTTGTTTTAGCACGTTATTAAATTCGTCCCCGAGTACACTTTTATCGGCTTTCTCAACGATCTTTTGCATTGCCGTAAAGAAGTCAAGACTCGCAGCCGTCGATAGGGTCAGAAGGTCAATGAAGAAAGGTAAGTCCACAACGACAGAGTTGTAACGGCGTTTTTTTTCTCCGCTAGCGTAAATGTTTGGAAACATGTAGCCAAATATACCAACGAAGAGTAAGACAGCCGGCGGGTAACCGAGACGTAATGCAAAATTAAGAACTAACAGTACGACCGGAAATAAAATCCCCCATAGAATTTGCAGACCAATAAATTCGTCGACGTTGAGTTCGTTATCAAGTCCTGCCGTTTTGAGCTTGCTTTCAATGTTTTTTCGATAGCTTTCATTTTTGATTCGACGCGCGTGTTGGAGCGTGAAGTTGTGGACAAGAGGGCGACTGACGTTAATCAGTGGCGATTTTGATTGGGCTGGTTCGTCGCCACTGGCCCATTTCAAAGCTTGTTCCTCGTTGTTGGTGCGGAACAGTGTGAACACGAATGTGTAGACGGCAAATGCCATCAGTGCTAAACCTGCAAGAAGTAAAGAGTCGATACCGGTCATATTATGGAATTCATCCTTGCCTCTAAATCCCCACGGCGCAGTGAACTACTGAAGGCTGCAGGGTACAAATTTAAAGTCCTCACTCTAGAAATATCGGAATCTTTCAATGAAAACCTAAACTTAGACGAGCAAATTATAGATGTTGCTAGGACCAAAGGTGAGGTTGTTGCAAATACCCTTAAATCTCCGGAATCAAAAGAATATTTGATTTTGTCGGCGGATACTGTCGTGATACTTGACGGCCAGATTTTTGGCAAACCCCAAAACTTTTTACAGGCCAAACAGATATTACTGAGCTTAAGAAATAAAACTCACAGCGTGAAGACTGGTATATGTTTTATTCATTTGCCGTCATTTCAAATATATACCTCGCTAGATACAAGTCGGGTTTCATTCAAAAATTTTTCTGATTTAGAATTGCAAGAGTATTTACAGACTAACGAATGGACTGATAAGGCGGGTGCCTATGGTATTCAAGGAGCAGCAGAGAAACTCGTCGAACATCGAGAGGGATCGTTGTCAAATGTCATTGGGCTGCCTCTAGAACTGGTCCAAAGTATTATGGTGAAGCATGGTTGGGATCAACGTTGCCGCTAATTTGAAGAGGATACGCAAAGAAATTCCCGAATCTGTGACACTCGTAGCAGTTTCGAAATTTCATCCCGTTGAGGTCATTCAGATAGCTGTGGAGGAAGGGGTCACTGAATTTGGTGAGAATTATGTGCAAGAGGCGGCTGAGAAAATCAATCGTTGTAGAGATTTAGAGTTAAGTGTTCATTGGCATTTTATCGGTGGAGTTCAGTCTAACAAAATAAAAAATATTGCGGGCCATTTCGATTTGGTTCAGTCTGTCGACAATTTATCCCACGTAAAAAAGATTTCAGAGGTGAGCTTGGAAAAAAATTTAACCCAGAATATTTTAATTCAAGTCAATGTGGGAGATGAAAAAACTAAATCTGGAGTTTCATTTAAAGATTTAGTATCATTTTATGAGAATGCCAAAAAAGAACGTGGTGTTCTTGTGAAGGGTCTCATGTGTTTGCCACCGTTGTATGCTGAAATTTCCGCCAAGAGAAAATATTTTCAATTGATGAAAAAGTATTTTGATGAATTAAGGTTAGAAGTTCTTTCGATGGGAACGAGCCATGACTATTTGGTGGCAATTGATGAAGGCTCAAATATGGTTCGTATTGGAACGGATATTTTTGGAGAGCGAGAAAAAAGGTGACAGAAAAAAAGTTGGGTTTTATTGGTGTAGGAAATATGGGCGGCGCGATTGTGAAGGCACTACTCAACTCTAAAGTGGTGTTGCCAGAAAATATTTGGTGTTCAAGCCGAACTTCTGGAAAAGTTAAAAAGATTCAAGAAGATTTTCCGATTCATGCGGCCGCGACCAATGAGGAGTTGGTAGAGAACTCAGATATTATTTTTATGGGAGTGAAACCTCAGGATTTTTTTTCTGTGTTGGAGCCTCTCTCGAGTTTGATTGCGCAAGAAAAAATTGTCGTTAGTATGGCTGCAGGAATTCCAATTTCTGATATTAAGAAAGTTCTTCAGAATCACCCTCGGGTGGTAAGGATTATGCCGAATACACCAATTGAGGTGTGTAAAGCGGTCGTGGGATATTGCCCCGATAAACAAGACGCCGGAACTGACGCGGCGATGACATCGATTCTTCAACCACTGGGATATGTTGTTCAAGTGAGTGAAGGTGATCAGTTTCAGGCCTTAACGGTGGCATGTGGTAGTGGGACGGGTTTTGTTTTTGAATTACTCCAGTATTGGCAAGAGTGGCTTGAAGGTTACGGCTTTGACAAAGATGTGGCTCGTAATATGGCGGTACAAACTTTTTTGGGTGCTGCACACCTTGCTGAAAGACAGGAACAGCATCCGTTGGATTTGCTGCAGTCGCGAGTTGTTTCGAAAAAAGGTGTCACTCATGCAGGTCTTGAGTCCATGCGTGAGCTTGAAATCGAGCGCGCTTTGCGAATCAGTTTTGAAAAAGCAGTTTTGCGTGACAGTGAGTTGGGTCGGAAGTAATCCTGCTAGGCACCTGATTATTTATTCGCATCGGCTACCAAAAACTTTTGTGTACTCTTTTTGAAATTTCTGGGTTTCTTTTTGATCATAGCTTATTGATCCCTTTTTTATTAGGTCGCACTCCAATTTCAACACATTTGCATACTCTTCCTGTCCTGCTTTTCTGTCCTCAACATCGTAGGCAGCAATATGCTCTTCTCCGTTAGGGAGATAGTATCCACGGCTGAGTCCATCCTCACGAACAGAAAGTTTTTGGACTTCGTGGGGAGTTACTCGACAAAGAATTTGTTTATCAAGCTCTTGGCTTCGCACTCCTGTATAAATTTCTTGGAGCGATAAAAATGGCGTGAACTGATAGATGCCCGAGATATTTGGCTTAAGGTATTTGCCTCCGGCGGTGGCAACAACCTCAAGCTTGCCGTTAGAAAGATGATTCATTTGTTCGTAACCCCAAATGCGCAGATCAAAACCTTCTGTTGAAAATTCGTAATAGTTTCTATCAGAGGAGTCGAATTCTGGTTCAAGACTTCTGAGGAAACCTTTGCCATCAGAACCGCGAATGAATTGATCATACCACGAGGGGTTATAAGGATTATCTTGCAAAGCTCCCTTGCGAAGCTTACTCGATAAACTATGATAGATATGAATTTGCTGAGATTCAATTGAGGCAACTAAAATCCCACAGACTTCCTCGGCGTGCCCGTCGGAGTAAGTGACTTTAAACTTTAAATTTTCGGCCTTGACTTCGTTTTCATTGTAGCTGGATTCAATCGTCAGACCATGGCAAAACGTGACTTTTATTCCGCTTGTAAAAAGAAGGCCCGTTTTTACCACTTCAAAAAGTGGTCGGCCTTGGCAAGCTGAAGACAGGGCTGGGGCATGCACATCTTTTGGTTTCTTCATCTTGTCATCCCATTTTGCGAAGCTCGTCGAGCAAAAATAAAATAAAATAAATAAATAAACTAGACTACGCATTTATGACTCCCTATTAAAAGTTTTAGTATGTCCTCGGTATTATAACCAATAGCGTACCGATTCCTTATGGCAAAAGAAGGGAATGTATTGTCGCGGAAACACTTACGTATCTACTTTTATTTAGAAAAGTGACGAATTTTGCAATTTACTAAAAGACAATTCAAACCAAAAATTTCTGAAGATATCTATGGATTATAGATATAATGAGCTAGACCATAGTCCTGATAGACGAAGGTACTTGTAAGGTCTCCTCCCTAATTGGTAAACTGTACTTAAGAATATTGGGAGGATGAGTTATGAAGATAGCTCCGATAGATATTGCGCATAAAACTTTCTCAAGAAAATTTATGGGCTTTGAACCTGACGAAGTGCGGGATTTTTTGGAAAGAATCTCTGAGGAAATGGAAGGCCTGGCGCGTGAGCGCAATCAGCTGCGCGAAAACTTACGTGAAAAGGAAATGGTAATACTCGACTACCGTGAGCGCGATGACATGCTGAAAAAAACTATGGAAACGGCAACGCAAATGACCGAGAAATTGCGTCTGGATGCAGAACGTGAAGCTAAGCTAATTATTAATGATGCGAAACAAAAGGCGGAGTTAATTATTAAAGACTCGCGCGACTCTCTAAAGAAGACTTACTCTGAGATTTCAAATTTGAAGAGAGCCAGAGTGCAATTTGAAAATAATTTGCGTGCTTTAGCCCAAGCTCATCTTTCGATGTTGCAACAAGGCGATAAATACATGCCCGACCCGATGATGCCCGAACATACTATGGAAGAAAAATAAGGTTCCAGGTTCTTTTTTGTTGATCGATCATTTCGTTGTATTAACGAGGTGGTCGACAATCTCCTTAAATGTCTCAAAGTTTTGAGCGCCCGTTAACCAGCCGTCGTTTCCATAGGCCGCATGTATATAGTCGACTTTTGCGTTTTGGGCGGCCTCAGCGTCTGGAAAGCTATCACCAATGTAAATTGCCTTTTTGAGGTTATTTCTCTTGACCACATCTATAATGTTTTCGGTCTTGCCGTTGCCGGTATTGCCCAGGCATTCCCAGTCACGGAAAAAACTTCTCATTTCGTTAAAATTTAAAAAGCGTTCGAGCATGCGTGTTCCACAATTGCTGACAATAAAAAGAGGAAATTTAGAATTTAGTCTCTTCAATCCATCGAGAACACCATCTTGTAGAACCACACCATTCGACTTTGGATTAACTCCCATGGTTCCAGGAATTTCCATGGTGCCTTCGAGATCTAAAATAACCGAATCATATTTCATAGTATGATTATATTAACTAGATTTCATTTGGTCCACCCAATTTGGGTTGGTACAAATATAAATTTTTATTTTAAATCCATTGAGGGGTGATTCTATTCAAATAGCTCTTGATCGGCATCTTCCAGTTTATCTTTGAATTTTCCTTCACTTTTAAAGTTTTTCTTTATCTTCGGGTTTTTGAGAATTTCTCGATCGGCGTCGGTATCACCAAAATTCCATGACACTCTAAACGTTCCACTCATGCTTTGAGGATAGCGCACGCCTTCAAAAGGATAATCTATCCGAAACTCCGCGTTCCATTCGGGGTTTATGGCATAGCTTATCCCGCCACTGATATCAGTATGGCCAGGGTTGATCGAGTAAAACTTAAAACTTCCGCCATCGACAGTATTAATGACGTTAAGTCGTGCACTTGGATTACTTAGGTATTTATCGTTTATGAGTGTACTGAAGTATAAGACCTCTCCAAAGAATGAAAAGGAGCCCGTGTCATAGGAAGCTCCGAAACGCACCATATACGGTGAAGCAAAATCATCCGTACAATATGTGAACCCTAAAAATGTGTAAGGGATAATTTTTTTCCACTTTGTAAGCATCCACGTGCCTAAAGTAAATTTGCTCACACCATCCGAGATGAGTACATCATCCGTGTAAGGATCGACTTTACGTATGGCAATATTTAAGTCAGCAATAGGAATAAGATCAAATTTTTTATATTTCAGAAAGTGCCGTAAACCGACTCTTATATAAGGAAGTCCGCCCGTGGTTCGCTCAATATTTGAAGTCGTACTTTTGGAGTATGAATAATCAGCGCCTGCATAAATTTGCCATTTTGAGTTTTGGCGATAAGTGAAATTAAATTTCGATGTGGCGTTCATGAGATGACCATTTAACGGAAGCTCAGAGGTAGATCCATTGGTCGTGAAATTGCTGTTAGTTTGTATGAAATCAGTATCGGCGGAAAATTGCCACTCGTAAGGAAAGTCTTTCGGAGGATGGGCTTGGGAAATAGATGGGATGAGAGCGAACAAAAGAGCCAACCAGTTCATACGAAAGATAATCGTCGCATTCAGTAAGTTTTTGTCAATGGAAAGAGTTGGACTTTCGGGTTGAGACTGCATAGATTATTAAAAATGAGATTGTTCCAAATTTTTATTTTATTTTTTAGTCTCGTTATGGCGCAAAGCGCAGTCGCGGTATCAAATCGAATTTTATGGATTCCTGATATAAAAGGTATGCAAGAGGATGTTTGCCGCTTTGAAATGCAAGATCTAGTCACGGCCATTCGGCAAAGCAACGATAGTGCTGGAGAGCGATTTAGTCTCTCTTTTGGGGGAGCCTGTGGGATTTATGAAAGTGATCAAATTCGTTTTGAGGCTGGAATGGATTGGATTGAGAGTCATGATTTTTCTGTCCAGAGTTTGTCTGATGCGCTGTTTGGTCAATTTCAGATTCAATTTTTTGACATTGACCGACGTCATTGGGGACTGGCGTTGGGGGCTTACGATATAGGGTTTAAATCTGGGGGAAATAATTTTAACGTCATCTATATGATGGCTCTTCATCAGGCAGGACCTTTCCGGTTTGGTTTAGGTGGCTATTCTGGCAATTCGCAAGTTTTGCGAAACGGAGACGGCGAGTCTGACTACCAGGGAGCAATGCTAGGTGTTTGGAAAAAAATTACTAACGGCGATTTAGGAATTGAAATGCAGACGGGATTTAATCGCTATGGTTACCTATTTTTGGGTGGGCGATATATTATTGGACCCAAGACCTTTGCCGTGGCTGGCTATGGAAAAGCCAACGATACAAAGATTGCTCGCGACTGGGTTCTTTTGCGTTTGGGATTTCTATTTTAGGAAAATATGAGTCGACGAAAAAAACTATCTCCGATCATTGTTATTTTTTTGACAATTTTTATTGATCTCGTTGGTTTTGGAATCATTATTCCACTCAGCCCTTATTTATCTCGAACTTTTGGTGCAAGCCCTGCAGAAATTGGGTGGCTAATGGCGATTTATTCCTTTATGCAGTTTATTTTTGCGCCTCTATGGGGGCGGCTCAGTGATCGTGTTGGGCGCCGCCCAATCATGTTAGTAAGTATTTTAGGTGGATTTGTCTCTTACCTTGGGTTTGCTTTTGCTACTTCATTTACTGGGTTGTTTTTGGCGCGTATGTTTGCAGGTATTTGTGGAGCTAACGTTTCAACAGCGATGGCTTATATAGCTGACATCTCTTCTGAAAAAGACCGATCAAAAAGTATGGGTCTGATCGGCGCCGCTTTTGGACTGGGTTTTATTTTCGGCCCAATTATAGGGGGATTTGCGGGCGAGATTGGTAATAAGATCGGCTCAGTTCCGCCCTGGGGAATGAATTTTGGTGCCTTGGTCGCCGCAACGATAAGTTTGATAAACTTTTTACTGGCGCTCCGGATTCTCGACGAAAGTTTACCGCTTGAAAGACGTGCTATCAATATTGCTAATGTCAAGCCATCACGTTTTAAAATGCTGTTTAAACATATTCGCACCCCAACCGTGGGCCCACTAATATTTCTTTTTTTTATGAGTGGTTTAGCGATGGCCCACATGGAGTCTAATTTATTTATTTATGTCTTTGATGTTTTCAATTGGAGTCAAATGAAAGCGAATGTGGGCTTTGCTTACGTCGGCGTGGTCATGGTAATTACTCAAGGATACTTAGTTCGCAAGCTTCTTCCCAAATTTGGCGAAAGCAATCTCTTGCCGCGTGGAATTTTTTTAATGGCAATTGGTTTTGCAGGAATTGGTTTTGCTCACTCCACAGGAGTCATGGCGCTGGTTATGACCGCCCTTGCGCTTGGAAACGGTTTAACGAATCCGTCAATCTTAGGAAGTATTAGTTTGCTGACAGATGGAAGTGAACAGGGTGAAGTTATGGGCGTAACTCAAAGTCTAGCTTCGCTTGCACGTATTCTGGGACCCCCTATGGGAGGGTTTTTCTATCAAACAATTACTCCCGCAGCGCCGTTCTGGGTGGCTGGCGGCATTAGCACTATTGGGTTGCTACTTGTCATTACAATTAAAGGTAAAATTCCCATCTCTGGTCGTCAAACGAATCCTTGATTTTTTGGGCAAATGAAGGAAACTATGGGCCATGGAAACTTCTATGATGCCCGACCGTTATTCACCGGAAGAAGTCGAGCGTTCAATTTATAAATGGTGGGAAGAAAAAAATCATTTTCTTGCTGAAGATGTTTCTACGAAGCCCCCTTTTTGTATCATTTTGCCGCCACCGAATGTGACTGGAAGTCTACATTTAGGTCATGCCCTTGATCACTCGATTCAAGATTGTTTGATTCGTTGGAAAAGGATGCAGGGCTTTAATGCCTTGTGGTTACCGGGAACGGATCACGCAGGGATCGCGACACAAAACGTAGTTGAGCGGGAATTAAAAAAGCAAAATATTACTCGCCAACAATTAGGACGTGAAAAATTTGTTGAAAGAATTTGGCAGTGGAAGGAACAATACGGCTCTCGAATCGTCGAGCAAATGAAACGCTTAGGTGATTCGTGTGATTGGTCTCGCCACGTATTTACAATGGATGAAAATGTTTCAAGAGCCGTTCGAAAAGTTTTTGTTTCACTTTTTAAGAAAAATAAAATTTATCAAGGCACCAGACTCATTAACTGGTGTCCTCGTTGTGAGACCGCGCTATCAGATCTTGAGGTTGAGCATAGAGAGGCAAAAGGAAATCTTTGGCATATTGATTATCCAGTTGTTGGAAGCGACAAGTTTATTACTGTTGCTACAACCAGACCAGAGACCATGCTTGGTGACACTGCAATCTGTGTAAACCCGGAGGACGAACGTTATAAAGGTTTTGTTGGCAAAAAGGTAAATCTTCCCCTCACGAAACGACAAATTCCTATAATTTCGGACAAGTATGTTGATATGACTTTTGGGTCAGGTGCCCTCAAAATTACTCCAGCGCATGATTTTAACGATTATAAAATTGGTCATTCCCATAAGTTAGAAGTGATTAATATTTTAAATTCTAATGGAACGTTAAATGAAAACGTACCAGCTGAATTTTTGGGATTGTCGTCGGCAGAAGCACGAAAGAAAATTGTAGAGGTTCTAAAAAACAATGGAATTTTAAAAAAAGAAGAAGTGCATAATCATTCTGTTGGTAGGTGTTCACGCTGTGATTCTGTCGTTGAGCCGTTTCTCTCTAAACAGTGGTTTGTGGCCATCCATGACTTAGCAGACCCAGCAAAACGTGTTGTTGAAAATGGAACGACGACATTTGAGCCAGAGAGTTGGACCAAAGTTTACTTGCACTGGATGGGAAAGATTGAGGACTGGTGTATTTCTCGCCAGCTTTGGTGGGGTCATCGAATTCCTGCGTGGGATTGTGAGGATTGTGGCCATGTAACAGTAGCCGAGAGGGATCCCGAGGGGTGCGAGAAGTGCGGGAAGAAAAATATTGAACAGGATCCTGATGTCCTCGACACTTGGTTTAGTTCGGCACTTTGGCCGTTTAGTACGTTGGGATGGCCTGAGGAAACAGAGAGTTTAAAAACGTTTTATCCCACGGATGTTCTTGTTACTGGGCACGATATCATCTTTTTCTGGGTGGCTAGAATGATGATGATGGGACTTGAATTCAAAAAAGATGTGCCATTTCGAAAAGTTTACATCCACGGCTTGATCCGCGATTCTCAGGGTCGAAAGATGTCAAAGTCTTTAAACAACTCTGTAGATCCTGTTGAGCAAATCGATAAATTTGGAGCCGATGCCCTTCGCTATACTTTATTGTCAAGTGTGGCTAGCGGTAGAGACTTAAAATTTTCCGCAGATAAAATGGAAACTAGCCGCAACTTTATGAACAAGATTTGGAACGCAACTCGGTTTGCGTTGACTGCATTAAAAGATTTTAAACCGAGTGGAAACGGTGAAGTTCCAGGAAAAAGTTATTTATCTGTGAGCGATCAGTGGATTACTCACCGCTTAGGTGAAGTGGAAAAGCAAATCGATCAGGCCTTGTTAGCATACCGTTTCGCTGACGCTGCCAACACGATTTATAGCTTTATTTGGCATGATTTCTGTGACTGGTATTTGGAGTTTATTAAACCAATCATTTATGGTCCAGATAACGCCGATAAGAAAGCTACCCAATTGGTTCTTGCGACAACGCTTAATCGTATGCTCAGGCTGCTCCATCCGTTCTGTCCTTTTATTACGGAATATATTTATCAGAAATTACCGATTCATGGAGATGCGATAATCATGGATAAGTATCCGACGCCGACGAACGACAAGGCGTGGTTAGCGTTAGGAAGTGAAAAAGCGGCTTTTGAAATGGAGTTAGTGAAAGAGACAATCACGGCAATTCGTAACATTCGTGGCGAAAATAGAATTAAGCCGGGTGAGAAAATTAAGGCGCATTTGGTGCCAAGTGATGGCGAGATTCAAAAAATTCTTGGCAATAACAAAAACTTTATTGTGACGCTCGCGCGCCTTGGTGATTGTGATATTGGTGAGGTGGCTTCGAAGCAAAAATGTGCAGTGGCGCCAGTCAGAGTCGGTGAAGCAAAAGTTGACGTTGTAATTCCACTTATGGGATTAGTCGATTTCGAAGAGGAGGTTAAACGTATTAAGAAAAATATTGAGAAAATCCAAAAAGATATTCAACTCCTCAATAAGAAGCTTGGCAACGAAGAGTTCGTAAAGAATGCTCCCACTGATGTGGTCGAACAAGATCGTCTCCATATCGGGCAGCTGAAAAGTCAGCTCGAAAGCCTACAAGATAGTTTGATCCGCCTTCAATAGGTGCCTGACAACCAGTTGATATGCCTAGCGTCGGGGTAGAGAAAATGTCTGAGCAATTTGATAGTGATCTAGCTCTTAGAGATATTACCAAAGTTCTTACTAGAAAATATAAATGTCATACGGTCATTCTTTATGGTTCGCGAGCGCGGGGCACTGCAACTAAATTTAGCGATTATGATGTTGTTGGAATTTGCAGCCGCGGGTTGAAAATGAGAATCGCCAAGAAAACTAATGGTGTCTATTGGGATGTGTTTGTTTATTCTGAAAAAGATTTAAGAACTTTGTCGGAACAACAACTTGGTTGGCGAGATGCGAAAGTTGTTTTTGAGCGCGGAAATTACGGACGAAACTTCATTCATCGGCTTCAAAAATTTGTAAAAGAACCCTTTAAGCCCGCGCCTTCTTACGAAATTGAAGCTACAAAGGTTTGGTCAGAAAAACAACTCGAACGCATTTCTGTTGGTGATGTTCATGGTTTGTATCGTCGGGTCGAGTTACAGCAAGCTGCGGTAGCAGATTACTTTCACATTCGGCGCAAACGATTCTCAGGTCCCAAGGAGGCCCTTGAGTGGCTAAGAATAAATGATCCTGGTACGTTTAAGTTATTTTCGCGAGTTTATAAAAACCCAATGGATATGAAGGCACTCAAAACTCTAGTCGATAGAGTTTATAAAACGTAGATTATTGTTTTAGTAAGGATTTGTATGAAATTAGCTTCATGGAATGTAAATGGGATTCGTTCGGTTTCACGTTATGGTTTTGCCGATTGGCTTGATAAAGAGGCGCCCGATGTGCTCTGTATTCAAGAGTCCAAAGCCCAACAGGAGCAGATTGATGACGCGCTGATAAAGCCGGCCAAGTACAATTCCGTTTGGCATTCGGCGATCGACAAGGGTTATAGTGGAGTGACCACCTATTTCAAAAAAGAGCCTTTAGAAATTATTTCTGGAATTAAGGACGAAGAAATTGATAGCGAGGGAAGAGTTCTAACCCTGGAGTTTAAAGACTTCCATCTGGTCAATTCCTATTTTCCAAATAGTGGTCGCGAACATGATCGGTTGCCATTCAAGCTCGATTTTTGCGAAAAGATTTTGAAGTTTATTAAAAATTTAGAAAAGAAAAAACCTGTTTTAATTTGCGGAGATTTCAATATAGCTCATAGAGAAATCGATTTGGCCAATCCCAAAACAAATCAGAAAAATGCAGGATTTTTACCGGAAGAACGCGCGTGGATGGAAAACTTTTTGAAACAGGGCTATATTGACGTCTTTCGTAATTTTAATCGAAATCCTGGTTTTTACACTTGGTGGAGCTACCGCCCCGGAGTGCGCGAGCGTAACATAGGTTGGCGCCTTGATTATTTTTGCGCATCTCCTGAGCTTAGAACTCGTTTAAAGGATATGACACATTTGACTGAAGTTAAAGGATCTGATCATTGTCCGATAATTTTATCTCTGAAATAGCGATCATTTTTTAGTACGTTGCATTACTAGAAGGGAACTGTTACCTTAAAGAGGTGAAGAAAATACTCGAAGGCACCGTTAAGCGCCATCCCGATGGGTTTGGCTTTTTAATTCCCAATGATCGTGAACATCCGGATGTATACATTCCAAAACATTCTATGAATGGAATCATGTCGAATGACCGTGTGCAGGTTGAGGTTTCGCAAGCCAGAGAAGCCAAAAATAAGTTTTTTGGTGAGATTGTTAAGTTTATCGACCGCCAAACAAAGAGTGTTTACGGTCAGTTTTATAAAATGTCGAATCAATATGGAATTATCACGGATCATGAAGGCAGTTGGGGGAGCGATATTTATATTCCATTAGCTGAAAGCAAGAACGCCCAAGATGGACAGATAGTTACTGTTCAGCTTTTGAAAGAGACAACCCAATCTGGACATATCTTAGGAAAAGTTAGTGAAGTCTTGGGAAATCTCCAAGATCCCATGAACGATTTGAAGCGGGTACTGATTAACAATCAGTTGCCGCAAGAATTTTCAAAAGCCGCACAAAGGGAAGCTGATGAGTATCCAACAGAGGTTTTGTCGGAAGAGTTTGAGGGAAGAAAAGATTTAACCAAGATGGGTTTCATTACCATCGATGGCGTGACCGCGAAAGACTTTGATGATGCAATTTATGTGGAAGTCTCGAGTGTTGGCTTTCATCTTTGGGTGGCAATTGCAGATGTGAGTCACTATGTAAAGCCGGGAATGGCGATTGACGGTGAGGCTTATAAGCGCGGAACAAGTACTTATTTTCCGAAATTTGTGGTGCCCATGCTGCCCGAGGCACTGAGTAATGAACTTTGTTCGTTGAAGCCGAACGTCAATAGGCTTTCTTTGGTCTGTGAAGTCTCTTTTGATTTCACCGGCGAGACATTAGATTACAAAGTTTACGAAGCTGTTATTAGATCCCAAGCTCGGGTAACCTATGGTCTGGCACAAGAAGTGATCGATGGAAATACTCCTCCAGAACTAAAACACGTAGAGCAAAATATTTTACGGGCGAGAGATCTCGCGAAATTATTAATGGCAAAAAGATTTCGCGAGGGTTCATTGGATTTGGAGTTGCCA
Source organism: Proteobacteria bacterium SG_bin7 (assembly GCA_002083485.1). Lineage (GTDB taxonomy): Bacteria > Bdellovibrionota > Bdellovibrionia > Bdellovibrionales > SG-bin7 > SG-bin7. Next base: position 40,808 of record LWDK01000031.1, on the reverse strand, counting down.
GAGACTCAGATTATTTTGGATGATCTGGGAAATCCTGTCGACATTATTCGTGCTGAAAGAATTTTTTCTCATAGATTAATTGAAGAGCTGATGTTAATTGCCAATGTTTGTGTGGCGAAATATCTAAACGATAGGAATGCAGATTGCTTGTATCGCATTCACGAAAGCCCACTCGAAGATAATATTAAGATGCTCGAAAGATTTCTGTTTAATTTCGGTGGACCTTATAAAGTGGCTGGCGGAAAGTTGCAGAAGAAGTTATCGCGAGTACTAGAGGAATTTAGTGGTAAAGCCGAAGGCGAAGCTCTAGGTATGTTAATCTTGCGTTCGATGATGCAGGCAAAGTATTCGGCCAACAACGTCGGTCACTTTGGATTAGCTTTTTCGCATTACGCGCATTTTACCTCACCAATTCGCCGGTATCCCGATTTGATGGTTCATCGTCAACTCAAGCATTTTTGTGTCGACAAAAAAAGGTATCCATTGAAAAATTTTGAACAGTTAGAAACTGCGGGAGTTTGGTTAAGCGCGTGCGAGCAAAAGGCGGTGAAGGCCGAGCGACAATTGCGCGCGATCAAATGCGCACGGTTTATGCAGCAATTTATTGGAAAGACATTTGATGGTGTTATTAGTTCCGTAAATAAGATGGGAATTTTTGTAGTTCTTCGTCAGTATGATGTTTCGGGTTTAGTTAAGATGGATGCGATTGGTTTGGGTCATATGGAATATGACGAGGAAAACCTAATGCTGATTTCACCAAAAACAGGAATTTATTTTAAAGTTGGTGATATGTTAAGGGTTACAGTCAGCATAGCCAATATTGAAGAGGGTAAGGTTGATTTCGTGATTGATGGGGAGTTAAAACCGAATGCAACTCCTCCGCCCACAAGATCAAAAAGCAAAGAGAAGAAATTTAAAAAACAACCTGACAAACACGACAGAAAATCTAAGGGTCGTACCGGAAAAATCGAGTTGAAGTCTTCTCATCGCGGCGGAAAGTCGCAGTTTACGAAGTTCCGCCGGAACAAAAAAAGTAGGAAGTAGCATCTAGCCTTGCTAATTTGCCAGATGGGGAGTTAAATACTTTCTATGCCAATACTTACCACTGGTAAAAAAATTGGGCGTACTTTTAAAACAGCTGGTAGGCTTCGTGTTATCGTAGGTGTTTTAGCAAAGCACGGTTTCCAAAATCTTGCGGAGCGAATTAAACTTGGTCGCTTCATATTGGAAAAATTATCGGATGAAGAGCTCGACAAGTATTCGATGCCCGAACGTCTGCGTATGGCTTTCGAAGAGCTCGGTCCGACTTTTGTAAAGCTTGGCCAGGTACTGGCTTCGCGTCCTGATTTAATTCCAAATGAGTTTATTGAGGAATTTAAAAAACTTCATAACCAAGTAAAAACGATTTCGTGGCCAGAGATTGAGTCAGCTGTAAAGGAATATTACAGCCGCGATCTTTCAGATGTGTTTTCGGAGTTTGATAAGGAGCCACTCGCAGCGGCAAGTATCGCTCAAGTTCACAAGGCGATTTTACGTGACGGCGAGAAGGTGGTGGTTAAAGTTCGCAGGCCGGGGATTATTGAAACTATCAATGAAGATCTGGCGGTGCTTTTTCAGTTGGCGGAACTACTGCAAACCTATGTTCCCGAGGCGCGCATTTATAATCCTATTGCGGTCGTCGATGAATTTTTTAAAACGATGCAACTTGAGACGAATTTTATAGTTGAAGCGAACAACATGCGACGATTTGCGATGAATTTTGCTAATGACGATACTATTCGTATTCCAAAAGTTTTTTGGAAGTACACTGGCGAAAGTGTTCTCGTGATGGAGGCACTTGAAGGGGTTCCCTTAAGCTTTCCGAGCGCGGTTCGACAAGATGGACTTGATTTAAATTTAATTGTAAATCGTGGTTTAAAAGTTTTCATGAAGATGGTTTTCACTGATGGATTTTTTCATGGAGATCTTCATCCGGGAAATTTGTTTATTATGCCGGGGAATGTGATTGGCCTCGTTGATTTTGGAGTGGTTGGACGCTTAAATCGACGTACGCAAGACGCCATCGCTAGCATGCTTGTTGGGCTTGCAACAGAAGATTATGAGCGGCTTGCGCATGAATATGTTGATCTCGCGCCTTATAGTGAGGGGATTGATGTAAATCTTTTAGCCCGTGAAATTCGCGACTTAATTTCTCCTTACTATGGCTTGACGATGAAGGATGTGAACATGGCGAAAGTCATGTTTGAGTCAACGAGCATTGCCGCTCGCCACCAACTCCATCTGCCGCGCGAGTTGATGCTCTTCTTTAAGTCTTTAATGGGAATGGAGAGTCTTGGAAAATTATTGGTTATGGATTTTGACTTTCTTTCGTATTCTTTGGAGGTTGCAAAAGAACTGGTGAAAAATCGTTACGAACCCAAAAGAATTGCGACTGAGATTACTTCTGTAATTCGCGAGTCGCAGGGTTTGATTTACGAAATGCCTCGTCAGGTCCGTAACTTTTTCCGAAAGGTTAATAATCCTAACTTCGCAATTCAAATACATGTACCACAAATGGAAGATACCAAACGAGCCATTGAAACTAGTTCAAATATTTTATTTTTGGCGATAATCATTGGTAGCTTAATAATTAGCTCGTCAATTCTTGTTGCCGTGACGGGTACAGAGAGTGGCAGTGGAATGCCCATGCTTGCGGTTCTCGGCTATGTTTCAGCGATGATACTTGCGGCCCTGGGATTTTATAAAAGTGCCTGACACTTTTTTCCGAAGCGGTGCGCAAAAAAGCGAGGACCCTAACGTTTAGAGTAAAAAGTGGGCGTGTAAATTTCTTCACACGCCCTTTAAGTTTGAACGTGATTACATCCCTAAATTATGCGTTGTTAAAATTATCATCGCACCAATTAGCGTTGTAACCAACAATGAATAACTCCACTCCCTAGAAATTTCGCTCATACGTAACCTCCATGTTTAATTCCCAGGTTAAAATTTGTAGTGCACTGCCTTACTAAAATTTAACCTGGTACCTTTTACGACAACAACTTCAGCGCTATTTGCTGAGAGGTGTTGGCTTGTTGCAAAACCGAGACTCCCGAGTTTAGTAAGATGTTATGCTTAGCTAATTCGGCAGATTCATTGGCTATGTCGGCATCTCGAATTCGCGAGTTCGCGGCGGAGTAGTTCTCGTCGGAAATCGCTAAATTGTTGATCGTCGACATTAGTCTGTTCTGCATGGCCCCAAAGTTTGCTCGAATCGCATTTACAGAAACGATTGCTCCGTCGACAGCTCCAATACTTGCTTGAGCGGCCTCTTTGGAAGCGCAGTTCTCCACTGTTATTCCAAGAGCAGCAAGGGTCGCGTTGGCGGCCGATGCATTAAATGAAAGGCGGTCCTTAAAAGGATCATTATGAACACCAATTTGGATATCCATAATTCCACCGGTCCCATTTAAAAGATCACGACCGTTAAACTCCGTCACTTCCGAAACACGTTCAATCTCTGACTTGAGTTGCTGATATTCCACATCCACAAACTTTCGTTCCGTATCACCTATCGTATCCGATGATGCCTGAATTGCGAGTTCGCGCAGGCGCACCAACATATTTGAGATCTCGTTTAATCCACCTTCGGCAACTTGAACGAGAGAAACCCCATCGTTTCCATTGCGCGAAGCCTGTCTTAAGCCTTTGATCTTCGCCTTTAAGTTTTCGCTAATCGCGAGTCCTGCGGCATCGTCCGAAGCTTGATTGATTCGATACCCTGAACTTAATTTCGCCAATGCTTGTTTTTGTCCGAACATGTTGACTGATAAGTTCCTTTGGGCATTAATCGAAGCTACATTTGTTGCTATCCTTAGCCCCATAGTTATCCTCCTTGCATAAAAAATCCTCCTTGATTTTGCCATCCATCTTGGCAATACAACACATACTGTGTTGCGGGTTAATAAAAATTTTGAGCCAACGCTCCGCTATTTTCATCGGAAGACATTTAAATTCTCTCGAGTCCAGATTTTTAAAATTATTTTTTGTGGTGGGGAGAGTCTTCCCGCAATTTAATTTTTTATCCCCAAGGCGAGTCAGTCGGTATAAAGAGAAGCACATCGTTCGCCCAATTTAACGCGCCACAGATCAAGTGGTTGTCTGGCACCTTAAATCGGGGCTGCATCGCAGCCCCATGCAGGAAACAAATTCTACCGTTCGCTACCAATTCCTTGGCTAACAGATATACCTCATTGATCCGAGCAGGGGAATTCATCCTGATCCCCATGAGCTAGGTATCGCGAACAAGTGGTTTACGTTAACAAAGTAGTCTCTAAGCTACTTAGGAAAACGACTTGTTCAAGAGTGTCAGTGCAGTCGTGGCAGACTGGTTAGCTTGCGCAAGGACGGACGTGCCGGCATTGAGCAAGATGTTATTTTTAGTAAACTCCGCTGTCTCTTCAGCAACATCGACATCACGAATACGTGAGTTCGCAGCTGCCATGTTTTCAACGCTTACAGCAATGTTCTGAATCGTTGATGTCAAACGGTTTTGGATTGCTCCAAAGTCCGCGCGCATCGCTGAAACGCTGACAATAGCTTGGTCAATCGCACTCAAACTATTTTGGGCAGAAGCTTTGTCGGCCACACTTGTTAAGTTAATACCTAACGCCGCTGAGTTCGCGTCCGCTTTCGAGGCATCGAAAGAGAGACGATCGATATTCGGGTCGTTTCTTGTTCCAACTTGGAAATCAAGAACCGAGCCTGTACCGCTCAGTAGTTGTGTGCCGTTGAACTCCGTACCGTCGGCAATACGATCGATCTCTGAAATGAGCTGATCATATTCGACGTTAAGAAATTGTCTTTCAACCGGACCTATCGTATCCGAAGCTGCTTGTACCGCTAACTCGCGCAATCGTATCATGATCGCGGAGATCTCGTTGAGTCCACCCTCAGCCACTTGCACTAATGAAACACCATCCTGAGCATTTCTTTGTGCTTGTTTTAAACCTCTAATTTGTGCTTTGAGGTTTTCGCTGATGGCAAGACCTGCAGCATCGTCACCGGCACGGTTGATTCGATAACCTGAAGACATTTTCTCCAGGTTCTTATCTAACCCGAGCTTCGTTCCGTACAGATTTCTCTGCGCGTTTATCGAAGCTACGTTGGTGTTAATTCGCAGTCCCATATTCCTCCTCCTTGAAGATTCCGCAGTAACATCCTTGCTACTGGGGAGAGTCACGTCATGTGCTCTCGTGGGTGCCTATGAAACTTTTCGGCGTTTCACCTTGATACTGTAGAAGAATCTTACAGAAAAAAGGTCCAGGAAAAGGTGCCTGAGACTTTTTCGAGTCCATTGTGCGTTATGAGTTTGAAATAATTGGGTTAAAATTTACTTACTCGACGAAGGTCTGAGCTGCCCTAACCGGTCTAGACATATTTCACGTAGTGATTTTGGCAAATTTTTTTCAAGATGACAGCGCGCTAAAAAGATTTTGCTATTTGGATCAAGATTTTTTGTGGACTCGGTTTAGGAAAACTACCTATGTTAGTCATTACGGTTTTTGCTTTCCATCTGCTTTGGACATGTGTAACGAAAGCTGCAATAAACGTGTCCACAGTGCTTGTGAACAGCATTTTTTGACGTTCTTGGGCCGTTCCATCGTTGACTGCTAATATCTTCTCAGCCAAGATGCGGGCACATGGATATTACCACCTGCAAACCCTTACCAAAAGTGAAATATCAGATCGATCCTAAGTTTGGAACCGTGTTTGCTCCCCATATGTTGCGCATGCACCTGAATTTAGACCAGACAACAAATTTTAAAGCCGAAATTGTACCCTTTAGGTCGGAATTATTTTCTCCCGCGACGGTGGTATTTCATTATGGACAAGCAATTTTTGAGGGGATGAAAGCGTTCGTGCAAACCGATAACTCGGTTGCAGTTTTTCGCGCCGATTTACACGCCAAAAGGTTCGCTTATTCTTCCCAAAAAATGTCGATGCCGATAATTCCCGAGGATATATTTCTGAAATGTATTCATAAGTACGTATTTTTTGAACAGGAGTCTGTGCCCCCAGAAGTCAATCATGCCCTTTACCTTCGTCCACTTATGATTGGTCGTGATGAAATTTTTAAAGTTGGACAATCAAAGCTCTACACATTTTATGTTTTGGGCTGTATTGTGGGAAACTATTTTCCTGGCGGAGCAGTGAAAGCTGCTAAGGTACTTGTGAATCGTCAATTCGTGCGCGCCTTCCCCGGAGGATTGGGAGATGCAAAAACAGCCGCGAACTATGCCATGAGTTTGTCTCCTCAATCCTATGCCGAAAAATTAGGTTATAACCAAGTACTTTATTTAGATGCTATGGAACATGAATGGGTAGATGAATTGGGAGGAATGAATTTCTTTATTGTCAAAAATGGTGAGTTACTCACGCCGCAACTAAATGGATGCATCTTAAACGGGGTTACTCGACGAAGTATTTTGGAATATTCTTCGCATCTTGGAATTAAAGCGCGTGAAGAAAAACTTTCTTGGACTGGAATTAGAAAAGGCATTCAAAGTGGCGAAATTACCGAAGCATTCGCTTGTGGAACAGCTGCGGTGGTTCAGCCTCTTGGTGAAATTGCCTTTCAAGAAACAACAACCTCACCGCTAGAGAAAATAAATTTACCTCCGAGCTACCCTGTTTCCTTAAAAATTTTGGAAGCTGTGAAATCTCTTCAGCGCGGAGCGATCAAGGCACCGGGCGATTGGCTTTTTCACTGTGGTCCAACATAAGGTTTTTATAAATCACACTGTAGGGTAGCGCGAATACCCATCCAACCATAAAACCAATGGCATGAGTTCTATAACTAATTTCCGGCTCGAATGTGGTTGGAAATAAAATAATAAGCGAAACTCCGATGGCACGCATGAGGCGAACGGGTAGTGGTCTGGGGCTGTCAACAAGCACAAACATTGTAAACCAAAAACCTGCAAGTAGATAAACAAGTCCCGATGCTCCGAGAAGTACGACATTGGGAGCATAGGTGAGAAGTGAAACTACATTCACCAGTGCCCCAAGAATAATTGAAACGAATGGAAAAATAATAAATCCAAAATAGCCACCGACGAGAGCACCAAGAATTCCCAACATATAAAGATTTGAAAAGAGATGTTTCGCGTCGGAGTGCGTGAACATCGTAGTGAAAACACGCCAAAACTCAAATTCCTCGAAAACTTGTTTGGGTGTGGCGGTTAAATAAGAAGAAATCCGGTGACCGCTCCAAAAGACTTGAGAGATAATTGTACAAAAAAATGCAATAAAAAGTGAGTAAATGAGTCCGTTAATGTTAGGGCGTTTAGAGAGTGGTCCCGGTGGCGGCGGTGGATTGTAGGGTTCGGGATTAGCAAGTTCGGGTGGAATGGAGTTCATCGTAATAAGGTGACAACAAAATACGAAAGGTCAAGGCCGCGTGGATCGCGGCCCTGTTTTTAGAATTAACGATTGCTAGTAGCTTGAAGAGCAAGTGCTCGTAGTTGGGATTTGAGTTCATGAGCGATTCTATGCTCATGTTCATATTTGGGATAAACTTTATGAGAAACCCAGCAACCGTGTGGGCCATCAACTAAAGTTGGAGCGCTAATCGGAGCGCGCGTAATATAGAGGTTGTCAATCGAGCCGCCAAACGGAGGTAGCATCATGCAAATGACAGCATTTTCTATCTCTTCAATTTCAGCTGTAACCAAAACCTCAGTTTTTGACATTAGCAATTCGGCAACTGGTCTTGTAAGGGGAAAAGTACGCACTATTTTAGATCTGTTTTTTGAGTGGGAAATCTCAACGACCAACTGATTTTCAGTCATAAGACTCACATCATAGATTTTCAAATTTTTACCTTCGACTTGCGCGAATTCATATTTAGCAACAAGGCTGTCGGTATGAACTCCGTGATCCTGTTTTGCAAAAGCAAATACGGTTGAAGAAGTAAGAGCGCTTAATAAAACTACTATTTTTTTCATAATCCCTCCTTATTGAGATTTTATGGTTAATTGTCGAAAGCGCTTTTAACAGAGAAGATTAAGAATTTAAAATTATTATATATAATATAAATCGATTATTTTAAATTATTACTGTTCTAGTGGGCTTTTTGAGGTTTTTTCGCTTTCAGAAATAAGCTCAGTCATCACAGAAACAAGGACGGCCATAAAACTTAAAAAGAAGCTAATTCCAATAATAATCAAGAGCGCGCCGACGAGACGACCTTTCCCGGTCATTGGGTAAATGTCCCCATACCCGACAGTAGAAACCGTACATATGGCCCACCACAAAGCGTCCGCATATCCAGTTACATTAGGGTTCAATGGTGTTTCAAAATAATAAAATAAGTAGGCGCAGGAAAACATAAAAAAATTTCCAGCTAGCGCAAAGTAAATTAAAAGTGGCGTGCCTAGGGATTTTACCAACAGGACAGAATATTTTGGTATGTGCCGGTGAGAAAAATACTGTTTTTGAGAATGGCTTTTAGCCACGAATGGCCTCGTAAACCTCGAAGCTAAATGGAATCGGATCGTCACGATCGATCTGACTTACTTTTTTAAATTTTGAGAAATCAACCTGAGGATAATACGCATCCCCGTCAAATTCTTCATAGACTCTGGTCAAATAAATTTTATCAATTATCGGTAAAGACTCTTTATATATTTCGCCCCCGCCGCAAATAAATACCTCGTCAGGATAGGGCGGAATATGTTTTTTCGCCTCTTCAAGGGCCTCTGTTAAATTCTTAACGACAATACAGCCTTCAGCTTTATACCCAAGTTGGCGCGTAATAATGATCGTCAGGCGTCTAGGAAGAGGTTTATCGAGTGTTTCGAAAGTTTTTCTTCCCATGACAATAACGTGATCTTTGGTGGTGTTCATGAAATATCTCATGTCTTCGGGTATGTCCCACGGAAGTTCGCCGTCGTTTCCGATAACGTGATTTTCGGCCATGGCTGCTATGTGTGATAGTGTCATACTGAAACTTGAGCCCTTATGGGTGGATGAGGATCATAGTTAAGAAGTTGGAAATCTTCGAATTTGAAATCAAAAATGTTTTTTACCGCTGGATTAATTGCCATTGTGGGAAGTGGTTTCGGCGTTCGAGTCAATTGCAGCTTCACTTGCTCAATATGATTATTATAAATATGGGCATCACCAAAAGTATGAATGAACTCGCCAGGAGCAAGGCCACAGACTTGCGCGGCCATCATGGTGAGCAAGGAATAGCTTGCAATATTGAACGGAACTCCAAGAAAAATATCGGCACTTCTTTGATAAAGCTGGCAACTCAGTTTTCCGTCGCGCACATTAAATTGAAAAAACGCGTGGCAAGGTGGGAGGGCCATTTTTTCAATTTCACCGGGATTGAAAGCAACGACCAGCATTCGACGAGAGTTGGGATTGGTTTTTATTTCGGTGATCAAATTGCTAATTTGATCGATTGTTTTACCATCCACTGTGGGCCACGAACGCCATTGTGATCCATAAACTGGACCAAGATTTCCATCCTTGTCAGCCCATTCATTCCAAATGGACACACCATTTTCTTGTAAATATTTTATGTTGGTGTCGCCTCTTAAAAACCAAAGCAGTTCGTGAATAATCGATTTTAAATGGCATTTTTTTGTGGTGACAAGGGGAAAGCCCTTCTGCAAATCAAAACGCATTTGATAGCCAAAAGTGCTTATAGTACCAGTCCCCGTTCGATCGCCTTTAGGTGAACCAGTCTCAAGGACATGTTTCATGAAATCTAGATATTGTTGCATTTGAGTGTCATATTAATCAGTGACGGCTGGAGGTGCAAATGCTATTGTGCCGCCGATGGAGATTCGTGATCCCTTGCATGGTAACATTTTACTCAGCAACCCTGAGGTTAATGTTATCAATAGTGGCGCCTACCAAAGACTTCGCACGGTTAAGCAACTGGGTTTATCTGAATACAGCTTTCCTGGAGCAACGCACAATCGGTTTTTACACTCTCTGGGCGTTTGCCATCTCGCTGGGATAGCATTTGATAATATTTTTAAGAGCTATCCGTTTAAAAAACAGGAAACACGCTGGCGACTCCGGCAGACTTTAAGGCTTGCGGCGCTCTTGCACGATGTTGGCCACGGACCACTAAGTCACGCTTCGGAAGAGGTCATGCCTCTATTAAAAGATTTAAACATTAAAGCCTATGAAAAACGTAAAGGCGGCAAAGATTACGATGCCAAAACTAAAGCCAATCATGAAGATTATACCGTAAAATTTATTACCGACTCTCCTTTAACAGAAATTCTGAAAAAAAGTTTTTCCGACATTGATCCACTCCATGTCGTGGCTTTGATCGATAAATCCATTGATCCCGGTGATGACTTTTTTATCGAGGACGGAATTAACTTTCGCCCGATTTTAAGTTCGCTTGTGAGTTCAGAGCTTGATGTGGATCGCATGGATTACTTAGACCGCGATGCTTATTATTGTGGGGTAAATTATGGAAAAGTGGAAATCGATTGGTTACTTACAAATTTGACCTGTCATGAAGTTAAGGGAAATTTGCACCTCGCGATTAACCGCCGAGCGCTTTATACTTTCGACGATTTCTTGATCTCTCGCCATCACATGTACTTAATGGTTTATTTCCATCACAAGAGTATCATTTATGAAGAGATCATTCATCGTTATTTACTTTCTCCCGACTGCGACTTTAAACTCCCTGCGGACATCAATGAGTATCTGCATTGTAATGACCACGCCCTTTATCAGCATCTGGCGCGACGAACCGATAACGAGTGGGCGCGAAGGGTCACGGAAAAGAATCCTTACCGCGTGTTGTTCGAGTATCACACAACAAAAGAAAATGATCGCATAGGAAAAATGGCGAAAGTTTTGGAGGGTCAAGACATCAGCGTGATAGTTTCGAATTCGCGTGCGCGTCTTTCAAAATATCACTTTAGTTTTGGAGAAAATAACTCCGGTATATTTGTTGTTGACCAGTATGACCGTCAACAAAAGCCAGAAACTATCGAAAAGATGACCGATCTCTTCCAAAAATACGAAGAGACCCGTGGGATAGAGCGCTTGTATGTGCCTCCTGAACAATATAAAAAGGCCGAAAAGATTTTGATCGAGAAGAAACTCTAAACTTTACGGAATTGTTTTCTTCATCCGCTCTAAAAATTTCGGGCCATCTTCAAATCCCGTAAGTGTTAGATCCTTTATCCAAGTCCCTTTTTTATCAATGAAAATAACTGTTGGCAGTCCTTTGATGTCGAACATTTCCTTTAACTTTTGAAGCTCGTCACTCTCGTTTGTGGCATCGAATTGAAGAGCTACAAATTGTTCGGCAAGCTTGGCGACATCGGGATGAATATAGGTTTTCTCTTCCAGCTCGATACAAGCGGCGCACCAATCTGCATAGAAGTCGATAATGATCGGTCTCTTATTTTCGAGAGCCTTCTTATATTCCGTGGTTGAATAGGGAACAAATTTAATGCGTGCCGTATTTTTGGGTTTTACCGAAAAAAATGCCGGCAAGTCGGCAGGTCGAAGGCCGTATTTTTTCAAAACTACCGGAGAGACATAGTACATACTCATGCCGAGCATAATAACGCCAAAAACAATTTTAATTCGGTCCATCCATTTTCCAGACTTAGGCAGATAGCGGGTAAATTGCGAGAATGTGCCGAGGACAAGGAAAAGTAAGCCCATTCCCAGAGAATAGAAAAATAAGAGAGAAAATCCATAGACAACATTTTTTGTTTGTGCAACATGGGTAAGAATACTAATGATAACCGGTCCTACGCAGGGTGCGGCTACAATTCCCGCGACAACTCCTGTCAAGAATGCCGAGACATATTTGCCCTTTGATTTTAGATGGACGGCCTTTTCTTGTAGCCAAAGTGGCGCTTGGAATTCAAAAACACCAAACATAGATAGCGCCATTAGGAAAAAAACAAATGAGACGGACGAGACTACGATAGGGTGGCCGAGCATAGAGCCAAACAGTCTACCTGAGGTCGCTGCAAGAACTCCAAGACTTGAAAACATGACACCGATTCCAGAGACGTAAGAAAAGCTAACTAAGAAGCCCTTCCCTGGTGAATGATCTGAACCTTTCGCGCCTAACACGGCAAGTGTAATGGGAATCATAGGGTAAACGCAGGGAGTAAGGCTCGTAAGAATGCCGGCAAAAAACACAAAGAGAAACGCAAAAAAGGTTCCCATCTTATTAGCTTGTTCAAAATTTAGATTGGACCAAAAGCCTCCAGATAAACTCGCTTCCGTGGGTAAAGACGCGCGTACATCAATTTCAAGATCAAGTGGAATCGTCTTTGGAAAAAGGCAGAGTTTTTGGGTGCAGGCCTGATAGCCAAAATTGATAAGGAGTTTATGTTTGCCAATTTTGACTTCCTTGGGAATTTCTACATCAATGGTAAGTGCGCCAGTTCCCTTAAAACCAATGCGGTCTTTCTTTGAAATCGAGTCAAAAAATTTGAAAGTTGGATTTACATCAAAGTTTCTAAGAATAAAGTTGCTGGGTTTTTTAAAGGTTACAAGAAATTTGTCTTGATATGCTTTGAATTCTTTATCTATGGAAAGGTTGATTTTTGCATTGAGTCTTCCGCCTGGGGTTCCGACGAGAGAGCTCGGATCAGGAGTTGTAATAAGCGGGTTTTCGTTGACGTTTTCGCTATTTCCCCACTCGGCCCGAGCCGGGTTGCTGAGAAACATCAGTGAAAGAATCGGAGCGAAGATTGCTAGCATTTATCTCCTTAACGATATCGGCGATCGCTTTAATTAATCTATCGAATTCTAATAGGGTTTGTCTCTTGTGAAGTGGGTTAACAAGGTGTTTAAAGAAGCCAATTTGCGCTAAATGATCAAGATTAAAAGGCCCAATTGAGGTACCCCAATGCTGACTTTTCTCAGAAACAAGGCCATCCGTAGCGAAATCAATTTTTTGTCCTGAATAAGAATATAGCAAACGAAAGATCCATGGCAAATTATTGGTGGCTTTAGTGCATATGAAACTATATGCGGGAATTATCAATTTGGGTTCGTCGCGAAAATATTTCGCAAGATTTTCGGACGATAGGTCCAAAATGTAATTGATATTTTTCGTTACGTCGTATCCGAAAAGCTTGAGTATTTTTATCAAAGAACTCTTATTTTTATTGAGTTGTCCCGCCAAGTCAGCTAAGTGGCTTCCGCGATGGGGGCATCCAAAAGTGATTATTCCAGAAAGTTTTCCCTTTATCTCGGGATTTGTTAAAAAAGATCGCGCGATGACTCCTCCTGTTGAGTGGCCCAGGACAATAACTCTCGATTTTTGATGTTGGTTAATTTCTTTGACCAAATGTTCAACTTTGTCTTTTAGGTTTTTTTTGTCTGAATAAATTGGAATGAGTCTAATCCTGTGACGACCTAGATGTTCGGCTAGGACTTCGTGCATACGAAAAAACTTGAGTGGGCCAATATGCACACGATCGTCATTATAGGTATTTAAACCAGGTAGGTAAAAAATCTCGATCATAGTCCTAAAATTCATCCTAGCAACTTTCCAAATGCGAGTCTAGATTCGTGGTCCCAACCTGCAATACCCTCACAATTTCTAAGTTATTTCCGATGAGATTCCTAAGGAGTACAATGGGATTTGTAGGTGTAGCTGTCGTGTTAATATGTGTGTTCGGTGGTTTTTTGGCCGCCGGCGGTCACATGCATGTACTGTTTCAGCCCTTTGAGATGATCATTATTTTTGGTGCCGCACTTGGCGGTTTTATCATCGCCAATCCTATCAACATCGTAAAAGATGGTTTTGGCCGGGCAATCAAGGGTTTAATTGGTGGCGGACCAAAGAAACAAGATTATGTGGATCTTCTGCAAATGCTCTTTCGCTTGTTCCAAATTTTTCGTAAAGATGGTCCCCAAGCCGTTGAGAAACACATTGAGGAGCCAGACAAATCGGAAATTTTTAAAGCTTACACGAGCTTTCTAAAGAACCATCATGCCGTACATTTCCTCTGTGACACCATGAAAATTACTTTGTCTGCAGATCTTACCCAATATGATGTGGAAGATTTACTAGATGCTGATATCAAATCAGCGCATTTAGAAGAACATCAGGCTGCTCACGCTGTTGGTAACGTCGCTGACGCACTTCCGGGGCTTGGGATCGTGGCTGCGGTATTAGGGGTTGTGCATACAATGTCGATTCTTGATCAGGGTACAATGAAGATCGGGGAGTCAGTTGCAGCCGCCCTTGTGGGAACGTTTTTAGGGGTTTTGTTTTGTTATGGATTCATTGGGCCCATTGCAAAAAAAATGGAAGCGGATATTGAAGCTGAAGGTAGATATCTTCAGGTTATGAAGGCAGCTCTTGTTGCACTTCAAAAAGGTGCGCCTCCACTTGTTTGTGTGGAGTATGCCCGTCGCACGATTTTCCCGCATGATCGCCCCTCATTTGAAGAGATGGATAAGGCGACTAAAGATGCCAAAAAGGCAGCGTAAGCAGGGATAACCTATGGCCGGTAAAGACGGTGGAATGGTAGTCATAAAAAAGATCAACGTGACGGCGGGGGCCGGGCACGGGGGATCTTGGAAAGTTGCGTTCGCCGACTTCATGACGGCCATGATGTGTTTCTTCCTGGTGATGTGGTTGATCGCGAGTAACCAAGAAGATCGTTCCAATGTCGCTGAATATTTCTCGACACCCAGTGTGATTGAATATGAATTTCAACACTATGGGGTCGAATTAACGTTAGAGAAACTATTTTTAGATCTATTTAACGAGCCACTTAAATTCTTCCAGGCGTTTATCACGCCGATGGATCATACTCCGAACATCATGCAATTTGGGTTGAAGAAAGTCGTTCTGCAACACTTAGCTAACGAAATTGGTGACTTGGCGGGATCGGTCGAAGTTAGCTCTGATACCATTGAATTTGAAATTCCACAAAAATACTTGTTTGAAAAAGGCACTTCAACGCCAGCGGCGCAGTATGCCGGAGTCATGACGAAAGTAAAAGGAATTACGGCGGGCCTCGAAGATAGCACGGTCGAAATCAATTCGGTTGTGTATACAAAAAATATCATTGGCAATCCCAAAAACGTTGCGGAAGCACGTGTGGATCTTGTGGGTCGAGATGTGGAAACTTCGTTCGAGAGTGACTCCGTAGATCTAACCAAAAAACACCTTGTTGAAAAGCTAGAAAAAGGTACGAAGGAAGATTTTGTGAGATTCACGATCAAACAAAAAGCGAGTACATCAGACGGCAAAGCTCCGAAGAAAATTCAAGAATCGGTATTCGGGGGCAGGAACGCAGATGCTACGATCTATCAAGACTTTGTCGACCGCGTGTCGAAAGCCAAACCTAAGAAATAAAATAATCTGCGCTATTAGTTTTTCGAAAAGCCAATCTCTGCTTTTTGTTTTTCTTCTACGGGAATTTCAACAATATCTATTCTGCCGCCTCGGAGGTCAAAAACTGGATAGTAAACAACATCACCCGTTATGGTTTTAGGTTTTCCTAAAAAACCGATTCCGCGATGAAGTAGTGAAGGTGAGTCCGTTTTTTTACCCATTTTTATAGGTTGAAAGCCTTCAACTTCGGGACTTAAAGAGTTTGTTCTTACCATAACTATACGGCGAATAATTTGGGTAAAGTGGACCGCCTCGGTCACGAGTAGAGGCTGTGCGACATGTTTTCCAAGAGATTGATCAAAGTCAGTGTGAATTCGAAACTCTCCCATAAGGTTTACAAGAGCCTTTTGCTCAGCAGAGAGCGCCTTCTCGGGGTCAAAACCACCGCGCGGAAACGCTTCATCGAGAATCTGATTTGCTAATGCCACAAGTTTTTCGGTAAGAATGTTATTTTCAGCCCTTGTGGAACTATTCTGCTCTTTTGACATAAGTCGCATAAATTGACTTTTTATTTTCTCCCAAGTTGCCTTGTGCCGTGTAAAGGCCTTAGTTAGAGCCAGCGGGTCTTGCTGCGAAAATGCCTTTTTAAGGGTAGCCTCTTTAGAAATTAAAAGATTCTTAAAACCAATCTCTGCTATTTTTTTTCTTGGAATTTCTAGGATAGTTATTCTGCCATCATCGAGATCCCAAACTGGAGTATAAATAACGTCAGTCGGAGTAGTCTTAGGCTCCCTTAGGAATCCGATATTATTACTCTGCGGAGACGGGTCATTTTTTTGAATTTTTTGTCTGGTTTGAAAGCCTTGAATTGCAGGGCTTACCTGAGTCATCCTTATCGCAATTACTCGGCGAATAATTTGGATAAAGTGGGCTTGCTCTATCACCGGCATAGGTTGTTCGACAACTACTCCTAGAAGTGGATCGAATACTGAGCTGATGTAGAATTCCCCCAATAGATCCAAAAGATCTTCTTGGGCCTTGGACGCTTTTCTCATATCGAAACCACGTGGAATGGCATCATCGAGGATTCTGTTTGCTAAAACGACGAGTTTTTCAGTCAGAATATTATTCTGAACTATTGTTGCGTCAATTGTTGCTTCAGTCTGTGCCTTCGATGCTAGTTCCAGAATTTCACTTTTTATTTTTCGCCAAGCTTCCTCATGCTCTAAGAATGGCTTTGCCGGCGCGATATCTTGAGTTAAAAAGAGGTCGTTGCAAAAGTTAGCTGCCTGGGCAATTGTAGAGCTTAGGACAAAAAGTTGACTGAATAAAAATATCGTACGTGCAATGAGCATGAAGTTGTCTCCAAGACTGAAAACTATGGTGCAATATACAGACCCCTCTCGCGCATGGCTTGTAAGCTCGTATAGTTGTCGCAAACTGCTCCGACAGTAGACAGTAGTGACGAAAACTGGAATACTTGAACAGTTTAAGGCATTTAGATATAACTTTGATTAATAGCCCTGATTTGCATTTCTTATGGAGTTACTGTGCTTTTAGATACGCCTTGGCCCGAGCTTACATTCGTTAGTTTCGACATTGAAGCCACGGGACCTTATCCTCTAGAAGGAGAAATTTGCGAAATCGCCGCGATAAAATGGGAAGGTGGGCAGGTTATTGGGGAGTTTCAAACCTTAATTAAACCCCTGTACCCGATGACTGATTTTATTATTGGCATACATGGAATTACCAACGAAATGGTGGCCACTGCGCCAAGTATCGGAGAGAAAATATCGGAGTTCCGCGATTTTATTGGAGGAGATATTTTGGTTGCCCATCATTCTCCATTCGATATGGGTTTTTTAGCTCTCGAGTTTGAACGGGCCCGTTTACCTCTGCCTGAAGAGCCAGTGCTGTGTTCGAGTTTGATATCCCGAAAAATAATTACCGAAGCAGAAAATCATAAACTGCAAACCTTGATAAAGGTTTTGAACTTAAATCAGGGCACTGCCCATCGCGCGCTTGATGATGCGAAAGCGTGTATTGAACTACTCAATAAGTGTCTGGAGCGACTTGGTGAAGATAAAACACTTCGAGATTTGATTGATCTACAGGAAAAGCAACTTTATTGGAAAAACTTTTCGATCGAATATCTATTAAAAAACGAGAGTACTCGCGCTATCTTGAATGCCATTGAAAAGAAAAAACCCGTTGTCATTGTTTATCAGGGAGGAAGTTTAAAGGGAGAAAGGCAGGTGACCCCCAAAGGAATCGTGCGCTCTCCTGATGGTGACTTTTTGGCCGCTCTCGATGAGGGCGATCCGCAGGTAAAAAGATTTTACTTGGGCAAGATCAAGTCAGCAGTTTGTTACTAAATATTACTGATTTTTTTTTGTTCTTGATCTTCGTTTTTTTCTTTCACGGCATCGATATGGTCGCGAATTCGGTTAGCGAGCTCTTCAAGATGTGTAAACTCGTCTCCGGTGCGAAATTTGAGTTTTCGTGATTTTCCCGAAAGTAGATCTTCGATATATTTTTCAAATGCATAAATGGGCCCAACCGTGCGGTGAGAAAGCCTTCGACCAAGTAACAATAGCATGAGAGAAAAAATAAAACTTACGATTACAAACGTAATCACAAATGACGTTAACAAGTGGTTGATGCTAGACGTGGCTCTTGTGTTCCAGTCCGTTAGTGCGACTTTGAGAAAGGTATAAGAAAAGACTCCGCTTATAATTGAAAACCCCAGGCCGGCAGAAATTAATATTAAACAGTATTTGATTTGGTATTTGGGGTTGATCCAAAGTTTATTTCTTTGATTATATTCAGGCCAAAGAATTTCGCTTTCACGGATCAGTGAATAGCAAATCATAAAATACGCGACCCATTGAACGGCGTCGGCCACATTGAATACCGCAGTTGATATCTGATCATTTCCAATGATGAGAAAATCAACGACGTAACCCCAAAGAATTCTATCGGTGACGTTGCCGAGTATTCCACCAAGGAGAATTGAAAGCCCTGAGCGCAGTATCAGAGATTTGATAGGTAGGAGGTACTGGATCACCACAAATGAGAAGAATAAGAAAGCGCCTCCCGTTGATAAACATACCACGCGAATAATTGCTGGGAGATCCGAAAAGAGCCCAAGCATAACGCCGGGATTTTTTTTGAATGTAATAATAAGCGGACCGTAGTGATAAACCTGCGTGATGGTTGTGGCCCACATTTTTGTGATGCGGTCTAAACCCCAAGTGAAAAACAGTGGGGCTAAAACAATTAACCATTCCTTTTTCTTCATGCTTATAATTATAGATTGCATTGCATCGACTTGATATGTTTAGCAGAGTTGCGAGACCACAGTCTGATTACGACCTCGCCTTTTAGCTTGGTTCAGAGCTCCTTTAGCTGTTGTCATAATATCTGAATAACGAATGCCATGGTCTGGGAAGACGGCAACACCGATACTGACCGTAACATAGGCGGGGCGACGGTTGGGGCCGACGAATGGAGTGCTTTCAAAATTTCTACGTATCATCTCGCCGAGTCGATGTGCCTGCTCACTGTTTTCAACCTTAGCAAGCACAGCGAATTCATCGCTGCCAAGGCAGAATATATTTAGCGAGTCAGGAATAAGGGTTCGGATGCGTTCTCCAATTCCCTCTAATATTTTATCGCCTTCGCCATAGCCAAAGGTTTCGTTGAAAGTTCTAAATTGATCGACGTCGACAAGAATAAGGCCAAATGGTGATTTTGTCGTAAGGCTTTTTTCAATCAGAACCTCGATAGAGCTTTGAAAGAAGCGGCTATTTGGAAGTCCGGTTGTCGGGTCAGTAGCCGCAATTTTTTCAATTTGGTTTATTTGCCATTTAAGTTTGGAAATTTTATTAAGCTCGAGAAATTTGATGGCAGCCGTATCCGCCGTCATATTTTCGGAAAGAATCTGATTGGTGAGGTCCTGGACTAAAAGATCGCGTACTTCTTTTGTCTCGCTAGTTATGTTGGCGATTATCCCACGCGCAGAATTTGGCAATAGCCGACGAACTTTTTCTAAAACATCAATGGCTTGATTGATGGATTCTATTTCGCAAATGACGAAGGAAGAAATATCACGGTTGTTTTGAATTATTTCTTCGAGTTGTTCATTGTCGCCAGCAAGAAGAAACTGAAATTGCTTTGCAAGCGGGTCGACAATAGTTCGTATGAGAGGAATAGGTGAATTAAATAATAAAACTTTTGGCAAATTTGCATCGGCAGTCATCGGGCGCCTAATATACTCACCGAAATTCATATGTCACCAATTTAGAAAACTTTTTGAGGACAGAAAAATCATTTATGCCCTGCGCAAATCATATCGTATTTTCTGCCTTTTTCGTTACAGTTAAGGGCATGAGAAAAATAGTTCTAGTTTTATTCGTCGCGATTTCATTGAACGCTTTTTCAAGGGATGGAACTGATGGCATTCGTGGATCGATAACCAAAGTTTTGAAGAAAGCTCCAGGGAGAGAGGCAGACTACTCGCTTTACGTGCTTAATGGTGAGAGCACAATCTATTCTCTTCATGAGAATACAAAGAGAGTGTTGGCCTCACTTTCTAAAATTCCCACCGCGGGGGCAGTTTTACGAAAAATTCCTGTGACCACTCGATTTAAAACCCAGATTTTAGGTGGCAAAGTAACCGATGAAGGAGTTCTAGATGGCGATTTATATCTAAAAGGTGGGGCCGATCCGGGTTTTGTCTCAGAAACGATGTGGGTTTTGGTTAACAATCTTTCGCGGTCGGGCCTAAAACATGTTAAGGGAAATATCGTTGTCGATGACACTTTGTTCGACAAAAATTATATTTCTGATTCTCGCCAGAATGTTCGCGTTGATCGTGCTTATGATGCGCCCGTAAGTGCGATGTCATTTAATTGGAATTCCGTAAATATTTGCGTACGACCTGGGGAGGGGGCAGGAAAGGACGCGAGGGTTGTGCTTGATCCCCCCAATAAATACGTCCAGCTAGTAAACAACGCTAAAACTTCTAAAGATGGAAGTAAACTAAATATATCGGTCGAACGAAAGCCAGTGGAGCCATTTGGCGATCGTCTAGAAGTGAATGGCACGATCCCAGTAGGATACGGTGAGAAAATCATTTACAAAAATATCTCATCACCTACTTTGTGGAGTGGTTACAATCTTCAGGCGTTTTTGGATCAGAGGGGGATTAAAGTAGACGGTAGCGTCCGGGACGGGAAAGTAGGTGGCAACTCCGAGGTCTTAGCAGAGGTAGAAAGTTGGCCTCTTTCATCTATTGTCAGTGACATGATGAAATTCTCCTCAAATTACGTCGCGGAAATGTTAACAAAGCATTTGTCAGGACCTAGTGAAGATAAAGTTGGGAACATGAAGGAAGGGTTGGATAGGATTCGTGAGTTTATTGCCGACGCTGGGGTTTCTAAAAGTGATTTTGTTTTTGATAGTCCCAGTGGGTTTAATCGTAACAATCAGATGAGTGCGAAGGATTTAGCAAAGGTTTTGGAAAGTATTCGTGACGATTTTAGACTCTACCCAGAATTTTTAACCAGTTTGCCAATTTCGGGTTATGATGGAACTTTGAAGAATCGTATGACATCCCCTAATGTCCAGGGTTGGGTGCGGGCTAAGACTGGGATGTTGAACGGAGTTATTGGATTGGCGGGGTTTGCCGGGCGAAAGTCGGGACAGGTACTTACCTTTGTTTTTATTTATAATGGATCTGCCGATATGTATAAGGTGAGAGATTTCTTCGATAACTTGTCAGAAACGCTCGTGCTCTAACATGAAATATTTATTTTTCTTAAACCTTATTTTGTTTTTCTTTCTCTCTTTGGATTCATTAGAGATTTTTGCCTATGGACTAGACAACGATCAAATCGAAAAAATTGATCAAATGATCAATGACGACACTCCTGTTGAACTTCCCGATATGCATACGGAAAAAGAGTTACCAAAAGGTGAGCCCTGGGTAAAGCCAGACTATTCAAATCAAAATAATGCTCTTGGCTATTTTGAGGGTGTATTTACGGTTCCTAAAGAAATGGATGAGCGCTTTAATTTTTGGTTGCAGATTTACACACGTTACACCAGCGAACAAGGGCTTCTCCACGATTCAAAATATATCAATGTTATTTACCGAGAGATTGATTTTAACAGCATTAATACAGACCAGAACTTAAATGCGTTTCAAAAAAATCGCGCTAAGACCAAAGTAGTTAAAGATGCAAAAAACGAAATTAAGAACTTGTTAGAGAGGCTAGACAAAGTTTCGCGTAAAAAAGATTTTGACATAGCCACGCTAACTCCCGAAGAGCTGGAGATATGGAAGAAGTTTGAGAAAATTGGAGATCCCGATAAATTTAGGAATGCCGCGAAGAAAAATCGGGCTCGTTTTCAGCTTGGGCAAAAAGATCGTGTACAGTTAGGTATTTTATATTCTGGAAGATATTTAAAAAGGATGGAAAAGATTTTTCGCGAAGAAAATCTTCCCGTTGAAATATCGCGACTACCATTCGTGGAAAGTTCATTTAATATTTTTGCACGTTCAAAAGTCGGTGCAAGCGGGATTTGGCAATTTATGCCGAGGACAGGCCGACAGTATATGAAAATAAATCGGTTTATTGACGAACGTAACGACCCCCTTGTGGCTACGAGGGCGTCAATTCGTTTAATGAAGTTAAATTACAAAATTTTAGAGACTTGGCCATTGGCAATTACGGCTTACAATCAAGGCGCTGGTGGGCTCCTTCGCATGTCAAATAAATTGAAAACCAAGGAACTCCAAGAAATTATAGAAAAGGGTACGAGCTCGCGCTTTGGTTTTGCTGGCGAAAATTTTTATATTTGTTTTTTGACCATGTTGCACGTAGAAGCCAACGCCGACAAGTATTTTGGTCCGATGCAAAGGGCTCCGGAGTTGGTGTTTGAAACATTTACGGCTCCGGCGTCTGTGAGTTGGGTGAATATTGTTTCCTGGTTTAACAATGATGAAGACATGGCAAAACTATATAACCCCCATATCAATTACCGCGGACGTTCGAAGAGTCTGATTTTGCCTAAAGGAATCGAAATCCGCGTGCCCCCTGATAAAAAAGAAATTGCTCTGAGAGGAATGGAAGAATTATCTAAAAAGCAATCGCGGCATGTGGCCAAAAAAGCCGATGCGCCGCTTATTGGGTCTTCCCTGGGTGCTACGGTTGCAAAGGCAGATGTCACTGGGGTTAATTCCCCTGAACCGACGACAAGTAGTTACATGGTTCAACGCGGAGATACACTATATGATATTGCCCGCAATCTTGGAGTATCACTTAAGTCACTAATGGAAGCGAACGACATTACATCGCCTTCAAAGATTAGGCCCGGTTTAAAGCTTGTTGTTCCCCATTAAAGGGTGTTGGGCTACTGCCTTTTAAAGCGCATGGCTAAACAGTTAGGGCCTGTGTCTGAATTTGAGTTTTCAACTTCACAAACTCTGATTTCTATACCGACAAAAACTCCCTCGTGCCATGGTCCAATCCGGATAGAAAACTTTGGTTCGGTAACTCGTAATTTTTTATTGGCAAGAGCCGTTCTTAGCCCCGACACTATGCTAAATAGATTTTCTTGGTGAACATTTAGTGTCTCTGAGTAATATCTTGGGTCCTTTCCGCACCAATCGAAGATGTCATTTCGAAACTGCCATCTATTTTCATGGGCAAGTGACCAGTTAAATAGGCACAGAACCGAAATAATGGTAATGATGATCAAGTGTGACGTTTTTTGAACTATTTTGCCGTAAATTCGAATTCTCATACACCAACCCTCGGTAAATAATAATGGGGTCTCTCCGAGGTTTCCTAGCAATGGCTGTGCCAGTGGGCTGGACAAGTTTTATTTGCAACTTGGTCCAATAAATGCGATTTTTAAGTCTATGAAAACATTTATTTCAATTTTATTACTTTCTCAGTCTATTAATGCTAACTCGTTTCCTCACGAAGTGCTTCTGGAGTGTACTATCAAGATGCAGCGTTTGGGATTCGAAAAAGTGGCCGCCGATGAGTCTTGTGCAATAAGTGCCGGAGGTACTTGTTCGGAGATGCAAAGCCAAGTGGTTCAGAAATATTATCCTGACTGCGTTGGTGACTTAATTTATTTGGGTGTCACACCAGTTTATGCGATGAATTTTTGTAACATGGCAGCGCGTCGGCAAAAGGTTTGTATTCCCCAGAATTATATTGCGGATCGAGAGAAGTTCGCAACATGTGTCGTTTTTGACTACGGTACCGACGATATTAGCAGCGTCTTAAATCACTGTCTCGAAAAGGTTCTTCTTAAAAAAGTAAATTAGTTAATACTTTGAACTTGGGCTATGAACGGTAAATTTCTGTAATAGCCCTGATAGTCTAGTCCATAACCAACCACAAACTCATTTGAAATTTCAAAACCTACGATGTCGAGTTTTACCGGAACTTCCATTGCTTTTGGTTTGTGAAGTAACGAGACGGTGGTAATAGATTTTGGCTTTCGCGCTGAGAGAGTCTGTATGAGGTAATTCATTGTTAACCCGGTATCGACAATGTCCTCAATGAGCAGGACATTTTTTCCTTCAATTGGGACTGATAAATCGAGCGTGATTTTGATTTCGCCTGAAGATTTCATGGCACTACCATAACTTGAGACCCCTAAAAATTCGCACGTAATGTCCGTATCCATATTGCGAATAAGATCGGCAAAGAAAACCATCGAGCCCTTAAGTACGCAAATCGCCACTGTCGGTTTGTCCTTGAATTTTTTTGTGAGGTCAGCGCCCATTTGAGTAATACGTTTAGAGATGTCATCTTCGCTGAAAAGTGTCCTTAGTTTTAGTTTTTCCATTTTGCTTCCTTTACACGAAAGAATTATTCATAATTTCACCAAAACCACCACCGCCCGGTACAATGTATTGTTTGTCATTGAGACCGCGTTCTTCATCCCAATGAGTTCCCGGAACAGAATTTAAAACCTTAGTGGACGAAAGGCCCCGGTCAACACGGAAAGCATAAATTTCAAAGCGCTCATGAACAGTTCTTAAATTTCGCAAATATTCTGGAGTAACAATAAGATTTAGAGCAAGATATTTTTTTGCTTTGCCCGGGACATTTTTTTCATAATGTTCGATTATTTTTTTGATGGTACTTCCTGTTGCCCCCATTGGGTCGGGAATAAGAATTAGACACTCTTCGACATCACCACCAATTTTATGTCCAGAAATTTGTGAGCCCTGAACTTGTTCTTTGTCATCTGTGACTCGGGATACCAGGAGATGGTCTTGGCGCACGCGTACCGGATTTAACAATTGATTCATTCGATCATAACAGATTTGGCTGGGAAGGAGGCCGGCACGGGCCACCGATACTGTAACTATTCTTTGTTCAGGCGAAAAAACTACCCCTTCATAAAAAATACCGCTGTGGTGCGCCGTCATTCGCGTTGGAACTTCAACTTTTATTTGCTCAAATTCAACATTGGCAACCGCACGTATCAGGTTGTGATACAGAAGTTCGACGAGTTGATTAATTCGTGGTTGAAATGTTTTTGGTGAGCAAAGCTCAGCTAAAAGGGTCGTTGCAAATGGGTCATTAAGTATGTGAATTTTAGAACCGTAATGATGCTCGATTTCATTGAGACTATACTGTGAACGCATCTGCTTCTCTTTAACTTTGCTCTTTAGGGTTTGGGCATTACCAATATTACAAATTCGGTTTCACCCTCTTTAAACCTCGGTGAGTTTAGAATGTCAAATACCCCACCGTTAAGAGGATAAGTCTCGCTACCTGTGCGGCGCGGAAAACCTCCGCCGACAATAAAAAAACCGCCACTGACGGGAACTTTAACTGAGTCCATAAGCTCACTGGTTTCTACAGAGGCAATTTTACGGTCCGTGTAGAGTGGTAGATGACTTAAATAACTAAATTGAAGAGTACGTAAGTTTTCAGCATTATCGGTATTTTCAATTTGTAAAGAGAAGCCATACTCCTGGGGGTCTTGAGGAGTAGCGGGATTTCTTTTAATCAAATCCCAAATTTCTTTTTTTTGTATGACTTTGTTTTGTGTGCCAAGGTCCCTCGACTCCTTAACGGTTTGTTCAGGGAATTTACTAAGCGATCCGCCGCGAATATTATTTGAGCCCTGAAAGTTAATATACGGGGCAAGTTCTTTTTCAAATACTGCTTTTGGTACCTCGAGAAAAATAACCTGTGCCGACATTGCTTCTGGAACAGGAATTGGAGCATTTATGACCTTTGAGTCCCCAAGTGGTAGTGTGGCGACTTTTTGCTGTGGTGGCGCATTTCCCTTAACTGCTTCAAGATGACTTTGTGGATGTTGAATTCTGGGCAAATTGAAGTTTGGAGCCGACTTTTCTTCTTCTTCTAAGGTTGAGAATGTGGCCTGTTCCTCGTGCAGGAATATCTTTGACTTCAAGTACAAAAGTCCGACTGCAATGACTAAGGTCAGGGCAATGGCTTGGGCGAAACGACTTTCTCTAAGAGCAACAAAAAAGGGTTTTTTTGCCGGCCGGTAGGTCGACATATTCACGCCGCAACTGGCGCAAAAATCATCAGGTGGTTGTTGAAACCCGCACTTTGGACAGTTGATCATATCTCCTTCAATTCTATAACATAGTTGACAAGCCATCCCAAAAATCTAGTTAATCTAACGCCCTGTGTTTAATAGTGGTGGGAAAAAGTGGTAAAACATGGGGAAAAGTGGTAATTCTATTATCAGATAGATCCGTAGTGGTTTACAAGTCACTGCAAGAGCCCATGGATGGGCTTTCTTTTGAGGCTAGGATGGACCAAAAGTTTCGTGGTCGCTTTGAGGCGACGATTGATCAAAAAGGAAGACTGCTATTACCATCACCCTTGCGCGATGTTTTAGGCAATTTGCCTTTGGTTTTGACCAATTCACAGTACCGTAAATCGCGCTGCCTTGATGGTTACTCTTTAGTCTCATGGGAGCATTTAGAAAAAAAGATCGGGAATATGTCTGCGCTAAAAGTCGAGATTCAGGCATTTCAAAGATTTTATTTGGCAAATGCCCAGGTGCTAGAAGCTGACAACCAAAATCGCATCCTTGTTCCAAAAAATCTGCGCGAATATGCAGAGATCGATGATCGGGTCGTGATCTTGGGAATGGGAGAAAAACTCGAGATCTGGAGTGCCACCAAGTGGAATAAACTTTACGACGATCTTGCTGATAATTTTGAAGATACTTTGGCAGCCGTTGCGGCTTTAGAGTCTAAGGAGAAGTCCTGATGATTTCATTTTCGCATGCCCCGGTCATGTTAAACGAGGTTATTTCCGTTTTCAAAGAATCGCAAACTCCGCTAAACGTTTTTTTAGATGGAACTTTCGGTCGCGGCGGTCACACGAAGGCGCTTATCGAGAATTTTCCAGGCGTCCATGTTTGGGGAATGGATCAAGATGAGGAAGCGATTGCTGCAGGGAAAGCTTTGAGTCTGAGCAATTTAACTTTAGTTCACGGAAATTTTAGTGAATTCGAAAAGAAAATCGTAGAGCAAAAATCCTTTGACGGAATTTTATTGGATTTAGGAGTGAGTTCTCCGCAGCTTGATGACGCCGGAAGAGGATTTAGTTTTTATCATGATGGTCCTCTCGATATGCGTATGGATCGAAGTCAGAAAATGACAGCTGCAGATATAATTAACGGCTGGGATGAGGACGAATTGATCGACCTATTTAAAAATTTAGGAGAGGTTCGAAATCCATTTCGTGTTGTCAGAGCGATTGTTCATGATCGCAAAACGACGCTATTTACTACAACGAGACAACTTGCGGGAATGATTGAGCGTGTGAGTGGTTGGAGGAAAAAGGGATTTAATCCGGCGACTCAATATTTTATGGCGCTGCGATTGCAAGTTAACGGGGAGTTGCAGATTCTGGAAGAAACTCTTCCAAAACTTATGAATGCTCTGGCTGATAAAGGTCGGGCTGTAGTAATTACTTTTCATTCCTTAGAAGATCGTATCGTTAAAAATATTTTTAAAAACAATCCTGAGCTAGGACGCCCAGTGAGCAAAAAAGTGGTGAAGCCGAGCCGGGAGGAACAAAAATTTAATCCACGCAGCCGAAGTGCAAAGTTGCGTGCCTTTGAGCGAGGTGCTTATGAGTATTAAACCATTTATTAGTGTGGTTTTGGTGATATTAACTCTTTTCTCTCTTGTATTCATGAAAATGGATATTCGACGTCTAAGTTATTCTGTGCTCCAATTAGCACAGAAGGAAAAGCTGATGAAAGACCGCTACCGTTATCGTTCTCTGAAGCTAGCGCAAGTTATGCGTACGGAGCGAATTAAGTCGTATGCGCAAACTTACTTGGCTTTGAACGAAGCGCAACGCGGACAGATTATCCATATGACTGGAGATCGCATCGCTTTAAAGCAATAATATGCGCTTAAGAGTACAACTCATATTTACAGTTTGCTTTTTGGTATGGTGTTTGCTCTTACTGCGGGCGGCTTATATTCAATTGCTGCCGAACGATCGCTTAGCGAATGCGATCAAAAAGCAATATCAAAGTCACCTTTCGATAAATGCCCGACGGGGTATGATTCTCGACAGAAATGGACAGGAATTGGCTGTCTCTACAACGAGTTATTCCCTCTATGCGGACCCAAAATTAATCGATAAGCCAAGAAAAGTTGCAAGTGCTCTTGCTCCTTTAATTGGTTATTCTCCGCCAGAGATAAAGAGAAAAATCGGCGGTGATCAAAGAAGATTTGTTTGGTTAAAGCGGCACCTGGATTTTTCGGAGAAAGAGAAAATTGAGGCGTTGAAGATTACTGGCATTGGTTTCATTGAAGAATCAAAACGTTTTTACCCTAATGGAAAGCTGCTGTCTCCTGTGCTGGGATTTGTGGGTGCGGATGGCGCTGGTCTCGAAGGACTGGAATTATTTTATAATGAGGAACTAAAGGGTCAGAAGTTGAAAGTCAACTTACCCAAGGATGCGCGTGGACGTCCCTTGATGTTACCTCATGAAATTTTAGTGACTGATCCCAACGGTGAAAATATCGAGTTAACAATTGATCGTGACTTGCAGTTTGACCTTGAGCAGGAATTAATGAGTGCGGTCGCAAAATTTAAAGCTGATGGTGCTTGGGGCGTCATGCTAGATCCAAGTACTTCGGAGGTTTTGGCGATGGCAAGCGTACCGCATTTTGATCCTAATATTCCCGGCGAAAGTGGAGCAAATAAGTTTTACAAAAATCGTGTCGTAACTGACGTGTATGAGCCTGGTAGTACTTTAAAAACAATTTTGGTAGCCGGAGGACTGCGTGACAAAGCTCTATCTCCGAATAAGAGTTATTATTGCGAAAAGGGGCTATTCAAGATTGGTAAAAGAACTATTGGAGAGGCTGAAAGTTCACATCGCTTCGAAAACTTAACCGTTACTGATATATTAGGATTTTCTTCGAACATTGGAGCTGCAAAGATTGCACTCGAAATGGGAGATAAAAAATACCGACAGATTTTAGAGGACTTTGGGTTCGGTAAAAAAACGGGAGTGGACTTTCAAGGCGAGAGCCATGGGCTCCTGGCGGCTCTTCCGTGGAACGATCACCTGTTAAGTAATATTGGATTTGGTCACGGAATGGCGGCTTCGGCTTTACAGATTGCAAACGCGTACGCAGCTATTGCCAATGGTGGCGAACTGCATTTGCCTTATTTGGTAAAGTCAATTCGCGGGTCACGAAATAATTTTTTCTATCGGGCGTCGCCGAAATTGATTCGAAGAGTTTTGCCAGTCGACGTTGCTGAACAGACAACTTTGATGCTAACAACCGTGACGGGAGGCGAGAGAACGGGTGAGTCAGCTCGAGTATTAGGATATCCAGTCGCTGGAAAAACGGGAACAGCGCAGAAAGTAAATCCTGGTGGCCGTGGTTATTTAGACAAATCCTACATCTCAAGTTTCGCGGGTTTTTTGCCAGCAAATAATCCGCGAATTGTCATTTATGTTGCGGTTGATAACCCACGAACAGCTTACTATGCTTCGCAAGTTGCAGCGCCTGTATTTGCCAAGGTCGCCGCCCGCGCCGTGCGGCATTTGGGAATTTCACCGAGTCAAATTACCGAAAATGATGTTTTGCCAAGCCAACATACTCTTAAAAAAGTAGTAAAAAGAAAAATTGCTAAGCTCGGAGTTGACAGTAACGTGATGCCAGACCTACGTGGTCTTACTCTGCGCGAGGTTTATCGACAATTGCATCCAGAGTCATTCGACATTATTTGGCATGGCCGAGGGATGGTAAAGCAAAGCGTACCGGCGCCGGGAGAGCTCATGCCCAAAGACAACAGAATTCGTCTTATTCTGAGCCTTGAAAATCCTTGAGAAAATCAATTCTCCTGGCTAGATTTAAGGGTAGAAATCGTTTATTTGCATGGAGAGATTAATGAAAAAACTTTTTTTAGTTGTTTTTATCATCCTGCCCTTTGTGGCTTGCGAACGTGACAATTCAAATTCGGCATCTGAAGACAATGGTCCGCGCATTCAATGGTACGCAGGAACAATGGAGCAAGCTCTTGAAAAAGCTAAATCAAGTGACAAGGCACTGTTTGTTTATTGGGGAGCTGGGTGGTGCCCACCTTGTAATCTTTTGAAGTCCACGGTTTTTAAAGACGCGACGTTTGTCGAGGCGACAAAGAGGTTTATAGCAGTCTATTTAGATGGTGATAACGAAAGTTCCCAGCAATGGGGAGAGAAATTAAAAGCCTCTGGTTATCCAACGATTATGGTTTTAAATTCCAAGGGCGAAGAGGTCGTGCGTTTGACCACAACCTTGCCGGCGAAATCTCTTGCGGCGACCTTGGATGCAGCCTACGAACGTCTTGATCCCATCGAAGAAGTTGTAAATCGAATACTGGCAAAGGGATCCAAAGATGTGAGCCCCGACGACTGGAAGTATTTATCTCACTACTCATGGACACAGGACGAAGTTTTTAAAAATAAAAAAGAAAAATTGAGCGATGTATTGGCAAAGCTTGAGGCAAAGGTCCCTGCAAATATGCCTGAGGAACGTTCGCGTCTTTACATGAATTTTCTTGTAATTAAAGTTGGGGAGCTTGGTAAAAATCAGAAGCTTGAAAAGAAGATTCGTGACCAAGGTAATAATAGACTGCGAGAGATTTTAGAAAGAGTGTCGTTAGTAAAATACAATTTAGAATTTTTGGCGTATTACTCCGCAGACTTAATCCGAGGGCTGTATCCCGAGGCCAGCTCACTGCGAGATGCTGTCATCGGAAATTACAAAACGGCGCTTGAGGCGGTTCGAAAAGAATTGCCTGTAGGCGAGTATGATCGCATGGTGACTTACTATCCTGCTGTGGACTTGAACGAATTGATGACCAAAAATCAGGGTTTGAATGATGAGGACAAAACTAGAATTAAAGAAGAAATGTTAAAAGCAAATTTAATGGTTAAAGACGATCATTCGCGGATATTTACCTCAAATACCTCTACGTATATATTGTATAAAGCTGGAATGGGTGACATCGCTCGTCAGATCTTACAAGACGATCTGAAAAAAGGTGTTAACGACTATTACACGATGAGTTCGTTGTCGTGGATTGAAAAACAATCCGGAAATGTCGAGAAGGCTGTCGAGTGGTCGGAGAAGGCCTATAAAGCAGCCAAAGGATCGGCAACGAAAATTCAATGGGGAGCAAAACATATTTCGAACCTGTTAGAATTGTATCCAAAAGAAAAACAAAGAATTATTGATCAGTTAGATAGCTATCTGAGTGCAGATCTCAGTGTAAACGATGCCTTTTTAGGAAGAAATAAGTCGCAACTCGATAAACTTTCTGAAAAAGTTAAAGATTGGAAAAATGCCCATAAGATTGGAACAGAATTGGCCGGGTTAAAGAAAAAGCATATGGCCTCATGTAAACGGGATGCTGATAAAAAGACAAAATACTATGTCTCAGACTGTGAAAACTATTTTAAGAAATTATTGTGAAGCTTTCGCAACTTCTCTCAATTTATCCCCAGTTAAAGTGGGGTTTTAGCCCCACTTCTGATATTAAGGGAATTGCTTTTGATTCCCGTGCTGTTGAAAAGGGTTTTGTTTTTGTGGCCGTACGTGGAAATTCTTCTGATGGACATAATTATCTTAATAAAGCAGTTGAAAAAGGAGCAGTTGCTCTAATTGTTGAGGACGAAGGTAAAATCCCAAAAAGCTTTGGTGGTGCGGTTGTTAAGGTTGAAGATACTCGTTGGGCACTCGAAGTACTCGCGAGCCGTTATTTTGAGGCGCCAGCCGAGAAAATGTTTTGTGTCGGTGTGACAGGGACAAACGGTAAGACGACGGTCTGCCATTTAATTGAGAAGGTTCTTGGCCAGGGAGACTTTAATTGCGGGGTGCTAGGAACGATTGATCATCACTTAAAAGAAAAAGTGTGGACGTCTGAGCTGACGACGCCTGATCCTGTAACATTGTATAGAAGGCTGAAAGAGTTCGTAAGTTTAAATGCCAACGCGGTGGCTATGGAGGTTTCAAGTCACGCTTTGACACAGTCAAGAGTGGATACGCTTCCTTTTGACGTCGCTGTTTTTACAAATCTGACGCGCGATCATTTAGACTATCATCAAACTATGGAAAATTATTTTTTGGCGAAGCAAAAACTTTTCAACCAGTTGTTAGGCTCTTCAGGTAAAAAATCAAAATTTGCAATTATAAATTACGACGATGATTATGGGCGTAAAATGGAAGTTTCCGGTAACTCTAAACTATGGACTTACGGACAAAGTCGCTCTGATTTTCAATTTCAAATTGTCGAACAGGATTTTAGTGGAAGTATTTTTATGGTAGAAACGCCGCGTGGTCCGGCGACAGTAAATATTCCTTTGATTGGAAGTCACAATATTTATAATGCAACCGCCGCCCTTGCGGTTGGTGTCGCGGCCGGCATGTCTCTATCAAACTGCGTGAACGCGTTAAAAACGGCTACTGGTGCACGTGGAAGGCTAGACCGAGTTAGCAATAATAAAGGGTTAAATGTTTTCATTGACTACGCACATACGAATGATGCGCTTGATAACGTGTTAAGTACCTTGGTCGGTATACGTGCTAAAAAAAGTAAGAGGCCAAAAATAATAACAGTATTTGGCTGTGGTGGAGACCGCGACCAAGGCAAACGTCCATTGATGGGAAAAATTGCCTATGAGAAGTCCGATTTTATTGTCGTCACCTCAGACAATCCGCGAACAGAAGACCCTGGTAAAATTATCAAGCAGATTCTGGAATTCATTCCCAGGGATCAGAAGATCAGGATTGAACCAGACCGAAAAACAGGAATTGAAATAGGCCTGAATCTTGCGCAAAAAGGTGATATTGTTTTGATAGCGGGTAAGGGTCATGAGGATTATCAAATCATTGGCGAGAAAAAAATCTATTTTAGTGATCACGAAGTTGTGAAAGAGGTTTTGGGGTGACATTAAGGGATATTGTTTCAGCTCTTCATCCCGACATTCTCGGTGAAAAATACAGAGAGTTTAATGGAATTGGTACTGATACCCGAGCCGATCTGCGTGGAAAACTTTTTATCGCCTTGAAGGGCCCAACGTACGATGCCCACAATTTTTTGGCAGAAGCTGTAAAGGCGGGGGCGACGGGGCTTTTGGTTCATGATCGCGCTAAAGGTGATCGGTTCTCAAAAGATGTTACCGTATTTTCGGTCGGAAACACTTTGAAAGCCCTGCAAGATCTAGGGCACTATTGGCGGCGGCAACAAAAGGCGAAAATTCTTTCAGTCACTGGAAGCAACGGTAAAACGACAACAAAAGAGTTCGCGGCAGCCGTGATTGGCGCGCATAAGAATACCTATTTTAATAAAGGAAGTTTTAATAATCATTGGGGTGTCCCTTTAAGTTTGTTAAATATTAAAACCGAACATGAAGTCGCCGTGATCGAAATGGGCATGAATCATCTCGGTGAGATTACAACTCTCTGTGAAATTGCTGAGCCTGATGTGGTTCTGGTTACCAACGTCGGTCGTGTGCATTTGGAAGGCTTGGGTAGCATAGAGAATGTTGCTAAGGCAAAAGAAGAAATCTATCAAATAAACAACAAAAATGTTTTGAGAATATTTAACCTCGACAATCCTTTTACAGAAAAAATGTATCAAAAATATAAAAACACCAAATGTATTACATTTTCGGGAAAAAATAGGGATGCGCACATATTTTTAGAGGTTGCCGGTGAGAGCGTAGACAGTATTGAGGTTAAGGGGTCCATTGGTGGTGTTTTGGGAAACGCAAAAGTAGAAATTTTTGGGTCTCACAACGTTTATAATCTCATGGGAGCAGCTGCCCTAGCGCTGAGTTTACGAATTGAGCCGCTGAAGATTTGGGGCAGTTTGAATTTATGTAAAACTCCTTGGGGGAGAAATCAAAAAGTGAAACTGAAGTCTGGAGCAGAGTTATTGTTTGATGGTTACAACGCCAACCCAGAAAGTATGGCAGCGATGATCGAAAACAGTAAATTTGTAAAGGTTTCGGGAAAGAGAATCGCCATTATTGGCGAGATGCGAGAGACTGGAGAGGCTAGGGATACACTCCACACAGAAATTGGCGAGAAAGCCGCATGCGGAAATTTTGATTTGATTTGGTTTGTGGGTTTACCTAGCGAGGCATTTGAACGGGGATTAAAGTCTAAGGGATTTAAAAAAGAATTCTTAGTGAGTCCCCAATTTGATGTTGAGGTTGCAGAAAAAATTAAAAATCAATTGCAGCCGACTGATCATATTTGGGTAAAAGGATCTCGAGGCGTAGCACTTGAACGCGCTGTGGTTGCCTTGGATCCAATTAGTTTTTCGGCTAAATATTAACTGATTATTTATTATTATGAAAACAAGTTTAGTTTTACTGTTTTTAACCTTGCCAATTGTTGCAATTTCGCAGGAGTCGTCGAATCAGCTGTTGGTTCTAGGTTTGACTTACAGCCAAATGAATTATGAAGAGCCGGGAGCGATGACTGAAAAAGGCGGTAATGGTGGCGTGCAAGGCGAATTTTTTTATGGTCTCGGAGCGAGTTGGAATGTCAGTGTTTTCGGTGGTTACTGGGATGGGAGGTTGTTCTATGATGGTGCGACTTTTTCGGGAACTCCCGTTCAAACTATTACTCGGGATTACATTGCCGATGCGAGGCTGTATCTAAATGCCAATTTTTCTCCGTTTCAGATATCCATCGGGTATGGACGAAGATTTTGGTATAACGACATGGTAATTTCTTACCGGCGTCGGACTGAATACAATTTTGTTCCGATCATTTTAAAGTATACCAGTGGTTCAATTTATTATCGCGTTGAGTATGATATTTGGGCGGGTGGACTAAACCGGTCTCATATGTCGGATACGGGCGGTGGTAGGACTGACGTTGAATTCAAACAAAATTCTGGAACTGGATTTGGAGGTGAAGTTGGTTGGATGTTTGGTTCAAATCCAGCGACAATAATTTTTCTAAATCTGCATAGATGGGATGTTGAAGCCTCCGAAACGGGGTTTGACGGCGTAGATTTACTTGTCGAACCCAAAAACAATACCCAGACTATAACTCTGGGTATTGGATTGGGTTTCTAAGATTAACGGCAATTCACAACGTCAGAAAACCTGAAATTGTCAGGCTTGTTGGGTCATCCTTTTTGTTAACACAACGACGGCATAAATTGAAATACTACAAATGAGTCCTGTTAGTAAGTCGGTGGATAGGATGCCTACGAAGGTAATTGCCCACAATGCTCCTTGTAACTTCGAGGTTTTGCAGACATGAATAAATTCTTTTAGATTGAGAAGTTTAAACCCCGTAACGACGAGGATCGCTGCAAGCGCGGTAAGTGGAATGCTATTAAGAATTGTCGGAAACAGGACCACAAAAAATAAAATCCAAACTCCATGAAGAATTGTTGAAAGACGAGTACGTGCGCCTGAAGTAACATTAACGGCACTGCGAACGATAACGCCAGTCATTGGCAATCCTCCGACGATACCCGAAACAGAGTTTGCAACCCCATGAGCTAATAGCTCCTTGTCTAAATTTGCCGGACTTACCTTTCCTTTCGTAAACCCGTCGATAGCAATTGCGGTGAGTAAAGTTTCAGCGCTCGCAACGATCGCGAGTCCAAAGGCTGCGATAACAACTCCGTTCACGTCATAGGTGAAACTGAAAAGATCTGGAAATTGATTGGGGATCAGGCTAGAAATCTTTACGCGCGGCATTTCCCACAGTAGACTGAGCAAAGTCGCAGCGATGACTGCCGGCAGAGCACCAGGAACCCAGGAAACTTTTTTGGGTAGCTTATGCCAAAAAAGTTGGATGGTAATAGCGACAAGACCACAGACAAGAATAGGAATGAAAGTATTTTTTACAGCATTAGGAAGCGTCACAATTGCGCTTACTGTTGTGCTTGGGATCTGACCTCCTAAGAGAACGTGAACTTGAAGAGTCGCAATGATAAAACCAATGACGCTCAACATTCCTTCCAAAATGGATTTTGGTACGAACTTAAAAACTTTTCCTAACCTGAATATTCCCATGGCGAACTGAATCGTTCCGGCAAGAACGGTAATCACTGCGAGGGTGGCAATCCCATGCTCTTGAATTAACTGATAAACAAAGGCACTTAATCCCGCGGCGGGACCGGCAACCACTAAGGGCGCCCCCGACATGAGTCCACATATTATACCACCAACGACAGCCGTGATAAGCCCCGCTTCTGGAGTTCCTCCAGAAGCGAGAGCGATCCCTAAACTCAAAGGAAGAGCAACTATAAATACAATAAGGCTGGCAACAACATCATCGCGTAAATATCTCATTTGAATTCCTTGAATACGGGCATTTGCAATGGGTTTTCAATTTTAAGATCTGGAATGTCTTTGGTGTCAAAATCAACCGCGCCATCGTGAAGATTATAGATAGCACCGACGATGCGAAACTTCCCCTGGTCAGCGCGGTCACGCAGCATTCCGCTAACTTCTAGAATTGAACCTACTTGAGCCTTTACATTGTGAACGACACAGTGTTGTAAAAGAGTGTGGTCATCGTTCGTCGAAGCCCGATCGACTATTTGTTTTAACCCCGGAACAATTTTCTTTAAGAGATTGTCTATGCTTTTCGTCGCCATTGTATTTGGGGCACGCACAACATTGAGAGCGGCTTGAATAGCACCGCATTGAGTATGTCCCATGACAACACATAGGGGGGTGTTGAGAATCATAGCGGCATACTCAATGCTAGCAATTGTTGTATCTGAAATCACATTACCAGCGACTCGAATCACAAAGAGGTCACCAACTCCTTTATCAAAAAGAATCTCTGTTGGCACCCGAGAGTCAGAACAGGTAAGTATTATGGCGCTTGGGCTCTGGCCTTTTTCGGCGAGTTCTTTGAGGCGTAGCGCGCTGGCAAACGACTCTACCGAGCGTAATCCCATGCGAAAGCGCATGTTACCTTGAATGAGTTTTTCTAAAGATTCTTTCCAAGAAGCTTGAGTTTCCATAAGACAGTTCCTTAATTTCATTTTGAAATCTATTTATTATTATTTTAAATGAGGCCGAGCTTAGAATTAAGCTAGATTTGGCGGTCGAAATAAATTCGAGTGATAATCTTTCAATTGAAAAGATATATTGGCACAAGGAACAGATTTAAAATCGGAACAATTAAATTCAACAAATTCAGGAATGCTGCCTTCCTCATCGGTTTCTGCCGAACAAGACAAACCCGATGTTGTATCGTTAAGGTCAACATCACTTTGTATAGCTGTACAGGCATGGGATGGAAGGGCTTCATGAGACGTCACTGTTTCAGCTGCGGCGATACTAAATAGAAAGAAAAACAAAATACCGATTCTCATGGCGTTCAAATGCTAACAGCAATATTGTTACTCAGTCAAAACCTCTGTAAGAATCTTTATCTTTGGCCTGGCCGGGTAACGCAGGTGCCATCACGATCGACAAAAAACTTTGGTAGTGTTAATTTTCTAAAGATTCTATCTCTTGTTCAAGCAATGTAATTGTGTCTTCTAAGCGTTCTTGTTGACTTTGCAGGCCTCTGAGCTCCTCTCGCTCCCAAAAATCCAGATCCATACCTAGTGGGCCACCAACTTCTCCGATTTCGTTTTCAACCTGACGAAGTTCTATTTTTAATTCCGCCAGTTCTTCTCGCTTACCTTCTAATAGTTGTAAATCACTAAGGTCTTGCTTTGCGAGGTGGCTTTTTGTAAGATTTCTTTCGGCTATGAGACGCTTCGGAGAGGCAGACCTCATGGTAAAAGTGGTTTTCGTGAACCCCTTGCTCTGTCGACTTAAATATGAGATGGGAACTCGAATTATTCTGTGGCTATATTTCCTGTAAATACTGGACTGGAAATGATCTTTATCGAGCTCAAAATATATTTCTGCAAATAGTCCATTGATATCGGTGATCCTGGCTACGCCGTTTACTTCCCCATCAATCACGACATACAGTACTTCACCGGTTTTTAGAAACTGTGGCGACAATGCGAGTATTCCTCTTTTTACTTGATCCTGACTTAGCTTGATAAGGCCCTCGTTACCACGAACTAATATTTTCCGGTCGGCCAAAACAGCGTAAGTCTTATAGAATTTGCCATTGTGGTAGAGGGGCATATCTCTTTTGACATCCAGAATTGTTTTGAAATTGTAACCGAGAGCTGGATTTAGAGAATCAAGTCCATCAATTTCAGGGAGCAAAATCGCGACCTTATCTTTGACTTTAGACCCTATATCTCTGTGGCCCCTTTCCCAGTTTTGATCGAAAATCCATCTGTCTCTATTTTTTGTGATGTAGCCTACTCCATATTTTGGATGCCATGCTTCGAGATTTGTATCTATGTCTGACAAAAGCGAATCAAAAAAACCGGTTTGAAATATGTCCGAGCATTTCGTTGCATTTTTTGCCAGTGTTAATTGGGCCGTAAACAAAATAACGCCTAACATGAGTTTTTTCATACTACACCTGTCTTTCAAATTTTCATTTTTTGTCTTATTCTTTAATAGCTTCTAAAATTTCCGAATACGTCACTAGACCTAGAGAGTGACGTTCTTGTTCTTTACCCATAATGCTTGAACTCTCTTTTTTTGTGTCGAGGTAGTCAGGTTTTCTAGAGTCGATTTCAAAACCAGCAGCCATAGGTAAAATGGCGAAAGTGGCGTCCATCTGTCCGATATCGATTTCAAGCCAATCCTGAATTAACTTGGTAATATGTCGAGGTGGCGGCTCAAAGTAATAGTCTCTAATAAATTCGAATTTGATGTTTTTTTGCAGTTTATGGAGTTTTTTG
Source organism: Proteobacteria bacterium SG_bin7 (assembly GCA_002083485.1). Lineage (GTDB taxonomy): Bacteria > Bdellovibrionota > Bdellovibrionia > Bdellovibrionales > SG-bin7 > SG-bin7. Next base: position 2,099 of record LWDK01000031.1, on the reverse strand, counting down.
CTGAGGTTATCCTGAATCTTAATTTCGATTATTTTTTCGCCTCTGTTTATTTTTAATTTATTTTCGATCAAAGGAATATAGCTTCTGGAAACTACTATCTTGTAGTCACTGAGGTTTTCAAGTTTTTGAATTGCTAATAGTATTTGGTGCAGTTGCATTGCCAAAGCCCAAGAAGGTTTTGTGTAAACTTCTAACCGATTTCGACGATTAATATTTTTTTCTAACCGTTCCTTAATCGGCTCGAGCATGGCATCGTTCCACGGCACCATATAACGGCTGCCTCGCTGGACTTTCCTTTTTTGAAAATCCAGTAGGTAATCGTCGCCGATGGTCGCGGTAATTTCTTCGTCAAAGACCGGAGAAAATGTCGCGAGGAAATCACGCAGTACATACATCCTCAATCCACCGTAAAACTCATTGTAACGTTTTGAGAAATCGTAATTGAGTGCCTTTGCACCCAGTGCAAGTTCCAGAGAATTCATGCTCCTAAAACCATACTTTTCTAGAGTTTCTATTGAGAAATCAACGTTTGATAGGTACATGATTTTATGACTCAAGTGATAGTCATTGCTACTTTCAATTTTCAAAAGACTTAGGACTTCATGAACACCGACAATCTCCATGGCTAACTGGAAGAGATCAGGAGGCAATTCGCTGCGCAGTTCTTCGATGCGATAAGTACTGAGTTCGATCTTCGATAACTCGGGATAGTTTTTTGCCATAAGTCGAGTGTTTTCGGGCGAAACCAAGTAGCCATGTTGCGCCACTATCTTGCTTCCCGGACTCGCACAAATTTCATTGGCCCTTGTTGAAGCTTCGGCCGGAAAGCTTATTCCACTCTGGAGGCCTTTTTTCATCGCCTTACAAAACTCATCTTCATAGAATTTCAGCGAGGAACGATGATAAATTGACCTTTGTTTTTTGTAATCATTATAGATGAGGCCCTCGTTAAGAAGGGCGATTAGGCCGTCACCGCCACCTCCGGCGCCGCGATCTATGTCTTTTCCGTGGGCAAGCGGGCTGGCCGTGAGGATGAGAGCCAAAATATTAAAAGTCTTAAGTATTTTCAATAACATAACAACATCCTTTGAATATGCAATTAATATACCGCAAAGCGTCAAATTGGTCACTTTAAAAATTATAAAGTTTTGAATAATAATTTAACTTATAATTAATTATGGAACTTAACATTTATGATTATGTGGATTATAAGTCCTATATTTCCGACACTTTGAAACTCAGAGGTCACGGCGCGAAGAAGGACTTTGCGAAAACCGCAGAAATTCAGGAGTCCTTTTTGTCGCAAGTTCTGCATGCGAAGGCAGATTTGAGTTTAGAGCAAGCTGATAAGGCCAATAAATTTTTTGGTCACACTAATGATGAGGCACACTTCTTTCTGATTCTTGCGCAGCGAAGTCGCGCGGGTACAGTTTCTCTAAAAAATTATTTTGATAAGTTAATACAAGAAATTCTTGAAAAGAAAAAAAATCTCAAAGAGCAAGTTAAGGCCAAATCAAATGTGTCAGATGAACATCGTGAAAGATTCTATAGCTCCTGGCAATTTGCTGCGGTTCAGGTGGCGACGTCCATTAAAGAATACCAGACACTAAAATCAATTTCACAAAAACTCGGAATTAGCGAAAGGAGAGTTGCAGAGATTTTAGAATTCTTGCTTGCAGCGGGACTCGTCATTCGAAAGAATGATCATTTTGATATGGGAACACAGAGTACACACTTGGGTAAAGACTCGCCGTTGGTTTTCAAGCATCACGCAAATTGGCGCCTGCAAACATTAATAAAACTCGAAGAACAGAACGCGGATAATTTTCACTACTCAACGATTATGTCTTTATCAGCGGAGGCGGCCCAACAAATCAAGAACTTGTTAGTTAAAACAGTGAGGGGCTCGAATGAAGCCATGGAGTTTTCTAGAGAGGAACTACTTTATGTTTTAGGAATTGATTTCTACGAACTTTAAACGACAAGGCCTAAAAACTTAGCGAACAATTGAAATAATTTAATGATTCCAAAAAGTTATAAACTAATTCTTGCTATTTTTTCTTTGGCCATGCTAGAACTCTAAATTCCTTATGCTTTAT